>NZ_QYUO01000001.1:2679701-3349627 GCF_003591035.1 Noviherbaspirillum saxi
ATGCTTACGTCGACAGCCAGAGCGCCGACGACATGGCGAAAAATCGCGGCAACTTCGGCGAACCCGGCAAGAATTCGCCGTTCCGCGACCGTCCGGCGACAGAGTCGCTGGACCTGTTCCGTCGCATGAAGGCAGGCGAATTCAAGGATGGCGAACATATCGTGCGCGCCAAGATCGACATGGCTTCGCCCAACATGAACATGCGCGATCCGGCCATCTACCGTATCCGCCATGCGCACCATCACCGCACCGGCGACAAATGGTGCATCTATCCGATGTACGACTATGCGCATCCTCTGGAAGATGCGATTGAGAACATCAGTCATTCATTCTGCACACTAGAATTCCAGGATCATCGGCCGTTCTATGACTGGGTGCTTGAACGCGCGGCGGAAGGCGGCTTCTTCAAGCGTCCGCTGCCCGACCAAACGGAATTCGCCCGCCTGAACCTGACGTATGCCATCACCAGCAAGCGCAAGCTGCGCCAGCTGATCGATGAAAACATCGTCGACGGCTGGGACGATCCGCGCATGCCCACCATCGTCGGCATCCGCCGCCGCGGCTTTACGCCGGAATCGGTACAACTGTTCTGCGAGCGCGTCGGCGTCGCCAAGTCCGACAGCTGGATCGACATGAGCACGCTGGAAGGCGCGCTGCGCGACGACCTCGATGAGAAAGCGCCGCGCGCGACTGCGGTGCTGCGCCCCTTGAAGCTCATCATTGACAATTTCCCCGACAACCTGGTCGACGAATGCAGCGCCCCGGTTCATCCGCATCATCCGGACCGTGGGCATCGCCACTTCCCGATCACCAAGGAATTGTGGATCGAAGCCGAAGACTTCATGGAAACCCCGAGCAAGGGATATTTCCGGCTCTTCCCTGGCAACAAGGTACGTCTGCGCTATGGCTATGTGGTCGAATGCACCGGTTGCGACAAGGATGCCGACGGCAAGGTGATCGCGGTCCATTGCAATTACTTCGCCGACAGCAAGAGCGGCACCGAAGGCGCGAACAATTACAAGGTCAAGGGCAATATCCACTGGGTCAGTGCGACGCATGCGCTGGAAGCCCAGGTGCGCCTGTACGACCGGCTGTTCACCGATCCGCATCCGGATGCAGGTGGAAAAGACTTCAAGCTGGCATTGAATCCGAATGCGAAGGAAGTGATCACCGCGTATCTGGAACACGGAATGAAAGCCGCGCTGCCGGACCAGAAGTTCCAGTTTGAACGGCATGGCTATTTCGTTGCGGATCGCGTGGATTCACAACCCGGCAAACCGGTATTCAACCGCGTCGTGACATTGAAGGATTCTTGGGGTAAGTAACAGCGACTTCGAGTTTCTTTGCGACTGAGGCAAATCGGCAGCGCAAGACGCCGTAGAGAAATCGGGCACCGCGATGGTGCCCTTTTTTGTATCGGTACGTAAGCACAGCCCCCAAACGTATAAACGAATATTCTTGCAAAGGACCCCGCAATGGACGACAGCTTGACCAAAGACGAATATGAAGCACTCTTCCAGATCACCAAGCTAAAAAGAGGCGAACGGCCGAACGCATGCGTGGCCAGAAACACCAAACGTCTTATCGGACTGAAATACGCAACGCACCAGAAGGATGGGCAACTCGTCCTGACCGAAAAAGGTCAGCAGACTTTATTTATCAAGCGCTGCATCGATGGCCTGCGCGCGGTCGCAAACGACCCGCTCGCCAAGCTCGACCCGGGGGTCGTCACCTTCCTGTCCAAGAAGGGGCACATTACACCGCGCCCTTCTTCCGATGGCCATGACCTCACGCCGCGGGGGCGTGAATCGCTGGCGGATATTGACTCCAAGGATGATTAGAGCAATCAGATTGAAAGCAGTCAGATGGATGAAGCCGTAAGCAACTCGAGCGCACTCACCAGGCGCGAAAAATTTACCGGCTTGGCCATATGCTTATCAAAGCCGGCGTCCAGAGCGCGCTGAACATCTTCCTGCCCGCTGTATCCGGTTAGCGCAATGAGACGCATGTCCCGCGAGTGAATGTCGGCACGCAGGCGCTTTGCAACCTCGTAGCCAGTCAAATCCGGCAAGCCAATGTCAATGACGGCGACATCGGGACAATACATGGCGGCCAGTTCAAGGCCCCGCATTCCGTTTTCGGCCTGGATTACATGGTAATCGGATAGCTGCAACATGGTGGAAGTCATCTCGCGCGCATCCGGGTTATCCTCGATCAGCAGTACTTTTGCTCGTCGCTTGTCTGCCAATGTGGAGAGCGTTGATTCAGTATGTGACGCCAAGATTGCACACATCGGCAAATGAACGGTTGCGGTACTTCCATGGCCCATGCCCAAACTCGTCAGGCTGATGCTTCCGCCATGTAACTCGACGAGCTTCCGCACCAGCGTAAGGCCGATGCCCAAGCCACCCTGCGACCGGTCAAGAGAGCGCTCTCCCTGCACGAAGGGCTCAAACACGCGATCGATCAGACTGGCTGACATGCCGATGCCGTTATCGGATACGGTGAGAACGGCTTCTCCTGCCTTGACCTCTACCGAGATCGAAATTACGCCTCTGCTCGGGGTGTACCTGAGTGCATTGGTAAGGAGATTACTGATAATCTGTTCGAGTCGCGTCGGGTCGGCGTCCACCAGAACCTGCTCAAGCGACACGGCGATGAAGTGGTCTGCGGTCCGACCCGCAGTTTCAAGGGCAGCAAGACACGTCTTCACCGCATCGGCCAAGTCGATCTGCTGTTTTTGAAGCGAGATCTTTCCCGCCAACATGCGCGCAGCGTCAAGCAGGTCATCCACGATGCGGTTCAAATGTACGGTTTGACGACTAATGATGTCGTAGGCATTCGTTGCCTTTTCCGACGTCGGGCCAACTAATTGCACTACTTTTACGCCCGCGCTGATTGCACTGAGCGGATTGCGCAGTTCATGGCCGAGCATCGCCAGGAAATCGTCTTTCGACCGGTTCTGTTCTTCCGCAAGCTGTCGCGCGCTTCGTTCGCTGTCAAGGAGCCTGGAACGCTCCGCAGCGGCGGCCTGGGATGCTTCGTACAGGCGGGCATTGTCGACTGCAACGGCGGCCTGCGCGGCAATACCGACCAGGATACGCTCGGTGCGCTCGGTGAATATCCCAGGCTCGGGATGCCCGAAAAAGAGTCCTCCTATGACTTCCCCGGAACGCGACACCACGGGAACCGCGAGGTAGCTGCGCACCGGCAGGTGACCTGGCGGCATGCCATGATGAGGAGGCCATTTACCGTAGCGAGGATCATGCACGATATCGTCGCTACGGATGGGCGGTTCGCCTCGAAAGGTAGGGCCAAACAATGCGGTGACGCGTGGATGACCGAGTTGTTCAAAGGCTTCCCGCGACGCCCCGGAAAGCGTGTACAGCATCAGCACTTCGCCGCCGTCTCCTTTGCTGTTATGAAAAAAGGCGCCGAATTTTGCACCGCTGAGTTCCGTCGCGGCATCCGTGATTTCCTGCAGCAGCGATTCCAGCTTCAAATGCGACGCGATCGCGGTGCCGGTCTTGTTGAGCAATTCCAGGATACGGCCCTCTTCGCGTAGCGCGAACTCGACGCGACGCTGCTGGGTAACATCCCGGAAGGTCCAGACCCGACCTACGCTGGCGCCGTCGACGACCTGAAGCCGTGAATACCGCTCGCAAATCCTGCCGTCGGAAAGCGGCAAAATGTCGACGCTTTCGGTCGGAGAATGGGAATGAATGCTCTCTTCTTTCGCCAGAAAGCTATACGGGTCCAGACACTGCGCCGCCATGGAGTCCTGGAGCAATCGATACAGCTTCTGTTGAAGAATCACGGGTGAGATCCGCCAGAAGGCAACGAATTTCTCATTGAAGTCGATCACCGTACCAGCATTGTCGGTAACGAGAATGCCATCTGTCGTTGCTTCGAGCGTAGCCCGCACCATTGCAAGCGAATGAGCTAGTTCGCTGGTCTTTTTTTCCAGCGCTGCCTTTGCCTGCAGCAATTCTTCTTCGGCGCGCTGGCGTGCGGCGAGAATCGTCTGCGCATTCTGCAGCGCGACTGAACGCAGCAAATTCTCTTCGTTATCATTGTTTTCCATTACTTCGCGCTCAATATCTCCGAAGCAAGGCGCGTTCCGGCCACCCGTGCCGCAATCTTTGCAAAAGCCGTATCGCGACTGGTCGAGGTATCGTCGCAAAACGGGGAAAAGCCGCAGTCATCCGTGGTACCCAGCTGTGAAAGCGGAATATATTTCGCGGCCTCAAGAACGCGATCGCACACTTCCTGTGCGGTTTCAATGCGCGGATCAAGGGGATCAATCACGCCGACGAAGATGTGCTGGTCCGGCTTCATGTAACGCTGGATGATGCGAAGCACCCGTTCGCGATCCGCTTCTCTTGCCAGCGCGATGTAGAAATTTCCCGCTTTAAGCTCGAACAGGCTAGGAAGGAGCTCGGCGTAATCGACATCAGCGCTATGCGTTGAATCGCGATCGCCACCCGGGCAGGTATGCACGCCGATGCGTCTGCGGTCTTCCGGCGAAAAGCGCGACAACGCCAGATTGTTCAAATCAATAAAGCTGTTGAGAAGATTTCCAGATGGATCAATCTTCATTGCCAGCCGACCTTCGGTGAAATCGATTTGCACACGATACGCGCCTTTTCCCAGGCAACGCCTGACTTCCATTTCATGTTCGTGCAGCAATTCGTCGATAAATTGCTCGCGCGGATAATCAGGAATACCTTCGGCCGGATACATCAGGCTCAGCGCAGAAGGCGAAATGACAGCTTGCTTCAGGGGGGTCTTGGTATATCGCATCGCAGCTTCGACATAGTCGTCCGCGTACTGCTTGTAGCGGAATGGTCCTGCGGTCAGGCGTGGCATACGCCGGGTATGTCCAGCCGTGAAAGGTATGCGAAACCCGTCGGGAGCGGTATTCGGCAAACCATGAACGCAGTACGTCCAGAAGTTATGGAATTTCTTTTGCTCCCCGTCAGTGATGACAGGCGAACCGGTTTCTTCGAAGCGTGCAATGGTTTCCCGTATGGCAGTTTCATAGGCGTCGTCAAGCAATACCGATGTCCCTTCCTGTCGTTCAAGCGCTTCGATCAGCCATAAAGGCCGTGGGATGCTGCCAATCGGTTCGGTAGGGATGATCATGTCTGCCTTCAAGTATTCAGCTGGCAAATTATACCGATCTCGCTTCTATGGTGTATTTAACAAGCATTCGGCTTTTGCCGTCTTGAATGAGGGAAATGCAATTTTATGCACCACAGGAAAATACCTGCTCCGGATCATGCATGGCAATGATGGCAACCCTATAAAGCTTGCTGAAATGAGCGCCCGCTTGCCAGGCGCGCATGCCTCAATGCAATGCCGATTGTGGCCAGAACTCCTGGTTGTTGTCCTGGCCGTGAATTCCTGAGTCAGCGTCGCGCCAACATCCAGTTGTGAAAGTCATGTGCCGACAGCGGCGGACTGTAATAATACCCTTGTACCACGTCGCAGTGCTGCGCATGCAAAAAACTGAGTTGATCCTGATTTTCGACGCCTTCGGCCACGACCGTCAGATGCAGCGCGCGACCAATATTGATCACTGCGGATGCCAATTCCCGATCGTCCTTATTGCTCGCCAGATGATGCACAAAACTCTGGTCCAGTTTCAGTTCATGTACGGGAAAACGTTTCAGGTAACTGAGGCTCGAATAGCCGGTGCCGAAATCGTCCACCGCAAGCTTGACGCCGAGTTCGTGTATTGCCTTGAGAGGCTGCGCATCGTCCTGGATCATGCTGCTTTCGGTAATTTCGAGGATCAGTGACGAGGGTTCCAGCGCGTAACACTGCAGGATTTGCGCAATGGTCTCAGGCAAGTCTTTCTGGACCAGCTGCCGTGCCGATACATTCACTGCGACGGAAGGCACGTCCAGCCCGTCGGCACGCCATTGCGCCAGCTGACGGCAGGCTTCATCCAGCACCCAGTTGCCGAGTTCGCCAATCAAACCGCAATCTTCCGCGACCGGAATGAAACGCACCGGCGATACCACGCCCAGTTCCGGGTCATACCAGCGCGCCAGCGCTTCGACGCCATATACCGTGCCGTGCCGCAGATCGATCTTGGGCTGGTAGTAGACACTCAACCGATGGTCCGCGATTGCTCTACGCAGTGCATGCTCCAGCACCACAGACTGCTGAATCGAGGCATTCAGTTCGCGACTGAAGAATCGATAGTTGCTTCGGCCGGCACTCTTGGACTGATGCATTGCCATATCCGCATAGCGCAACAGGGATTCGAAGTCGGTCGCGTCGTCCGGGTACAGACTGATGCCGATACTGGCTGAACTGGTAAACGTGCGGTCCTCGATCCGTACCGGCCGGGCGGCAATCTCGAGCAGCCGTTGTGCCAGATGCGCGGCCTGCAGACTGTCGCACAGCGGCAGTACCAGCACGAATTCATCGCTGCCGAGCCGGCTCATGGTATCGGCCTGCCGCACCACGTTATTGAACTGCTCTGCCATCATCCTCAGGAACTGATCGCCGCCGCTATGGCCGAGCGCATCGTTGATGACTTTAAACCGGTCCAGGTCGACAAACAGGATTGCAAGCTGGGTGCCGGTATGCGCGGCATTGGCAAGCGCCACCGCCGCACGGTCGCGCAGCAGTTTTCTGTTCGGCAGGCCCGTCAGCGAATCGTAAAATGCAAGGTCGTGCAACTTCTTGTCTGCTTCATTGCGCTCGATCGCGATGCCAGTCAGATGGGTGCAGACGGCGACCAACTGCTTGTGGAATTCCGATGGCTCGCGCGGTTCGCGAAAGTACACCGCGAACGTGCCGAGCACGCCGCCATCACGCGATTTGATCGGGCTCGACCAGGAGGCGACCAGTCCAATCGGCAAAACCATGTCGCGGTAATTTTTCCATAGCGGATCGGTCGCGATATCGCTGACTTCCACCGGCTGGTTGAAGTAAAGCGCAGTTCCGCAGGAACCGGCATCGGGGCCGATCTGCGCCCCCTCGAGCGCTTGCGCATAGCTTTGCGGAATACTGGGAGCCGCGACCACATGCACACGGTCCTGCTCATCGAGCAGCATGATGGAACAGAGCAGTTCCGGAGCAATTTTTTCCACATCTCGGCAGAGCTGGTTGAGGAGCTTGTCAAGCGACTCGCCGCGCGCAACGGCAACTAGCAGATTGTGCTGGAGCAGGAACAATTCCTCGGTTCTTACGCGCGTTACAATTCCTTGCAAGAACACGGCGAACCTCGTCGATCCGCCAACGTCGATGAGTTGGAAATGTGCCTCTGCCGAGGCGCTTCCCCGATTGTCCATCCGGATCGTGACTTGTAACTGCTTTGATTTTTCTGCTGTGACGGATTTGCTGAGTTCCTTCCACGCCGTGGAATCCAGTTCGACGATGTAAGCCCAGATCGGTTTTCCGATCATTGCCTCTACGGTAGCCCCGGTCAGGTGCATGGATGCGTCATTGGCATGCGTAATGATGCCGTCTGCACCAAGCCACAGAATGCCAAGCGCACATTGTTCGACCGGCAGCTGAAATGAGTCTTGCATCCTGTCGTCCCTCGGCTTCAGGTAACGGAGGTCATGACGCCTGTGTGATAACTGGGGCCGAACAGCGGCGCAACAAGCATTCAAGCAGGCCCTTGATGCATGCTTCAGCCAAGGAAGCGCCGTGGGCGCGTGGTGTCATAACGCGATACCAAGTTTATGACCGCACCCGAAAATCTATGTTCCAACCGGCACCGTGAAAATACCAATAACGCGTTGGGAGACATCTCCACCTTTCTCTATTCTCTCCAGTCGGAAAATGGTTTCCATGTGTAAACGGTGACGCCGGTTTCACGCGAGATGATTTACCCGTCAAAAACCAGGACTTGCCGGTACTATCGGATGTAGCGCAAATGCATCGTGAAAAATGTCTGTCAATAACACTCTCTTTACTCATAAGCAGCCAGCCGCAATTGCTCTTCCGGCGTAAAGCCGCTCTGGCGCAACTGTTCAAGTGCCGTGGCGCGGTTCGCCTCCGACAATGGCATCGCAGCATTCAATATGCACTGACGTTGCGAGCGGTAATCGGCGATCCTCTTGTTCCAGCTTTCCTCGTCCCGATCAAGCTCCGATAACCTCGCGGCGGCTTCCGGATTCAATGCCGCAGCACGCGCACGGTAAATCTCGTCTTCGCTTGCGCCGCTATTGCGCATGTTCGCGATCGATTGTTCCAGTCTGACGATTTTCATCGGTTCTTCCCTTGCATCGCGCAGTGCCGGCGCGAGCGATGCATCGAGTGCGGCAAGCCGAATTTGTTTTTCCTCGCTTGTCAGCGATTGATCCTGCCGAATTTCGAGACGTGCGATCGCATCGAGCGCACCCGCGTCTTCCATTGCGAACATGGCCTCGATTTCCTGCTGCGAAAAAAAGCGCAGCCTGACTTCCTGCATCGCCGCGAAGCGTTGCCGTACGGCCGTGCCGCCGACCGCACCGGAAACCGGCTTGGTGTCGATGTCCAGCAGCGCATGCTTGTAATCGACATAGCGGGTCAACAATTGCCGCGCCTGTTCGGCAGCACGTCCTTTCAATCTTGTATCGATGTCATGCTCGATTTCTGCACGTATCGCCTGCAGCGGCTTTTCTCCTGTCGCGGCTAGGTAATAGTCAAACATGCGAACCAGTTCGGCACTGACGACCAGATCGCCGCCATCGATCTGCAAGTTGCCATCGGGCCGCGTTCCTTCAAGCGAACGGACAAAGGCAAAGAGATTCGGCTCCGGCGAGGCTTGCATGGGCGCGAGTTCCTCACGCGGCATCAGCGCCAGCCACAGCATCAGGGCAGCGCTAATGGCTGCTGCCCCGTGCCACACTTTCAGTGTGATTCTGCTCATCGCCGGATTACAGACCGAGGTTCTTCAGGCGATTTGCATGTTGACGAAACAGCGTGACGGGATTGACCTCAAAGATGTTGACCAGGCCGGCCGTCTGATTCACTTCGTCCAGGTGGTTCATCGCATAATCGTCGCGAATCACCCGGCCGAGACGACTTGAACAACTGCTGACCAAGCCGTCGTTCTTTGCGAAACCGAAGGCCAGCGATGTCAGCGCGAGTGTCGGATCGATAGGATCGAGCAGATTGGTGTAAGGCTTGGCGCCGCTCCAGGAAAAGTATTGCACGCCCTTTCATGTGCAGCGGGCGATCGATCGCCAGATCCATGCCGCCCCCGGCCAGTTCGCGTTCTATGTCGGTCCGGTTGGCGTCCATGCTGATCATCTTGACGCGCGGTGCGATCCGTTCCAGTCGCGCGGCTAGTAGTGGCAGATAGACCCATTCAAACGGATCGTGGGCACCGACGGTAAAGGACATCTCCACGTTCGCCGGTTCGAAGGTCTCTTGCAGGTGCACCATTTCACGCAAGCCGTTCAGGTGCAATTGCACCTTGGGGATGATCATCTTGGTCTTGGTGGTTGCCACCATGCGGTTGCCCTGCCGGACGAACAGCGGGTCGTCGAGAAGTTCGCGCAGACGGTTGAGCGAGTGCGTAATCGCAGGCTGAGTCAGATGAAGCGCGCGCGCCGCGCCACCGATTCCGCCATGGGTATAGACGGCGTCCAGTATGCGGAACAGGTTCATGTCGACACGACTTTCTGGCTGGCTCATGGTTCAATCGGGAGCGATGACCGGCTTAAGATAACCGCGTAAAGAACCTAGTGTAATGCTTCGCAACCATCAAGCATTGACGCAATAGGCCAGTCAGCGGTATTTCGTTGTCGTTATTGCCGCTGCGGCGTAACACTGCCCTTGACCAGCTCGCCACGGATTTCCCGCAGCTTCGCCTTGACTCTCTGGGCATTGTCGTTGCCCATGCGGATCATCAGCTTGTGACCCGCGGACAGCGATTCCAGCTCCGGATCGGCATACTTGTAAAAGATATGCGGCTGCACCAGCGCGATCTTTCCTTCGCTGGGCGGCGCGGCAAGCACATGATCGATCACCACCACCAGCCGGTCATTGAAATAGCCTTTCGGATAACCGAGGTCCCGATACGCACTCTGGAACAATGGATAGAACCGGATATAGGCCTCCGCCAGCTGTTTGGCATCCACCAGGTCGAGGAGGCGGACAAACGGTGTGTAGCGCTTGAAATTTGTCTCGGCCATGGTCAGGTTTTCACTCTTCCCATTGATACGGAATTTTCCGGGCACCGGCGTCGTCGGCATCATTTGGGCCGAGACGATGGGACGCGGGAGGTTATCCACCGTGACCACGATGCGACGAATGATTTCCTGGGGCTGGAAGAATTGCTTTGCCGCGGCGCCGCCGACAAGTTCGGACAGCATCGCGAATGCCACCGAATCGCTTTTTCCCAGGGCAGGCAGCGATTCGTTCTGCGTTTCCGGAAGCGGATAGCGTATTGCCCCTTCGACCGCAGCGGTTGGCGGCGGCACATCCGAAGGCATCACCTGTGGCGGCTGATAGGTCGGCCCCTGCATCCACAAGAAAAACGCAAATGCCGCAACGCCCAGCAACGCCAGGATAAACAGTGTTCCGGCAGCTTTTTTCATATGCCCCCCTTCGGGACGAGTCGAACACGTTCGCTACGAAATGCATGCCTGCAGACCGCACTGCACGACCATAAACTACGTTATGCCATTTTCCGGGAAGATTCCAAGCGGTTTGGCAAGAGTGCTTATGTTTTGTCAATTGTTCTTGATCACAATGAATGAAAGCACTGTCAATTTAGGAGCCTTTGCAAAAGTTTCTTGTTTTCATTTTGCAATGGCGTGCGCGCCATAATTGCGGTAAGTTTCTTTTGCCAGCCGATTATCTATAAGACTCTACCCATGACCTACGAAGAATATCTAGACGAAGTCACTACCCTGCTCACCGAAATGTTCAACATGAGCGATGAAGAAGCGATCAAGCTCGTGATGCGCGTACAGGCCGCCGACTTTTTCACCTTGCACGACGACCTGCCCGAAATGCGCACGCAGGAGCGGGCCGAACGAGATGCGAAAACGATTTTCGAACAGCACAGGAAATCGCACACTTCCAATCCATCGAAGCGGTCGGCCAAGTCCAGAAAATAATCGGTGCTCAAGAAACCGGCGCGCAAGAATCTCCGTCATTCCTCGCCGATCTCCAGCAACACGGGCTGATGATCGGATGCATCGCTCTGATCATCGACATGTATCCGACGTACGCGCGGCGCAAGGTCGTCGCTGATAAATACGAAATCGCAGGTGAATGGATCGCCGGGCCATTGCACCTTGTCGTAGAGCCCCACCGTCGGCGCATGCGGCTGCCCGGGATAAAGCAGCGTCGACGCATCACGATACGGCGGCGTGCCGTCGTCAAAGTCTGCGAGCAAATTCCTTCGCTCTTCCGAATCAGGTCGACAATTGAAATCGCCTAGCAGGATCGCCTGCTTGCCGCGTCCCGGATGAAAGAAAGGACCATCGGAAGTCGAGCCGGCATCCGGCATCGCCGCATGGGCAACGGCTTCACGATGCAGCTCGCGCAAGCGTTCGACCTGTGCACAGCGCTGCAGCGCGGAGTAGTACTCAAGATGGGTAACGGTAATCCGCACGGCGCCGAGCGGCGTTTGCAGGCTTGCTTCCAGCGCTATCCTTTGCATGCTCTTCTTGCCGGGGTCGACCGGCCAGGGAAGTAGATGCCGGAATACCGGGCCAACAGCAAAGCGCGAAAGCATCATGTTGCCGAAACTGCGACGACCGCCTCCCGGCCCTGAAGCATCGACGGCCTTGCCGGCGATTGCGTGGAAGCCGGGCAAACGACGCGCGATTTCCTCGAACTGATTGCGTTCGTCATTTCCCGGCAATTCGGCATAGCCCGAAGACACTTCTTGCAGGCACAGCACATCGAAGTCTGCGATACGGCGCGCATGCGTGATGATGCGATCAATATCGACGCGGCCGTCCGCACCACGGCCCCATTGAATATTCCATGTGATCAGCTTCATGTTGGCTCCATGGCTTCAGGCAACTTTCCAGAACTTGCACTTGCCTGCACGGGCGTCCTTTACACCGTTTTCTCCTTGTAGGAATCGCCCATCCATACGTAATAAGTTCATATGCAGAAGGCTACCGCTTTTCCGGCTCGCCACCGATGCGCAGTATTTGAGCGATCTCTACATGTTGGACGCCCCCTTGAATGGATTGAACAAGCGCATGGCACGTTTCTCGCGATTGCCACGACTCTTCCCGGGAGTCTGTCATGAATATTCAACTGAAGAAACTGTCGGAACAGGTCATCGTCATGACCGGCGCCACCAGCGGTATCGGCCTATCGACCGCGCGCAAGGCGGCCAGGCAGCGCGCCAAACTGGTATTGGTCGCACGCAACGAAGATGCGCTCAGGGTGGTAAGCGACGACTTGAACCTGCAAGGTGCGGAATGCATGTATGTGGTCGCCGATGTGGCGAATGAATCCGATTTGCGCCGCGTTGCCGATGCGGCCATTGCCCGTTTTGGCGGCTTCGACACCTGGTTCAATATTGCCGGCGTGGGCATCTTCGGCAAGAATGAAGAAGTATCGATCGAGGACATGCGCCGCCTGTTCGACGTCAATTTCTGGGGCGTCGTGCACGGGTCGCTGATCGCTGTGCAACACCTGAAGCAGCGCGGCGGCGCATTGATCAATGTTGGCAGCGACGTATCGGACCGTGCGCTTCCCTTGATGGGTGCGTATTCCGCATCCAAGCATGCGGTAAAAGGCTTTACCGATTCGCTGCGCATGGAACTGGAAGAAGAAGGCGCGCCGGTGTCGGTCACGCTGATCAAGCCGGCCGCAATCGATACGATGTTCGTTGCCCATGCCAAGAATTACCTTGAATACGAACCCAAGTTGCCGCCCCCGGTTTATGCACCGCACGTGGTTGCCGACGCCCTTCTCTATGTGGCCCAAAACCCGGTGCGCGACATGTATGTCGGCAGCCGCGCCAAGATGATGGGGGCTGGCGCGCATTACATGCCGCGTGTGATGGACAAGGGCATGGAACGTTTCATTTACCGCTTGATGAAATCCGACCAGCCGGCCGGAGACCGCGACAACAACAGTCTGTACACCCACAAAACCGATTTGCTGGAGCGCGGCGGGGTGGGTGTGCCGCCACGTGAAACCAGCTACTACACCAGCGCAATGACGCATCCCCGCACAACGCGCGCCGTCGTGCTCGGCACCGGCCTTGCATTGGCGGCGGTGTGGCAGATGCGTCGGCGTCAACAACGCAGTGCGTACTGACGGCTGCGGGCATTGACTGGCGCTACAGTGCTTGCTTCTATAGAGTTAAATAGGACACATCTGCCATAACGCAGGTGTGTCCGCATGGGCTTGGATCGTTTAGCGTCCTAAGCCGTTTGTCGGTCCACTGATCCCGGGACCGCTGGGCGAACCACTGGAACCGCTACCCATGGTGCCGACGCCGGGAGAGGTCTGGCTTGTCGTCGCGCCCAAGCCGGACGCGCCGCTGCTGCTGGCGCCAGAGGTGCCAGCAGCCGATGGCGGACAATCTGTGCGCCCGCTGGACGAGGTGGTTCCGGCCCCGCCGGTTCCTCCAGTGCTGCTGTTACGGCTGCTATTGCCGGATACCGCGTCGGTGCATGGGCTGATCGCCGGACGCGAACAGACTGTTTTCAAAAGCCCGCATATCCATTCCGATCGCATGCATGTCCAACCCGGATTGCTGTACTCTCGGAAAGAGCTGCTGCTCTTCAAATTCGATGTGCCTGAGCATCGCATCCGCCAGTTCGCGAAACAGTTGCTCGGTCTGCGGATCCCCCTCTTCCATTGTGCCCAGTCTTGTCATCAGCTGCTTTGCCTGTTGGTGGTCTGCCTCGCACCGGTCGACCAGGCTGGCCGCGATATCGCTCACACGTGGATAGAATACGCCCTCTTCCATTGATGTATGCATCTCGAGCAGCAGCAAAATGCGTGGTCCGATTTCTTTCTTCTGGCTCAAATCCTGCGTGTTCCGGTAAGTCTCAAATAGTTGGCGGATCAGCGAATGGTCGGCTTTCAGGGCATCGACCGGCCGGTCCACCGGAAAGCCCCCTGCGGCACGTTGCATATTGTGATCCGGCTCCATATCGACTCCTTTTCTCAGCTAGCGTAGAAAGAATGATTGTAGGAGCGGCACGCACGATTGCAAGGCGCATTGAAGCGGATCGTTTCCAGTTTTTAATTGTTCGCTTTTTTTCTTGCCACCGCCTCGACCAGCAGGTACACCACGGTCGCCACCGCAAGGGGTGCCAGATAGTAAATTGCCCGATACGTAAGCAGCGCCGCCAGCAATTCGCTTTTGGAGACCTGATCCGAAAGCAGCGTGACGAATACGGCTTCAAGCACACCAAGTCCGGCCGGCACGTGAGTAATCACACCGGCGATGGCGGCCACCAGCAATACCCCTAGCACGACAGGAAATGCAATTTTCTGTTCAAGCAGCATGTACATCACGGCGCTGATCAACAGCCAGTTTGCCGATGACATCATCAGCTGCAGCAATGCAAGCCGCAGCGAAGGCAAGGTGAGCTCATGTCCTTTTATATTCCAGCTGCGCTTGCGCATGGTTGCGCACAGTACAAGGTAAGCAAATGCCAGCGCCAGAAGCACGCCCCCGAGTATGCGCAAACCCAGCACATCCAGCTTCCAGTCTTCCGGCACAGGAATGGGCCGCCACACGAACACCAGGCCGGCCAGCAACAGATAGCCGAGCCAGTTCGTCAGCATGCTCATCGCGACCACCCGGGTCGTGACTTCCGCATCGAGGCCTAGCCGCGAGTAAAGCCGGTAGCGAAACGCCACGCCGCCCACCAGCGAACCCAGGTTGAGATTGAATGCATAGCTGATGAAGTTGACCGTCATTACTTGTCGCACACCAAGCTGGTGGCCGGTGGTGTAGCGACCGATCAGGTCGAAACAGCTGTACAGCGTATAGCTTGCCGCACCGAAGGCGGCGGCGATCAATATGCCTTGCAGCGGCCGCCGCCGCATGGTGTCGAATACCTCATCCCATTCGATCGTGCGTGCCTGCGTGATCAGCAGATATCCGACCAGCGTAAAGAATGCGAGCGTCAGCAGGCGCTTTGTCCAAGGCCACCATGGCTTCGAAGTCAAACCATGCCCTGCTGGTTGATCCGACGGCGCAACGGGGCGTCGGTCCGCCTCTGCGTTCATGGGCACGCCTTGTCTTCCAGTCGGTCGGCGCCATCGTGCACGGCCTTCGATACCGGCAACGATGCCAGCCTTGGCGCATGGGCCGGCAGCAGGCCGGCCCATGATGGATAGCGTCGCAATACATGGAACAGGAAAAAGCTCCTGAACTGACGCCAGGCGCTGGACTCGGTCAGGTCTTTGGCTTCGATCCGCTTGCAGCTGTTGCTCATCAGCTCCTGCAAGTTTTCGCCAAGCTGCCGGTTGAATTCTGGATCGCGAATCATCACGTTGGCTTCGAGATTCAGTGCCAGACTAAGCGGGTCGAGATTGCTGGAACCGACTGTTGCCCACTCGTCGTCGACGACCGCCACCTTGCCATGCAAGGGCCGATCGCAATATTCATAAATTCTTACGTCGCCGCGCAATAGATAGTGATACAGCATGGCAGCGGCAGTCTGAACAATTGCCATGTCGGGATTGCCTTGCAGGATGAGCGACACTTCGACACCGCGCCGCGCAGCGTTGCGCAGATTACGCAGAAATACATAACCGGGAAAGAAATAGGCGTTCGCGATAATGACGCGCTTGCGCGCCAAACGGATCGCCAGCCGGTACTGGCGTTCGATATCGTCGCGGTGCTGGCGGTTATCGCGCCAGATGAAAATAGCATCGGCATTGCCGGCGTGTGCGGGTTTCACTGCCGCCGGCAATGCGGGCTTGCGCTGGAACCAGTGCCGACGCGGCGAGCCGTCTCGGATGGCCTGATGCATGAACTGGTGAATGTCGGCCACGATCGGGCCTTCTGCTTCGACCGCATAGTCTTGTTTCGCCTCGGGTCCGTAATCCCCGAGATGATCTGCAGAATAGTTGATGCCCCCGATAAATGCGCGGGCGCCATCGACCACCACCAGCTTGCGATGCATGCGGCGAAAGTAATTTATTCTTCGAAACAGCATGGGCGCAGGGTCGAATACATGCAACCGTACCCCTGCCTGCGTGAGGGATGAAATAAAGTCGTCCGACAAATCGGGTGAACCGAATGCATCGATGGTGATGTCAACCTGCACACCACGCTGTGCTGCTTCCATCAATACGGCATGCAGCCGCGTTCCTACCTTATCTTCGTACAGGATGAATGTTTCAATCAACACTTCATGGCGCGCAGCCGCAATGACTTCAAATACGCGCGGAAAGAATTCCTCGCCATTTTCGAGTAGCGAAAATTGGTTGCCTTTGGTCCATTGTTGACTCACTGGACTGCTTTCCTTCTTGTGATGATCTTATGATGGCCGGCAGCGATGCCAGTTCGTTTGCGATCCGCATACAACCCGCAATCATCAGAGAAGCACAGTGGTTGCTTGTTCCATGCAGTATGACGGGTCTCTCATGCTGCACGTTGTACTTGCGCAAGCGAAGCAAGGGTTCAATCGATGCCAATCGCTACTCACAGAGAGCGCATTTGCTGATTATCATCAAACGACATCGCGCTTATTGCTAAGCTGTTTTCAAAGGAGTGCCGCCATGAGACCACGCATTGCGCTTCAAGTGCTTGCCTTGCTGCTTGCATCCATTCCCCTGCTTGCCGTTGCACAGGAATTGACAGCCCCTGCCACCATTGGCAAGCCTGCATCCAAGGTGTATAGGCAAGTCATGCCGGATGGAAAAATCATCTACTCCGACAAACCTGTCAAGGGCGCAAAGATCGATGAAACGATTATTCCCGATCCGGCCAACGTCAATACCTGGAAGTCGGAAACCGGCAAACGCCCGGTCGTTCCGCCACGCGTAGAGTCGACGCCAGTTACAAAGACGCCGCCGCTTGCTGCGGCAAGCAAACGTAAGAGCGAAGATGAAGCGAACACGAATGTGATAAAAGCGGAAATGCTGCTGGAAGACGCCAGGAAAAAACAACGCAACGGCGTGGAACCGCTGCCGGGAGAGAGGACCGGCAATGCATCGGGCGGTTCGAGACTGAATGAAATTTATAATGCGCGCCAGCTAGCCTTGCAGCGTGATGTGGTGCAGGCCGAAGCGATGTTGAAAAAAGCCATACGCGAGCGCGATGCCTTACAGGGAACGCCGGCAACACGTTAAGCGTCATTCGATTCACTTGCCCCCGGTCCAGGGTGCGTTGGATGGATTGGCATTGCGCCCGCAATCGCATTCGTCCCAGTTATGATGATCCCAGATTTTCGGATTGAAATCGCTTGAGCTTGCGACAAAGCCTCGTGTGCGATTGCCTTGTATCGGTGCACCGGACAAATTGCCATCGTCGTCCGGTGGAGCGCCTCCGCATGCGCTTAATGCTGCAGCGACGCATACCGCGGTGACCATTGAAGTCCATGCTCTGTTTATCGTTGCTGTATTTTCCGTCAATCTCATTTCACAAGTTGCGTGACGTCACGTCTATTGCCTACACGCATGCTCTGAGATTTCCCGACAGAAAAGGTTCCTGCCGTCAACGACAAAAATATTTTGATACAACAATGCGTTAAGGCATTGATAACTGTTATCAATTATGGCAACAGCTAAATGAAATTAGGGGGCAAGGAAGCGAAAGCCTGGGCGCGCATGGCGCTGATATGCGCTGTGGCGAAAGAATGGCGGATTGGTGAAAATGCGATGCGGAGAAAAAATTTGCGATGAACAATAAAGTACAAAAGACAAGGGCTGAACGGCAACGCCTGTTCAGCCCTTGTTTATCAGATATATGCGTAGTCAATAATTGGGCACCGGCCGGAATGTACCGCCTTCATCAGATGCCGCAGCCTTGCCTTCCGCTTCTGCCTCGGCAAGGGTTTGAATGATCAGACCGGGGTCGATGTCTGGCAGGCGCTGCGACAGATCGTCGATCGCCATCAGATTGCTTCGGTCCTGATCCCATTGTTGATAGACATCCGTGATTTTTTTCCATACACGGCCGTGCTCCTGGTTCATCGGCATGCTGCATCTCCTTCGAGGTTAACTACTCCTGAGTTCCTTCAAACACGAAACAGTTCTCGTTGCCCGGCACAAAATAGACATGCGTCAATGTGCCGATGCGATATGCATTTCGACGCGAGTTACGGCAATGGCTTAACATGTTGGCCATTGATTGAATGACAGGGGAACAAGTGCAACCAGTTATCGCCGTCGACTCGCTGACAAAGACTTATGCATCCGGCTTTAAGGCGCTCAACAGCGTCAACCTCCAGATCCGTCGTGGCGAAATATTCGCCTTGCTCGGGCCAAACGGCGCAGGCAAGACCACGCTCATCAGCATTATTTGCGGCATTGTCAATGCCAGTAGCGGCAAGGTAGTGGCCGACGGACACGACATCGCGCGTGATTACCGCGCCGCGCGCAAGAAAATCGGACTCGTGCCGCAGGAATTGTCCACCGATGCTTTCGAAACCGTATGGGACACCGTCAAGTTCAGCCGCGGCCTGTTCGGCAAGGCGCCGAACGATGCCTACCTCGAAAAGGTACTGAAAGACCTGTCGCTATGGGCCAAGCGCGATTCCAAGATCATGACGCTGTCGGGAGGCATGAAACGCCGGGTGATGATCGCCAAGGCGCTCAGTCACGAACCCACCATCCTGTTCCTGGACGAACCGACGGCCGGCGTTGATGTCGAGCTGCGGCGCGACATGTGGGACATGGTGCGCCGCCTGCGCGAAAGCGGCGTCACCATCATCCTCACTACCCATTACATCGAGGAAGCCGAAGAAATGGCGGATCGTATCGGCGTCATCAACAAGGGAGAAATCCTGCTGGTGGAAGAAAAAACCGCACTCATGCAAAAGCTGGGCAAGAAGCAGTTGACGCTGCATCTTCAGCAGGCGCTTGCATCGGTGCCCGCCGAGCTTGCCGGCTATCGGCTCGAACTGTCGGAAGACGGCAACCAGCTGGTCTATACCTTCGATGCGCAAGGCGAGCGCATGGGCATTCCGGACTTGCTGCGGCGGCTTGGCGAACATGGCATTCATTTCCGCGACCTGCAAACCAGCGAAAGCTCGCTGGAAGATATCTTCGTCAGCCTGGTGAGGGGGAATGCATGAATCTGCACGCGATCAAGGCAATCTATATTTTTGAAATGGCGCGTACCTGGCGCACTCTGCTGCAGAGCATCGCGTCGCCGGTGATTTCGACCTCGCTATATTTCATCGTGTTCGGTTCGGCGATCGGTACGCGCATGGCGGAGATCGATGGCATCAGCTACGGCGCCTATATCGTACCCGGCCTGATCATGCTGTCGGTGCTGACCGAGAGCATCTCCAACGCATCGTTTGGCATCTATATGCCCAAGTGGGCGGGGACGATCTATGAAGTGCTGTCCGCACCGATATCCGCATTCGAGATCGTGATCGGCTATGTCGGCGCGGCCGCGAGCAAGTCGGTAATCCTCGGCTTGATCATCCTGCTGACCTCATGGCTGTTCGTCGATTATACGATCGTGCATCCATGGTGGATGCTGGGATTTCTGGCGCTGACCTCGCTTACCTTTTGCCTGTTCGGCTTCATCATTGGTGTCTGGGCCGATGGATGGGAAAAGCTGCAGGTGGTGCCGATCATGATCGTGACGCCGCTGACCTTCCTGGGCGGCAGCTTTTATTCGATCAACATGCTGCCGCCGTTCTGGCAGAAGGTGACCTTGTTCAATCCCGTTGTCTATCTGGTCAGCGGATTCCGCTGGAGCTTTTATGGCGTGTCGGACGTCGGCATCGGCGTCAGTCTCGGCATGACGCTGGTCTTCATGCTGTTATGCCTGGCGGGTATCTGGTGGATATTCCGCACTGGCTACCGGCTGAAGAACTGATTTGGCCGACATGACTGTCAACGGTATGGAAAAGGGAATCGCAATGCGACACGTTCTAGGGCTTGCCATGTTCGCTGCATCCACCAGCTTCTCTGTGCCGGTCTCTGCGCATGACACCACCGCCGCCATTGCACCCCTGCCCGGCCGCATCGTGATCGCCCATCGTGGCGCCAGCGCGCTGCGGCCCGAGCATACGCTGGAAGCGTACGCCAAGGCGATCGAAGATGGCGCCGACGCGATCGAACCGGATATCGTGATCACCAAGGATGGCGTCCTGGTGGCGCGTCACGAAAACGAGATTTCCGGCACCACCAATGTCGCCGACAAGCCGGAATTCGCCGACCGCAAAACGACGAAGCGCATCGACAATGTGGCCGTCACCGGATGGTTCATCGAAGATTTCACGCTGGCTGAGCTCAAGACCTTGGGCGCCATCGAGCGCATACCGGACAATCGCCCGGACAACACCCGGTTCAATGGCCAGTTTGCGGTTCCGACGCTGCAGGAGATCATCGACCTCGCCAGGACCAGATCGGCGCAAACACGGCGCACGATTGCGATCTATCCCGAGACCAAGCACCCAAGCTATTTCAACGCTATCGGGCTGCCGCTGGAAAAGCGGCTGGTCGATCTCTTGCATGCAAACGGTTATCGCGGCCGGCATGCGCCGGTCTTCATCCAGTCGTTCGAGGTCGGCAGTTTGAAGGAAATGCGCGCGATGACCGATCTGCGCCTCATCCAGTTGATGTCGGCGTCGGGCCAGCCGGAAGACTTCAGGCTGGCCGGCGACAAGCGGCGCTATCGCGACATGGCGAGCGCCTCAGGTTTGCAGGAAGTGGCGACCTATGCGAATGGCATCGGTCCGAGCAAGGACATGGTCATTCCGCGCGACAGCAGCAAGAACCTGACCGCGCCTAGCGATCTGGTGCGCAACGCGCATGCCGCCAAGTTGCTGGTGCATCCTTACACCTTCCGTCCGGAAAATCCCTTTTTGCCGACCGATCTGCGCCAGGGTGATGCCGCATCGCCTTCGCAGCGGGGCGACCTGATCGCGGAAATCCGGGCTTTCCTGCGGGCCGGTGTGAATGGCGTATTTACCGATGATCCGGCAGCAGGCCGCGCGGCGCTGAACAGCGAACCAGGCAAGTAATACGATCGAACGTCCATTGACAGTCGATCAGCGGACCTCGTCCGGCGTGTCCGCCGGCTTGTCGGTCGCCGGCAATTCCTGCGGAACGGGCTGGTAACCGGGATTGACCAGCGGGTCCTGACCAGGAACATCGGTACGCGGCTGGATAGGCGCCGGATCGGGACGAGGTGCTTCGCGCGTCATCTTCGCTCCCGGTTTCAGGCCGCTTCCGCGGCGCGAAGCAAGGCATCTTCGAACACGTCCACCGGCTGCCCGCCCTGGATCAGATAACGGTCGTTGATGATGACGGCCGGTACCGAATGGATGCCGTGTTCCAGATAAAACCGCTCTTGCTGCCGGGTGTCGTCGGCGAATTCGTCGGACAACAGGATTTGCCGCGCCCGCTCGGCATCCAGTCCGGCCGTGCCGGCGGCGCGTAGCAGCACCTCGTGCGAACTCGGGTCTTCACCCTCGGTGAAATAAGCGGAGAACAAGGCATGCTTGAGTTCCCGCTGCCGCCCTTCGCCTTGCGCCCAATGCAGCAGGCGGTGGGCGTCAAAGGTGTTGTAGATGCGGTCGCGCCTGTCCATGCGGAAGCTAAAGCCGACTGCCGCACCGCGTTCGCGGATGGCCTCACGGGTATGCTCGGACTGCTCCGGCGTCGCGCCGTATTTTTCGGCCAGGTGTTCGGTGATGTCCTGTCCTTCCGGCGGCATTTGCGGATTCAATTCAAACGGCTGGAAATGTAAGTCTGCGCTCACCTTGTCAGCAACACGCGTCATTGCCTGTTCGAGCGACTTGAGCCCGATAATGCACCAGGGGCAGGAAACGTCGGATACAAAGTCGATCTTGAGTCGCGTACTCATTGTTTTACTCATTGTTTATCACTCCGGTCTTGAGGCGTATCGGTTTTTGAAGACTTGGGATCGCCGCTACCGACCACTGCCTTGAGCCGCTGGATTCTCGCATATTCGGACGGATCTTCCTTCGCCAGCCTGTTTTCGCGCCATTTGTAATAGACCGCCAAACCGAGCATCGCAGCCGCACCGACCGCCAGCTTTCCCTTGTGGTTGCCCAGCATGCCCTTTACTGCGGCGGCTTGTTGCCCCGGGCCGGCCGGCGAGCCGGAATCCATTCCCGAATTGGATTTCGCATCGCTTGGCACAACCGGAGGATTCAAATCAGAAGATTCCTGGATATGCATAAGGGACCGGACCTTTCCTGTTCGGGTTTCACGAAATTGGATGACAACATGATTAGTCCTTGCAAAAAGCAAGTAGTTCATCGGAGGAACCCGGTATGCCAAAGGGAAATATCGGCCCTGTTACCGCGCACCGGAAACCATGACCCATTCCCGCTCTTCGACCTGCGTCAATTGCCGCAGGCAGTCGGCTTCCTTGTCCGACAAACCGTCGATCATCCTGGGATCGTCGATGTCGAGCGCACCATGCCGCGCCAGCAATTCCAGTTTGCTCAGATAGTTACCCATCAGCAGAACCTTGCCGACCGGCGACAGATGGGCGCTGTTCTTGTTTTCGCCCTGTTCCCGGATCGCGGTCATGACCGACTCGGGGAAATGCCATTCGGTGCCGATGTTGTAGGCCAGTGTGCGTCCATAGGCCGCCAAGGCATTACAAAAGGTCGGAGATCCGACCGGTTGGCGACCATCCGATATCTGGTCGATGACGCGCAACGACACGGTCAGGCCGACGTTCTGCACCAGTCCGGCGAGGAATACTTCCAGCGGCTCTACCGCTTCGTCCACTGCCAGCAGCCGGTTGGCAAGCGCACAGCGCTCGGACTGCGCCCACAGCCGCGGTGCCACCATCTTGGTAAAACTGCCGGACTTGAGATTGATGATGGGCTTGAAGGCGACGCTGGTGATCAATTGGCGCAAGCCATCCTGCCCCAGTACCAGGATGGCATGGTCGATGCTGGTGATCGGCTTGCCGGTGCTGTAGGCGACGCTGTTGGCCAGCCGCAGCACCTCGGCGACCAGCACCAGGTCGGTTGAAATCTTGCGCGCCAGCTCCGCCCCGGCAAAGTCGCCGCTGCGCAGGCTTTGTAGCAATTGCGGAATCACGCCAGGCATGCGCCGCACCAGGTGGGCGCCGGATTCATTGGACTTCACCACGCCATCGAGCGCCGCCAGGATCGCATTCTCGTTCCCGTTGGTGAAGATATCGGGGTGGCTTTCGGCATCGAACAGCCAGCTGGCGAAGATGAAATCGACCTGGTCGCGTTGCATCGACGAGACGCTGTCCGAGGCGAAGCGTGCCGTCTTGACCGGGGCCGGCGCAGTCGGCGCGGCCTGGGTTGTGGAATTCAGTTTGGGAGCCGGCTTGCCGGAATCAGAAAAGATGCGTCGCAGCCAGTCGTACATAGCGTCAGGAACAGAGGTTATCGGCACCCGGCATGCTGCCGGGTTTGCCTCGATTTAAACATGCTATTGACGCCGCGTCGACTGCGATCTGTACCTACCCTGCCTTTACTCCCTGCTCTGCTTGGCGCAAGGACGCCAGCAAGCGCATGCCTGCGGGCCAGTTACCGACGCCGCTACTGGCATTGATATGCCCCAGCGCACCCGCATTGACGAAGCGAGAGCCCCAGGCCTGCGCGCATTCGCGTGCATAGGCAGGCGCGCCATAGGGATCGTCGTCGCTCGACACCACGATGCCGGGAATAGCAATGCGACGCAATTCATGACGCGCGAAGCCCTTGGCATCGGCGGGAAAATTCGGTCCCTGCGGGTCGGGGACCGATACCAGCAGCATGCCGTGCACACGGATTGGCTGCCGCGTCTGCATTGCCCATGCGACCACTGCCAGGCATCCGAGGCTATGCGCGACCAGCACGACCGGCGCGGCGGCAGTAGCGATCGCATCGTCGATCGACCTCACCCACGCCGCGCACTGCGGGTGATCCCAGTCCTCGACCTGGATGCGTTTGAACTGAGGGTCTTCCGCTTCCCACAAGGTTTGCCAGTGTTGCGATCCCGATCCGTAAATCCCCGGCATGGTCAGTACTTGCGTTTGCATCGGATACTCCCTTTCAGTGGTTGTCATTGCAAAAAGTGTAGCGGCAAGCACCCTGTTCGCACCATGGAGAAACATCGGTTTTAATCGTATGATGCGAAGGAATTCCTGATTCCTCGAAAAGAAAACTGATGAAACCAAAGTTTGAGGCCGACCGGCTGGACTGGAAGATCATTGAACTGTTGCAGCGCGACGCCAGGATGAGCAATACCGAGATCGGCAAGACCATAGGCTTGTCGCAGCCGGCGGTCACGTCGCGCATACGCGCGCTGGAAGATGCCGGCGTGATTGACGGCTATACCGCACGCATCAATCCGCGCGCGCTCGGGCATGAAATCACCGCCATCATCCGTCTGCGCACCACGCATGAAAAAATCGCGCCATGCCTTGCCGCATTCGAACGCATTCCCGAAATACTAGAAGCGCACCGGATCACCGGCGAAGACTGCTTTGTGGTGAAAGCGAGTTTCGCCCACATGCCGAAACTGGAAGCGACGATCGATGCATTGGCAATGTACGGTTCGGTCACAACCTCGCTGGTGCTCGCCACGTACGCGCCCAAACCGCTGACGGCGCCGACCGGTAGCCTCGCATGAAGCACTGGTTGAACCGCCTGCTCGGCCGTGGTCCCAAGTCCGCATCGCCTGCTACGATATCGGCCGCGCCGAGCGCAGCGGCGCAACCGGCATCGAACGATTTGCCCGACCCGCTGGCCGCTTCGACGCTGCATGCGGCGGTCGATGTCGATCACCTCTTTTACCCGTGGCTGCTGGAGTTCGATGCCTCGGTCACCGAACCGAGCGAGGCCGAACAGCGGCTGATGCGTACGCTGGAACGCATGTCGGCTGCGGACGCGCCCGCCGTCAATACGCTGGTGCCGCGCATGCCCGCAGTGATTCCGATGCTGCTGCAAAGTCTGCGCGATAAAAATGTCACCAATGCGCATCTGTCCGAACAGATCGCCCAGGACCCGGTACTGCTGGCCGCGCTGCTGCGACAGGTCAACAGCTCGCTTTACCTCAGGACCGAACCCGTTAGCAGCATCGAACAGGCACTTGCCCTGCTCGGCCAGAACAACCTGCGCCTGCTGGTGGCGAGCGTGGCATTCAAGCCCCTGTTCAATGTGCAATCCGGTCATTTCACTGGAACGGCGGGAGCGCGGCTGTCCATGCTGTCATCCACCTCCGCCGCCGCATGCCGCAGTCTCGCGGCGCGTCGACAACTGGAACCCTTCGAATCCTTTCTCGCATCGCTGTTGCATAACGTTGGCCTTATCGTGGCGCTGCGAATCATGGATCAGGTGCATGAAGGCGCGACTTCCTTGCGCTCGCTGGCTTTCTGTACCGCCCTGGCAACCCACGCGCGCCGGGTTGCTTTACGGGTAGGCCGGGAATGGCAATTCCCGGAAGCGGTACTGGAAGCCCTTTCCTTACAAGGCGCCGCCCCTGTCGCCGCCTCACCGGTCGCATCCCTGCTGCGTCTGGCGGATCGCTTGAGCAAGCTGCATGTACTGGTCGCGAACGATCGGCTTGCCGCCGAAGAAGCCGAAGATTTTGCGCTGATCGAAGGCGGTGAAGATGGCCTGGTCTGTTACCGCAGTCTCGCCGCTGCCGGCGAATAAGTTTGCCGCCAAGTAGGCGCTGCGATAGGCGCGTTTTTTGCTCACGACTCCTGTGTGACTGAACATCGTTCCGTGTGACAAGGAGATTGGATAATGAAAGCCCCTACCGGAAAAATTCTGGCGTCTGCCATCATGTTGTCTCTTGGCATCGCAAGTTCGCCTTCGAGCATTGCACAGAATACCGGTGCCTCAAACGCTCCTGCCGCCGCCCGCTCCGCCACCGGCCAAAGCGCTTCCAGCGATATGCGCGCCAGTCAACTGATCGGCAAGCAGGTGCAGAATGCCCAAGGTGAAAAGCTAGGCAAGATAGAAGATATCGTGCTGGATATCGACAATGAACGGGCAAGCTATGTCGTGCTGTCTTCCGGCGGCACGCTCGGCGTGGGCGACCGGCAGATCGCGGTACCGGCGAGCGGCTTTCAGGTCCGATCGGAAAAAGATCCCATCCTGCTCAACCTTCCCAAGGACCAATTGCAAAAGGCGCCGGCCTACGACAAAAAACAGCATGCCAATTTCAGCCGCGACAGTTATCGCAGCGAGGTCGACCGCTATTTCTTCAAGGAAGAAACGGTGCGCCACAGTGCCGCCGGTGCACGCCTGATGTCGGCCAGCGACCTCATCGGCAAGGACATCAACGACCGGGCCGCGCATGACGCTGGAAAGATCGCCGATGTGGTTGTCAATTTAGGAAGCGCGGGCTCGTATCTTGTCATGCAATCGGACAAAGCCTGGAGCATCGACGACAAGCTCGTGGCACTGCCGTTCGCGGCGTTTAGCTTCCCCAGCCGTCCGGACCTCGATCTCCTGCTGAACGTGGATCGCACGAAGATCGAGTCGGCGCGCGGATTCCAGAAGAACAAATGGCCAGACCTGAATGCGGCAAGCGCGCAGCAACAGATTCGCGAACAATTGATGACCTTCCAGGCGGCGAGCAAGACCAATCCCGGAGAAACCCAAACCGGCAGGGAAACCTCCAGCGGCGGGTCGCGTTGACTAGGCAACTACGGCGCGTTGGTTCAGTAAACTAAGCTTCCGCACCGCAGTTGCAATTATCCGAGTCATCATCAATGTATCGACAATCACATTTCTTCATCGGAGAGTTCATAGATGTTGACGTGATGCGCAATGCCCGTCGTTTTCTTGCAACGAATTGGGCTCGCACAGACGACCCAGCGCGAGACATCGGATTGGGCACAGTGCGAAGAGGAGACAATCTCGTATTGATATTCCTTTAGCCCATGTAATAAAACACGTCGATTCATTAAATTTGATGCCATAAAATATACTTTCCCATCCGGATTTAAGTAATCAGGAACATCGGCAAGAAAGCGGCCAAGCAACTCGCCATCAGGATCACAAAGCGCGATTTCGGCTTCGTGATCGATGGCTTTGTCGAACAAAGGTGGATTAAAGAAAATGGTATCGAACAGTCTCCCTTGCAACCCCGAGAATAAATCGCTCGATACCACTTCCGCTGTTATCTTCATACGATGAAGATTTTCAGCAGCGCTCGCAAGCGCAGCGTCTGAAATATCAGCAAGGGTCAGCTCCATTCCTGGTCGATAAAGCGAAATTCCCACATACCCGCTACCGCAACCGAGATCCAATACTGAAGCTCCAAGAAGTTTATTCGACACCGCCTCGACGAGGAAGCTCGAGGACAATCCTACTCCTGGATGATATACATTCGGCGGAAGAAAAAGCGTGATCCCATTGATCGATGCCACTGGTTGTGGTTTGGCCAGACAAGCGACGTGCTGCGCATGGCTTGAAAACGTCTTGGCACTTGGTTTAATCCATGGCGCTGGAAAGTCTGGCGAGCCAACTGCGTCAATTTCCTTAGAGTTTTCATGCATCGCGGGTTCCCATGATTAAAGGATACATGGTGAGTAGCAACCCGGACACGTTAGTTCCACCACACAGGATGTAGAACATCAGCAAAGAGGCAGTTATTTTTCCCCTAAAGTGAATCAACGTTAGGTTTAATCACTTCGGATGGCATGGATTTATCCTGATACTGCATAAACCCAAGAAAGAAGTCGTGACTCCTCACTCATCAGCATCTACCTTCTCCGACGACGGGGAAAGGGGTCGAGTCTTGCCTTTTTCCTTACACGGATGTCGTCGTCAATTATGTCTCGTCCACTACGGTTAGAATTTGAAGGAGCGTTGTACCACGTCACCTCGCGTGGTGACAGGCACGAACCGATCTTTGCGGTGGTTTTTGCTTACTGCCTCATGGGTAACCACTATCATTTCGTGCTTCAAACCCGGCAGCCGAATCTCTCGCGTCTGATGCGTCACATCAATGGCGTCTATACCCAATCTTGCAATCGCCGTCATGGCAAGACAGGGCATTTGTTTCAAGGCCGGTTCAAGGCAGTGCTGGTGGATGAAGAGGCGTATCGCCTCGAGGTCTGTCGTTACGTGGATCTTAATCCAGTGCGCGCAGGGATGGTGAAGCGCCCTCAGGATTAGGTGTGGAGCAGCTATCGGGCACACACTGGCCAAGCGGAAGTGCCCGTGTGGCTGAATAGTGCTGGCCTTCACCGTCAGATCGCGCCTCGTGCGCCGCGGCGTGAAGGGCCGGCGCGCTATGCTCAGTTCGTCGCGCACGGCAAAGGGATAATGCTGTGAGAAGAAGCGTTGTCGGTGCAGATTTACCTTGGCGGCAAAGCCTTCGTTCAGCGCATGTAGGCATATGCGGAGTCACCGGATGCGAAAGAAATTCCTCGCGCCCAGCGCCGGCCGGTGGTGCGGCCATTGCAGTGGTGCTTTGAGCAGTACGACAGGGATGTCGCAATAGCCAAGGCGTTCCTTGAAGGTGGTTATACGCCATCAGCGATTTCGGAATTCGCCGGTTTGTCGGTATGCTTAAGACTGAGGAGCCAAAAGGCAAGACCTGCCCCCTTTCGTTACAGCGCGTGACACGACGCCAGCCATCTTTCCGAGATCGATGAACGGCGTTGCGGCGCTCGGTGCAGGCTCTGGTTCCCCATCGCGGACACGCAAACGTGCTCGCCATCCATAGAAGGTCGCCGTCGACACCGCTCCATCCCGGCAAAACGCTTCGGCCGTCTTACCGCTGGACGCAAAGCGCGCCAAGCCGATTCCCGTTGCGCTCGGATTGCTGTAGATGCTTACTTGTTCATGACTCCCCCGTGTTGTTGACCGTGAGGAGATTGTGCCGGCCACGCAGGCCGATGAACATAACGCCGTGGACTTACCGGTTACGCGTGTCGGGTACACGTGCACGAACTCACGCCGAGGTTGTGGAAGCAGCTATTCACCCACTGCGCTCTGACCAACGTCGACCCGCTGCCTGATTCCATAGCGCCACAAGAAGAACGGATACCTCCCCCTCACTATCCGAAAAAATGGGCAGTGTGATCGGCTTCGTAATGATTGGATACAACGCCTCGGGGTAACCGGTTGTCTTGGTTTTGTCAAATAATTAATTCCGATACCGTGCATAAGAATTAGTGATTGGAAACAATTATATTTTGACAATATTCTGGTGCCTAAATTGAGTCCCGAATCCTTAGCTGGACTTTAGAGCAGTTTCATCCTGACTGTACCGTCGATGCCGGACGCTTTGCCTGCGGCACCGCGTTGTCGAGGGGCCGCCGAGGCCTCCTTACCATGGCTCGCCATGTTGGGTCGCCGCGCCTTGTTCCGCAGGCAAACCGCCTCGGCCTCGCCTGGCAAGTCAGGATGAAACTGCTCTAGATCTGTATTCACGGAAAAATCCGAATAACTAAAAATGGGGTTGCCATGCTTAACAAGAAACGCATTGTAATTATCGGTGCTGGCTTTTCTGGAACTCTGACTGCTATCCGCCTCTTGCATTTTTGCGAAAGCGAAGTAGAGATTTGTCTGATTGAGAAGGACGATGCATCAAACTATGGAGGCATCGCGTTTGGGCAAACATCAACTACTTGGGCACACTTACTTAACATTCAGGCCGGCCGTATAACTCTGTTCCGCGAGCGCCCCGAGGACTTTCTCACATGGGTTAACGAAACCGCCGATCGCGCAACGTGGCCGCCAAAATGGAAGAATCATGCATTTAGTTTGTCATGTATGGTTCCCCGGCGTATTTACAGCCAATATCTCGCATATCGTCTAGGCGAAGCCGCACGCCTCGCGCATGCTGGAGTCACCTTTGTAGAGCTGAAGGGCGAAGTGCTCGACGCTCGGAGGGAGAACCAGCATTGGCGCGTCACCTACCTTGCCAGCGATTGCAGTGACGCAAAAAGCGTTTCGTTGCCTGCAAACTATATCGTCTTCGCGACGGGCCACTTGGCCCCGATGACTAAACCATTCTATGAAACGGTCAGGGATTCCGAGCGCTTTATATTCAACCAGTATGCGCGCCGTGGTCGGGAGCTCCTGTCAACCGTGAAGCCAGACGAAAAGGTGATGGTCGTCGGTTCAGGACTTGCCTCGTTTGATGCTGTCGTATCGCTCGTCGAGCAAGGACACACGGGGCCGGTCACCATTTGTTCCCGTGCTGGTCACATGCACGCATCTTATCCGCTTGATCATCAGCACGATATTATCGCAGTGCGGCGGCCACCGTTCATGGACGCCGAGAATCTATGCATAGACACCGTCGTCGACGGGGTTAAGGGTGAGTTCGCTTATCTGCGCGACCTGTTTGCGAATCAATACGGCGTCCCCGAGCAGATCATTCCGGAACGCATCATCAAAGCATGGGAACCTTATGTCGCCGAACTGGTGACCAGAATGGAAGCAAACGATGTTCGTTGCCTTCTAAATAAATACAAAAGTCTTATTGTTAGTTCTCGTACCAGTACGGTTCCCGCTATTGGAAATGTCATCCGCACCCGATTGAAAACCGATTCCCAGTCCGCGGGACAAGTCACAATCCTTGCCGCGCAAATCCAACACATTCATCGCGTCAACGATGACAACAGGCTTTGCGTTACTTTCAACGGCAATCAGGATCCGCAAATTTTTGACCGCATCATCAATTGTCTAGGCCATGCCACCGATTACGGCAACACATGCAATAGCCTCTGGACGAGTATGATCCAAGAGCAAAACCTTGCGACACCTCATATAAAGACTGGACGGGGCCTAGAAGTCACTCAACATGGTGAATTGCTTGCTCTAGAAGGCGCGCCATCAACCAATCTGTTTTGTGTTGGTCCGATGAGACAGGGGGACGAGATCGCGCGCCGCGGACGGCTCGGAGCCTTCGTATTTAGTATCGGAACGTTGAGGAACCAGTGTTTCGACATAGCGTTGGAGATCCGGCGACGCCTCAATCAACCGGTATTGCAGCAAACAATCCGCACACCTGACAATCTTCATACGTGCTGGGAAAGCAGCGTGCGCTGGTTTATTGAAACAAACGAACTGAACCTGCAAGAAGACGAACTAGCACAGTTTCGTAGATACGCATCACCTAATGACGGGCATTCACTCTTCGCCGCTTACCAAGGATTCTTTAGAACGCAAGACCATCGGTTGCGGCAGCCCTTCGCAGAAGAGATAGCGCGACAAAAGATTTCTCTTGCTAAAGAAATCACCAGACGTTTCTCCATTGAGAATACACGCGCGCAATTCTTGTGCGAGGTTTTCTCAAATCTCCTGGAAAAACACGCCGTGCATTCTCTATGTGATATCTCGAAGTTGGCAAAGTGGTCGGTGCCGCAATATGCGAATCATGTTCGCAATGTACACGCCCAGTTTGAACCTGCATGACAACCAATCGCCCCGGGCGGCATAACGTCCGGCAAGCCGCGGACATTCTATGATCACATTGTGCTATTCCCCGGGGTCTTGTTCTCTCGCTCCTCACATCGTGCTAAGAGAAATTGGCGTCCCTTTTACGGCAAAACGGTTCGCAGCCGATCTACGTGAGAATTACAGCGACGAGTATTTACAAATTAATCCGAGAGGGCGCGTTCCTGCCTTGATGATTGACGGCTTCACGATGACGGAAACCCCAGCAATTCTTGCTTACCTGGGACGCCGTTTTCCGGACTCAGAGCTGTTCCCGTCAAACTCCCTTGAGAGTGAAGCGCGTTGCTTGGAACGGTTAGCCTGGTCGTCCAATACCGTGCACGTCGCGTATGCCCAGATCCGGCGCGCTGAGCGATATGTTCTCAATCCCGCGGATTATGCAACTGTGAGAGATGGAGGGCATCATTATTTTCAACGTTGCATTGCCGAGATGGATGAGCATCTGCAACAGAATCGATTCGCTCTTGGTGACCGATATTCTGTTGTGGATCCGTTCTGGCTTGTCTTCTATCGATGGGGATGCCGCCAGAGTTACGAGATGGCGGAGCGATTTCCGGCCCTTACCACATACGTGACGCGGCTTGTCGCTAGGCCAGCCGTGCAACAGACACTCGACGCCGAAGGTATCTCGATATGGCCAAATGCAGGGCGGCCAGATAGGAAAACATGAATCAGTGCAGAAAAAACACGCTAATCCTCTCAATCGCTCAGGCACTCCTTCTTGTTAACAACATTACGCTGATTTCAATCAATGGCCTGCTCGGTTTTGCGCTGGCCGCCGACAAGCGATTAGCGACCCTTCCAGTGATGACCTACGTCATCGGTGCGGCCTTGTCGACGATCGCCGCATCCAGTTTCATGAAGCACTATGGGCGCCGGGCAGGATTTACCGTGGGTTCCCTTTTCGCTGTTGTAGGTGTGTCACTTGGCGCGGTGGCCGTTCTTATGCAGAATTTTTGGCTGCTATGCGCCGCAACTCTTGTATCCGGCGTCTATAACGCATTCGGCAAGTATTACCGTTTTGCGGCTGCCGATACTGGACCGGCAGATTTCAAGAGCACGGCGATTTCACTGGTACTTGCCGGCGGAATTGTTGGAGGCGTACTGGGGCCTGAGGCAAGTAAGATAACCCGCGATCTAACGCATGTTCCTTTCTTTGCAACGTACATTGCATTAATTCTGTTCGCGCTGTTCTCGTTAGCGGTCGTGCGGTTCCTCGATATACCGCAACCTAGCGAAAAGGAGAAGACAGCAAAAGGCAGGCCGCTGCACCAAATCATGCGGCAGCCGACCTTCATCGTGGCCGTGCTCTCTGCAGCAGTCGGCTACGGCGTGATGAACTTGATGATGAGTGCAACGCCGCTGGCAATGGACGTATGCGGCCTGCCTTTCAATGATGCCGCTCTGGTCCTGCAATGTCATGTAATCGGCATGTATGCGCCTTCATTTTTCACCGGGTCGCTGATCAAGCGCTTTGGGGTACTCAAAATTCTGATCGCCGGACTTGTTTTGATGTTCGCGTGCGTCGGCGTAGCATTGTCGGGAACGACGTTCTCACACTTTTGGTGGAGCTTGGCAATTCTCGGTGTCGCGTGGAATTTTCTTTATATCGGCGGCACGACTTTGCTAACGGAGTCCTACGATCCAGCGGAGAAAGCGGCAGTACAGGGCATCAACGACTTCTTGATATTTGGAACCACTTCAATATCAGCGCTTGCGTCGGGCATCGTCATCACCAGCCGGGGTTGGGCATCGTTGGCGACGATCTCTCTTCCCTTGCTCGGCATCACGATGGCAGCCGTGTTAAGCCTTGCTATCAAGCGCCGATTCGTAGTGGCATCCTAGTGTTTGTTGTGTCTGTTGATTCCTTCGCAAAGTCTTCGTACCGTGGCAAGGATGAAATCAGCGGTGATAGTGCGCACAAAGGGTTTGCCGAGACGCAGTTCGTAGTGAAGCCAGTCAGACGCTGTGCAATGAATCGGCGGCGTCAATTATTCGCGGCCGCGTCGGTTGCTTCAAAGCGCCGTGACATGTTGCTGTCGGGTATGGTCGGCCGAGGAAGCCAACAAAATCAGTTTTGCGAATTCAGCACCGCTGGCAGTGACGGCTAACGACTTATTGACTTTAACTGCGATTGTTCTACTTGTGCCAGCACCAATTCACCGTGGTCGGTCCGATGTCATGACAGCACTTCCTGCCGTAACGATATCTAGAATCCACACAATATCCGCGCCATTAATTAATAAGACAGGACATTAGGAGATGCTGATGCATGTTTCATCGCCGAACGAAGAGACTCAATGGTTACATGACAGCTATGAACCACCAAGCGGTTTTTCCAGTCTTTCCACGCCGGTCCACCATGCCTCGACCGTGGTCTTTGACACCGTCGATGCCTACCAGAACCGAGGGGCGCGCAGGTATGACGGCTATACTTACGGGTTATCTGGCACGCCGACAAGCATGGTATTGGCACACAGAGTTGCACAACTAGAAGCCAGCCACCATCAGGCCGTATTGACACCCTCCGGGCTATCCGCCATTTCGTTAGTCTACCTCAGTTGCCTTAGGCAGGGCGACCACGTCCTGGTCAGTGACAACGTATATGGGCCGAGCCGTCACCTGTGCCTGAACGTTCTCCAAGGAATGGGCGTTGAAATTTCCTTCTATGATGCTCTTGCGGGTTCAGGTATAGAGTCGCAGATTCGCTCGAACACGCGTCTCATATGGGTCGAGTCGCCGGGGTCAATTACGATGGAGATAGCGGACGTCAGCGCCATCGCCGCAATAGGAAGGAAACGCGGAATCCTTGTCGCCGCAGACAACACTTGGGCTGCCGGACTGCATTTCAAACCTTTACGTCATGGATGCGACATTTCGGTCCAGGCACTGACCAAGTATGTAGGAGGGCACTCCGATCTGCTGCTCGGTGCTATTGCCGTAAGCAATGAAATTCTCTATCGGAAAATTAAGGATACGGCTCACAGCCTCGGCTTGGGCGTATCTTCTCAGGACTGCTTCCTAGCCCTGCGGGGTTTATCGACGCTCAGCGTTCGCATGCGCCAGCACCAGGCAAGCGCACTAGAAATTTCCAGATGGCTGCAACAGCGATCGGAGATTAAAAAGGTGATTCATCCCGCCTTGGCATCTTGTCCGGGGCATGAAATATGGCGCCGGGATTTTTCCGGTTCTAGCGGCCTCTTCTCTATTGTCCTGCAGCCACAGTATTCCAAAAGATCTGTTGACACGATGATCGAGCGGCTGCGCTATTTCCGGATTGGCGCAAGTTGGGGGGGCGCGATCAGTCTCGCATTACCGCTCGATCCTAGTGACCTGCGAACGGCTGCCCCATGGAATGAGGATGGCTACCTGATCCGCTTGAGCATTGGCCTGGAAAACGTCGCAGATCTGATCGCCGACCTGCGCGCCGGACTGGATAGTCTACTGAGCGTTCAGGCAGTAGGTGACAGGCAAATGGCGTATAAAGAAGGATGACCTTGCTGCAGGAGGTTATCTCATGGCAAAGAAACGGTATAAGCGGGATTTTGAAGCACTGGAGCAACGTCGCAAGATTGCAGCGCGGCTTCTTGCGAAAGGGATGAAGCAGGCAGAGGTGGCCCGTGAACTTCATGTAAGCCGGCAAAGCGTGTCTGTCTGGGCTAAAGCGCAGGCCGTCGACAAGGAAGGTTGGCGTCGCAAGCCATTGGATTCTTGCCCTGGCCTGAATCCGGCGCAACGACGGTGGCTGTGCAAGCTTCTCGTCAGGGGAGCACAAGCGAACGGATTTCCCAATGATGCCTGGACACTGCGTCGCATTGGGCAACTGATCGAGCAGGAGTTCGGCATCGCGTATGGAAAGACAAATATCTGGTTGCTGCTCAAGGCAATGGGGTTTTCCTGCCAACGTCCTGCGGGGCGTGCGAGCCAGCGCAATGAAGAAGCGATACGGCAGTGGCGACTCAAACGCTGGCCGATGCTCAAAAAAAAGCCCGCCGGGAGAGAAGAATCCTGCTCTTCATCGACGAGAGCGGCTTGAGTGAGAGGCCTACTCGAATCAAGCCATGGGCACCGGTGGGATGCACACCGGTACTGCGGTACAGTTTCAACTGGAAGCAGCTGACGGTGATTGCTGCGCTGGGTGTGCGCAATTTCTATTTCCGATTCGTGTACGGGCCGATTGGCAAATCTGAGCTCGTGCATTTTCTGAAGATGCTGCACAAGAAGCTTCATCGGAAACTGCTGGTTATTTGGGATGGTCTGCCTCAGCATAAAAGCACGCTTGTCGCCGATTATCTGAAGTCAACATCGGGAAAGGTCGTTGTCGACTATTTGCCTGGCTACGCACCTGAACTCAATCCCTCTGAATACATCTGGGCCTATATGAAGCAACGAGAACTAGGCAACTTATGTCGCAGCACGATTGGCGAGGTCAAGGCATTCGCCTGCGGTCGCCTGAAATCTATGCAGCGTCGCGTCGGATTGATAGCATCGTTTTGGAAGCAGGCTGGCCTGAAACCCTAATGTCACCTATATCCTGAACGCGCAGTAGTGGCCGGCTAATCTGCATCTTAAATGAATTTTCGGAACAAGCTTCATTCATGAGCCACCTACTCCGTTCCAACTTTGAAGAGGATCACACTCGGCATGTCATGGAAGGTACGGAGCTGGCGCCGCACTTGCAAACTGCTGCACAGCTAGAGGCTTCACTGTCCGCGGTGCTTGACCGGTGTGTGCCAGGCGCCGATATCTGGCTCTTTGCTTACGGTTCCCTAATGTGGAATCCGATGATTGTTTATGAAGAATCTTGTTCTGCGATTCTCTTCGGATATCACCGAGGCTTCTATCTCAGATCGCGCATCCACCGAGGCACTCCTCAGAATCCAGGTCTAGTGCTGGCGCTGGATAGCGGCGGGTCTTGTCGTGGCATTTGTTACCGGATTGCTGCAGCGCGGGTGAAAGATGAGCTGCAACTTCTTTGGCGGAGGGAAATGCTAGGCGGGTCATACAAAGCGCGATGGCTTGATGTTCATACCTGCCGCGGAAGGGTTGCAGCGCTGGCATTCGTTATAGACCGCCAGCGTCCTACGTATGCGGGAAAGCTGACGGACGACGAAATCGTAAGTTGTTTGCACGCCTCCTATGGGCTTTCGGGATCCGGCGTTGATTACCTACTGCAGACACATCGGACCTTGACAGGAATGGGCATTTCGTGCCCGTCACTGACAAAGCTGATCAAACTAATTCGAGTTGAATCGGATGATAACCATAAGAGTTTGGGATTGGAACCAGCATGAATGAAAACATAACTAGCGCTGCGCACGCCGTCGCTGCCGCAGCACAACAATCGGCGGTAGGCAGTCAGGCCGAACACTTAGTGCTTCACCTCGTGTATCAGCTGATCGTCATATTGATACTTACACGCGTAGTGGTATGGTTCACAAAGCGCTGCTTGGTGCAAACGGACGTGACCGGTGAAATACTTGCCGGTCTGGTCCTTGGGCCGAGCTTGGTCGGTGCCATGTTTCCCCAGTGGTTTTCGTCTCTGTTTGTACCAGAAACCTCCACAATTTTCGTTGGGCTTGCCCAAACGGGGCTCATTCTATTGATGTTCCAGATCGGCCTCGAGTTTGAGTTCAAGACCAATCTGTCAGGGCGGATGAGCCCTGTGGTGCTGATCAGCGCTGCGGGCATTGTCATCCCGTTTTTGGCAGGGTATGTGACCGCTCCATGGTTCTGGGAACAGATGCCCGGGGCACGTCCGGACCAACTGGCGTTTCGTCTCTTCTTCGCGACAGCGATGTCGATTACCGCCATTCCTATCCTAGGTCGCATTTTCATGGAGCTGGGTCTTTCGCATACCCGGACCGCCGCGCTGACGATCGGTTCCGCCGCCGTCGATGACATTTGCGGATGGCTGGTCCTAGGTGTAGTGTCCGCTCTCATTACTGCAAAATTCGAATTCGGTACACTCGCTGTTCGGGTAGGACTATTGCTAGCCTATGTGGTCTTTGTCATGCTTCTTTTGCGTCCCATCCTTCTGAAGCGCCTGCAGCGACGCATGAACGCACAGAAACATCTATCAGGATCTTCTATCGCCCTGATCCTGATCTTGCTTTTCACTTCTGCCGCGGTCACAAGCAACCTTGGCGTTTTCGCGATCATAGGCGGCTTCGTCATCGGGGTTGCACTACACGAAAACCGTGAGTTTGTCCGAGCGTGGAAGGAACGCGTCGGCGGACTCGTGAATGCGTTCTTTCTGCCGATATTCTTCGCGTACACGGGCCTCAGAACTGACATCGGAACACTTTCTGGCAGTGACGCATGGTTGGTCTGCCTATTGATATGCATCATTGCCTTCGCCAGCAAATTTGGTGGTGCCTACGTTGCGGCCAGACTGGCAGGCGAACCACACCGCAGTGCACTGACGATTGGCGTATGCATGAACACGCGAGGGCTGATGGAGTTGATTGCTCTCAACATTGGCTATGATCTCGGCATCTTGCCGCGTCAAATGTTCACGATGTTGGTCATTATGGCAATTGCTAGCACCGTCATAGCCACTCCTCTGATTCGCTGGCTGATGCGAAGCGAATGCAAGCTGGCGTCCGAAGCGCCAGGTCTCTAAAAGCCGTCGCTAGGCCTATATGTAATGCCGAACCCGCATTTTCGGGAACCAGATAATGAGCAGCTTATTTACTAGTCGTATCAGGATGTTCGCCGAGAGGGGCTCGCGACATATACTTGCCGAGGGGCTACGAGGCGTGGAACGAGAGGCGTTGCGCATATGTCGTGAAGGCGTGCTCGCGACGACGAGGCACGCGAAAAACCTGGGTTCTCCCCTGACGCATCCGTATATCACGACAGATTACTCGGAGGCCCTGCTGGAACTGATCACGCCTCCAGAGCGGGATGTGCGTAACGTACTTGAAAATCTCGATGTGTTACATCGGTATGTGCACGCTTCCATTGGGACGGAGCTACTCTGGAATCAATCCATGCCCTGTCCGCTTCCGCCTGAGGATGTAATTCCGATTGCGTGGTACGGAACCTCCCATACCGCCATGCTTAAGCACGTGTACCGCCGCGGCCTTGCGCTACGGTACGGCAAGAGCATGCAGTGCATCGCTGGAATCCATTACAACTTTTCCGTTTCCCCTTCCTTATGGACGCTGTTGAAGGAGGCCATAACAGGAACTGGTTTTCCCGACGAACTACGGTCAGCGGGGTACATTAGTCTGATGCGTAATTTCCGTCGCTTCAGCTGGCTGCTGATGTATTTGTTCGGTGCATCGCCAGCGATGTGCAGTAATTTTGCGGGGAATGACGTCTACCCCTTTCACACAATGTCCACGGACAGGCTCTATCTTCCTAACGCCACCAGTTTGCGCATGAGCCGCATAGGCTACCGGGCAAATGCACAGGCAAGCATCGCCGAGCACTTCAATAGCGTCGAGGACTATATCGAATGCATCGCTGCAGCAGTCAATGAGCCTTACCCACCATATGCCGAACAGGGTGCATACCATAATGGCGAATGGACACAAATCAATACCAATCGTCTGCAGCTGGAAAATGAATACTACTCGGCTATACGGCCAAAGCAAGTCACCTTGCCGGACGAGCGACCGCTACAAGCGATATACCGTCGCGGTATCCAGTATGTGGAGGTACGCTGCATCGATATCGATCCGTTCGAGCCGCTCGGCATCAGCCTTGAGACAACTCGATTTCTCGAAGCGTTTCTGCTGTACTGCGTCTTGGAGGAAAGCCCTTTGACAAGCTATGATGAAGCGTGTGAGAACGCGGAGAACTTCTCCCGAGCCGTGGAAATGGGCCGATCACCTGGACTTACTTTGCACCGTCAGAGAAAAGCTATCCCCCTCCGAGACTGGGGCCTGCACTTAATGGAGAAGATTGCCGAAATTGCCAATCTACTCGACGGCTGCGACGACAAGGAAGGTTACATGACCGCCGTGCTGGCCCAGCAACGGAAGTTAAACGACACGGAACTGACACCATCGGCGCGGGTGCTCAAGGGGCTGCAGGCAAAAGGCGGTTCTTTCTTCCGTTATACGTTAGAGCAAAGCGCCATCCACACGGCATATTTTCGAGCCCGCCCGCTGCCAGATGTAACCGCCGCGCATTATGCAAGCCTAGCGCACTTGTCGGTAAATGCTCAGGCCAAGCTGGAAGAAGCGCAGACTGGAGAGTTTGAACAGTACATCTCTCGCTATCAAAGCTTGTCACTTGCGCTCTGAAGAGCGAAACTCTGGACGTCTTTGGGGACGGGCAGTTTTGCTTGTCTAATTTCCGAACCATGTCAATTTACATTAGCCAGGATTTCGATGGTGGCGCAATCGTCGCGGCATCGGCGGCACATCCCGAGGACATTTCACTGATGTTGCGGCCGGATTCGTCCGCGAAGTTTTTACAATGGTTTTATTTTCGCGTCCAAGGTGCGCAGGCGCACGAATGCGCGATTCGGATATTGAATGCGGGGCAGTCAACATATCCGGCGGGATGGGAGGATTATCGGGCTGTCGCAAGCTATGACCAGCAACATTGGATCCGAGTGCCGACAGATTATGACGGGCAGATACTGACGATCCGACATGCACCTGAAAGAAATAGTGTCTACTACGCGTATTTTGAACCTTATTCTCTCATTCGGCACCGGTCGCTATTGGAACGTGCCGCGGCATGCCCGCATATGCAGGTTGAATGTCTTGGAAAGACAATTGAGGATCGGGATATTGATCTCATTGTCGTAGGGGACGAAAGAAAGCGCAGGAAAATCTGGATCACTGCGCGTCAGCACCCCGGCGAAACAATGGCCGAATGGTTTGCCGAAGGCATGGTGGACGCATTACGAAATTCGCAAAACCCTATGGTGCGAGGCCTGTTGGCCCATGCAGTGTTTTATATTGTACCGAACATGAATCCTGACGGCTCTGTACGTGGCAACCTGCGTACCAATGCGGCAGGCGCCAACTTGAACCGCGAATGGCTTTCCCCTTCACTTGAATCAAGTCCTGAAGTTTGGCACGTCAAGAGGCGTATCGAAAAAGTAGGCTGCGATGTCTTCTTGGATGTGCATGGCGATGAGCGCCTACCATATGTGTTCGCCGCCGGCGGTGAGATGCTTGATAACTTCGAGGCTGGAAAAGCGGCGCATCAGCAACGTTTTATTGACTGTCTGGCTGCGGCGAGCACGGAATTCCGACCGACGGGATGCTATCCACCTGGAAAATACCAGAAGTACGGCCTTGAATTGGCGAGTACATACATGGAACTCGCGTTTGATTGCGTAGCGCTAATGTTAGAAATGCCGTTCAAGGACAATGCATGCGCACCGAATATGAGAACTGGATGGAGCGGTGGACGCAGTGCAAAATTCGGACAACAGACATTGGTCGCGCTCGCTGCATTTGATTCGCTCGGGTTTTGAGGGACTGCCTTTTTAGAATGTCGCGCTCCATCTTCACGCGCGCCAGCTCCGTTCGCAAGCGGCTGATTTCCATCTGCTCGGCGCCGACTGCCTTGCCGGCCTCCTTGAGCTGGCCTTGTGCCTGTGCCTTGATCCAGTTGTGAAGTGTCTATTCCGCAGCGTGTAGCGCGCTCCGCTAATCTTTGACATCTTGTTCTCCCCCCGCACTTCCCCAAAAAGTCCTCCGCTACATACCGAAAGAAAATATCCAGTGAAACAACTCAAACTGATGATGATTAGCACGTTGATTACAGTCGGTGGCTGCGCGACACCCGGTCGCTCAGCTTGCGGGTTGCAGCAAACAGGCGCTGCGCTTCATCGACGGTGACGATATCGGGCAGCCGCTGCGCCTTCGGCTTGATCAGGTGCGGCATGACCCACGGTTTGCGCAGCACATGGACAGTGTAAAACTTGAAGCCGTAAAGGTCGAGCTTGACCGCGCTCCAGGAGTGGGTGGCGACCAGATCGCTGAATAATCGGTGAGCTGGGCTTCGGACAGGTCGTCGATGCAGTGCAAGAAATACGTCCCCATGCGCCGGATGGCGCGGGCATAGGCATCTATGGTCTTGGCTTGCGGCCCTTTGAGTTTGAGGTGCTTGAGATGGCTCTGGCACTGCCGGTCGAAGTGCGCGGTGCGACTCGTCTTCATGCTGGTTTATCCTCACGAAATGTTGCACAATCAACCGCTTGGGAACAAGGGGACGGATGTGCAGAATAATTCGTGTCGCCAGAGTAGGCGATTTCTCCGCGTAGCGGCTTCGTTCAACATGACATTTGATTCTGATGCCTTCGGCACGGATCAATTCACACGTTAATTCTCAAGACATGAGCGTATTTGACGGACAACGGATCGTAAGCAAGCGGAAGCGCATGTTGGCCTATTGCGAACAGCATGGAATCGTTGTGCCGTCGGGATTCCATGACTTGGAAACGGTTTATCCGATCGCGGTTGTAGACATATCGATTCCGGAAAGACCTAGGCTGCTGCCAACAACTTTTTATAATACGGCTGGTGTTTTGGAATACTTTAAAGCTAAAAACAAGTACCCTGGAAATTATAGGGTGATGGATTTTAAGCGGGGATTTGAGTACGTCCTGGCATCGCCAATAAATTATCAGCGTCGAGCTGATTTTAATAGCCGTAAGGATGTTGATGATGCTCGGTGGCTTAACTCACGTCGTTGCACGCCGACGCAAATGGGCCCCTAAGGCATTCGGCCGCTTATCTACCAACTCAAACAAAAACAAGGAAGCGCATGAAACAGTACAAAGTGGTTGTTTATCAAGAGGGGATGTTGGGTTCGCTACTGCTAGGCGCATCGAAGGTAGATCCAGTCCGTTTCACTGACTTTCTAAACAAGAACGCAAGCCAAGGTTGGCGCGTGATCACGATGGAAAAAGACATCCGCCGCATGCTGCTGTTGTGGAAGCGCGAAGCCTACGTAGTTGTGCTGGAAAAAGACGCATGAAGCTCGGCTTAATCAGCGCGCTGTCCATTGCCGTCGGATGGGCCATACTCGCCATTGCCCAACTGTGGCTGCAGCCATTATCGGCAGAGAACTTCATAAAGGTATCTGTTACAGCGGGCATCCTTGTGGTCATCATTCTGGTCGTCACACTGGCGGCACGAGAGTACTTATCTGAAAAGAAGATGAAGGACGATGGGTTCATCGATGGCTAAGGGCGCAAACCTTTCAAAGAGGGCATCTATCACTTGCCTAACTGGTTACTCAACCGGACATCAACCTGGTGCGCAGGTTGATGCTAACCGGGTCTGCAAAAGTTTTTGACACGTCGTGTTCAGTACTCCCTTCTTCCGCAAGCGGGAGAGGGAGCGAAATACAAATGCAGCAGGTTTTGTCAAAAATTTCTACGGACCTGCTTAGTCGCAGTATGTAAAGCACTCGCCCAATCCCATGGGGAGCACGACGCCTGTTAAGTGCTTGAGCCCTTGGGACGGTCACTAGCAACAACTGTCGCCCCCTACGAGAGCACAAGTACGACGGGACAGCACTGCCGCTCACTCGTCGGCATCTACGCGCTGCGACGACGTGCCGAATACCCACGCAAACGCCAGCCCGGCTGTCAGCGCATTATTCCGCTGCACCAGCGGACTGTCGGCAAACACGGCACCGCCGAGATGGTCATAACGCAAAAACGCGCCGAGCCAGTAATGCCTGAAGCGCTTGCTCAGGGTAGCCGTGGCTTGCATACCCGCATAGCCGCTGCCGGCCGCATACGCAGGGCGGCCGGCGATGGCATCCGCTGCGCTGACCGAATACAGATACCCGTTGTAGTCGCGGGTGGCATAGACAGGACCGCCTTGCAGGCCAAGCTTCCAGCCGCCCATGCCTGCCGGGTCCCTGAGCTGCAATAGCAGGTTGGGGGAAAACAGCCAGCCGATATGGCGCGGCGAAGACTCGACGGTATAGGCGGCGCGTACGGGCAGGCGGAAGGACATGCGCAACCTGTCATCCGAGGCAGCCCATAGCCGGAAATCGGCGGTCGGCCCGACTTCCATGGTCGGTCGTAAATCTTCCATCCCGCGCCGCAGGGAATTGTCATTGTCGCGGCCAGGCAGCGTTGCATTCAGGCTCAGGTTGATTTCCAGCCGATCGCTTTCGAAAAGCGCGGCGCGCATGCCGCTGCGATCGGCCCGGATGACATCGCCGCGATAAACGAAATAAGGCGTCGGGAACAGGTAGCCGGAACGCTGATCTGAACCGCGATAGTCAGGCACGCTGAGCGCGCCCAGCCCAACACCAAGTTCCCATTTGGGCAGCGAATCCGCATGGCTGAAAAAGGGATGCAGGCAAGCGAGCAGCAAGCCTGTTCGCAGGAAGGTATTTTTCATGCGCGAGAAAGAAAATCATCCGGGAAACAGCTTGGTTTGACACTGTATTACCGGAATGAGTCCCCTATGCCGGGCACGGAATGATTGACCGATTTCGCCTTTGCGTCGTCCTATCCTGCGCGGCGCCTATGTCCTGATTGCGAAAGCGTTCATTGCGGGCTGCCACAATCAGGACATTGAACAGCCCGCAAGCGGCATTACCCGCCGAACAGGCCGCGCAGCAGCTTGACCGGATTGGTCACGTCGGGAAGGGGAATACCCGGCATGCCGCTGTTATCGCTGTTGGCGTTGCCATTGCTCATCTCGTTGCCCTCGCTGCGGCCCGCGCCACTACCCTGTGCCTTCGCATTGCCTTCCATTCCCAGCATGGCCATGCCGGTGGACTTGATGCGTACCCGCGCAGTCCATTCCGGTTGCCAGTCGGCCGGCGCCTTGGTCGGGCGCTGCGGGTGCGACACATTCAGTTCGGGGCCGTAGGCGATCATGTTGAGCATCGCGCCCTCGACCTTGTCGAAAATACCTTTGGGAACCGTGCAGTCATTGGTCGATGCAGGAAGGATGATCTTTTGCTGCAGCAGTTTGGTGATCTGCGCCTGCGACTGATAGCTCATCAGCGCCCAGCCGTTTTCCGGCTTTTCGCTCGAACTCCAGAAGATCATGTCTTGCGCGCCATCCGGCCCTTTGGCCGCGCCCTGCGCATGCAGGAAGTATGCCCTGGCGTTTTGCATCGCCGCCCAGTTGACCCGCACGCCATCCTGCGGCATGCCCTTGGTATTGAGCTTTACCTTCGGCAAAAAGTCGTATTCCGCGCCCACGCTGAATTTCAGGCTGGCCGGCACACCCTCGCCGCTGACCGCATGGTCGCCCTGCAGCGATGCATTGTCGGGAACCTGCTTGCTGTCCTTTTCATTGGGCCATAGCGCATGACCGGGCCGGTGCTCGACGCCGCGGCTGCCCGCGCCATGACTGGCGAAGAATTGCGCATACTCGCCAGTATTATTTTGCTTGGCGAAATCGAATACCTTGGGCTGACCGGGACGGATGGTGTCGCCGCAACCCCAGTACATCAGGATGCGTCCTTTCGGCTTCTCGATGGTGTCCGGCCGTTCGTTGCGCGTGGCGTCCTGTCCGGCAGATTTGGGGCGCAGAGGCATCAGCAGCAGCGAAGGACCCATGCTCATGCCGGTCGGGATGGCATGCGTGCCTTCCACACCGGCAGGCTTGGCGCGCACGAACAGTTCCGCATCGAGCGTCTTCCCGCGTCCACCGCCGGCACCCGGCATACCGGTATTGCCCATGAGACCGCCCAGCAATCCGCCTCCCATGCCGCCTTCCTCCGGCATGCCGGGAATCGAGAAGCTGGTCGTCGCGAGGTCGACCCAATATTGCGCGGCGGGGCCGCGTGACTGGGCATGGGCGGAAAGACTTGCGGCAGCGATGCAGATTGCGAGTGTCGTACGGGTTGATGCAGACATGTGGTTCTCCCTTGGTCGAGTCCTTGTTATGGTCGGTCAAATCACTGTGAATGGCGGACGCAGCAGTCTACCGCAGAGGCGCGAAGGCGGATACCGGCTCATGCGCCCGTGATCCTGCCGACATGACGATGACAAGAAGCCGCAATGCCGCAAGCGGCATGTTGACAGGCGCACTCAAAGCCATTGTTCAATCAATGCGCATTCCTGCACCGCTCTCCTGCCGACATCGTCATCGACCATCTTGAGCGCCGAGCCGGGCGACAGCATGCCGGCATCGATCAGTTGCGAAACAAAATAATTTTTCCCGGCGACTGCTCTGATGGACAGCACCGCATCGCTTTTTTCGCCGCGCGATACCAGCGTATGCTCGCCCGGCGGCACGGCGATCCGCATGAAGGTCTTGACCGCCGTCTCGCCGATCTTTCTGCCATCGATAATGACAGGTACGGTAGACGCGCCGCCATGGGCTCCATGGCGATAAATGTAGATATTAGCTTTTTCCGCGTCGACGGCGAACGTCTTTGCATTGGCATCCTCTTTGGTACTGGCCATTTGCACTGACGCGCATCCGGCGCACAGCATGGCCATGGCGAGCAGCGTGACGGCATAGCGAAGAAAATAGGACATGCGACTTTCCGGGAACGTAAAAAGCGCGCATAGATTAGCGGACGGCAAGTGTCTTGTATCTCCCACGTTCATGGGAGACATCCGGCGGACGACTGACTCACTGCCTCACAGAGTTGCAATACAGGTAACTTACATATCAAGAAGACAATGATGTGCCGGCCAATATAAATAATTTGTGGACGTCATAGAACCAAAATTGGCCATCGGCAACTAAGTTTTCTTTGGGGGTGTTATGCAAGATCGCAGAAGGAGCGGCAATGTGGATGCCGCAAATGTACTGTCCCGCCTGATGGAAAAATGGTCAGGCAAAACCACAAACGCATCATCGCAATCCTCGTTTCCCAAGGCGACAGGACCGGAATTCGAGTCGAAATCGATTGTGGAAGTCACCGAGGCATTGTTGCACCAAGTTGGAAAGTAATCCTGGAAGCGTCCGTTTCGTCGACGCAAAACCAACAGGGCGCCCGCTTGCGGCGCCCTGTTCACTCTGTTCCAACACCGAACTGCGAAACGGTCTGGCTATTGGCGCTTTACTGCGTCTTTCTCACCGATGGCTTTGCTTCCTTTCTCCGGTCCGTTCCCTTTCCTCTACGCGCGTTTGAACAGGCGCAGCAACAGAATCAGCACAATGGCGCCGACCGTGGCAACGATGATGCTGCCCAGCATGCCGCCGCCTGCCGAGATGCCAAGACTGCGAAACAGGAAACCGCCAAGGAAGGCGCCTACTATTCCAACAACGATATCGCCGACCACGCCAAATCCGCCGCCGACAATTGCGCTCGCCAGCCACCCGGCGATGAGACCAATTAGAAGAAACCAGAGTAATTCCATACCTTCCTCCATCGTGTAAATTCATCAACCCGCTCCGTATCCGCGGGGCCGCATGCTATCTACTATCTATCTACATAACATACGAGCCCCAGCGCGATTCCGGTTGACGGCTATCAATTGACGAAGGCAACTGATTGACAATTACGCAAGCAATATGGACTCATGCTGCATCTACTGTCGCTCGCTTCTCCCTTCGGCGCTAATGTCACTAATGCGAACGATAAGCGGCGGCTCCGGCGGCGGTATCGGCAAACTCGCGGAAGCGTGCAATCTTGCCATCGCGAATCGTGAAGATTTCCGCCCAGTCGCTTTCAAAGGTGCGATCGGTGGATTTCACGTTCCATGCATAGTGGCCGAGTGCTACCACCTTGTCGCCTTGCGCAATGAACTCGCGTGGTTCGAAATGCAGTGGTTGCTGCGATTGGTCGAGGGTGCTGAAAAATTCCCTTACCGCTTCCTTGCCATGCCGCGCACCGCTGAACGGCACGTCGTCGTTAGGGTCCAGTTCCCATTCGATATCGTCCGCGCACATTTCAAGCAGGCCGGGGATATCTCCTGCCTGAAACTTGGCATAGGCTTGCTGGACGAGCTGCGTGTTTTGCTGCTCATTCATGATGGTCTCCTTGGTGAACGGCAGTCATGAATATGCCGTCGCTTCACAATAGGACGACTCTGGACACAGTGCTTGTGTCAAATCAAACGCGTCGCCGGCCCGCACGACCTCAGCGTGCCGGCTCTTGGACCGCTATACTCGTCACTCCATTTCAAGGAGAACCCGATGGCAATATCGATGTATGCGGCATCCGTCCCTGTATTCCGCCAGATGCTCAACAGCCTTAACGACGTGCTGAACAAGGCCGACGCGCATGCGAGCGCAAAGAAGATCGATCCGAATGCCCTGCTGCAGGCGCGACTTTTCCCCGACATGCTTCCGCTCGCACGCCAAGTGCAAATCGCCAGCGATTTTGCCAAAGGCGCCTGCGCCAGACTGGCAGGCATGGAGATACCAAGTTATGAAGACAAGGAGCAAAGCTTCGATGAATTGCGTGCACGAATCGCAAAGACATTGGCATTGATCGAGGGCATTACCCCGGCGCAAATCAATGGCAGCGAAGAACGTGAAGTGGTGATTCAACAAGGCACGCCGCGCGAAAGAAAATTCGCGGGACAGACTTATCTGCTGCACTATGCGCTGCCGCAGTTTCTGTTCCATGTGACTACCGCTTATGCAATCCTGCGTCACAATGGTGTAGAAATCGGCAAACGCGATTTCATGGGAAGCTATTGAGGCCGGCACATGCGTAGGCGTATTGCCGTGATCGCCACCATCGCCGGCGCGGTATTGTTGAGCGGCATGTGTGCCGCGCATGCCGCCCTGGCTGCGTGGCATATATGGCGCAGCCTGACAGACGGTGGCGAAACCTGCGCCCAGAATTCGCCGGGCGCTGGCTGGGAACGGGTTGCCGGGCCTTACAAGGATGCGCGCTGCACGATTCCCGGCAAGCCGGGCTGACAAAAGAACGAGGCATGTCGCATGACACATCGGTCGATCTTGCGTCATGGACCAATCCCGACCCATAACGTGGCAAATGACATCGATGGATTTTTTTGACTGGCAAGGCGCAGGAGGAGTCCATAGCGGTGCTATGGACGACGAGTGCAACGCAGGCAGGCGGCTTCGGCGCGCCCGGAAAAAGACGCGATGGCATGTCACGCTATGGGCCGGGATTGGTACCAAGCTCCTGCTCTGCGTGACAGCGGCTGCCATGCTGCTGGCATCGTTCGCCGCGCAAGGTGCCGACGTTCTGCGCGTCGGCTCAAAACGCTTTACCGAATCTTACCTGCTCGGAGAGGTCATCCGCCAGACTGCCGCGCCGCATACCCAGGTGGAACACAAGCAAGGTCTCGGCAATACCGCCATCGTCTTTGAAGCGCTGAAGTCCGGCAACATCGATATCTATCCCGAATACCTGGGCACGATAGATCAGGAAATACTCAAGCATAAGTCACCCGTTTCTCTGCAAGAAATCAATCGCGAGCTGGCGTCGTTCGGACTGGCCGCAGCGGTGCCGCTCGGTTTCAACAACAGCTATGCGCTGGCGGTGCGCGGCAGCGATCGCCAGCTCGGGTTGGAAACGCTGGGCGACCTGTCCCGCCATCCCGGCTTGCGCCTTGGCCTGTCGCATGAGTTCATCGGTCGCGCCGATGGCTGGGCGGGATTGGCCGCGCGTTACGGGCTGCCGCACACACCGACCGGGCTGGACCACGGTCTTGCTTATCAGGCCTTGTCGGCGCGCCAGGTCGATGTGATCGACATCTACGCGACCGATGCCAAGATCCGGCAGTACGGATTGCATGTGCTCAAGGACGATGCAGGCTATTTTCCCCGTTACGATGCCCTGCTGCTGTACCGGCTGGATATCGCACAACGCTTTCCCGATGCCTGGCGGGCGTTGCAGCAATTGCAGGGAAAAATTTCCGCTGACGATATGCTCGCAATGAATGCAGGCGCGGAACTGGAAGGCAAACCGTTTTCCGAGGTTGCCGCCGGCTTCCTGTCGAACGGCAAGCAGCAAGCCAGGCAAGCCGGCGGTGTGCAGGCCAGGCTGTTTGACGGTCAATTGTGGCGACTGACGCGCGAGCATTTGCTGCTGGTACTGCTGTCGGTATTGTCCGCCACCGCAATCGGCGTGCCGCTCGGCATCCTTGCCGCCTATGTACCGCGTGTGCGCCATGCCGTGATGGCTGTGGTCGGGGTACTGCAGACCGTACCGTCGCTGGCGCTGCTGGCCATGCTGATTCCGCTGCTGGGAACCATCGGCGTGGTGCCGGCACTGATTGCGCTCTTTCTCTATGCGCTGCTGCCCATCGTACGCAATACCAGTATCGGCATCGAACAGGTGCCGGGCGGCTTGCGCATGGCTGCCTTGGCCCTGGGCATGACCAAACGCGACCGGCTGCTTCATGTCGATCTTCCGCTTGCTCTGCCGGTCATCCTCGCCGGCATCAAGACCGCCGCCGTCATGAGTGTGGGCACCGCCACCATCGCCGCCTTTATCGGTGCCGGCGGTTATGGCGAACGCATCGCGACCGGCCTCGCCATCAATGACAATGACATGTTGCTCGCAGGCGCACTGCCGGCGGCGGCGCTGGCCCTGCTCACGCAGTTTGCGTTCGACATGCTGGAACGCATGCTGACCCGATATCGCCGCATGCCGTTCGATCGGCACTGAACCAAGCCGCCTGATTTCCTCTCAAACCGATGAAGCGGTGTGCAGGTTTGGTATGCTTCGGCATCCGCATGATCGCGGCAAGGAGACATGATGAACCGTAAGGCCCGTTTCGGATTTTTGGCGCGCGTATTGATCTGCGTGACGGTGATTTCCGCGCTGATTATTTATTTCGCCCAGAAAACGATTCCGGACGTGTCATTAGTGACGGTATTCGCTTGGCTTACCGCCGCAGTCCTGCTTGCGCTGACGGCCATAGCGCTCGGCTTCCATGTGACGATGCGCTGGCATACCTGGTGTCTGAACCGCGGCGCGACCGATCCGCAATGGATGTGGTTCGGCGGCGAGCCGCCTGGATTGCAACGCCTGCGCCGCGATGCGAAGGCTAAGCGCGACGAGGATCATTCCTCGAGATAAATATTGTCTGAAGGCATATCAAAGCAAGTTGCCGTTTCCGCTTGAGCTTCAGCAAAGCTACTAGTCAGCAGCTGCGTAAAATCATCGCATCGATCATCGGATCGCTTCCTCCTTTCATTCAATGACGAAACCTCGTACCGGGCAGGCTCCTCCCACACTGGAGCGCGAGGAATTTCGCATCCGCTTTCATCAATCGTTCAAGGATCCCACCTTCGACCAGGCGAAAGATGCTTTGCGCGTAGTCGAAGAAATCGCCTGGGAAAACTATAGCCATAGCCGCAAGGCGCCGGTGACCGTCAAGGCCGGTCCGGGCTATGCCGATCCGGATTACGATCTCTCGATCGAGTGGCGCGAAGCCCACGAGCGGCTGCTGGCAGCGGAAGCGCGGCAAAAGGATCCGGCCACGCGCTCGCGCGTATTGCTGATATGCGCGTCGGCCCGCAACGATGGCTCTTGCCCCGGCGAAATTTCCAAGACCTTCCGCCTGACCCGCATCGCCGAAGAAATCCTGACCGCACATGATATCGAAGCCGATCTGCTCGACCTGAGCCTGCTCACCTCGGATTACGACCGCCACATCCATCCCTGCAAGGGCTGCGTATCCACCGCGATGCCGCTGTGCCACTGGCCATGCAGCTGCTACCCCAATCATGCGCAGCGCATGACCAATGACTGGATGAACGAGATCTATGAAAAATGGGTCTCCGCGCATGCCATCATCATCCTCACCCCGGTCTACTGGTATCAGGTACCCAGCGTGCTCAAGCTGATGATGGACAGGCTGGTCTGCGCCGATGGCGGCAATCCGGACCCGACTACCACCTCGGGCAAGAACGCCGAAAAAGCAAAAGCCATTGAAAACGCAGGATGGCCTTATCCCAAACACCTTGCCGGCCGCGCATACGGTTTGATGGTGCATGGGGACGTCGCGGGTATTGAAGGCGTGCGGCGCGGACTGTCCGACTGGCTGGACTGGATGGGCTTGATCGATGCCGGCAAGCAATCGCGTCTTGATCGCTATATCGGCTATTACGAATCCTATGCGCAAAGCCACGAAGCCCTGGACCACGATATCGCGGTGCAGGAAGAAACGCGCAACGTCGCCCGTGCGGTAGCGGCGGCCGTATGCGAGGTGCGTGAGAACCGTCTGTCTTCCCCCGGCAGCGACCTTCAGGATCCACGGCCCAAATAAGCAGGCAACGGGTGCCGCCATGTGCGGCATGCATGCATGCGCCAATGCCGGTAAGATGTCCGCAAGCAATACCAATCCTGACTCGTAACATGACAAATGAAGTCGTTGGATTTTTTCGACTGCAACGCCGCCAAACGGAAAAACGTAAATGTCATGTTGAGTTAGGGATGCGGATTGGTATAAGACATCATGTTGAGGAGAGCAGATGGTGCAAGACGTACACATCGAAACGGTGGTCGACGGGCTCGCTTTTGCGGAAGCGCCGCGCTGGCACGAGAACATGCTGTGGTTTTCCGACTTCTACACGCACAAGGTGATGCGCCTGCGCCTGGGCGGCGAACCGGAAACGGTGTGCGAAGTCGCGGGCCAGCCCTCGGGGCTGGGCTGGCTTCCGGATGGCCGCATGCTGGTCGTGTCGATGAACGACCGCCGCCTGCTGCGCCTCGACCATGACGGGCTCAATACGGTAGCCGATCTGAGTGACCTGACACCGCACCATTGCAATGACATGGTGGTGGACCGTAAAGGTCGTGCCTACATCGGCAACTTCGGCTTCGACATGCTCAACCGTGCACCGGTGCAGTCGACCGTGCTGCTGATGGTTGATGTCGACGGCAGCATACGGCCGGTGGCTGACGAATTATTGTTCCCCAACGGCGCTGTCATCACCCCTGACCAGTCGACGCTGATCATTGCCGAAACCTTCGGCAAGCGGCTGACCGCTTTCGATATCGCGGCCGATGGCTCGCTTGGCCGGCGCAGGGTATGGGCAAACTTAGGCGAAGCCTCCCCCGATGGTATTTGCCTCGATGCGGAGGGCGCAGTCTGGGTCGCTTCGCCGACCACGTCGGAATTCCTGCGTGTGCGTGAAGGCGGCGATATCGCGGATCGCATCAGTGTGCAGGATCAGGCCATCGCCTGCACGCTCGGCGGCCCCGAAGGCAATACCTTGTTCATGGTGACAGGACGCGTTTCCAGAGAGACGCGCGCACTCGCCGAAAGAAATGGCCGTATTCAGGCAGCCCGGGTGCAGATTCCCGGCGCGGGCTCCCCTTGAAGCCGCGCACCGGCTACTTGCGCGACTTGTATCAGCCGGTCATACCGGTGATGAACTTTCGTGCATCCACATGTCTTAATTATCAGTTTGACCATGTCAGGCGTGTTCCCGTTTGACAAGCTCCCATCCACCTAACTCTATCCCTCCTGCGTATGGCTGAAATTTCCGTCGAAAATGTAGTCAGCACCTACCGTTTCTATGCGCCGCTGTACGACAGCCTGTTCGGGGCCGCATTCGAACCTGGCCGCCGCGCATTGACTGCTGCAGTCAACGCGGTTCATCCCACCTCCATTCTTGAAGTCGGCGTCGGTACCGGCCTCACGTTGGGAAATTATCCGGCTACGTCGTCCGTTGTCGGCATCGACATTTCCAACGAGATGCTTGAGATTGCGCGAGAACGTGCGAAGGCCCTGCACAGTCGCAATATTCACCTGGTGGCGATGAATGCCGAGATGATGGACTTTCCCGACGGATCTTTCGACTGCGTGGCAATGCCTTATGTGCTGTCGGTAACGCCGCATCCCGAACGCCTGGTCGCGGAGATCCGGCGCGTATGCCGCAAGGGCGGGACTATCCTGATCCTGAACCACTTCAGCGGCAGCCGCTTCTGGTGGTTTCTGGAACGGGCAGTCCGCTCGCTGGCCAATCGCATCGGTTTCCGTTCGGACTTTTGCTTCGACGAACAGATCATGAAATACGACTGGGAAGTGCAATCGGTCAAGAAGGTCAACCTGTTCGGCCTGTCGCGACTGGTGGTGATTCGCAATACCTGATCCCTGATCGGACACGACGGACAAACCGGCTCCGGCAGGATGAAATAAATATGGTCATACTTCGAGGACTGTGCATCGCAGTTTCTCGTCCAATTAAATTCATCTGCAAGGAGGGTCCGATGAAGACCAAAGCCGCAATCGCCTGGCAAGCCGGCGCACCGCTATCCGTGGAACAAGTGGATCTTGACGGCCCGCGTGCCGGCGAAGTCCTCATCGAAGTCAAGGCGACCGGCATCTGCCATACCGATTACTACACCTTGTCGGGCGCTGATCCGGAAGGCATCTTTCCCGCCATACTCGGACACGAGGGAGCCGGCGTCGTAGTCGACGTTGGTCCCGATGTGCGCTCGCTCAAGCAAGGCGACCATGTGATACCGCTGTACACGCCCGAATGCCGGCAATGCAAATTCTGTCTGTCGCAAAAGACCAACCTGTGCCAGGCGATACGCTCGACGCAGGGACGCGGCCTGATGCCCGACGGCACCAGCCGCTTCTCCATCGGCGGCAAACCCCTGTTCCACTACATGGGCACATCGACCTTCGCCAACCATATCGTCGTGCCGGAAATCGCCGTTGCAAAGATCCGTTCCGATGCCCCGTTCGACAAGGTCTGCTACATCGGCTGCGGCGTGACCACCGGTGTCGGTGCGGTGCTGTTCACTGCCAAGGTCGAAGCCGGTGCGAATGTGGTGGTGTTCGGCCTTGGCGGCATCGGCCTCAATGTGATCCAGGCCGCAAGAATGGTCGGCGCCGACAAGATCATCGGCGTGGACATCAACCCGGCACGCGAACAAATGGCACGCAAGTTCGGCATGACGCATTTCATCAATCCTAAGGAAGTGGAGAACGTGGTCGATGCGATTGTGCAGCTTACCGATGGCGGCGCCGATTACAGCTTCGAATGCATAGGCAATACCACCACGATGCGCCAGGCGCTCGAATGCTGCCACAAGGGATGGGGCCAGTCGGTCATCATCGGCGTGGCTGCTGCCGGACAGGAAATCAGCACACGTCCGTTCCAGCTCGTCACCGGGCGGGTGTGGAAGGGTTCGGCGTTCGGCGGTGCGCGCGGACGAACTGATGTACCGAAGATTGTCGACTGGTATATGGAAGGCAAGATCAATATCGATGATCTGATCACGCATAAGCTGCCGCTGGAGCGGATCAATGAGGGGTTTGATTTGATGAAGAGCGGGGAATCGATCAGGTCGGTGGTGATGTATTGAGGGGGATGGGGAGCAAGAGGTCTTGACGAACGCCCTCACCCCCTGCCCCTCTCCCGCTTGCGGGAGAGGGGTTCTGGCGGCGTCAATAGTGGAATGAGTCAATTCTGCATCACTCAGCACTTATAAAGGCTTTGGCAGTTTCCCCCTCTGCCGACGCCAAAAGGGCGCTGTCTAAAGCGGATAAAGAAGCGCAGTTGTTTGGGCCCGCCGAGGGGAGCCGAAGGCGAGTTCTGCGCTTCCCGCTTTAGACAGCGCCCTTTTGGGAACCCCGAAGGGGCGCGGCAGTGGGGTCGCCTTTCTTTGCTTACTTTCTTTGGCGAAGCAAAGAAAGTGAGTGGCCCGCCGGGGCCAGTCCCGGCTAGGTTGACCGAAGAAATGCCCCCCAGAATCACCGAAGAGACACCCAAAACACGAGGACCACACCATGCTACAAATCCTCTCCGAACACCCCTGCTTCAACGGCATCCAAGCCTACTACCGCCACGACTCCCGAACCACCGGCCTCCCCATGCAATTCTCCGTCTTCCACCCCCCGGTCGAAGAAAAAGAACTAGTCCCCGTACTGTTCTACCTGGCAGGCCTGACCTGCACCGAAGAAACCTTCATGATCAAAGCCGGCGCGCAACGCATCGCCGCACAACTCGGCATCATGCTCGTCACCTGCGACACCAGCCCGCGCGACACCGGCATACCCGGCGCCGACCAGGATTGGGACTTCGGCCACGGCGCCGGCTTCTACCTCGACGCCACCGAAGCCCCGTGGAGCAAACACTTCCGCATGGAGTCGTATGTCACCGATGAACTGCACGAACTGATCTTCAGCGAATTCAATGCCGATGCAGAGCGCACCGGCATCTTCGGCCATTCGATGGGAGGACACGGCGCACTGGTGCTCGCGCTGCGCCATCCGGACAAATACAAATCGGTATCGGCATTCGCGCCAGTCACGGCGCCGTCCCATTGTCCGTGGGGTCAAAACGCCTTCAGCCGCTATCTGGGCCATGACGGGAACCAATGGCTTGAGCATGATGCCTCAGCGCTGATGAAGCACCGGCAAACGCCTTTTCCGCATGGCATCCTGATCGATCAGGGACTGGGCGACACATTCCTGCACGAGCAACTGCTGCCCGAGCAGTTCGAGCAGGCATGCAGCGCGGCCGGGCAGCCGCTGACGCTACGCCGGCATGAAGGCTACGACCATGGCTACTACTTCATCTCCACGTTTGTCGAAGACCATCTGGCGTTTCATCATCGCGTGTTAAACGCAGCCTGAGGCTGCATCCGATTTACAGCAATGTCTGCGCAAGGGCTTCGAGCTGCGCGCGGTACTGTGCTGCATCGATCTGCCGGCGCGCCACGCCGCTTGCCTGAGCGGCAACGGCGATCTGCGGCGTCACGCCGGTCAGCAAGCGCTTGTCGAGCAGCGTCGGCACGATGTACTGCTTGCCGAACTGGTCGTCACTGCGTGCCATTTCCGCCAGCGCCACCACGCAGGCACGCTTCATTTCCTGATTGATCGTGGTCGCGCCGGTATCGAGCGCGGCGCGGAACAGGTAAGGAAAGCACAAGGCATTGTTGATCTGGTTCGGATAGTCGGAACGGCCGGTCGCGATGATGGCATCGGGCGCGACTTCGCGGATCAGTTCCGGTCGCAGTTCGGGTTCCGGATTGGCCAGCGCGAACACGATGGGACGAGCCGCCATTTTTTTCACGTCGTCCTGCTTCAGCAAACCCGGACCTGACAGGCCGAGAAACACATCCGCCATGCCGATCACGTCCGACAGCGTCTTCGCATCGGTCGCTTGCGCCCATGCGCGCTTTTCGGCGGTCAGTTCGCGTTCGGTGGTGAGCACGCCACGGCTGTCGCAGACATAGACATTCTCGCGCCGCACACCCAGGTCCACCAGCATGTCGAGGCAGGCGATAGCGGCCGCACCGGCGCCGGAACATACGACCTTGACCAGCGAGATATCGCGGCCGGTCAGATGCAACGCATTCAGGAAACCGGTGCCGACCACGATCGCCGTACCATGCTGATCATCATGGAATACCGGAATCGACAGCCGCTCGCGCAGCGTGCGCTCGATCTGGAAACACTCCGGCGCCTTGATGTCTTCGAGGTTGATGCCGCCGAAGGTCGGATGCAGCGCGGCGATGATATCGATCAGCTTGTCCGGGTCGGTTTCATCGATCTCGATGTCGAATGCGTCGATACCCGCGAACTTCTTGAACAGCACCGCCTTGCCTTCCATGACCGGCTTGCCGGCCAGTGCGCCGATGTCGCCCAGGCCAAGCACTGCGGTGCCGTTGGTGATCACACCAACGAGATTGCCTTTCGCGGTGTACTCATAGGCTTTTGCCGGGTTCTTGTTGATTTCAACGCAGGGAACGGCTACGCCTGGCGAATAGGCGAGCGAGAGATCGGCCTGGCTGGCGACCGGCTTGGTGACCTGGATCGCGATCTTGCCGCGCTGTCCGGCGGCATGGTAATCGAGTGCTTGTTGTTCCAGCTTGTTCATGTCGTCTTCTTATAAAAAGTAGGTGTGGTCTTGGCCGCAGCCCGAAGCGGACGATGAAGAAAGCGGCGGCAAATGCGCCGATGGCGCCGGCCGGCAGCGCAGCGTTTCGTCATGCAAGTCCGACGCAGCGGGGCGTCAAGTCAAAGCGTCAAGCATCCTCACGACCGCATTGGTAGCTGCGGCTTGAGAACACAACATGGGGGGGGTGGTTGTGCAAACGTCTTCGCCATCGTTTGCGGTATGCGACTGGCCTGGTAAGGCGAGTGCATGCCGTGGACAGGTCGATGCCGCGCAATTGCCCGCAGCACGCCCGGAGTTTTCCCGCGATAAGGGAAAGTGATCAAACAGCGTTGCTTCCCGCCAGGCCAGCCACCTTGATTCAGGGCGGCGGCGGGAGGCCGTAGCCTAGCATACTCCGGAGACTGTGGCGAACCCGGCATGAACCGGACCGGTGCACGGCAGTAGAACTGCCCTCTCGTGAAGCATTCGGCTGCCCTGTTCGGCAATACGTGCAACCAATTGCGTTGCAAGGCATGGCGCATTATGCAGGCATGGAAAATGCTATCCACAAAGCAATAATCTTATCGAGGAATGCTTATGAGTTCGCTTGCCATTGCAAAGAGGCCAGATACTGCCACCACGACCGGAGGCGTCAAAATTTCCGGCGAAGTCTTTGCCGCAATGATCAACCTTTCCGGACGTCGTCGCTTCACCTCGCAGCGGCTGGTGCTGTATGCGGTGCTCGCATCGCTCAGCCATGACGATGCGGTAGCGACCGCGCGCAGTGCGCTCAAACTGTTCGAGGATGCGCATGTTGCGCTGGTGGACGAGGCTCGCAAGCTTCCGGATGATTTTTCCGGCGAACTCAAGAACGCTTACTTCGGTACGCCGCAGGCCGACCGCAACATCCGCGATTTCGCCTCGCTGGCCCAGCGTGCGCTCACCGCGATCGAATCCGGTGCTCGCCAGGCGCCTGCCCTCCTAGATGAACTGGTGCGCGGCGCGACGCCGATGCTGGCGGTACTGAATCAGCTGACGCAAATCTACGAAGACCTGTCCAAGCGCCATGCTCTACACGTGCGCAAGCATTTGCACGGCATCATGAACGATATCGAATCCATCGCCCGGCAAGCACGGATGGTGTCATTCAACGCACAGATCGTGGCGGCCCGCGCCGGGCACGCAGGACGCGAATTCTCGGTGGTGGCCGGCGTTTTGTCCGACATTACCGGTGAAATCGATGGACTGGTGCACGAAGCCTTGAACAGTTCGGTCGCCTGATCGATAGCCTTAGGCACCGCGCAGGAAGAACGCCGCTACCCTACATGTTGAGTGAATCGTGCCGTAAACAGGGGATACGGGCAGTCACGGCTGTCCGCGATCACCGCTGTTTCGGCGGCAGGCATCACTCGACATCAGGACATCATGGCACTGAACAGCACGCAGCTGGAACTTATCAAACTGTACATGGCCAGCTTCAACCGCGCGCCTGAAAAGGGCGGGTTCGATTACTGGAGCGGCCAGCTCGCGGCGGGCAAGACTTTCGCGCAAGTCGTCGACATCGTCTTCAATCTCGGCATCGTCAAGGCCATCTATCCGGATGCAATGCCCAACGATGCCTTCCTGACGCTTATCTACATCAACATCTTCAACAAGCTGCCCGACGACGAAGGCCTGGCGTACTGGACGAGCCAGCTCAGCGGCGGGCGCAGCCGCAGTTCGCTGGTGCTGGACATGATCAATGCCGGCCTGAATACGCCGGACGGTACCGCCGGCAAGACCTTCATCGTCAACCGGTATGGGGTCGCGCAGCATGCGGTCGAACAGCAGCTGGCCAAAGGCAAGGAAATCAGCATCGACACGCTCAAGGTCATCATGGGCAGCGTGTCCGATACTTCGGCCAGTGTCGCGGCGGCGAAAGAGTCCATCGACAACGACAATTCCGGCGGTTTGCGCGCGCCGACCGCGCCGCTGACCGTACCGGCAGGTGCAAACGGCATCAGCCCGGCGGAAAAGACAGCGGGCGTATCCGTGGTCGCCGATCTCGCCGGCACCAATGCGGTCGCCGGCAATATCGTCGAGTTGCTGATCAACGGCGTGCCGTTTGCCACCCCGCTCAACAAGACATTGGCGGCAGCCGACATCACGGCAGGTAAAACGACGTTCACCATTCCTTCGGCGGCGAGCTGGGGCGGCGATGGCGAGAAACTGATCACGATGCGCCTGAAGGATGCGGCCGGCCATGTCGGACCGGCTGGCGGCGGCGTGACGGTGGTGCTGGATACCACGGCTCCCACGGCCCCCACCACCGCACTGGTAGTGGCTGCAGCCGCGAACAGCATCAGCGCAGCGGAAAAGGCATCCGGCGTCGATGTCGTGGTTGCACTGGCCGGCACCAATGCGGCGGCCGGCGACACCGTTGAAATTCTGATCGGCGCGCTGGCTTTCTCTGTTCCAGCGACCAAGGTGCTGACGGCGGCTGATATTACCGCCAATAGTGCGACCGTCACCATCCCGGCCGGCGCGAACTGGGGTAACGACGGCAACAAGGTGCTGACCGCGCGAGTCAAGGATGCGGCCGGCAATATCGGTGCAGGAGGCGGCAGCCTGACGGTGGTGCTGGATTCCACCGGACCGGCCGGTCCGGCCATCACCATTGCGGCCGCGACGAATGGCATCAGCGCCGCCGAAGAAGCCGCCGGTGTCGCCGTCGTCGCAGCACTCGGCAGCAGCAATGCGGTTGCCGGCGATGTGCTCGAAATTTTGATTGGCGGCGCATCGTTTTCGACGCCGGTCACCTATACGCTGACCGCCGCCGACATTACCGCCAAGGCGGCAACCGTCACCATTGGCAATAGCGCCGGCTGGGGCAGCGACGGCACCAAGCTCATCAGCGCAAAGATCAGGGATGCCGCCGGCAACCTGGGTACCGAAGGCAAGAGCGTCTCCGTCGTGCTCGATACGGTGACACCTGGCGCACCTGGCGGCGCCCTTACTTCCGCAGCCGCCGCGGGCGGGATCAATGCCGCGGAAAAAACAGCGGGCGTGGCGTTCAGCGTCGACTTGACCGGCGGCTCGGCCGTGGTCGGCGATATCGTCGAACTGATGATCGATGGCGCCGCATTCGCCACGCCGGTAGTCCGTATGCTCACGAGCGGCGATGTAGCCGGTCACAGCGCCGTACTGACCGTCGGCGGCACCGCCACCTGGGGAGCGGACGGCAGCAGGGTGCTCACGGTCCGGATCAAGGACGCGGCCGGCAACGCCAGCCCGGCGGGCGGCAGCCTGACTGTAACGCTCGACACGTCGGTGCCGACCGCGCCCGCCAATGCACTGGCAGTCGCCGTCGCCAGCAATGGAATCAGCATCGCGGAAAGAAATGCCGGGGTCGATGTCGTGGTCGATCTCACCGGCAGCGGAGCGGCCGTCGGAGACAGTGTCGCGATACTGCTGGGCGGCACGGCGTTCGGCACGCCGGTGACCGCGACCTTGAATGCATCCCATCTCACCGCCAATAACGTGACCATTACCATTCCTGGCGCAGCCGTATGGGGTGCGACCGGCGACAAGACATTGACCGCGCGCGTCACCGATGCCGCCGGCAATGTCGGCACAGCCGGCGGCAGTCTCACGGTCGCGCTCGATGCAACAGCGCCCGGCGCGCCGACGTCGGCTATCACGATGGCAGCCGCGACCAATGGCGTCAATGCGACCGAGCGCACGGCAGGTGTGGCCGCCGTAGTCAACCTTACCGGTACCAGCGCCGCCGCAGGCGACACCGTCGAATTGCTGCTGGGCGGCTCGCCGTTTGCGACGCCGGTCACTCAGGTATTGAATGCTGCTCACGTCTCGGCAACCAATGTGTCGATTGCCATACCCGCGGGCGCCAACTGGGGAAGCGACGGCAGCAAGACGCTCACGGCGCGCGTGATCGATGTCTCGGGCAATGTCGGTAGCGCCAGCACCGGGTTGACGTTGAACCTCGATACCGTGGCGCCCGCTGCGGGCACGCCGGCGATCACTTACACGGATTCAGGGACGGCAGGAATTTCTGCAGGAGATACATTCGCATTGCTATTTAACGAAGCAACGGATGGCGCCATCGCGCTCGGCGGGCTGACGCTGACCAATTCCCATAATTTTGGAAGCTCTGCAACCGCCGACTGGAATGGTGCTAAAACAATATTGACAGTTACTTTGGGCGGAACCGGTATTTCAATAGCATCGGGAGATGTGATCGGCATCGTAGGCGTAGCCGATACGGCGGGAAACACCGCGAACATCAACTTTACGGTCGCATAAGGCGACGATGATGAAAACACAAAGGCGGACCGCATGGTCCGCCTTTTTTTTCTTATGCAGTCCGACTAACTGCGTAGGCTCAGCGATACGCTTCCGCCAGCGACATTACGCGCGGCGTAAAGCTCACATCGAACTTGCCGAGCACCTCCTGCATCAGCGCGAGATTCGCGTTCTTTTCCGCGTCCGTCCATCCTTCGAAAATATCGGTGCCGGCCTTCTGGAAATGGATGTCCATGATCTTCTTGCCATCATGGTGGGTATACGGCTTGGTCAGCACCTGCTTGAAGCCCATGCCTTCGACCGCGCCAATGAAATCCGTGGGCGGATTGGCCGCATCGACCGCAATGTAAATCATGAAGGTCTTGCCTGGCGGCTTGGCTGCGACATCGACCGTGAAGACACCAGGCGCAACGGGCACTGCCGTACTTTTCAGAAATAACATGACTCTCTCTTTCTCTTCTCTTTTTGGCAACACCGCTTGTCGCGCTTAGGTTTATTTACAGCAATATGCCATAAATATGTTATGGCTCAAACCCTTGTGATCCGGTTTAATTTGCGCACAACACATTCGCGACAAATGAAGGAGAAAACCGTTCATGTTCATCGGTCACTACTCGGCGGCATTTGTCGCCAAACGGCTTGCGCCCGCCCTGCCGCTGCCGCTCCTGTTTATCGCCTGCCAGCTGATCGACCTGTTCTGGGGGGCGTTTGTGCTGCTTGGTGTCGAGAAGCTGCGGATCGTGCCGGGGTTTACCGCCTCGAACGGTCTGGATCTGTATTTCATGCCCTACACCCACAGCCTGTCGAGCGCGCTGGTATGGTCGCTCGGTGCCGCGCTGCTGTGCTGGATGTGGGCGCCTGCATCAAGATTGCGCGCGACTATGGTGATCGCAATGGCGGTCGCGTCGCACTGGGCACTGGATCTGCTGGTCCATATTCCTGACCTGCCTCTTTGGTTCGACAGCATCAAGGTCGGCTTCGGCTGGTGGAATTACCGCGGCTTTGCGCTGCTGCTGGAGCTTGTGCTGCTGTGGACCGGGATAGTGCTGTGCCTGCCGGTCGCGGGCGCCAACCGCAACCGTTTCCTGTTGCTGGGCGTAGGGATGAGCGGCTTGCAGGTCTTCAGCCTGCTGCACCAGCCCGATACCGGCAACGCGGTGGCGCAGCAGTTGCTGATGACTTACTTGGGACTGGCCGCCGCCGCGTGGTGGGTAAGTCGCATCAAAGCGGAAAGGAAGCAAGCGGCGCTGCCTTAGCATCCTGCATCGGCGGCGTGCGGGCAACATTCATGATCATCGACACGGTCGTGAAGTAGCCAACCAGGCCAAGCAGGTCGACCACGCCACGCTCGCCGAAAGTAGCGACCGCACGCGCATAGGTACCGTCCGACACGCCATGCATGCGCGCCAGTTCATCGCATATTTCGTATGCGAGTTCTTCATCCGGCGCCATCCCTTGCGGCCGGCGTCCCTGCGCCAGCGCATCGAGCACTTCCTGCTGCACGCCTGCCTGCAGCGCCAGCGGGTAATGCATGCACCATTCGAATTGCTGGGTCCACTGGCGTGACACGACCAGCATCGCGAACTCGCTGATGCGTTTGTCCAGCGCGCTGCCGAAGCGCAGGTACTCTCCGACTTTCTGCAGACGGTTCAGCAGCTCGGGACTGCGCATCAGCGGAATGAAGGGACCAAACACCGCACCGCGCGGACCGGCGATCAGTTCCTGCGCCGCTGCGCGTTGCGCATCGTCCATCGCTTCCATCGTCAAGGCTGGCATGCGCTCCGGGCCGGGCATGCAATTGTGAAGTTCCGGTTTCGCCATCGTGTTCCCCTGGTTGTTGATCGTTGAAGTTGCTGAATTCGTTGAATCAGGATTGCTGCGGTTTGTCGCGCATCGCCAGCAGAAAGGCGCTGCCGGCAATGAGTACCGCCGCGATTATCAGTCCGACCGAAAAATTGCCGGCGCCTGAAGTGCCGGCGCTGACCGTCAATGGGCCGACGATCTGGCCGGTCGCAAACGCCGAGGTCATCGCGGCCAGCAGCACCGTGGCATCGCGTCCGGCCACGCGTTTGGCTTCCTGCAAGGCAGCCAGCGTAATGACCATGAAGGTGCCGCCCACGCACAATGCCGCCGCGAAGATTGCCGCAATGCCGGAAGAAATCACCGGCAGCAGGATACCGGCCGCCATGATGAAGTGACTGATCATCCACAGCCGGCGATTGCCGATGCGCGCGACCAGCGCTGCCACCGTCAGCGTCGACAAGGCGGCGGCAAGGCCGAACACCGGCCACGACCAACCGAAGGCCACCGATCCCTGCAGCGCATTCTTTGCCATGACCGGCAGGAAGGTCGCCGGAATGATGTAGCCGAAGCCGAAAATCCCGTAGCAGGCCACCAACCGCAGTGCTTGCGCGTTCCAGGAATATCGGCCCGATGGTGTGCCATGGGCCTGCTGAGCCGGCACCACCGGTGTCTGTCGACGGAAAAAGCGCCAGATCAGCGCAGTGACGCCGACCGAGACGACGCCGAGCGTCATCCAGGCATGAGACGCCGCAGCGCCGCCTTGTATCAGCGCGATGCACAGCAAACCGGCGCTGGCGATGCCGGTGCCCACGCCCGCGAACACCAGACTATTGAGAAACGGCCGCCGGTATTTCGCCAGGGTTTCCATGCACCAAGCGGACACTGAAATCAGCACCCACGCACTCGCGATGCCCGCCGCCAGCCGCAACAGCAGCCAGCCCGCATACGGCAGAGGCAAGGCCATCGCTACGGTCGTGAGGCCAATGGCAGTCAGGCCGGCACGGATTGCTTTTTCGGGCGGCACACGTATCCACATCGCGCTGAGTGCGCCAAGCAGATAACCGAGATAGTTCGCCGATGCCAGCAAGCCGCCGGACGCGATGGAAAGACTGCCGTCCTGCAGCATCATCGGCAGTACCGGCGTGAAGGCGAAACGCCCTATGCCCATCGCGACGGCCAGTGCGGCAAGACCGGCGAAGGCCTTGGCCACACCGGTCGGAGCAGCGGTGGCGGCACAGCCGGAAACAGAGATCTTGTTCGACATGGCAGCAAGTCTACCTTGACCGAGACATCCTGAAAAATGAATAATAAAGAACGGAGGTTCTCAAAATGAGAAACATTGACCTTGAGTCGCTGCATATTTTCAAGACGGTCGTCGATTTTGGCGGGATCACCAAGGCGGCCAGCCAGCTTAACCGCGTGCAATCCAACATCACTACCCGGGTCAAGAATCTGGAAGACCGTCTGGGCGTCAAACTGTTTCAACGCCAGGGCGGCAAACTGGTGCTGTCGTCCGAAGGCAAGGTGCTGCTCGCCTATGCGGAACGCCTGCTGCGCCTGTCGTCCGAAGCCGAGACCGCGATCCGCAGCGGCACCCCGCGCGGGGTATTGCGCATCGGCACCATGGAAAGCACGGCCGCAGCACGCCTGCCGCCGCTGTTGTCGCGTTATCACCAGCAATATCCCGATGTGCAGATCGAACTGGTGACGGGCACTTCAGGCGCGCTGGTCGACAAGGTACGCCGTTTTGAAGTGGAAGCGGCCTTTGTCGCCGAACCCTTCGCCGCAACGGACCTGGAAATGATCGATGCTTTCGAGGAAGAACTGGTGTTGATCACGCCAAAGAATTCGCCCTCGATCAAGACACCGAAGGATTTGCAAAAACGTACGCTGATCGCGTTTTCCACCGGATGCTCGTACCGGCGCATTCTGGAAGACTGGCTGGGCATGTCATCCGTTGTCCCCGATCGCGTGCTGGAACTGGCGTCCTATCACGCCATCGTCGCCTGTGTTGCGGCCGGCTCGGGGATTGCCATTGTCCCGCGTTCGGTACTGGGCGCGGTGCGCGCGGAAGCGGAAGTCGAGGCGTTCGCCTTGCCGAAAAAAGTCGCCTGCGCAAAGACGAAGCTGGTGTGGCGCAGCGGGCATCATTCGGTTGCGCTCGATGCCTTGCGCGGGGAATTGCCGCCGAAGAAGCATTGAGGCGTGATCTTCGATCAGGCCTGCCATACCCCATAACCAGCTTCGCGCAAGCCGATGGCCAGCTCCACCTCCATGTCGCGCGCGCCGTCATAGGGCATGGGGTTATACATTTCGTAGAGCTGGGGCAGTAGTCGCAATCCATATTCCTGAACGAAGCGGTTCGCCTGCATGCCGGCCTTGTGCTTGTCGAAACGCACGTCGGGATTGAGTCCAGTCATGCCGACATAGACGCAGGGTTTGCCGCTCACGTAATCGGGATTGGATTTGCGAAAGCGCGCTTCGTACAGCACATCCTGCGACAGTTCGATGACATACACATGGTAGTGATAACGACGTCTCATGGCTAATTATCGACAAGCGCCGCATGCAGACAATACCCGGAAGAAATCTTGCGTTGTGTCAGCATGCCTATGGCGCAATGCATGCATGCTATCCTAGCAAGTCGCTTTCCGAAACCTCATGTACACAGAATTTTTCCGCCTGCACCAGGCCCCCTTTTCCATCTCTCCCGATCCGCGCTACCTGTTCATGAGCGAGCGCCACCGGGAAGCCTTGGCGCACCTGCTGTATGGCGTGGACAGCGGTGGCGGACTGGTGCTGCTGACCGGCGATATCGGCACCGGCAAGACCACGATCTGCCGCTGCTTCCTGGAGCAGGTGCCGGCCAACTGCAATGTCGCCTACATCTTCAATCCCAAGCTCAGCGTCAACGAGCTGCTGCAGGCGATCTGCGACGAGTTCCATATCACCTTGCCGGATGGACGGCAAACGGCGCCCAGCATCAAGGAATACATCGATGCGCTGAACGCTTACCTGCTGGCCGCGCATGCGAACGTCCGTAACAACGTGCTGATCATCGACGAGGCGCAGAACCTTTCGCCCGATGTGCTGGAACAATTGCGCCTGCTGACCAATCTGGAAACCAACGAGCGCAAGCTGCTGCAGATCATTCTGATCGGCCAGCCGGAGCTGCGCGAGATGTTGTCGCGACCCGAACTCGAACAACTGGCGCAACGCGTGATCGCCCACTACCACTTGACGGCGCTGTCGGAACAGGAGACCGCAAGCTATATCCAGCATCGTCTGGCGACTGCCGGCCTGAATTCGGCTTCGCCCTTCCAGCCATCGCTGACAAAACAGATTCACCGGCTCACCAAAGGCGTGCCGCGTCGCATCAACCTGCTGTGCGACCGCGCGATGCTAGGCGCGTATGCGCGCAATACACATGCGATCGACCGCAACATGATTGAAACCGCCGGTGCGGAACTGTTCATTAACCAGAGCAGGCAAGGCACAGGTACCGGGCCGCGGCCACGGCCACGGCCACGGCGGCGGGCGATGACAGCCGGCTTGCTGGCAGGCGCCGCATTGGCGGCCGGCATAGGCTATCTGCTATATGACCCGACGATCGTGCGAACGCTTGCCGCGTCACCCGTTTCCATGGCAACGCCGGAAGCCCCGCCTGCCGTTGCCGCACCCGCGCCTGCCGCACCCGCCGCCACGCCATCTGCTGCCCGGCCCGGCAGCGATGACACGCCATTGGCCAGCGCGCCGGCATTATTGTCCGAACAGGACGGCAGCGCGCTGGCCGGCCTGGGCAATGAAAACACGGCGATCGCACAACTTGCCGCACTATGGGGTCTGCCGCCGGCCGGCGGCAATCCCTGCGAAGCGGTCAGGCAATCCGATGTGCGCTGTTACTGGGGCAGCGGCGGCTTTGGCGAGATTCGCACCCTGGACCGCCCGGTTGCGATCAAGCTGCAAGACCAGAAGAAACGTATCGCGCATCTATTGCTGACACGGATAAGCGATACCGAAGCGACACTGCGCGCGGGCGAGTTGAGCCAGGACGTGAGCCTGGCCGTGCTGGCTCGGTACTTCCATGGCGAGTTCGTTACCTTGTGGCATACGCCGCCCGGATTCAGCGGCGCGGTCAAGCCCGGCGATTCCGGACCCCATGTCGACTGGCTGGCGCAGCAACTGTCGAAGCTGAACGGTATCGAAGCCCCGGCCGCCGGGGAAAAATACGGGCCGCATATGGTCAGGCAGGTAGGCCTGTTCCAGCAGGCGCATGGCTTGCATGTCGATGGCATCCTGGGGCCGGTGACCGCAATGCATATCAATCGCGCTGCAGGGGTGGAAGAGCCCCGCCTGCGCGACCGCAGATAAAAAGGCCCTGATGTCCTATATCCTCGAAGCATTGAAAAAAGCGGAATCCGAACGCAATGGCTCCGCGCACCGCACCGCTCCGCTACCGCCGCTCGCCGCGGCTTCGCACAATCACCCTGCCTGGCGCCGCGCCCTGCCCTGGGCTGCGGTTGCCGCGCTGACCGTCTCGCTGGCGGGTGCCGCATGGCTCACGGTAAACCGCAATGACGCCGGCAAGGCCACCGTCAAGCCTGCGCCGGTACAGCCAGGCCCGAGTCCTGCGCCGGAAACAGTTCCCCCGATCGCTGCAGTCCCCGCCCCCCCTGTGGCCGCGGAGCCGGAACAACCAAAAGAAAAACCGGCACCGAAAAAGCCCGCCGAGAAAAAACGCGCCGTCGCCGCGGAAGAACCGAAGGCGGCCAAGGCACCCGAGCCAGCAATCGGCACCTTGCAAGATCTGCCGGACACCATACGACGCGAAATCCCGCCACTGACCGTCGGCGGCTACATTTACTCCGGCAACAAGGCGGACCGTTCGGTGCTGATCAACAAGCGGCTCCTGCGCGAGGGCGACGAAGCCGCTCCCGGTCTCGTGCTCGAAAAGATGACGCCGTCCGGAATGGTCCTTAACTACAAGGGCTATCGCTATCGTCGCGGTTACTAGGCGAGGCCGAGGCGAGCCGCACCCACACGATCGACTCGGCCGCCTCATCCTGTATCCATTTGACGAAGTCGATGATCTTTCGGCTGCTTGCCATCCGTTTCTGAAACAGCACCAGGTAAGAATCCTCGCATGGCAGCGTGTGCGAAAACGGCCGCACCAGCTGGCCCTGCCGCAATGCATCGACCGCCAGCAGTTCGCGCATGATGCCGACGCCCTGATTGCCGATCGCGCTCCTGATCACCAGGTCGCCATTGTTAAAGCACGGCCCGGTCCGCGGCGCGGTATCGCCAAGATAGTGACGGAAAAAGCGCTGCCAGTGGTCGGTGTCTTCATGCCAAAGCAGCGTCGCCTGTGTCAGTTCGCGGATGTCGGCGCCGCATTTCCAGCGCTGTGCATAGGCAGGGCTGCACACCAGCACCAGCCGTTCATCCTTGAGCAAGGTTGCCGCGCCCAGATCGTCGTCGAGCCGCGCCCGATGCGGCGTCAGGCGCACTGCGAGATCGACCGTTTCGCGCGCGAGGTCGACGAAGCGGTTGGTCGCCGACAGTCGCAGATCAATCTCCGGATGCGTCTCCCCAAACAATGACAGACGTGCAACCAGCCAGGTCGCCGCAAACGATGGCGAGACGCTGACGCTCAACTGGTTCAACGCCACATTCTGGATTTCGGACGAAATGTTTTCGATCTCTGTGAGCAGCGCGCGCACGCGTGCATAGAAGTGATGGGTGGTTTCCGTCCATTCGAGCGTCCTGGTGGTGCGCGTAAACAACTCGACCGACCAGCGCTGCTCCAGTTCGCGAATGCGGTAGGTGACGGTCGGCTGCGAGCAGGCAAGCTCGGCCGCAGCGGCCGAAATCGAGCGCAACCGCGCAACGGCCTCGAAGGTTCGCAACTCGATAATGGTCGGGATGAACTGGCCGCGGAGCATCCGCAGATTATATATAGAATCAGTTAATAAATACGACAAGAAATTTGATTGGACTGACCGGATTTTGCGGTGTTAGCCTCTGGCGCAAGTGAACGCTCGCGACATTACATGCTTCGCCGGGAATGCCGCGCCCTTCAACCAATTCCAACGACCTGGAGACATTTCATGAAAAAAATTCAACACATTGCAGCAGGTGTACTGGCAACCGCCATGTTCGGACTGAGCGCTTCCTGCGCCGTCGCGGGAGAGACACTGAACACGGTGCTCAAGACCAAGGAACTCAAGGTCGCGACCAATTCCGACTATGCGCCGCAGGCATTCATGAACAAAAACAACCAGCTCGACGGCTTCGACGTCGACGTTGCCAAGGAAATCGCCACGCGTCTTGGCGCCAAGGCCAGCTTCGTCACGCCGGGCTGGGAAATCATGACCGCCGGCCGCTGGTCTGGCCGCTGGCACATGGTGGTCGGCTCGGTCACGCCAACCAAGAAGCGCGCCGAAGTGCTCGACTTCCCGGCCGTGTATTACTTCACCCCGGCGGTGTTCGCGGTGCACAAGGAGTCGAAGGCGCAGAAAGTATCGGATCTGAACGACAAGACCATCGGCGTGGTGTCGGCATCCACCTTCCAGGGCTATGTCGACCGCAAGCTGGTGATCGATGCAGTCGACACACCGAAGTTCGAATATCAGGTGACGACCAAGAAAGTGCGCGGCTATGGCGACGCCAACGAGCTGGTCGATCTGGCAATGGGTGACGGCGTGCGCCTCGACGCCGTGCTGCAGTCGCTGCCGACGATCAAGGCCGCGATCGACAAGGGCATGCCGCTGAAGATGCTCGACAAGCCGGTGTTCTATGAGCCACTCGCAATCGCCACCGACAAGGGCGACAAGGAATTCAATGACAAGGTCGCCGAAATCGTCGCCGCGATGAAAAAAGACGGCACGCTGAAGAAGCTGTCGGAAAAGTGGTACGGCATCGACTACACGACAGCGCAATAAGCAAGGCGACCTCCCGTGCAGATCATCCGTCATGACGGCGGACTGCGGCAGCCGAGCGTGGTTGCCGCATTCGCCCTTACCCTGCTGATCGCGGTGCTGGTGCCGCTTGAGCGAACCGCGCTGGGCACCGCATTGCAGTGGACCGACTGGCCGCGACTGGCAGCGGCGCTGCTGGTCGCCAGCGCCGCTGCACTTTATCTGTTTGTGCTGCTGCGCCTGCCGACGCGGCGGCAGATGCAGCTGGTGTGGCTTTCGCTATTGATCCTGTTCCTTGCGTTCTTTTATTCGTTCCAGCTAAACGCCGGTTTCATTATCGAAAAGCTGCCATTCCTGATCAGCGATGGCATGGTGACGACGCTGTATATTTCGGCCATGGCGATTGCGATCGCGTTCGTGCTGGCCATTGTCGGGGCACTTGCAAAGCTGTCGGGTAACGGCATCGCAATGGGAGTTGCCGCGTTTTACACCTCATACTTCCGCGGCATTCCGCTGCTGATGCAGCTGTTCCTGATCTATGTGGGCTTGCCGCAGATCGGCTTCGTGATCGATCCGATTCCGGCCGGCGTGATCGCGCTGTCGACCTGCTACGGCGCGTACATGACCGAGATTTTCCGTGCCGGCATCGAAAGCATTCCGCGCGGCCAATGGGAAGCGGCGGAAGCGCTGGGACTTTCCCGCGCAATGACCTTACGCAAGGTCATCATGCCGCAGGCAATGCGCGTGATCATTCCGCCGACCAGCAACCAGTTCATCGCGATGCTGAAGGATTCGTCACTGGTGTCGGTGGTCGGCGTATGGGACCTGATGTTCGTCGCCCGTGCGCAAGGCAGGGCGGATTTCCGCGTGCTCGAAATGCTGATCACCGCGTCGCTGATCTACTGGGCGCTGTCGATCGTGCTTGAACTCGCGCAAACCCGTATCGAACGACATTTCGCCGCATCGGATCGCAGCAGATAAACCACCAATCCAAACAATCATCAAAGCGATAAAACGATATGGATATCGGACTCAAGCACGCGCCTGCGTCGCGCAACCGGCCGGTCGTCGGCGTGCTGTCGAACGCCATCATGGATGGCACATTGCCGGCGCAATCGGTCGATCACAAATACCTCGATGCACTGATGCAGGTTGCCGATGTTGCGGTCGTGATCATCCCGGCGCTCAATCCGCACAGGCATCTGTCCGAAGACATCCTGCAATCGCTCGACGGCGTGATGCTGACCGGCGCGGTATCGAATGTGCACCCGCGGCATTTCGATCCGGACGCCGACGAACATCGCCATCTGCCGTTCGACCAGGAGCGCGATAACGCCGCGCTCGAACTGATCAGCCATGCGCTCGCGTATGACGTGCCTTTGCTGGCGATCTGCCGCGGCATGCAGGAATTGAATGTCAGCCGCGGCGGCACATTGACCCCGGACATCCATAGCGACGACAAGTTCTTCTGCCATGATGCATGGGACAAGAGCGACCCGCCGCATGTGCTGTATGCGCCATCGCATGCGGTCACCATTGCCGATGGCGGCATCCTCGGTGGCGTGCTCGGCGCCGGCACGCGCCAGGTGAATTCCCTGCATGTGCAGGCGATCGATCGTCTCGGCGATGGCCTGATGATCGAGGCAGTCGCGCAGGATGGTACGGTCGAGGCGGTCAGCATCCCGGACAAGCGCTTTGCGCTCGGCGTGCAATGGCATCCGGAATTCATGGCTTCCGACAATGACGTGTCGCGCCGGATCTTCCAGGCGTTCGGCGCAGCGGCACGCAGCTATCAGATGTTCAAGGCGATGGAGCCGACGCGATGAATCCCGGCGCGGCGATCGAGCTGGCGGGCGTCAGCAAATGGTTCAGTAATTTCCAGGTATTGACAGACGTCAGCCTGACCGTCGCGCGCGGCGAGCGCATCGTCGTCTGCGGGCCATCCGGCTCCGGCAAGTCGACGATGATCCGATGCATCAACCGGCTGGAACAACACCAGTCCGGCCGCATTATCGTTGACGGAACCGAACTGACCGGCGATATCGGCCGCATCGATACGGTACGACGCGAAGTCGGCATGGTGTTCCAGCAGTTCAACCTGTTTCCGCATTTGACCGTGCTGGAAAACTGCATGCTCGCGCCGGTCTTCGTCAAGGGTATCCCGCGCGGCGAAGCGGAGCACATCGCGATGCAGTACCTCCTGCGCGTGCGCATTCCCGAGCATGCGCACAAGTACCCGCGCGAACTGTCCGGCGGCCAGCAGCAGCGCGTCGCGATCGCCCGCGCATTGTGCATGATGCCGAAGATCATGCTGTTCGACGAGCCGACCTCGGCGCTCGATCCGGAAATGGTGAAGGAAGTGCTCGACACCATGCTGGCGCTGGCCGACGAAGGCATGACGATGATCTGCGTCACGCATGAAATGGGTTTCGCGCGGCAAGCAGCCGACCGCGTGGTATTCATGGACGGGGGCCGCATTGTCGAGATGAACACGCCGGCGGAATTCTTCGATCATCCGCAGCACGAACGCGCGCGGCACTTTCTCGGCCAGATACTGCATTGACGCGACGCCGAGCCTCGTGCAGCGCATTGAAGCCCGTGCCAGCAGGCTGCTAGGCGGCCGCGGGACGACGCTGCCGTACCGGCAGGAATGCCAACAGGTTGCCGCCCAGGACGCAAGCCAGTCCGGCAAACGCGAGCAGACTCCACTGATAGCCTTCGTAAAAGGTCGAGATCGTCAGCGCCACCACCGGGAACAGCACCGTGCAATACGCTGCCTTCTCGGGACCGAGCCGCCCGACCAGCAACAGGTAAGCGGTAAAACCGATCACCGATCCCGGAATCGCCAGATACAGCAGCGACCCGATATAGCGCGGGCTGGGGTCGATCACAAACGGCAGACCGAGCAGCAAGCCGATCACGGTCAGAATCGCCGCACCGAAAAACATGGCCCAGGTATTGGTCAGCCATGGTGTCAATCCCAACGACTGCATCTTGCTCGACAGCAGATTGCCGGTCGAGAAAAACAAGGTGCCGAGCAAGGCAAGTCCTAGTCCCTGCAGCATCGTCGCCTCGCCCCAATGTCCGCTCATCTGCGGCAAGAAAAGCATGACGATTCCCGTCAGACCGAGCAGCGCACCGACGATGACTTGCGGCTGGATGGTGCGGCCCAGAAAGAGTCGCCCATTGATTGAATTCCATAGTGGCGCGGTAGAAAACACGACCGCCACCAGACCGCTGGGCACCCATTGGCTGGCATAGTAAAAACAGAGGAAGTTACAGCAGAACAGCGCCGCGCCCTGCGCCAGCAGATAACGCCATGCCGCACGCGGCGGTCGCACCGGCTTGCGCAGAACGGCCAGGATCAATAGCAGCACAACTGCCGCAATCCAGAACCGGAAAGCGATCGACACCGGCGCAGGAACGACACCAAGCTGCCACTTGATGGCAATCCAGGTCGAGCCCCAGATCAGCACGGTCAGTACGTAAAGAAAGGAATTCATGGCAATGCCCCTTGATAGCTTGCAGTCAGCATGAGGCAGGCAAGCAGCGTGGACTTGTCTGAAATTGCTGCATTTCGACGCGAACAAAAACGGCGTCCGGGGTTGCCAAAACAACCAGCGTTCCACTTGTCGATTCTTGCGCTTATTGTCGTGTGCGTCATGGGCAAAAACACGCGCTCGTCGGGGAGGTGTTACAGTGAGCCGATATGCACGCTTCCTCCAACATCCCTGCCGACCTACCACCTGATTCAGGCGGCATCACCCATGCGGTGTTTAATACGCTGCGGGGAACCAATGCCGAACTGGAACGTTTTGCCTGGCTCGGCGACGATCTGGCCGTAGCGATCTGGACGCGCGAAACCGATGAAGAGGAAACCGCCTATATTCGGCCGGGCCATCACACGCTGTCGTATTACCTCGGCGGCGGCTACCGTACCGAACGCAATGAATTGCCCGGCGTTTTCGGCAGTCCCGGACGGCTGTGCACGCTGCCCGACGAACACGAATCGCGCTGGCTGGTGCGCGACAGGCTGCGCTTTTTGCATGTCTATTTTCTGCCCGAGCATTTCACCCGGCGCGCGGTGGTGGAACTCGACCGAGAACCGCGCGAACTCACGCTCGCCGACCGTACCTATTTCGAACACGCGCACATCGCGCAACTGTGCGCGGGCCTTGAAAAAATGTCGTGGCAAGGCCCGGATGCGCTGCTGCGCGTCAATGAAACCACGCATGAAGCGCTCAGTCATCTGTTGCACTCACAGGGTGCACTGCGACGCGATCCGGTATTGAAAGGCGGTCTCGCTCCCGCGATTCGGCGGCGTATGGCCGACTATATCGAGGCAAGTCTCGACCAGCAGATCACGCTTGGCATGCTCGCAGCGATTGCCTGCATGTCGGAATATCATCTCGCACGCATGTTTCGCATTTCATTCGGCATGCCGCCATATGCATGGATCGCGGCGCGCCGCATCGACCGCGCGCGCGAGCTTCTCAAAACTTCGACGCTACCGCTGCAGCACATCGCCGATGCCTGCGGCTACGCCGACCTCAGCCACTTCAGCCATCGTTTTCGCGACAGTGTCGGCGCATCGCCGCGCCAGTTTCGCAGCGCATTCCGGGATTAAAGACTACCGTTGCAACGGCCTAATTCAGCTGTGCCGGCGCGGGGAATACATGCGTCCCCTGCCCGCGCAACTCTGCACCGACGGCCGTGGCCGCCTGGTCGATTGCCGCCATGACTTCCTCGGGCGCGAGATGATGCACCATATGCCCGGCCTCGGTCGTGATATGCAGCGTGCTGTGCGGCAGTTCGCCATGCAACTGTTCGGATTGGCCATGGGTATCGACATGGCGGTCGCTATCGCCTGCCATGATGACAACCGGCATGGTCAGCTCATGATAACGATCGCGCAGCGAATACGCGGCTGGAATCATGAGCACGGCTTCGGCGGCACTCGCGCGCAGTTGCGACGGACGCAGCGCCATCCATACCGGGTAATCGGCCTTGAAACGCTCCGGCACCGGCGCCGGACCGAAAATCCGGTGCAGCATTATTGCCGGCCAGATCGCGCGGCCAAGCAAAGGCGATATGGTGAATCGCATCAGGTCGCCGATGACGGGTATGGCTGGCGGCGATGCCAGCGGGACATCCATGCGCGCGGTCGGATAGTAATAACCCGACAGCAATACCAGCCCCTTCACATAGTCGGGCTGCTCCAGCGCCAGTGACAAGGCGACCAGCGTGCCCCAGGAATGACCGACGATGACGGGATTCTCAATGCCCAGTTGCAGTAATGCGCGATGCAGCAGGCGCGCCTGGGCTTGCGGTGTCCAGAGAGTGGTGCGCGGTCTTTCGCTGTATCCATAGCCCGGGCGGTCGAAGGTAATGACACGATAATTTTTCGACGCGAGGTCGATCAGACCGCTGGTTTCGAAATCCTGAATCATGCTGCCGTTGCCGTGCAATAGCACGACCGGCTGTCCCTGCCCGCGATCGACATAATGCAGGCGCACGCCATCGATCTGCAAAAATTCTCCTATCGGCGGATTTTCCAGCTCTGCCTGTCGAGTGCGCTGCCGGACGAAAAATGCAGACGCCGCGAGTGCGGCAGCACCGGCGATCAGCCAGGTATTGCGGCGTCCGGTCGACGGCGCACCGATTGTATGCTGGATGGAATGATGCATTCTTGTTACTCCCGACATATTGGCAAACCGATTGGAAGTGCCGCCATAGCCTGAAGTTCAATGCCATTTCGTCTATCTGCACAAGCTCTGGTGTTCCGCATGCCGCGCAAGCCCCGGTTTGACATTAGATGTACATGCATATATATTCTTTTCATTCATTTTTTTACTGACCCGATCATCCGTGGAACCCCTGCGTCTGCCCTGCTATTGCGGCTCTATCCGACAGGCGTCACGCGTCGTGACGCAAATGTATGACCAGGCACTCAAGCCTTCCGGCTTGAAGATCACGCAGTTCGGCATCCTGCGCGTGCTTACCGCATTTCCCGGAGCGACCACCGGCGCAATGGCGGAACGGATGGCGATGGACAGCACCACGCTGACCCGCACGCTGAAGATCATTCACGACAGCGGCTGGATCGAGGTAACGCCGGGCGAAGACCGCCGTGAGCGTCACTGGCGCGTTACCAAGGCGGGCGAGGAAAAGCTCAAGCAGGCCGTGCCGCTATGGAAGCATGTACAAAAGGAATTTGCGCAAATGGTCAGCGACGTCGACATGGACGCACTGACGCGCACCGTATTTCAACTAGTGAAGAAAGCGGCATAGCCGCGATGGAGGTTGCATGGAGTCGTCGAAAAATCTCACGCATTTCAACAAGATAGGCGAAGGTTATCTTCCCGGTTTGCTGGGTATCGAAGTCACCGAGGTCGGGCAGGGTTTCCTGCATGCCGAACTGACGGTGCAGCGCTCGCATCTTGCGCCGAATGGCTATCTGCATGCAGGCAGCGTAGTGACGCTGGCTGATACCGCATGCGGCTATGCCTGCGTCGCCCATCTGCCTGAAGGTGCGCAAAACTTTACCACCATCGAACTCAAGAGCAATTTCCTTGGCACTGCGCGCGAAGGCGTGATCGACTGCGAAGCAAAGGCTGTGCATCTCGGCCGCAATACCCAGGTCTGGGATGCGCTGGTGCGTCATCGCGACACCGGCAAGCTGATGGCAACTTTCCGTTGCACGCAAATGGTGTTGTGGCCCAAGTAGGCCGCTGCACGTTCCTATTTTTCGACACGGAAACGATATCGACATGGCTGTGCCCGCACTGACTCCCGGCATTTACGAGCATTACAAAGGCAAGAAATATTTCGTGCTCGGCCTGTCGCGCAATACGGAAACCAATGAAGTCTGCGTCGTGTACCGCCCCTTGTACGAGACCGACTGGCCGCAACTGGTACACCGTAATGCCGAGATGTTTTTCGAGCAGGTGACGGTAGACGGAAAAACCATGCCGCGCTTCCGCCTGCTCGGCTGAACGCCGGGTATCCTGCGGGCGCAGTCCCCGATGCATCATGAACGACAGCTTTTCACTGTTTGACGACGCGCCGGCGCTCGAACCGATTCCTATGGTCGATGCGGATGTGAGGTTTATGCATGGGTTCTATCGCACGCCGCAATCGCAAGCCTTGATGCAAGCGCTGCTTGCAGAAACGCCATGGCGGCAGGAAAGCATTGTGTTGTGGGAAAAGGAATATCTGCAACCGCGCCTGTCTGCCTGGTATGGCGACGCGGGCAGCGTGTACGCCTATTCCGGAAAACGCTTTCATCCGTTGCCCTGGACAGATACGCTGCTGGCCATCAAGCATGATGTTGAAGCTGCAACGTCACAGCGGTTCAACAGTGTGCTGTTAAACCTGTATCGCGATGAAAACGATGGCGTCGGATGGCATAGCGACGCCGAGCAGGAACTCGGACGCTTGCCGGTGATCGCCTCGCTCAGCCTCGGGGAAACACGGACATTCCGCCTTCGTCACAGGACGCGCAAGGACATCACACCGGTGTCGATCGAACTGACCGACGGCAGCCTGCTGCTGATGGCAGGCGAGACGCAAAGAAAATGGCAGCATACGATCACAAAAGAACGCATGCCGCGAGAGGCGAGAATCAACCTGACTTTCCGGACGATTCTCGTTCCCGCTTAGGCGCCCTGCATAACCGTTGCAGTTATGCGACGCCGATGTACAGCAATGGCTCGCTTAGTCGCGATCGACGCTGGCCAATGCGCGCAGTTCTTGCGCCAGGCTCGGCTGGATCGAATCGTAGCCGCCTGCAAGGCGATAGAGTTCTGCGACGGAGCCGACATCGCGCTTGGATTTTGCAGCAGGTGCAGCCTTGACGCCCGGCGTGACGGCGAGCAGCGCAGCAAGAAACGCGCGCGCGGCGCGGCCAAGGTTTTCGGTGTAGCTCAGGCCAGCGGAAGTATGCGCGGACGAAGTATAGGTTGCGGTAGACATGATCTGTTCCTCTCAATAGTGTCTAAGTACGGTACTAGTGTAGGTAGGGACCAGATATAAATCCAATTGACAGTTCGGATATCTGACATTTTTATAGTGAATATCTGATTCTCTGTTCGGCATACCATAAGACCGCATTTTCAAAGCGGCAATGCTTCTGTGAATACCAGTCATGTGGATCGCGAACAAGCATTGTTAAAATGTCAGCCGCGGCCCATTCATACTGCCGTCGCCCTCTCCCATTCACTTACTTCTTCATTTCATGAGCTATCTCGCCGTCAAGCACTTTCACATGACTTTCGTCGCCTTGAGCGGCATTCTTTTCCTGATTCGCGGCTTGCTGATGCTGGCCGATTCACCGGCGCTGCAAAAACGCGTATTGAAAATCGCACCGGATGTGGTCGATTCGCTGCTGCTGGCCAGCGCGATCACCATGGTGGTATGGAGTGCGCAATATCCTTTCGTGCAGAACTGGCTGACCGCAAAGGTCATCGCGCTCGTCGCCTATATCATCCTCGGCACCGTCGCGCTCAAGACCGGAAAGACCAAGGCGATTCGCGTTACCGCATTTATCACGGCCTTGCTGATTTTTGCGTACATCGTGAAAGTCGCGCTGACGCGGCAAGTTTTCTAAAGTGTGCATCGACTACAGGCAGCACTGAACACCTCGACTTATCAAGGCAAGCATGCTTACTCTCTACGAATACACGCAGCAGCCGCGCTTCTGGGTCGCGCGGGATGAACATGGCTACTGGCTGGTGCCGGCGCGCGACAATGGGTGGCAGGAACGCAGCCCTTTCGTCGGCCATGTGACCGCGCTGCGCGAAGTCGCTGACCTCGGCGGCATCGATCTCGGCATTCCGGCAGACGGCTTCACTGAAACCTTGCAGCAATTGCCCGGACTGTCGCTGTCCAACGAACTCGGCGAACAGGCATTCGTCACTGCCCAAGGCGCCCAGGTCGTCTCCTGGAAAACGGCCGACGGCAAGGAACGCATGTACCTGTCCGCCGCCACCGGCGGCATGACAGCGTCCGACATGAGCGTGCCTGCAGCCGCGATACGCGCCGGCATTCCAGTCTGCTTCCCGCAGTTTTCGGATCGCGGAACCATCGTCAAGCATGGCTTTGTGCGCAATATGCCGTGGACGCTGGCGGAAGGGCGAACGCCGGCAGCGGTGACCATGTTCATCGACGACGATGCGATGACGCGCGCGATCTGGCCGCATGCCTTCCATGCGGAAGTCGGCGTGACGCTGGAACCCGGCCGCCTGATCGTGTCGCTATCCGCGCTCAACCGCAGCGACCAGCCATGGCAATTTACCGCGGCGCTGCATACCTACCTGCGGGTGGACGATGTGCGCCAGGCCAGCCTGGAAGGTTTGCAGCAGGTGCGCTATCAGGACGCGACCGCAGCCAATGTCGTGGTGCTCCAGGAAGATCCGGCGGTGAGGATAGGCGCGGAACTGGACCGGGTTTATATGTCGCCACCCAAAAAGCTCATGCTGCTTGAAAACGGCGTGCCGTCGCTCCAGATCGAGCAGGAAGGCTTTGCAGACACGGTGGTCTGGAATCCGGGACCGCTCAAGGCGGCCGCGCTGAGCGATTTTCCAGACGAGGGCTGGCTCCATATGTTGTGCGTGGAAGCGGCTTGCGTGATCGAACCAGTGGTATTGCAGCCTGGACAAGGCTGGACCGGTCGGCAACTTCTGAGCGTGCCGGTCGCCTGAGTTAGCGTAGTGCTGTCACACACCGGGCTGCTGAAACGTCTGGCGAGAGATGACTCGATTTCTCGCCATTCAACAAAAGGAGCATTCAATGCAGCAACGCACCCGGGATTTCACTGACTGCCGACCCAAACTCTTCGGCATCGCCTACCGCATGCTGGGCTCGCGCACCGACACCGAAGACGTATTGCAGGATGCCTATCTGCGCTGGCATGCGGCTGACGTATCGGAGATCCGCAGCGGCGAAGCATGGCTGGTCACGATCGTCACCCGTCTTTGCCTGGACCGGTTGCGCCACGCAAAGATCGAACGGGAAGCGTATATCGGCCCCTGGCTGCCCGAGCCGCTCGTCACGGCCGAACCGCAGACGCCGGAAGCGGCGGCAGAACTTGCCAGCGACGTCTCGGTCGCGTTCATGCTGGTGCTTGAACGACTGTCCCCGGAAGAACGTGCGGTATTCCTGTTGCATCAGGTATTCGACCTCGACTATCCCGATATTGCCGAGATGTTGGGAAAAACGCAGCCGGCCTGCCGCCAGATCGTGCATCGTGCGCGCGAGCGGGTGCAGCAGGAAAGACGCCGATTTGTCGTCAGCAAGGATGTGCACCTGCGCCTGCTCGACCGCTTCATGGCGGCCGCGAAATCCGGCGATCGCGCGCAATTGAGCGCGCTGTTTGCCGACGACGCCACGCTGACTGCCGATGCCGGCGGCAAGGCCGTATCGGTTACCAATATTCTGCATGGTGCCGATCGCATTGCGCGGCTGTTTCACGTGGTGGCGCGCCGTGCCGGACCGCACATGGCATTCCGTCATGCGACGATCAACGGCGAACCGGGATTGCTGCGTTTCATCGACGGGCAGCTCGACTCGGCGATGTCCTTCATGACCGATGGCAATCGCATCACCGCGTTGTTCACGGTGCGCAATCCGGACAAACTCAAAGCGATTCCAGCGGAGCTGCAACTTGTGAGTGACTAACGCCTTGAGCCTTGTCACAAAACAGAAGGCTGCACCGTCTAGTGGTTGAAGCATTTCATTACCACTAGAAGAAAGGACCGCAGCATGTCAAGCATTCGCCTTCCCTACCAAACGCTTTCTCCCGAGGCCTACCGCGCGTTCGCTGGGGTCAACGCGGCACTCGAGCAGTCACCCCTTGGCAAGCCACTGATTGACCTGGTGTTCCTGCGCATATCGCAAATCAACGGCTGCGCCTATTGCGTGGACATGCATGCACGCGACCTGATACGGCAGGGAGAAGATTTTCAGCGGATCAATAGCCTGGTCACGTGGCGCGAAACCACTTTTTACAGCGCACGCGAACGTGCCGTCCTGGCATGGACCGAAGCGGTGACGCTGATCGCCGACAGTCACATGCCGGATGCGCTGTTTGAAGCGCTCAGTTCGGAATTCTCCGAGCGCGAAATTGCGGATCTGGGTTTTGCGATTGCAGTCATGAACGGCTGGAACCGGATGGCGATCAGTTTCCGGCAGCCGGTGAAGAAAGTCGCATTGCATGCCTGAATACCAGCCGCAATAGCGGTCACAACACAAATACCGTGCTCAAAAACTCCCGGCAAACTGATAACGGCTGCCCGGATGCCACATCGTCACAACCGAAGCCACCTGCCCTTTCGACAGCGTACGGCGCTTGAGCACCAGGCAAGGCTCTTTCTGTATCTGCAGCATGTCGGCGATATCGCGCGGCGCGAGCAAGGCTTCGATACTGTAATTGACGCCTTGCAGCGGCGCGGCCGCCATTAGATATTCATTCGGCGTGATCGCTGAGAAATCCTGGTGCATGTAATCCGGCGCGACCTCCGGATTGACCCAGCGGTCTTCGACCTGGATCGGTACCTCGTTCTCGAAATGCACGATCACCGAGTGAAACAGCGGATGACCCACCTTCACTTCGAATGGCGGCGCCATATGGTCGGATGCCTTGCTGCGTTCCAGCAGATGCAGTTCGCTGCGATGCACATGGCCGCGCATGCGCACTTCATCGGCGATGCTCCGGATGGCCACCAGTGTCGACTGGTACTTCTGTTGTGCCACATACGTCCCCGATCCCTGGATGCGGCTAAGAACTTGCTCGTCGGTCAATGCCCGCACGGCCCGGTTGACCGTCATCCGGGAGACGCCGAACTGCTTGGCGAGCGCTTGCTCGGACGGGATTGCATCGCCTTCCTTCCAGTGTCCGGCATGAATTTCCGATAGCAAATAATTCTTGATATGCAGGAATGCCGGTATCCGTTCCGCTTCGCCGCCCTCGTCTGCTTCCACTCGCAAATTCTTCTCCTGATGCCGCTCAACACAATGCGCCCGATTCTATGGTTTTAATTTGTATTGTCAACTCACTTTTTTGTTGCGCAAGTTGTCTATACAACTTACACTTTATTCCGCGGCTCCATCCGGCACCTGGTGCGGATGGCTGTAACAGCTTCGAGAGTGCCGGCATCAGTGGCAAACCCGGTATATGCAGATATCAGTATCCTGAGGAGACAATCAATGATTAAGTTTCAACGTAAGCAATTACTTACTGCCGTGCTGGCAAGCCTGGCATTTTCGGCACCAGCATTTGCCGATCTCAAGATCGGATTCAATGTTCCTTTGACCGGCTTTGCCGCTGCCGACGGCAAGTCCGCACTCGAAGGTGCAAAACTGGCCGTTGCACAAGCCAATGCCAAGGGCGGCGTCGCCGGCCAAAAGCTTGAACTGGTGATTTACGATGACCAGGCATCGCCAAAAGAAGCCGTTCCGGTCGCCACCAAACTGGTGGAAAAAGACAAGGTTGTGGGTGCGGTGTCCGGTTCCTATTCCGGTTCGACCCGTGCGGCAGCAGGCATTTTCCAGCAAGGAAAAGTGCCTTACGTCGTCGCCTACGCCATCCATCCCGAGATCACGCTGACCGGCGACTACATGTTCCGCACCGCCGCGATGGGCGAAGTACAGGGGCGTGCCGGCTCGATGCTGGCGCACAATCTGGGCAAGAAGCGCGTCGCTGTCATCACGCTGAAGAACGACTTCGGGCAGGCACTGGCCGCCGGCTTCAAGGAAGGCGCCGCCAAGTTCGGCCTGCAGATCGTCAATGAATACGAATACGGCATGCAAGACCGCCAGTTCGGCGCGCTGGTCTCGAAGGTGAAGTCGGACAACCCCGACATCATTTATGCATCCGGTTATTTCTTTACCGCTGGCCCGCTGGTCAGCCAGTTGCGCGCGGCTGGCGTGACAGCGCCGATCATCGGCCAGGAAGGCTATGACTCGGACAAGTTCATTGAAATCGCCGGCGCCGCGGCCGAAGGCACTTACCTGACCACTTCACTGGACCGCGATTCGGATTCGCCAGCGACCAAGAGCTTCATGGCCGAGTTCCGCAAGGCAACCGGTGTGAATGCCGATATGGTGGCCGCCGGGACGTACACCGCCACCAGCGTGCTGATCGAAGGTCTGCAAAAGACCGGCGGCAAAGGCGGCGATGCACTGAAGAATGCCCTGGCTGCAGGCACGTTCGAGACGCCGATCGGCAAGCTCGCGTTCAACGATTTGCATGAAGTGAAGAAGGATGTACAAGTGCAGATCGTGAAGGACAAGGCATTCCGCCGGCATTCGGTGATTTCGGGTCCGTTGCTGTCGCCGCCGAGCAAGGCGAAGTAAGAAAGCATTGCCGTCGCTGCACGGTTCCCTCCCCCTCAGAGGGCTGATCATTACCCATAAGTTGGCAAGACCTAGAGTTCCTTCCCCCTCGTAGGGGGAAGGAGTTGGCCGGTAAAGCATTAATCACCGTCTACCACCCGTCTTACCTTATTCACACCAAGGAATCATCATGCTCTTCCTCGAGCTGATCGCACAAGGCCTGGTCCAGGGCAGCATCTACGCGCTGGTGGCGCTGGGGCTGACACTGGTCTATGGCTTGCTGCGCATCCTGCATGTCGCACATGCAGCACTATTTACTCTCGGCGGTTATCTCGGCGTCATGGTGACCAATGCCACCGGCAGTCTGTCGCTGGCATTCGTCATCGCCATGGTCGCCGCCGGCCTCACCGGTGTTGCGATGTACCGCCTCTGCTACGAGCCGATGCTCAAGCAACCGCCCTTCGTCGCACTGATCGCGTCGATCGGCCTGTATATCGCCTTCGAAGAAATCTTCCGTATCGTGTTCGGCGCATCCGGCCTGTCCTACATGGCCCCGCCGCTACAGCAACAGGTCGAACTGTTCGGCGGCCTGCAATTCAAGCAGGCGGAACTGATGGTGATGGCCGGTACCGCGGCCATCATTGCGGTCCTCGCCTACCTGCAGACGCGCACGCGAATCGGCGTTGCCTGCCAGGCTACGGTCTCCGATCCGCAAATGGCGCAGTCGTTCGGCATCAAGCTGCAACAGGTACGCGACATCAACTTCTTCGTCGGTTCCGCACTCGCGGGCTTCGCCGGCGTCTGGGTCGCATTGCTGAACAACCTGGTCGAACCGACGATGGGCAGCGTGCCTTCCTACAAGGGTCTGGCGATCATCGTGCTCGGCGGCATGGGCTCGGTGCGCGGCACGCTGATGGCCGCGCTAGTGCTGGGCGTGGTCGAATCCTTCGGCACCATCTACCTCGGCAAGCTGCTCGACCGTAACGCGATTGCCTTCGCTTTCCTGATCGTGGTGCTGATGTTGCGCCCGCAGGGTTTGTTTGCACGGAGCTGAAAGGACAGCCATGGAATACGAAATTTCTCTCCTGACGTCGATGTGCATCAGCGTGCTGTTCGCATTGTCGCTCAACCTGATCACCGGCTTCTGCGGCCAGATCAGCCTTGGTCATGCGGCTTTCCTCGGCATTGGCGCCTATCTCTCTGCGCTGCTGTGCAAGGCCGGAATACCGTTCCTCGCCACGCTGCCGCTGGCCATGCTGCTGGCCGGCTGCATCGGCGTGGTGGTCGGCCTCGCCAGCCTGCGGGTGCGCGCCGACTTCCTCGCGATCACCACCATGGGCGTCGGTTTCCTGTTCGTCGGCATAGTGCGCCAGCAGGATTGGCTGGGCGGCGAAATGGGCGTGTCGGCGATTCCCGATTCCGGCTTGTCGAAGATGGGCTTCATGCTGTTGACGCTGGCGCTGTGCATCGCCACCGCGCTGCTGTGCCTGTATATCCGCAAATCCTGGATGGGCCGCGTGTTCAACGGCGTCGCCGAAGATGAAGACACGATGCGCGTGCTCGGCATCGACGTGCCGCGCTACAAGCTGGCCGCGTTCGCGATCGGCACTGCGCTGGCTGGACTGGCCGGCGGCCTGTATGCGCAGCACCTGAAGTTCATCGGTCCCGACAGCTTCGGCTTTGTCGAATCGATCACCGTGCTGTCGATGGTGGTGGTCGGCGGCATCGGTTCCGTAACTGGTGTTGCGATCGGTGCGGCGGTGCTGAGCGCCCTGCCCGCCTGGTTCCAGTTCATCGGTGATTACAAGCTGCTGGTGTATGGCGGCCTGCTGTTCCTGATGATGCGTTTCTCGCCGGGCGGCATGGCGGCGCTGGTCACGCGCATGATAGGCGCGGCCAAGGGAGGACGAGCATGAATCCACTATTGAAAGTCGACGGCGTCACCGTGCGTTTCGGCGGACTGACCGCGATCGATAATGTGTCCTTCGAGGTACACCAGGGCGAACTGCTGGGCTTGATCGGTCCCAACGGGGCCGGCAAGACCACGATGCTGCGATCGATCACCGGCGTGGTCCGCGTGACCGAAGGCAAGGTCGAGCTTGCAGGCGAGGACATCAACGCACTGCCGACGCACAAGCGCATCCAGAAAGGGCTGTCGCTGTCGCAGCAACTGGTCCGTCCGTTCCGCGAGATCTCGGTACTCGACAACGTGGCGCTGGCCGCCGGCGCGCAATACACGCGCTCGCCGCTGAAGGCGCTGATGCATGTCTCGCAAGACAAGGAAGAAACCATCGGCCGCGAACTGCTCCAGCGCGTCGGCATTGAAGCGTACGCCGACCAGAAGCCCGGCATTCAGCCGCTAGGCATCCTGAAGCGTCTCGAAGTCGCACGCGCGCTGGCGTTGAACCCCAAACTGCTGCTGCTCGACGAACCGCTGGCCGGCCTCAATTCGAAAGAGGCTCATGCACTGGCAAGCACCATCGCCGACATCAATCGCCAGGGCGTGACGATCGTGCTGATCGAACACAACCTAGGCGAAGTCATGCGTATCTGCCAGCGCCTGGTGGTACTCGACAATGGCCGCAAGATCGCCAGCGGCGATCCGCGTGCGGTGATGAACGATCCGGTCGTGCGCAGCGCGTATCTGGGCGGCGACACCTTGTCGGCGCAGCATGCCGAACCCACCGCTGCAGGAGGCATCCATGCTTGAACTGAACAATCTTTCCTGCGGCTATGGCGTGTTCCATGCAGTCGGCGATTTGTCGCTGTCCTTGCAGCCGGGCACCATCACCGGACTGCTTGGCGCGAACGGTGCGGGTAAATCGTCGACGCTGATGTGCATCGCCGGCCATGTCACCTTGCAAGGCGGCAGCATCCGTTTCGACGGCCATGACATCAGCACGCTGCCACCGCATGAACGGGTCAAGCGCGGCATCGCGATTTCGCCGGAAGGCCGCCGCCTGTTCAAGGACCTGACGGTGGAAGACAACCTGCGTGTCGGCGGCCTGATCCAGCCGGCCAGTCATTTTGCGAAAGACCGCGACTATGTGATCGGCCTGTTTCCGCGCCTTGGCGAACGCCTGACTTCGCTGGCCGGCAACCTGTCCGGCGGCGAACAGCAGATGCTGGCGATCGGCCGCGCACTGATGACGCGCCCCAGGCTGATCATGATCGACGAACTCTCGCTCGGCCTGATGCCCAAGGTCATCGACCTTTGCTATGCCGCGCTCAAGCAGTTGCAGGCAGATGGCATGACGATTTTGCTGGTGGAACAAAACACGGAGCGCGTGCTGTCGGTCGCGCAGGACGTGTGCGTGCTGGAATCCGGCCGCACCGTCTGGCAAGGCAAGGCGGCCGACGCCCGCAACAACCATGAACTCACGGAAGCCTACCTCGGCTTGCAATAATGGAAGGAAGACAAATGAATACCGTTAACGACAACATCGAACTGAACAATGACCCGCGCTGGGATGCAAGCCGCGAAATCCGTGCGCCGCGCGGCAGCGAAAAAACCTGCAAGAGCTGGCTGACCGAAGCCGCCTACCGCATGCTGCAAAACAACCTCGACCCGGAAGTCGCCGAAAACCCGAAGCATCTCGTGGTGTACGGCGGCATCGGCCGCGCCGCGCGCAACTGGGAATGCTTCGACAAGATCCTGGAAACGCTGCGCGACCTGAACGACGACGAAACCCTGCTGGTGCAATCGGGCAAACCGGTCGGCGTATTCCAGACCCATGCCGATGCGCCGCGCGTGCTGATCGCCAATTCCAACCTGGTGCCGAAATGGGGCAACTGGGAACACTTCAACGAACTCGACCGCAAGGGCTTGTTCATGTACGGCCAGATGACTGCCGGCAGCTGGATCTATATCGGCAGCCAGGGCATCGTGCAAGGCACTTATGAGACCTTCGTCGAAGCCGGCCGCCAGCATTACAACGACGACTGGGCCGGCCGCTGGATCCTGACCGCTGGCCTGGGCGGCATGGGCGGCGCACAACCGCTGGCCGCAACCCTGGCCGGCGCGGTGTCGCTCAACATCGAATGCCAGCAAAGCAGCATCGACTTCCGTCTGCGCACCCGCTATGTCGACAAGCAGGCCAAGGACATCGACGATGCGCTGGCGCTGATCAAGCACCACACCGAACGCAAGGAAGCGGTATCGATCGCTCTGCTCGGCAACGCCGCCGAGATCCTGCCGGAACTGGTCAAGCGCGCAAAAGCCGGCGGCATCAAGCCCGACCTCGTCACCGACCAGACTTCCGCGCACGACCTGATCAACGGCTACCTGCCGATCGGCTGGACCGTCGCGCAATGGAAAGCCGCGCAGCAAGACCATGGCCAGCAGGCGCAGTTGACCGCCGACGCAGCGAAATCCTGCGCGGTGCATGTGCAAGCGATGCTCGACTTCCACGCGATGGGCATTCCGACCGTCGACTATGGCAACAATATCCGCCAGGTCGCATTCGATACCGGTGTAAAAAATGCTTTCGATTTCCCAGGCTTCGTCCCCGCATACATCCGTCCCCTGTTCTGCGAAGGCAAGGGCCCGTTCCGCTGGGCCGCCTTGTCCGGCGATCCGGAAGACATCTACAAGACCGATGCCAAGATCAAGGAACTGTTCCCGAACAACAAGCACGTGCACCAATGGCTGGATATGGCGCGCGACCGCATCGCCTTCCAGGGCTTGCCCGCGCGTATCTGCTGGCTGGGCCTGGGCGAACGCCACATCGCCGGCCTCGCCTTCAATGAAATGGTAAAGAGCGGCGAACTCAAGGCCCCGATCGTGATCGGCCGCGACCACCTCGACACCGGCTCAGTCGCCAGCCCGAACCGCGAAACGGAAAGCATGAAGGACGGCACCGATGCGGTGTCCGACTGGCCGCTGCTCAACGCACTGCTCAACACCGCAGGCGGCGCAACCTGGGTATCGCTGCACCATGGCGGCGGCGTCGGCATGGGATATTCACAACACTCCGGCATGGTGATTGTTGCCGACGGTACGGATGCGGCTGCAAAACGTCTGGCACGGGTACTGGTCAATGACAGCGGCTCGGGTGTGATGCGTCACGCGGATGCCGGGTATGAAAGCGCGGCGGAGTGCGCGAAGCGTAATGGGTTGAAGTTGCCGATGGTGAAGTAGTAGTAAGCGGAGGGTTTGAGCGCCCCCTTCCGATCTTCCCCGAAGGGGAAGGAGCCGCCCCCGACTCCGCCAGCGCATAGAGGCTGTAGCTGTTCCCCCTCTGCCGACGCCAAAAGAGCGCTGACTCAAGCGGATAAAGAAGCGCAGTTGTCTGAGCCGCAGGCGAGTTCTGCGCTTCCCGCTTGAGTCAGCGCTCTTTTGGGAACCCGAAGGGCGGCGGCAGTGGGGTCGCCTTTCTTTGCTTACTTTCTTTGGCGAAGCAAAGAAAGTGAGTGGCCCGCCGGGGCCAGTCCCGGCTAGCATCCACGAAGAACAAACCGCACTGAATCACCGAAGAGCAAGTCAAAAGAAAAGATATAAGCTGAGCTACACCAACCGACATCGACAATTCAAGCGCATCACCCCCACCCTAACCCTCCCCCTACAAGGGCGAGGGAACCGGACAGAGAAGACACCATGAGCAAACTTACAATAGAACCTGGACAACTCACTCTCAACCACCTGCGCCAAATCTGGCGCGGCAACGTCACGCTAACCCTGGCCCCCACCGCCTACACCGCCATCAACACCTCCGCCGCCACGATCCACAAAATCGTCGAACGCGGCGCCCCCGCCTACGGCATCAACACCGGCTTCGGCAAGCTCGCCAAAACCCACATCCCCAACGAGCAACTGGAAGAACTGCAACGCAACCTCATCCTCTCGCACTCGGTAGGCACCGGCGAACTGATCGAAGACAACGTCGCCCGCCTCATCCTCGCCACCAAGATCGGCAGCCTGTCACGCGGCTACTCCGGCATCCGCGCCTCGGTGATCGACACCATGATCGCCCACTTCAACGCCGGCATCATGCCCTGCATCCCCAGCAAGGGATCGGTCGGCGCCTCCGGCGACCTGGCACCGCTGTCGCACATGACGCTCGCACTGATGGGTGAAGGCAATGTCCGCGTCGACGGCAAGATCACACCGGCCAAGGAAGCGCTGGCCGCCGCCGGCATCACACCGGTCATACTGGCCGCCAAGGAGGGCCTGGCACTGATCAACGGCACCCAGGTATCGACCGCACTGACCCTCAACGGCCTGTTCCTCGCCGAACGCATGCTGGAAGCCGCCACCGTCGCCGGCGCACTGTCGGTCGATGCGGCAAAGGGCAGCGACGCGCCCTTCGATCCGCGCGTGCATAGCGTGCGCGGCCAGCCAGGGCAGATCGCGGTTGCGAAGATTTATCGCGAACTGCTCAAGGGCAGCGAGATCCGTCGCTCGCATCTGGAAAACGATGAACGCGTGCAAGACCCGTACAGCCTGCGCTGCCAGCCGCAAGTCATGGGCGCCTGCATCGACCTGATCGGCAATGCGGCACGCACGCTGTTGATCGAAGCCAACGCTGTCACCGACAATCCGCTGGTGTACGCAGAAGAAGGCGACGTGATTTCCGGCGGCAATTTCCACGCGGAGCCAGTCGCATTCGCCGCCGATACGCTGGCGCTGGCGATCGCCGAAATCGGCGCGCTGTCCGAGCGCCGCATCGCGCTGCTGATCGATGCCACGCTGTCGGGCCTGCCGCCTTTCCTGGTCGCGTCGTCCGGCCTCAATTCCGGCTTCATGATCGCGCACGTGACCGCGGCCGCGCTCGCTTCCGAAAACAAGTCGCATGCGCATCCGGCCAGCGTCGACAGCCTGCCGACGTCAGCCAACCAGGAAGACCATGTCAGCATGGCGACCTTCGCCGGCCGCCGCCTGCACGAGATGGCGCACAATACCGCGACCATCATCGGCATTGAACTGCTGGCTGCGGCACAAGGCGTCGATTTCCATCGCCCGCTCGCAACCTCGCCGCTGCTGGCCGATGTGCACCAGCGCCTGCGTCAGCGCGTAGACTTCTATGACAAGGACCGCCTGTTCGCACCTGACATCGAAGCGGCGAAGCAACTGGTGTTGCGCGGCGATCTGGGCGCGACCTGCCAGCCGCTGTTTGAAGAACTTTACGCCGCTTGAGGAGGCAACATGCATGAACCCGCCGACATGACGCGCTGGCAAGGCCGCATCGATGCCGAGGAAGGCGCGGCCGGCAAACGCTGGCATCAGGTAGTGCAGCCGCTGGCGCCGGACCGCACCGGTCCTGCCGGCCAGGGCGTTGCCCTGCTCGGCTTCGCCTGCGATGCCGGTGTTGCACGCAATCATGGCCGCACCGGCGCCAAGGCCGGCCCGGCCGCCATTCGCCGCGTGCTGGCCAATATGCCGGTACGGCGCTGCACTGCCATCGCCGATGCGGGCGATGTGCAATGCGACGACGATGCGCTGGAGCCGGCGCAGCAAGCGCTGTCCGATGCGATCACGGCTCTGCTGCAACGCGGTTACCTGCCGCTGGTGATGGGCGGCGGCCATGAGATCGCCTTCGGCTCCTTCGGCGGACTGGCCCAGCATGTTGCATCGGTGGAAAACATGCCGCGCATCGGCGTGATCAATCTCGATGCGCACTTCGATTTGCGCATGGCCGAACGCGCCAGTTCCGGCACGCCGTTCCGGCAAATCGCCGAAGACTGCGCGCGCCGCGGCTGGCCCTTCAAATACTGCTGTCTCGGCATCAGCGACTTTGCCAATACCCAGGCCTTGTTCGACCGCGCACGGCAATTCGGCGTGCGCTGGCTGCTCGACGAAGAAATGCATATCGGCCGGCTGGAGCAGGTGCAGACGATGGTCGCCGCGTTCCTTGAAGAAGTCGACCATGTCTATCTGACCATTTGCCTCGATGTCTTGCCCGCAGCCCAGGCACCGGGCGTGAGCGCGCCGGCGGCGCGTGGCGTACCATTGGAAGTCGTCGAACCGGTGGTGGACCTCGTGGCAAACAGCGGCAAGCTGCGACTTGCCGATGTCGCCGAACTCAATCCCGGTTACGACATCGATCACCGTACCGCCCGCGTCGCCGCACGGCTGCTGACACGGATTGCCGAGCGCGCGGGCCATTGAGGCCATATGCAGAAATTTACGCCGGAACAGTTTGTAACCATGCCCTGGAAGAATGGTGGCGGCAGCTCGACCCAGATCGCGGTGTATCCGCCCGGAGCAAACCATTCAGGCTTCGAATGGCGGATCAGCACCGCCCGGGTTGAAAGCGCCGGACCGTTTTCGCTGTTCGCCGGCTTCGACCGTTCGCTTGCCATCGTGGAAGGCAATGGCATCGCGCTCGCCATAGACAGTCTGCACGCAACCATCCTGAGCGCCGATACCAGGCCGTTCGCCTTTCGCGGCGAACAGCAGGTGCATGCTTCGCTGCTCGATGGCCCAGTAGTTGATCTGAACATTTTTACCCGCCGCAGCAGCTGGACGCATACTCTGGAAAAACTGGAATTCAGCGGCACGCTGCAATGCGGAATGCAGGCCGACCTCATCTTCATCTATAACGCGCGCGGTGCCGGCGTCCATTGCCGCACCTTGGCCGGCCGCGAACTTGACTGCGGCAGCGGCGAGGCGGTGCTGATCGACAGCAGCGACGGCGATCATGTCGCACTGTCGGCACCGACGACGGCTACGTTGTACATCGCGCGCCTGACCGAAAAACACCATGCCGACAACCAATAAACAAACACTTTCCTGGGACAGCTTGTGGACCAACGTCCACCTGGCCACGCTCGCCGATGGCGACAGCTATGGCGAGATACCCGACGCCGCGATCGCGGTACGCGATGGCCGCATCGCCTGGCTCGGACCACGCGCCGAACTGCCGGCCGGCCACGACAGCAAGGTCGAATACGATGGCGCGGGTTGCTGGCTGACGCCCGGCCTGGTCGATTGCCATACGCATATCGTCTACGCCGGCAATCGCAGCGCGGAGTTCGAAGCAAGGCTCAATGGCGCAAGCTATGAAGACATTGCCCGCAGCGGCGGCGGCATCATGTCGACCGTGCGCGCGACCCGGGCCGCAACCGAACAAGCTTTGTACGACGCCAGTGTGCCGCGTGTGCGCGCCTTGCTGGCCGAAGGCGTCACCACGCTGGAAATCAAATCCGGTTACGGGCTGGACTTTGCGACAGAAGCCAAGATGCTCAGGGTCGCGCGCCGCATCGGCGTCGACCTGCCGGTGCACGTGAGCACCACTTTCCTGGGCGCGCATGCCTTGCCGCCCGAATACGCCGATGCGCCGGAGCGCTACCTCGATAGCGTGTGCGACCAGATGCTGCCGGCACTGGCCGCCGAAGGCTTAGTCGACGCGGTCGATGCCTTTTGCGAAAAGATAGGCTTCAGTGCGGCGCAAACCGAACGCGTGTTCCAGGCGGCGCAACGCCATGGCTTGCCGGTCAAGCTGCATGCGGAGCAATTGTCCGATCAGGGCGGCGCCGCACTCACTGCCCGTTATCGCGGCTTGTCCGCCGATCATCTGGAATACCTGTCGCAGTCAGGCATCGATGCCATGGCGGAGGCCGGCACGGTGGCGGTACTGCTGCCAGGCGCATTCTATTTTTTGCGCGAAACCATGCTTCCGCCGCTGGCCGCATTGCGCACCGCGCGCGTACCGATCGCGCTATCCACCGATTGCAATCCCGGCACCTCGCCAATGACGTCGCTGCTGCTGGTAATGAACATGGCTTGCACCCTGTTTCGCATGACGCCGCTGGAAGCATTGGCTGGCGTCACCAACAATGCGGCGGCGGCGCTTGGCCTGCAGCATGAAATCGGCTCGCTGGCAGTCGGAAAACGCGCCGATTTTGCGCTCTGGGCAATCGACCGCCCCGGCGACCTGGCGTATGGCATAGGCGGCAACCCTTGCCGCTGGGTGGTCAATGCTGGACGGCGGCGTGGTCGTGATGCGATCGCCGCAGATCGGCAATCAGGCGCGTGAGTTTTTCTCAGCGCGGCGGTTCGTTTTACGACGGGTGGACGGGCTTTAGGAATTGGCGAGCGCCCTCACCCCCAGCCCCTCTCCCGCTCGCGGGAGAGGGGAGTTTGATGCGAAATTTTGGCTAAGGTGATGACTTCCGGACTCCCTCTCCCGCAAGCGGGAGAGGGCTGGGGTGAGGGTGCCTGCCAAACCACCCACCATCAAACCAGCGCCGAATAAATCACCTCCAGCACCGCCTCAGTCTCGCTCAATACCTCATTATTCCAAAAGCGCAATACACGAATCCCCCGATTTTCCAGCCATGCATCGCGTGTCTGATCATAGACCAGCGCCTCGCCATGCTGACCGCCATCCAGCTCGACCGCCAGACGCTTGTCGTCGCAATAAAAATCGAGGATATAGCGGCCGACCGGATGTTGCCGCCGAAACTTGGCGCTGGCAAGGCGGCGGTTGCGCAGCAGTTGCCACATCAAGGCTTCCGCATCGGTCATGTTGCGTCGCATCTGTCGGGAGAAGGTTCGCAGATCCTCGGGTAGACGTGCTGGGTGGTGTGGGCTTGGGGTTTCCAATAAATTTATCGATATAGGTTTTTACGTTGAGCTGTCTTGACTACCACCCTCACCCCTCTCCCGCTGAGGTTTACCCACAAATCAGCGTTGTGTTTTTCTCCCTTCTCCCGTAGGCGGGAGAAGGGTTGGGGATGAGGGTGATTGCCAAGTCAAGTTACCGTTGCAGGCACCCTCACCCCCAGCCCCTCTCCCGCCAGCGGGAGAGGGGTAATATTCCATACAGCGTGCACTAGTCTTTTTGCATCATCCTGCTCACCGGTTGCCACACCATCTCCGGCGTAATCTCCCGCATGCAGCGATGATGCCCAAGCGGACATTCGCGCTGTTTGCAGGGCGCGCATTCCAGCGTCAAGTACAGCGATTCGGCCACATCGGAAAACGGCGGCGCGTGCAGCGGATCGGTGGGGCCATAGATCGCGACGATGGGACGGTTGAGCGCCGAGGCGATATGCAACAAGCCGGAATCATTGCTGACCATCGCATCGGCCCGCGCAATCAACGCCACCGCTTCATCCAGCGCAGTCACCCCGGCCAGATTGAACAGGCCCGGCGCCTGCGCAAGAATTTCATCACAGACTTCCTTATCCTTGCCCGAACCCATCAATGCAATCTGCACCTGCGGACGGTCCTGCATGATGCGCATCGCCAGTTGCGCGAAATGCGCAGCCGGCCAGCGCTTGGCCGTACCAAATTCGGCGCCGGGTGCAAACAGGACCAGCGGCCGGTCGACACGCAAGCCGGCCCGCGACACCACTTCCTGCATGCGTTCGTCGGAAACGTAAAGAGCCGGTCGCGGCAGCGCGGAGGGCGCCGGCACATCGGCACGCGGCATGTCGGCGAGCGCCGCATAAAACGACACCATCGGACGCTGCGCATCGCGATTGTCGTGATGCATCACATTCAGCAAGCCATACCGCATCTCACCCTTGTAGCCGACCCGTTTCGGAATACCGGCCAGCCAGGGAATCAATGCAAACTTCAGTGTATTCGGCAACACATAGGCATCCGCATAGCCACGCTGCTTGAGCATGCGCGCATATTCGCGCCGTTCGCGCAATTGCAGCGCGCCATGCCGGAACGGCGCTTCCAGCACGGTATCGACTTCGCGCATTGCGCGCCATACCGGCGCCACCCATTTCGGCGCCAGCACATCGATAGGCCGCTGCGGATGCTGGTCCTTGAGCACGCGCAGCAGCGGCTGGGCCATCACCGCATCGCCGATCCAGTTGGGTGAAATCACCAGCGTACGGGCCACATCTTGGAGCGGGACGGTCATTTGCGCGGCACGCGGCCCATCAGGAAGAATTCTTCGTTCGGCCGCATCGAGATCACATTCGCCATGCGGTTGGACAAGCCGAAGAAGGCGGTGATCGCCGCAATGTCCCAGATGTCTTCGTCATCGAAGCCATGAGCGCGCAGGGCTGCATAGTCATCGTCATTCACCGCTTGCGAATCGAGGCAGACTTTGATCGCAAAATCCAGCATCGCCTTCTGGCGCGGTGCGATATCGGCCTTGAGATGATTGACTGCAACCTGGTCGGCGACCAGCGGCTGCTTGGCATAGATGCGCAGTAAGGCCCCATGCGCAACCACACAGTACAGGCAATTGTTCTTGGCACTGGTGGCGGTGACGATCATTTCGCGGTCGGCCTTGCTGAGGCTGCCGGTTTCCTTGAGCATCAATGCATCGTGATAGGCAAAGAAGGCGCGGAATTCCGCAGGCCGGTGAGCGAGCGTGATGAAGACATTCGGCACGAAGCCGGCTTTTTCCTGCACCGCCAGAATCGTCGTGCGTATATCCTCCGGCAAGTCTTTCAGTTCGGGAACGGGAAAGCGGGATATGGCTTGGCTCATGATGCGATTTCCTTTGCAAATTGCAGGTGGTAGAGGTTGGCATACACGCCATTCTTTTCCAGCAGCCCGGCGTGGGTGCCGCTTTCAACAATATGTCCGCCGACCAGCACCACGATGCGGTCCGCGCGTTCGATGGTGGACAGGCGGTGCGCAATGACCAGCGTGGTGCGGCCCTGCATCAGTTCATCGAGCGCAGCCTGCACCGCGCGTTCGGATTCGGTATCGAGCGCCGAGGTGGCTTCGTCCAGAATCAGGAGTGGCGCATCCTTGTAGATGGCGCGGGCAATCGCCAGGCGCTGGCGCTGGCCGCCCGACAACCGGCTGCCGTTGTCGCCTATCATCGTATCCAGCCCCTCCGGCAGCCGGGCCACGACATCGCTCAGGTGCGCGGCGCGCACCGCTGCCTCGATGCGTGCACGATCGGGCGCCACATCGCCGTAGGCGATGTTGGAAGCCAGCGTGTCATCGAACAGTACAACGTTCTGGCTGACCATCGCAATCTGCGCGCGCAGACTGTCGAGCGCGATCGATCCGATAGGCTCGCCGTCGAGGCGGATTTCGCCAGCGCTGGCGCGATGGAATTCCGGCACCAGGTTGACCAGCGTGGACTTGCCCCCGCCCGACATGCCGACAAAGGCCACGGTTTCACCGGGTTGCACGCTCAGGTTGATGCCAGCTAGCGCCGATTGCGACTGACCCGGATAGATAAAGCCGACATCGACAAAATCCAGACGGCCCTTGGCGCGGGCGGCGAGCTTCTTGCCGCCGGTGCGTTCGGGATGGGCATCGATCAGATTGAACACCGCCTCGGCTGCCGCCAGTCCGCGCTGCAGCGGACCATTGACCTCGGCCACGCGCTTGAGCGGCGCCAGCAGCATCAGCATCGCCGTGATGAAGGAGACGAAGCCGCCGACCGTGGTCTGGTTCTGGCTCGACTGGATCAAGGCGATCACGATGACCACCGCGACGGCAGTCGCAGCCATCACCTGGGTGATCGGCACGGTCGCCGCATAGGTGCTGGCCATGCGCATCGAATAGCGGCGCAGCTTGCTGGCACGGCGTTCAAAGCGGTCTTGTTCATAACGGCTGCCGCCGAAAATCTTGATCACCTGGTTGGCGCGGGTCGTCTCTTCGATGACCTGGGTCAGTTCATTGTTGACCTCCTGGAATTCGCGCGTCAGCCGGCGCAGCCGCTTGCCGGTCTGCCGCACCACCACTGCGGTCAGCGGCAACAGCACCAGCGCGATGATGGTGAGCCGCCAGTTCAGCCAGATCAGATAGCCCATCAGTCCAACCACCGTCAACGCATCGCGGATCGCCGAGGTCAATACATTGCGGATCATGTCGACGATCTGCTGTACTTCAAACATCATCGAGTTGATGATTTTGCCGACAGAGTTGGTCGTGTAATAACTCGCCGGTACATCGAGCATGCGCGCGAACATCTGCCCGCGCAACAGGCTCAGCAGTTGCGTGGTAATCCAGGTCATCAGGTAACTGGTGGCAAAGGTGGAGATGCCGCGCAGTACGAAAATGCCGACAATGGCGACCGGAACCAGCCAGAGCTGGAACGTCGGCTGGCCGCCGAAACCCTTGTCGAGCAAGACCTTCAGCACGGCGGGAAACATCGGCTCGGTGGCGGCGGTGATAATCATGCCGATGAACGCCAGCAGCAGGCGCCCCTTGTACGGCCCTACCATGCGAAACAGCCGTATCAGGTTTGGGGGCAAATTCATAAATCAGCTCGGTGCCCGGACGCGTACGCCGTCATGCCGACGACGCGCCTCCGGAAGGTGAATAAGGGAAACCCGGGAGGTCCCGGGTCGCTGGCCGTAGATTATAGAGGAAGCGATGGCCGGCAACAGTGCCTACATGCTCGGACAGCCCGGTCCGGTATACTGCGTCCCGGCCCGGTGTTGCCTGCCGGGATAAACGCAATCCATCCTTGCCAATCAGTCATCATGCTCATTTCGGTCATTGTCACCACCTATAACCGCCCCGATGCGCTCGCGGCGGTGGTCCATGCCCTGCTGGCCCAGACCGACCCGGATTTCGAGGTCATCATCGCGGATGACGGCTCGAAGCAGCAGACACGCAATGCGCTGCAGGCATTTGCGGCAGTGCCGCATGGGCCCGGCCTGCGGCGGCTGGTCCATGCTTGGCAGCCGGATGACGGTTTCCGGGCATCGGCTGCCCGCAACCTCGGCGTATTCGCAGCCAGGGGCGATTATCTGGTATTCCTGGATGGCGACTGCATACCCCGGCCGGATTACGTCGCGCGTCACCGCCTGCTAGCCGAGCGCGGCTTCATGGTGTCGGGCAGCCGGGTATTGCTGTCCGAACAATTCACCGGCGAACTCCTGTCCGGGGCTGCGACCACACCGGCGCACCGGCGCGGTTTCGCTTACTGGCTGATGCAACGCCTGACCGGCAAGACCAACAAGGTCGTCCCGCTGCTGCATTTTCCCGATACGCCGATGCGCCATTACCGCGCCGTCAAGTGGAACCGCATCAAGAGCTGCAATCTGGCGATCTGGCGGGACGACTACGCGGCGGTCGATGGCTTCGATGAAAGCTTCGTCGGCTGGGGCCATGAAGACGCCGACCTGGTATTGCGCCTGGCGCGTCATGGCGTACGGCGCAAGGGCGGCGCTTTTTCGACTGAAGTCTTTCACCTCTGGCATCGAGAGAATACGCGTGCCACCGAATCCGAAAACCGCAAGCGGGTGGAAGAACGCATGAAGACCGGCGTTACCCTGGCCGAGGTCGGTCTGTCCGCGCATCCGAAGGCGGAGGATAAGCTCATTACGATAGTTGAATGACGCCGGCTTGTCGTATTGACGATTCGATAATCTACTGTGTTTTCTCGTTCAAGAAGCGCGGCGCCAGCACCCGATATCCATCCGTAGTTGCGGCATAATCCACGCTATCTCGCTGTCGCTGCGCCACTTCCCACAACTCGTCATTCTCGAACACGTACAAGGTATCCGCACTCAGCTTGCCGGTCCGAACCGCTTGTTCCACCTGCTGGCGTGCCTGGGTTTGCCTTGCCTCGCTCACCCTGGCGAAATAGCCGACATTGATCGTCATACCGTTACTTCCCACAAAATACGCCAGTTGCACATAACCCTTGGGGGCGTTGTACGGCAGCACATACACGACGTGTCTGTACTTCCGTGCGAACTCATTCCATATCGGCGACTGCAGCTCGGCGGCGCGCGCCGGGGCGTGGCCGAATTTGTCGCGGAAGAAGCGGAAGGCATCGTTGGTATCCGCCAGTTGCACGCATAGCAAGCCGAGCGACAGCAGCAATGCGGGCCGTTTCGGCAAGCGGGTAAAGATGGCAACCAGTACGCCGAGATACAACAGGTAATACGCCAGCCAGGCCATCCTGCCGGTCGCACGAAAGGTCGCGGCAATTCCGGCAAGCGGCGCCGGCAATGCATACGAAAACCACTCCGTGCCGCCCAATGCCACCTGGTTCGATACCGCATAGACGAGCAGCGCGACGGCGATCAGCAGCAAAGGAAACCATTGGTACGAAGTCCTGTTTCTGTGCGACCCGCGCAAGTAAAGAACCAGGGCCACCGGCGTCAATAACAACATGCCCAGTCCGGGAAACGCAAAACCTTCGTAGTCGCCGTCGGTCTGCGGCAAATTGGGCGCCAGACGCGACCAGATTTCTTCCGGGTCGAATACCGACAACAGATTCATCCGGTAGAGCACGGTTGCACTGCCCTTCAGCCCTTCACCTTCGATCATGAAATAGCCGGCCGCCCACATCACGAGCAACACGCCCGCGCCTCCCGCGGCGAGCGACAGGACAGCCCGAACCATGCCGATTTCCTTGCGAACCAGCTTTTGCAGGAGGTCGGCGGCCCAGATCGCGCCTGCCAGCAATAACAGATAGGCATGCACCAGCGCAGCCGCCGACAGGAGCAGCAGCCATCGCGTGAATGAAAATGATCTGGAAAAATACAGGCACAAGCCCGCAATCAATATCCATTGCCCGCATAGCGCATAGTGTCCATACAAGCGCCAGAGAAAAACCGGCGCAACGGCAAAAAATGCACAGCCGACCACGCGCAGCCAGCGGTCTTCGGTAAAGCGCGCGAGCAGTCTGCCGGCAAATACCGCCTGCAATACAAAGCACAGCAGCAGCCATAAGCCTATGTATTGAAAGGTCGCAGGCAGCAGCGCGGCAAAGGGCTTGAACAACAGCGCAAGCAACGGTATCGAATCGCTGAATACCACCGAACTGCCGATCTCGGCGCCATATGCCGGATTGGCTCCCAAGGGCCATTGCAGCAATGGCGTACTACGGAAAAAATGCCAGCCCAGAAAAAACGTCGCCGGATCCTGTTGCCATAGCCAGTCGATATACTTTGGCCTGAGCAGGCGCCCGCCCGTGCTCAGCAGAAACGCGGCAATGCCGACCAGAACAGCCAATGCGGTATCGAACCAATCCGTCGTCCGGCCTTCCCGTTCCGCATGAAACGGAGCCGCCTCGAACGCGGCGCCTTGTGAAAATCGCTTCATCGGTAGGTCCACCTGCTATGCAATACGAAGGTGACCGGCGGGACCACCATCACGACAGCCGCGATGCCGATCCAATATGACCATCCGTAAGCGTCAGCCAGGCCGGACACTCCCATCGCCAGCAGACAGCCGGCGAGCGCCACCATGCAAAACCGATAGAAGCTGCGCGAGCGGAAACTACTGGAAAAACTCCAGCGGGTATTGATGAGGTAAGACGCGACCGTTGCGGTGACAAAGGCGATGCCGTTGGCATAGGCCGGATTGGGCCACAGGAAACGGATCACCGAAGCGGCGACCAGTACATGCAATCCCGTCACCAGCACACCGGAGACGAAAAAGCGCTGCGCCTGCCGCCATCGAAGGCCTGGTATCTGCCGGCTCATCGTCACGCGTGGCTGAGGACGGTAAGCACCGACACGCCGAACGGAAGGCTTAAACGCGGCAGCAGGAAACGTTCAGCGCCGAATACCGTGCGAAACGCATGATTGACTGCGGCAGGTGGCACCGCCGTGCCAGCCGGCGCACCGCGCGTCAGGCGCTCCTTGATGCGTAGTGCAGCAGCGAGCGGAAACAGCAGGGTATTGAAATAGGAAAGCCGCTCCACCGTGAAGCCGGCCTGCAGCGCCTTGGCTTTCAGTTCGGAGGCGGTATACCGGCGCTTGTGATGCAGGGCTTCGTCATGCCGACTCCATAGCCACTGATAGGCGGGCACGGTAATGACGGCCCGCCCGTCGGGCCCAAGCAGCGTCTTGATCGCGGACAGCGTTTGACGGTCGTCATCGATATGCTCAAGCACGTCGAACAGGCACACCAGATCGAATTGTTGTCCGGCGAAGGGAATGTTTGCGGGACAGCTGCCGGCGCGAATATCGACACGGCCGGCGCTCTTGGATTGCGCGATGCCGCGCGCGACCTCGTCCATTTCCATTGCGCTGACCCGGCCAAGACCGGACAGCATCTCCAGATTGCCGCCGGTGCCGCACCCGAGTTCCAGGATGGCCGGATTCGGCGGCAACGGGAGCGTGTCGAGCAACGCCGACAAAATTGTGCGGCGGGCGGCGAACCACCAGTGCCGCTCTTCCGTCTCGGCCATCTCCAGATAGGCTTCAGGACTCATCGGGCGTACCGTGTTCGCGGCGGACCAGATAGGTGGGCCGCTGCTTGGTTTCGAGATAGATGCGTCCGATGTATTCGCCGAGCAGGCCTACGCTGATCAGCTGCAAACTGCCGAAGAACAGGATGGCGACCAGCAGCGATGCATAGCCGGGCAAGTCTATGCCATGGATCAGCGTGCGCGTGATGATGAAAAGCGCATAGGCCACCGTGAGCAAAGCGCCGATGCCGCCGACATAAGTCCAGATGCGCAGTGGCGCGGTACTGAAACTGGTGATGCCTTCAAGTGCGAAATTCCATAATTTCCAGCCCGAGAACTTGGTCTCGCCGGCCATGCGCGGTTTGCGGACGTAATCGACCACGACGGTCTTGTAACCTATCCAGGCGAACAAGCCTTTCATGAAGCGCTGACGTTCGGGCAGGCTCTTGAGCGCATCGACGGCGACGCGATCCATCAATCTGAAATCGCCGACGTTGTGCGGAATCTTTACGCTGGAAAGTCGGTTATGAAAACTGTAAAACATTTCCGCCGTCTTGCGCTTGAGGAAGGAATCGGTGCCACGGTCGGCGCGCCGGGCCAGCACCACTTCCGCGCCCTTGCGCCATTCGTCGATCAGTACCGGAATCAGTTCAGGCGGGTCCTGCAAATCGGAATCGATGGGAATCACCGCATTGCCGCGGGCGAAATCGATACCCGCAGTCAGTGCCGCTTCCTTGCCGAAATTGCGGGTCAGTTCAACCACGCGAAAACGCGGATCCCGTGTTGACAATGCGACCAGTTGCGACAGCGTACTGTCCTTGCTTCCATCGTCGACACAGACGATTTCAAACCGGACATCGGCGATGCCCTCCATCACGGCGAGAATCGCCTCCCGAAAATATTCGATGCCTTCCGCCTCGTTGTAAAACGGCGCCACGATGGAGATCAGCGGCGTGGTCGTTGGCTCGGTTGCGGTTGTGGTCATGATGGAAAGGACTAGTCTGTCAAGCAGCGGTGGCGCGTCATCTTACCCGATTATGGACGGAGATTCGGCCGTGACCATGGATTGGCCGGCAAACGGGATGATATGCCGGCACCGGCTTCCACCATGCTGCCAATAGCACAATATCAGGCCGAATAGGAGGCCGGCTGGGGCGATGCCCGCTTCACCCTCAAGCGCCGCCGCAATCGCAATACCGGTCGCTCGACCAGTCCTTGCGTCAGCGCCGCGATCAACAGGCTGGCCAGCAGGTACAAGGACATGCCCACCATCCCTGAGGGTTGGCCGATGCCTGTCCATTGCACCAGGAAATGATTCAGAAACACGCCATACGACAAATCGCCAAGCCGGTCATCCAGCCAGTGCTGCGGCAGCCGGCCGAGCAGATACAGCGCCGGCAATCCGATCGCCATGCCGAGCAGGGTTTCGCGGTTGTAAAGGAGCGGCAATCGTTCATAAGTACCCAGGATGAACCATGCAAGTGCCGCTATCGCGATGCCGCCGATCACGATAGATACGGCGCGTCCGCCGCCACGCACTTCATACAGCGCAGATCCTATTAAAAAGAAAACCAGTACGCCAGGCAGCAGACGGTAACCAAAGGTATCGGTATTGAGCATGCCCCATGCCGCCATGCCGAATACGACAAGGCCGACGGCGAAAGTGAGCAATCGCAGCCGCCATAACAGCAAGAAGGGAATCAGCAGATAAAACTGGATTTCCGCACCGAGCGACCATGCCGGCGGCACCAGCGTGAACTGGTCGCTGCCGTTGAACATGAAATAATTCAACGGAACGACCACCAGGTTATTGAAGAGATCGTGCCAGTTGGGTGCGTGCTGCAGGAAATCGGTACGACCTCCGCTCAAGGCGAACCATGACAAGGTCAGCGCAGCAATCACCAGATACTGCGGAAACAGCCTCAGTGCGCGATCGAGATAAAAGGCCGGCACCCGCGGCAGGCTGGCGTAATGCGAACGCAGCAGCCCGGTCATGACATATCCCGAAATCAGGTAGAAACACACGACCGCCACGACGCCGGGGTTGAGCCCGGAGATGGCAACGCCGGCATGGCTGAGCGCAACCAACAATGCCAGCAAGAGACGAAAGGTGCCAAGCATCGGAACGTATCGGTATCAAGCAGCTCAGGCGGCCGGCGTTGTCGACGGCAATGCTGCCGGTTGCGCGGGCTCGGGCAACGCGGCGGTTTGCATCGATTCTGCGGTTTCTGCCCTTGCTGCCGGCAATGCATGGTTTTTCCAGCCGAGTATTGCAAAATCCTGCGGGCCATAGAACAGATGGTTGAGGCGGCGCGCCAGATCGGTATCTTCGTGAATGCGCTGATCTTCGGCAAACGGATGCAGGCGCAGGATTTCGGCATGAGCGAAGCCGCGCTGGCGCGCGAGGAATTCGATCACGGTCGGCACCAGCGGATGCTGGTGAGTCGGGTCGTAATAAAAATTGCAAGAACCGACGATGACGTTTTCCGGGTTGGGCGTTTCAAAAATGATCAGGCCGTCCGGCCTCAATGCGCGCAATGCCGCATCGAACAACGCGACCATCGTGCCGAACGGCAGATGTTCAATGATATGGAAGCCCGTCACGGCGGCAAGGCTGCCTTCCCGCTGGCGTCGCAGCCAGGCGATCGCGTCGTCGCATTCGGCTTGCAAACCCATGTCCTGGCATACCTTGACCATCGCATGGTTGAGATCGACTCCGGTGGCGGCGATGCCTTGCTGCCTCAGCAGGTCCAGCCATTCGCCACGGCCGCAACCGATATCGACGACACGCGCATCCGCTTGGCCGGCAAATGCGGTGACATAAGGCAGGTAGACGCGCAAACGGTTCTGGATATCGTCATGCGTGCCGCGGAATTTGTCTTCGAAGGCAACGTAAAAGCTTTCCATGTCGAAGGCGGAGGCTTCATTGGCGGCGCTGTCGACTTGCGGCGAGGCTACCGCCGGTGGAGAAGCCTGAGCGGCGTTCTGCATCGCAAACTGTTCGAACAGGCGCACTTCGCGGATCAATGCAGCGATACGGTTTTCAAGTTCCGCATTCCCCGAGCGTATCGTTGGCAGGACGGTAGGAATAATAGTCGACGGAAAGGCCGCGACAGTTGCTTCAACCTGCGCCAGGCGCATGTCAAGTTGCTGCAAGCGCTGGCCGACTTGCGCGTCAAGTGCGTGCAATTGACCTTCGAGCGCTCGCTGCTGGCTTTCCAGCATGCCGATCTGGTTGCGTGCATCCTGAAGCTGGTGCTCGGCGCTGAGGATCTGGCTGTCGAATATGACGAAGCGGTTTTCAATGCCGAGTGCGTCATAGCGGTCAATGCGCTTGGTGAAATGCTGGAGATGCGCTTCTTGCACGACACTCAAATGTTTGAGTTCTTCTGCGGTCCGGGCATGGATGGCGCGAATATGCACAATGGACGATACCCAGTTGAGCACTGGCCCGACCACCGGCAAGCGCCGGAGGCGCTGTCGAAGAGTCTGGGAAGCTTGCTGAAAATCGGATTGCTGAGGAGACGGCATGGCTATGAAAAGAGGCGAGGCAAGGAGGTGATGCGCGAGCGGTCCGGCAACAGGTCCGGCTGGCGCCATCAAAGGCTGCAAGTATAAAGGAAGTCGTCAGCCATGCTCTTCAAGTAAAGCAAGTACTTGCCATACAGACATGTCCGCGCGTACATCGCCGGGCTTGTATGCCCGGCAATACAGGTACCCATTACGCGGGCAAATCAAAGACAAGTACCTCGGCCGCACAGCCTTTCTCCAAAGTAATGTGCGTTTCATCGACCGCTTTGAGCGCATCGCCTGCACGCAGCACCGTGCCATTGACAGTCAGTTCACCGCGCGCCACGTGAATATAGGTGCGGCGGCCTGCGGCAAGCTTCAGCACCGCACTTTCATTGCCGTCGAACAGGCCGGCATAGACACTGGCATCCTGATGGATCGTAACCGAACCGTCGCGCGCATCCGAGCTGGCGATCAGGCAAAGCTGGCCGCGCTTGGCCGATTCGTCAAAGCGTTTTTCCTCGTAGCCGGGTGCGATGCCGAACTGGTTGGGCTCGATCCAGATTTGCAGGAAATGGGTGCGCCGGTCCTTCGCATGATTGAATTCCGAATGCATGATGCCGCGGCCGGCGCTCATGCGCTGCACATCGCCGGGGCGGATGACGCTTCCGTTTCCCATGTTGTCTTTATGCGCCAGTTCGCCATCGAGCACATAACTGATGATTTCCATATCGCGATGCCCGTGCGCGCCGAAACCGGCGCCGCCATCGACCCGGTCTTCGTTGATGACGCGCAGCGGCCCAAATCCCATATGCCTGGGATCGTAGTAATCGGCAAACGAAAAGCTGTGATACGAATCCAGCCATCCATGGTTTGCGTGACCCCGCTCTTCGCTTCGGCGCAGTTCGATCATGTTGCGTCCTTTCTGGAATGAATGCCGGTAGTGGGCAATATGCGACCAGGTTTACCTTTTACGTAACAGGCTGCCGGTGGCTTCCTGATCATTCCCAGATGGGGCCGATCCGGAGGTTTACAATGTCGGGGACCGGCCAGTCGGCTGCCTGCCGGTTTTTCTGTTACCGATATCTTGTTCTTGTCCACACCATCTTGCATTGCATGACTAACACGTCACCCAGCACCCGACCTGCCTATGTCGGCCGATTCGCACCCTCGCCCACCGGCCCCCTGCACCAGGGTTCGCTGGTTGCGGCAATGGCAAGCTTTCTGGATGCGCGTGCGCATCATGGCAGCTGGCTGGTGCGTATCGAGGATGTCGACGAAGCGCGGACGGTCGCCGGCGCGGCGGAAGCGATATTGCAATGCCTGCGGGTGTTCGGCATGCAATGGGATGGCGAGGTGGTTTGGCAAAGCAGGCGCACACCCCTGTACGAGACCGCATTCATGCGACTGGGGAGCCATGCCTATCCCTGCGGCTGCACGCGCAAGGAAATCGCCGATTCGCAGCGAGGCATAGCCTGCGACGGCGCAGCGGTCTATCCCGGCACCTGCCGCGCCGGCCTGGCGCCGGGCAAGACAGCACGCGCCTGGCGACTGAGGGTGCCGGACGAGGCAGTGATTCTGTTCGAGGACAGGAGGCTGGGGCTGATATCGCAACAGCTTGATACCGAAGTCGGCGACTTCGTACTGAAGCGCGCGGACGGCTTTTGGGCTTATCAACTGGCCGTGGTGATCGACGATGCGGATCAAGAGATAACCGATGTCGTACGCGGCGCCGATCTGCTTGATTCGACGCCGCGGCAGATCCTGCTGCAACGTTTGTTGGGCCTGCCTACGCCACGCTATCTGCACGTGCCGGTGGTTGCCAATGCGGCAGGGAAAAAGTTATCGAAGCAAACCGGCGCGCAGGCTCTAGACTTGCTCAAGCCACTCGACGGCTTGCGGAAGGCGGCGCATTTCCTGCAACTGGAAATCGATGCGCCTTCTTCGGTGGAGAATTTCTGGCAGCGGGCGATTGCTGCCTGGGCCGCGCGCTACTGAATAGGGCAGCCGGTTCTCACCGGACATGCCGAATTACCGAAGTGCCGAGATATCAACGCTTCGGCATACCACCCAGCAATGCAGCGACCTTCGCTTTCGCCGGTTTGCCGCCCTGCCCCGATGCGCCATTCTGATCCTGCTGCGGCGCGGGCACCGTCGGTTCATAGGGTTTCAGGAACCAGGGATCGATTTTTTCCTTGCGCGGTGCATAGGCGCTACGGCCATACTGGCTGCTATTGCCGCTGCTGCGGGAAGAAGCTGCGCGGTCGCTGCTTTCTTCATAGCGCGGACGCCGGTCCGAGGAGCGCTGCGGAACAAAGCCGGTCAATTGCAGACGCGAGATGGTGTGCTTGATCAGCTTCTCGATATCGGTCAGCAGGCGGGCATCCTTGTCGCTGAACAGCGAGATTGCATCGCCGGATGCGCCGGCACGACCGGTACGGCCGACACGGTGCACATAGTCTTCGGCGTTGTATGGCAGATCGAAATTGATCACGCAAGGCAACTCTGCGATGTCCAGGCCGCGTGCGGCCACATCGGTCGCGACCAGGACTTCGATGGTTCCCTGCTTGAATGCCTCCAGCGCGGCCATGCGCTCGCCCTGGGTCTTGTCGCCATGGATGGCGGCGGCCTTCACGCCTTCCTTTTCGAGATGACGCGACAGGCGGGATGCACCGATCTTGGTATTCGAAAACACGATAACCTGTTTGAGTCCACGCTCGCGAATGATGTACGCGACCGCATCATGCTTGGCGTCTTCTTCGACCTTGTAGAGTACCTGCGTGACGTTGTCAGCCGTCGCATTGCTGCGCGCGACTTCGATCGTTACCGGGTTCTTGAGGAAGCTGTTGGCGAGCTTCTTGATCTCGGGCGAAAAGGTTGCCGAAAACATCAGGTTCTGGCGCTGCGCGGGCAGCATATTGATGATGCGCTGCAGGTCGGGCAGAAAGCCCATGTCGAGCATGCGATCGGCTTCGTCCATCACCAGGATCTGGGTTTGCGACAGGTTCAGCGTTTTTTGCTGCACGTGGTCGAGCAGCCGTCCCGGCGTGGCGATGACGATCTCGACGCCACTGCGCAGGGCCGCCGTCTGCGGGGCCATGTCGACACCGCCGAACACGACGGTCGAGCGCAGCGGGGTATGACGGGAATAAGCCTTGACGTTGTCGGCAACCTGGTCGGCGAGTTCGCGCGTGGGTGTCAGGATCAATGCGCGTACCGGATGCCGCGCCGGCGAAGCGCTGGTGCTGGCGTGCGCGAGCAGCAATTGAATGATCGGCAGGGAAAAACCCGCGGTCTTGCCGGTGCCGGTCTGGGCGGCGCCCATCACGTCGCAACCTTGCAGCACGATGGGGATCGCTTCGGCCTGAATCGGCGTCGGATGGATATAACCTTGGTCGGCGAGCGCGCGCAAAATGTCGGGCGAGAGTCCGAAATCTTCAAAGCGGACCGCAGGCGCGGCAGGGTGCGTGAGTGCTAACTGGGTGTCTGGCATAGTCGGTCTGAATGGGCTTGAATAACAGCCTCTGGTTAAGCGCCGCCGGCCCTGCAAGGGTCTGGCTTTGCCTGAATGAACAACCTTTCATTATACGCCTGCATGTTATACACCGTTGATTTGTCAGCTTGATGACGTAGCATCCAAAAAGTACGGTCGAACATACATACGCAAAAACAAGCGCATATGGGAAGGGGGAATAGTGTTTTCTGACAGTTAGGCTCCTCAAAAATTGCGTCCCTTTGCATTCTGAAGAGAAAATCTTTCGCAATCTGTCCAAATCTGGAATAAACATTGAAATAATTCTATAAATGGACTAATTTTATAGGCAGAATATGAGTTATAGACCGAGGTAGAGATCGTTTATGGGCGTACATGCCGAAGCACCAATTGCCAAATCGGCATCGGAAGCAATGTCCGCTGCCGGCCTTCGCGCGTTTGCCAATATCGCGCAACTCTGGCAACTGGATATGGATGCGCAACTGACCTTGCTGGGCTCTCCGCCGCGCTCGACTTACTATAAATGGAAAAAAGATCCGAAATCCGCCCACCTTGGCCGCGATACGCTGGAGCGCATTTCTTACATTCTTGGCATTTACAAAGCGCTGCAAATTCTGCTGCCTGAAGCCGTAGCGGCCGATAACTGGATCCATAAACCCAACGCCGCGCCGCTGTTTGGCGGCAGGAGCGCGCTGGATCGCATGCTGTCCGGCAATGTCTCGGACCTCTATGTAGTTCGTCAATATCTTGATGCAATGCGTGGCGGTTGAGCGTGACCTATCCCGTCACCAATATCGAATGGCATCCAGCCTTTCGGATCATCCCTACCCGTTTCCCCACTATCAACCTGTTCGACCGTGTCGCCTCGCCGAAAGACTTCGACGCACTGTACGCGCTCGAAGCCATGACCAACGACCGACTGCGCGATGAACTCGGTGAGATCCAATTGGTGCCGCGCGACGAACGCTTGTATGGACCGGGCTGCGGCCCGATCATGGCGGCGTTCACCCACCTGAATCCGGCCGGCAGCCGCTTCAGTGATGGCAGCTACGGCGTGTTCTACGCAGCGCGTGAAAAGCAAACCGCCATTGCGGAAACGACTTACCACCAGGGCCGATTTCTTGCCTCCACTTCGGAAGCCCCGATCCAGTTGCAGATGCGGGTCTACCATGTTGAAGTGTCCGGCGCGATGCATGACCTTCGCACGGTCGGCCTCGACGACCCGATCTACAGTCTCGATGTTTATGCTGCGTCACAGGCGCTCGGCAAGCGCTTGCGCAGCGAAGGCGCGGACGGCATCAGTTACCGCAGCGTGCGTTTCGAACGTGGTGAATGCATCGCAGCCTTTCGCACCCGGGTACTGGCCAATTGCCGGCATGGCAGCCAGATGCTGTATCAATGGGACGGAGAAAAATTTTCCGGCGTATTCGAGAAAGTGATGTGAAGCGAAGGCAGCGAAAAGAAATGCGTGCTGGTCTAGAGCAGATTGCATATCAGTGTATGGGTTCTGCCGCGTTGCCTGGGGCGATTGCGGCGTTGCCAATGCTCGACAGGGAACGGCCCTTACGCGGGCCGCCCTGCCTCCGCTTGGCGCCTTGCACTCACCTCCAGGAAACGCAGCAGACCGCTTCGCTACCCTCACACCGATACGCAATCTGCTCTAGGAAAGTGGGAATCCATAAGCCGGTGCGACAAGGCAGCTACCTGAATCGTCGTAGTCGAATTGCAGGCTCAGTATGGATACCCGATTTCTCGGGTATGACGGGGAAGAGCAGGTGGTATGTCTGATTGACCATGGCCCGCCTGCGGGCCCTGAAGTTATTCCAGTCCTTTTACTCTTCCCCGTCATCCTCGCGCAAAGCGGGGATCCATGGTGACGTTGGGTTTCAGCGACGTTCATATCGAAGCGTGCAATTAAATAATGCTCGAAGGCTATCCCGCCGACTGCGACGTCAGCTTCCTCTGCATCAAAATATCTGCCAGCTCTTTCATCACCCTGCGGTTACCTTCCTCATTGAAGTGCCAGTCGTTGGGCCCGGAACTAAGCGCCTTGTCGGCATGAATATCGAAGGTAATCAGCTGATTCTTCAACGGCGTTGCCTTCAGGTGCCGTAACCAGTCCGAGCCGTCATACGCATAGCGCTCGCCATCCGCCGTTTTTATGCAGCGGATTTCTCTGAATGCCGCATCCAGGTCGTGGCGGTAAGGATGGAACATGAAGAAGGATGCGCGATGCGAACGCGCGACGTTTGCAATTTCTTGCAGCAATCGATGAGTGATCGCGACTGCATAACGATCGCGTTCCGACATGTTTTTGAGGAAGGGAGAAAAGTGGCTGCGTCCTGCCCCCAGATTTTCGTCAGTGACCAGCGTGTAGCCACGGCTGCCACTCATATAGGCGCCGATCAATAGTTTTTGATCGAGCTCTGCCGCAGGACAATCTGCGGCGTTCGCATGCAGCGAATGCGGAGACGGAAGCTGTGAAGACCAGCGATCAAGTTCACCCTGCTCCAGCGTGAACTTTGCGCCATGCTTGATACGGCCATCTGCCAGCGCAACCAGATTGACCAGCCTCGAATCGAATGCCGCTGGCATTACCGTCTGTAAATGCTTGCCACCCGCAAGCGTATAGGTGGGCTTGAGCCTGCCGGCTTCGGGTGTGACGCTACGGTCAACGAAAGTGTTTTCCCAATAGTCGTTGACGGGTGTCAGCCAATTCAGCACCAGGTCCGCGCGATAGTGGCGAAAGTATTCCTTGAGCCATACCAGCTGCTGGTCTTGCCCCCAACCTGCGCCCGCGACGGAAAAGACCTTGATCTTGCGCATGCCTGCGCGCTCGAGTTCCTGGCGCAGCACGACTTCCGGCAACTTGTCGGCAGTCTGGGTACCCGACTCTACCTGAGAGTCACCGAGCAGCAGCACGACAAAATCGTCGGCGCCGTACTCGACGCGATTACCGCGCAAACCTAGCTGGTTGGTTCCATGATCGTCGGCATTGAATGGTGCGCGATAAGGACTCTCATCCCAGCGCCAGCCGATCGGCGGCGCAGGTGGATAATCTGCCAGGCGTAGCACGCCTTCCACCGCCAGCAAGGTCAGGACCAGACTCAGCAGTGTCAGGAATACATTCTTAAGCTTCATGCTCAATCCAGTTCGAATGCATTTTCGTAACTTGCCTGCAGCGATGCATCCTGCATTTCCTTGCGCAAGTAGCAATTACCGATTGCGAGCGCTTCGATCCCGGTGCCCATGAAGCAGCGGAATGCATCTTCCGGTGTGTTGACGATCGGTTCGCCGCGCACATTGAAGCTGGTGTTGACCAGCACCGGACATCCGGTCAGACGCTTGAACTCGCTCAGCAACGCGTGATAGCGGGGATTCGTTTCGGCGTAGACCGTTTGTATGCGTGCCGAATAATCGACATGGGTCACTGCCGGAATGTCGGAACGCGGCACCTTGAGCTTGTCGATGCCGAACAGTTGCGCGGTATGGTCGGGTAACGTCTTGCGTCGCTTGTCAGCAACTTCGGCCACCATCAGCATGTAGGGACTGTCGCCATTGAACGCAAACCAGTCATCGACATCTTCACGCAAGACCGAAGGCGCAAACGGACGGAACGATTCGCGAAACTTGACCTTGAGATTGAGCGTCGATTGCATCGACGGCGCGCGCGGATCGCCAAGAATCGAGCGACCGCCCAATGCGCGCGGACCGAACTCCATCCTGCCCTGGAACCAGCCGACCGCCTTGCCTTGCGCCAGCTCAGCCGCACAGGTTGCTGTCAGCGATGCATCGTCGAGCACGTCAAAGCGCGCGCCGGCCGCTGCAAGGCGGCGCTCAATGTCAGCCTGCTCGAAAGAAGGGCCAAGATAAGAGCCCTGCATGCGGTCCATCGCCGTGCTGTGGCGGCGCTCCTGCTTCAAAAATCCATGGTAGCCCATCAATGCCGCACCTAGCGCCCCACCGGCATCGCCCGCCGCCGGTTGTATCCAGATCTCGTCGAAGCAGCCGTCGCGCAGCAGCTTGCCGTTGGCAACGCAGTTCAGCACGACACCGCCGGCCAGGCACAGTTTGCGTAAGCCGGTTTCCTTCGCGATCGATCGCGCCAGCTTGATGACGACTTCTTCGGTCACCGCCTGCACCGATGCCGCCATGTCCATATGCCGTTGCGTTAATTCCTGTTCCGATGTACGCACTGGCAAATCGAATAACTTCCCAAAACGCGCATTGGTCATCGTCAGTCCGACGGCATAATTGAAATACGCCATGTCCAGGCGGAACGATCCATCTTCCTTGATATCGATGAGGTGTTCACGGATCTGTGCCGCGTATTTCGGCTCGCCATAAGGCGCCAGACCCATCACCTTGTATTCGCCGGAATTGACCTTGAATCCGAGGTGATAAGTAAAGGCCGAATACAGCAAGCCAAGCGAGTGCGGAAAGTGCATCTCCTTGGCGATGCGCAGCTGCGTACCTTCGCCAATGGCCAGCGATGTGGTGGCCCACTCGCCGACGCCATCCAGCGTCAATACCGCAGCCTTGTCAAACGGCGACGGATAGAACGCACTGGCGGCATGACTGAGATGATGTTCGCTGAACAATAGCTTCGACGCCCAATTGCGCGAAGGCGCGACCGTATCGAGTTCGGTTTCCAGCAAACGGCGCAGGAACAGCTTTTCGCGCAGCCATACCGGCAACGCAAGACGAAAGGACGAAAAGCCGCGCGGCGCGAAGAACAGATAAGTTTCGAGCAGGCGTTCGAACTTCAGGAACGGCTTGTCGTAGAACACCACATGGTCGATCTGTTCAGGCGTGATGCCGGCGCTCTCCATGCAAAACCGCAATGCCTGCGCGGGAAACGCAGCATCATGCTTCTTCCGCGTGAAGCGCTCTTCCTGTGCGGCCGCAACAATGACGCCGTCGCGCACCAATGCCGCCGCGCTGTCATGATAGAACGCCGATATGCCGAGAACGATCATCGCCGGTCAAAACAAGGTATAGATGAAAGGCGCGATCGCCGACCCTTGCGTAAGCACGATCAGCATGCCGAGCATGGCAATGACCAGCAGGATCGGGGCAAGCCAAAACTTCTTGCGCATGCGGAGGAAAGCAAATAATTCTTTGATAAAGGACATCGTGTTGTTGTAGTGGTTAAGAGAAAACGCGGCATGCGATGCATGCGTGGCGCAGCCGCGAACCGGCGACGAGCCCGGTATTAAAACTGATCTTTCAAGCGCTCGGGATCCGGACCAGCCGGATCACGCACGATCCAGTAGGTATCCGCATTTTTGGAAAACCCGACCGGGATTATGCTCTTGCCGAGACGCCGCATCAGCCAGCCATACGGAGTAATCGCGCCAAAGAACAGGATTGCCATGGCGACCGGTCCCATGACGGCAGACATCAGCAGACCAAACCGAGTCCAGGCTTTGTTCAATGGCGACAACAGCCCGGGCAACATCAGTGCGAAAACCAGGAAGGCCGCGGATATACACAAAGCCCAATATCTTGGGCCATTCCCGGACCACATGGGTAGTATTGCGACAATCAAAAAGAAGCCACTCATGACGCAGCCGAACATGCGGTCGGATGAGCCTGGCGGATGAGTATGAGTTGACATTTCGTAACGGGAGCTGGCGACGAGCCAAAATAAAATATGTGGCATCTTAACAAGCTTTTACAATTGGCGATGCCGCATACGTACAACCGCGCAACAGATTGCGGCTAACGCGCTCAAGTGGGTATTCCGATAGCAACCGGCTTAAGTTTGCCCTACGCCCAAGAGAACATCATTTGCTCAGGACTGATCCGTCAGAGCCAGGTGGCGGCTGCCGGATCAGTCATTTCCTCATTCCCGGTGTTCCGGGGCGCATGCCTTCATTCGCTACGTTATGAAGGCTGTATCGCAGGGCAAATATTCTGATTCTGACGGAAAAGATTTCTTGGATCATAGCGATTCTTTATCTGCACCAGCCGGTCATAGTTCACACCATAAGCCGCGCGCACCCGCTCGGTTTCGTCTTCCGTCAGAAAGTTGACGTACACCCCGCCGGTTGCATATTGTTCGGTAGCGGAAAAGAAGTCGCGCGCCCATGCGACACATGGCTTGTCTTCCGTTGGGTCATCCCAGCGCGTATGCACATTCAGGACGAACAAGGCATCCCGATGTGCGTAGGCGGTCGCATTTGGGGGGACACGATTTGCCTGCCCGCCCAGCACGCCCAAAAAGATTTCGCATTGCGATCCCGGCAGCCGGCCCGCGTATTCAATGACTTTATCGACAGCCTCGTCGCCAAGCGCGCTGAAGTTGTGCGATTTCCAATAATTGCGTGCTCCCGCTGTCAGCAAAGGATCGAACGCCTGTTGCCACAACTCGTACGGCATCGGACCGACATTCTCTCCGCATGGCTTGCCGAAGGTATATAGCGCCTCGATGGCGCGCTTGCCGTCGGCGACGGCGCCCGAGTAACAGATCGCCAGGACGACCACTTCTTTGCCATGCACATCCGGTGGCAGGAAAGGCAATGGCGGCGCCTTGCGCAACACTGCCCAGACGGTCAGTTCCTCCGGCATGTTGTTGGCAAAATCGCGAAACTGCGTCATCACGGCCTTGGCCTGGTCGAACGGAAAAACGAGCAAGCCGCCATAGATTTCCGGCCCGACTGCATGCAGCTTGAATTCGAACATCGTGACGACGCCGAAATTGCCGCCGCCGCCGCGTATTGCCCAAAAGATGTCAGGATGATTGTTTTCGTCGACATGCATTCGATTGCCATCGGCCATGACAATATCGGCAGCGACCAAGTTGTCGACAGCAAGACCTAGCCTGCGTGTTAGCCAACCGAAGCCGCCGCCCAGCGTCAAGCCGGCCACGCCGGTGGTGGAATTGATGCCAAGCGGCGTAACCAGCCCGAAGGCTTGCGCCTCATGGTCGAACTCGCCAAGCAGCACACCAGGCTCGACATAGGCGCGCCGCGTATCGGGATCGATACGCACCGACTTCATGCGAGACAGGTCGATCACCAGTCCGTCGTTACACATTGCACTGCCAGCAATATTATGGCCGCCGCCGCGCACCGCCAATGCCAGATCGTGATCACGCGCGAAGACGACGGAGCGCATTACATCGGCAACACCGGCGCATCGCACAATGATCGCCGGCTTGCGATCGATCATCGCGTTCCATATTTTCCGTGCCTCGTCGAACCCGGGATCGCCGGGTTCCAGCAATTCACCTCTCAATTTGGATTTGAAATCATCAATAACGTCATGCTTCATCGTAGTCATCGCATACCTCCAGGAATTTCGATTTCACGACCAAGTCAGCAACGGCCACGACATGCTCCGAAGCACCGCGCATGTTTTGATGATGTTGTGAATGACGACGCGTGGTGATGCTCATGCAGCTTGCCGAGAGCAGTCCAGGATCGGCACCTGACGCTTTTCGCGATGCCGCTGCTTTCGCGGGGCTGCCTGGGACCGGCGCGCATGAAGGACTGTTCGAGATGCGCCGGCAGCGCCTCGCTTCATCATAGGCATTGCCGGTCGATTCGCATGTTTATGCGCAGGCTCTTTTCTGATGCAAGTCAATCGGCGAGGCCATACTCTGCCGGTTATGTCGGAATGGAATTTTCTGCGTGATGTCAAGAGTTTTCTCAGCGCACAGGAGGTAGGTGCATCGACTGAGAAGCGCCCACGAAGCTTGATGCTTTTGCATAGTTGCAGATGCTTCCAGCGATCGTGTTGTCGGCACAAGTGAATTTTTGAACTTGGAGCGGCACGCAAAAAACAGAATCACCTTTTTCGAAGCCTGCTGCTTGAATTCATCTGCTTCAAGCGCCATGCGCCGGTTGGATGTCAGTAATATAAAACGTGGAGACAAAAAAGAAGGGGTTGCAAGCAACGCTTGCAACCCCTTCTATAGCAAATTCTGGTGGGCCTCCCGTGAGTCGAACACGGCACCAACGGATTATGAGTCCGCTGCTCTAACCAAGCATGAGCTAGAGGCCCGGAAAGCTGTGTATTTTATTCCACTCGTGCATTGTTGTCTTCCAATTAATGTAACAACGCACGGGGGACTGGCCAACACCTGTTACGGTATTGGCAGGAGGATGATCAGCTACCTTCCAGGAAGCTCTTAAGCTTGTCGGAACGAGACGGGTGACGCAGCTTGCGCAGCGCTTTTGCCTCTATTTGTCGAATGCGCTCGCGTGTCACATCGAACTGCTTGCCGACTTCTTCGAGCGTATGGTCGGTCGACATTTCGATACCGAAACGCATGCGCAGCACTTTTGCTTCGCGCGGCGTCAACGAATCGAGCACGTCCTTGACCACGCCACGCATCGATGCATGCAGGGCAGCATCGGCCGGAGCCAGTGTGTTGTTGTCTTCGATGAAGTCGCCAAGATGGGAATCGTCGTCGTCGCCGATCGGTGTTTCCATCGAAATGGGCTCTTTCGCGATCTTCATGATCTTGCGGATCTTGTCTTCCGGCATTTCCATCTTGATGGCCAGCGTTGCGGGGTCCGGCTCAGCACCGGTTTCCTGCAAGATCTGGCGCGAAATGCGATTCATCTTATTGATCGTTTCGATCATGTGCACCGGAATACGGATGGTGCGTGCCTGGTCGGCGATGGAGCGAGTGATCGCCTGACGGATCCACCATGTCGCGTAGGTCGAAAACTTGTAGCCGCGACGGTACTCGAACTTGTCGACTGCCTTCATCAAGCCGATGTTGCCTTCCTGGATCAGGTCAAGGAATTGCAAGCCACGGTTGGTATACTTCTTCGCAATCGAAATCACCAGACGCAGGTTGGCCTCGGTCATTTCGCGCTTGGCCTTGCGTGCCTTCATCTCGCCCGCAGCCATCTTTTTGTTGATGTTGCGCAGGTCTGGCAGCGGCAGGACGACGCGCGCCTGCAAGTCGATCAGCTTTTGCTGCAGTTCCTTGATGGTCGGGACATTACGGCCCAGCACCGCGCTATATGAATGGCTGCCCGTGACCTCACCATCGATCCAGTCGAGGTTGGTTTCGTTGCCGGGGAACACCTTGATGAAGTGCGCGCGCGGCATGCCGCAGCGGTTGACCGCAACGTCGAGAATCTGCTTTTCGATATGGCGCACTTCGTCGACCTGGCCGCGTAGTGTGTCGCACAGCTTTTCCACGAATTTGGCGGTGAAGCGGATCGACAGCAATTCATTGGAAATCGTTTCCTGCGCTTTTACGTAAGGCTTGGAGTTGTAGCCTTCCTTTTCGTAAGCCTTGCGCATCTTGTCGAACTGGCTCGAAATCTCTTCGAACTTGCCAAGCGAATCGCGCTTGAGCTGTTCAAGCTGCTCTGCGGAGAAGCCTGCTGCGCCGCCGGCAGCATTGTCTTCTTCCTCTTCTTCCTCTTCCTCTTCGTCACCTTCTTCGTCTTCTTCGTCCGCAGCAGCGGCAGCTACCGGAGCAGCGACTACTTCCGTCGCGTTAGGATCGACGAGGCCGTCGACGATTTCATCGACCTTGATTTCTTCCTTTTCGATGCGATCGGCAGCAGCGAGGATTTCAGCGATAGTCGTCGGGCAGGCGGAGATGGCCTGAATCATGTCTTTCAGGCCGTCTTCGATGCGCTTGGCGATTTCGATTTCGCCTTCGCGTGTGAGCAGTTCAACCGAGCCCATTTCGCGCATGTACATGCGGACCGGATCGGTAGTGCGGCCAAAATCGGAATCGACCGTGGACAAGGCAGCTTCGGCAGCCGCTTCCGCATCGTCGTCGGTGGCAACCGTTGCAACGTTGTCGGACAAGAGCAGCGTCTCTGCATCCGGCGCCTGTTCGTAGACGGCGATACCCATGTCGTTGAACGTGCCGATGATGCCTTCGATGGCTTCCGGCTCGACGATATTTTCGGGCAGGTGGTCGTTGATTTCCGAATAGGTAAGGAAGCCGCGATCCTTGCCCAGCTTGATCAGCGTCTTGAGCTTTTGCCGGCGCTGTTCGAGTTCTTCCTCGGACGCCTCGCTATCTGACGCGAATGCATCCTTCAGCAACGCCTTTTCCTTGGCCTTGCGGTCCTTGGCCTTTGCCTTGTCGGCGGCTTTCAGTTCCGCACGCTCGACCGCATTGAGTGCTGCGACTTCGTCGTTCTCAGGCTGATATTCCTTCGGCTTGCGACCGCGGCGGCCCGGTACCTTGACACCTGGAAGGACATAGCCGGACGTATCGATGGCTGCCAATGCGGCGGCATCGGTGGTCTGACTGACGGCCATCACTTTGCTGTCGGACTTCGCTTCGGCTTGCGGTGCTACCTTGGCAGCCTTGCTGGCGGTCTTCGAATCGGTTTTCTTGTTTGTCACGGGTTCTTTCAGTTTCTCGGGAGCCGCCTTGTCAGTGGCTCTGGATGAAGGTTTCGCCTTTGACATGCCTGATTTTGCGGTCGTCGTCGGCGCTACTTTGGCAACTGTTTTCGTCGCGGCTTTGCCGGTCGCCTTTGCCTTGCTTGTTGTCGCGGCGGAAGCTGCCGTCTTCACGGCGGGCTTTGCCATCGACTTGTCCGACGCAGGTTTAGTTGCAGCCGGGGTTGCTTTTTTCGTGGAAACAGTCGAATTCGCGGTTTTTTTTCATTGCGTTTGCCATGGAATCAATACCATCTGGATTGCTCTCGTGCGCCGAGTGAATCTTGCTTCATGAAGCCAATGGATACTCTTGGCCGGCATTCGCCCGCGCGACATTTTCCTGATCACCCCGTCAGCCTGAAGGCCATCGAAATGTCCTAAGACCTTGAATCAAAAGCTTTTAATGATACCACAGGGTACAATGTTTCTCCAATTCAAAGGCAAAACCGTTACAGTTACCGCAATGTGGTTTCGACCTCAGCCTGCCGTCGGAGTTGCTCCTGCTGTTGCATCAGTTCGCGATATCGGGTACGCGCTTCCTCGGTCGTCAACCCTGTTGTTGCGAGGCGGTCAAGTTCCGCTTTCAATACTTGCATTTTAGTTTGTCTTATCGCACCGGCAAGTTCTAGGCGGGCTGCATCGATTTCGGACTCAGTATCGGCCGCGATTTCCGCAATTAGCGGATCGAAATCCGAACCAAGGCTTTTCAACTGTTCCGCCAAAGCGGCGAACTGCGCATTTTCACCAAGCGCATGGCATGCATCCAGCAATTGCGTCAACATCGCCGCGTTATCGGGGGCAAGCTGAGCAGCCGCTTCCAGCGCCGCCCCGTCGACTCCTGTCGCCAATGCCGGATGGGCCACCAACAGTCTGATCATCTGCCGCTCCAAGCCGATCGGCGGCGTGCGCTTGGTGCGCGGCGGGGCAATTCTGGTGCGTGCCACCGGTTGCGCCAACTCGAACAATGCCTCGATTTCGGCGGGTGTGGTCTGTGTGACCTGCGCCAGACCGCGAACAATCTGCAGCCGTAACGCGGAGGGCGGCATGGCCTGCAATAAAGGTTTGGCGTCAAACTGTGCACGCGCCCGGCCTTCCGACGTCGTCAAATCAGTATCTTGGGTTACTTCGTTTAGCAAGAATTGTGACAGCGGCATGGCATCGCGCACCTGCTGGTCAAACGCTTCGGCACCGAACTCGCGCACGTAGCTGTCAGGATCATGTTCGGTCGGCAAAAACAGGAATTTCAGCGTCTTATTGTCACCGGCATGGGGTAGGCAAGCTTCCAGTGCACGCCGCGCGGCGCGGCGGCCGGCATTATCACCGTCAAAACTGAAAATTACATGATCTGTTTGCCGCAGCAACTTTTGCACGTGCACCGGTGTACACGCGGTGCCAAGCGTAGCAACTGCCTGTGGAAATCCCAGTTGCGCCAGGGCGACGACATCCATATAGCCTTCGGTGACCAGCACATAGCCGGCTTCACGGATTGCCTGCCGCGCCTCGAACAGGCCGTATAACTCATTACCCTTTTGAAATAAGGGTGTTTCAGGGGAATTCAAGTATTTCGGCTCGCCGCCGTCGAGAACGCGTCCGCCAAAGCCGATTACTTGGCCTTTTATATTGCGAATAGGGAACATTACGCGGTCGCGAAACCGGTCATAGCGTTTGCGTCCGGCGCCCTCGTCCTCGGTCTTGTCGATCACCAGGCCGGCTTCCACCAGCGCAGTCGCCTCGTAATCTGGAAATGGCTTGCGCAGACCATCCCAACCGTCTGGCGCGTAACCGAGTCCAAACTTGGCGGCAATTTCTCCGGTCAGGCCGCGATTTTTCAAATAGGAAATGGCGTTCTGCGCGCTGCGCAACTCATGCCGGTAATAGTCACAGGCCTTGGTCATTACTTCCGACAAGGCGAGACTCTTTGCCTGCACTTCGGCCCGCTGGGCCGGGGGCAGCCGGTCCTGGTCGGGCACGACCATTCCGACACCTTGGGCGAGGTCCTTTACTGCTTCGACAAAGCCGAGACCGGAATACTCGATAAGAAACCCGATTGCGGTGCCATGCGCGCCGCAGCCAAAGCAGTGATAGAACTGCTTGGTCGGACTGACAGTGAAACTGGGTGACTTTTCATTGTGGAATGGGCACAGGCCCATGAAATTGGCGCCGCCCTTCTTCAGTTGCACATAGCGGCCGACCACGTCGACGATGTCGATCCGGTTGAGCAAATCCTGAATGAAAGATTGTGGAATCACGGCGTTGCGATCGATGCCTAAGTCGGTTTATCCAGGAGTTGCTACCGGGCCAAGTCAATGGCCATGCGATGAAAATGGGGATGGAGAAACGCTTTTAAAAGCCTGCCATCCCTGGCGGTCCATCACTATGCCTGCGACAAAGCATTCTTTACCAATGCCGAAACCGCCGTCATGTCGGCGCGACCAGCCAGCTTGGGCTTGAGCACTGCCATGACCTTGCCCATGTCTTGAGGGCCGGCGGCTCCGGTCGCGGCGACTGCTGCGGCGACCTCGCCGGAAATCTCGTCGTCTGACAATGCTGCCGGCATATAACCGGACAAGACGGCCAGTTCGGCCTTCTCGATATCGGCCAGATCCTGGCGCCCGCCGGCTTCGAACTGGGTGATGGAATCCTTGCGCTGCTTGATCATCTTTTCAATGATTGCCAGGACATGGGTATCCGTCAGCTCGATACGCTCGTCGACTTCCTTCTGCTTCATTGCCGCCGTGAGCAAACGGATCGTGCCCAGCTTGCCGCTGTCCTTGGCGCGCATCGCTGTCTTCATGTCTTCGGTGATCTGCTCTTTGAGACCCATTGTTTTTCTCCAGTTCGAAGGTGGTTTGGCGAGCGGCAGAGGCAGAAATGTGGTGACTGCCTTTGTTTCGACTGCAATGTACAGATAAAACAGCGGAATGGTATTGCTTGGCAGCCCAACACCAACATTCAGTTTATCAGCCGCCTTAAGTACCAAAACCCGCTGCGGCTACTCCGGAGCGGGTTTGCATGGTACCGCACGTAAAGTGCGGCGCAAGAATCAGTACAGCTTTTTCGGCAATTGCTGGCTGCGGATGCGCTTGTAGTGGCGCTTCACAGCAGCGGCGAGCTTACGCTTGCGCTCTGCGGTCGGCTTCTCGTAGAACTCACGCGCACGCAACTCGGTCAGCAGACCGGTTTTTTCAATAGTGCGCTTGAAGCGACGCATGGCGACTTCGAACGGCTCGTTTTCTTTAAGGCGAATTGTGGTCATGTAACTCTAACCGTGGGTTTGAGGGAAAGACGGCGAGTATAGCAGCATAAGATCGCGTTGAAAAGAATTTCGACGGATTGTCGCAGATCAGCAGGGTCGTTGCTATACCGACAAGCCGGCGGCCGTGCCGGATGCCCAGGCCCATTGGAAGTTGTAGCCACCCAGCCATCCGGTGACATCGACCGCTTCTCCGATGAAGTGAAGACCGGGCACCTTGTTGGCCATCATGGTTTGCTGCGATAACTCCTTCGTATCGACTCCGCCGCGCGTCACTTCAGCCTTGCGATAGCCTTCGGAGCCGTTCGGCACGATCATCCAGCGATTGATCGACTCACCCAGCCGGCGCAGAGTCTTGTCCGGCATGTCGGCCAGCCTCGCGTCAGGTCGAATACCGTTGGCAACGAGCAAGCCTTCGGCCAAACGGGAAGGCAGCCATTGCGGCAACAGGTTGCCTATGTTTTTCTTGAGGGTGGTCTTGCCTTGTACCAGCGTCTCGGCGATATCGGTTTCCGGCACAAGATTGAGCATGATCGGCTTGCCGGAATCCCAAAAGCTTGAAATCTGCAGCACAGCCGGCCCGGACAACCCACGATGAGTAAATAAGAGATCTTCACGAAAATGCGTGCGTGATTTCTTTTCCCCTGTTTCGATATCGACCTCGAGGGCGATCCCCGATAGAGGGATAAACGGTTCCCATGTTGCTATATCGAAGGTCAGCGGCACCAGTCCCGGACGCGGATCGACCAGCTTGAGTCCGAACTGCTTGGCTATCCGGAATGCAAAATCGGTAGCGCCAATCTTTGGAATCGACAAGCCGCCGGTAGCAATCACTACGCTGGCAGCGTGGATCGTGCCGGCATTGGTATCGAGCCGAAATCGATCGCCGTCCTTGCCGATTGTTTCCACCTTGCATGGCGTTCGCCAAGCCACCCTGCCCGCCTCGCATTCGGCCTTGAGCATGTCGATAATTTGCTCCGCCGACTGGTCACAGAACAGTTGGCCCTTATGTTTTTCGTGAAAAGCAATACGATAGCGTTTGACGAGACTGAGGAAATCCTGCGGCGTATAGCGCGACAAGGCACTACGGCAAAAGTGCGGATTATTGGAAACGAAATGTTGCGGGCCGGCCTGCAGGTTGGTGAAGTTGCAACGTCCGCCGCCGGAGATGCGGATCTTTTCCGCCAGCCGGGTAGCATGGTCGATCAGCACGACCTTTTTCCCGCGTTGACCGGCGACCGCCGCACACATCATTCCGGCTGCACCGGCGCCAATTACGGCAATATCAAACTGGTTTTGCATGGCATCTGAGAAAACTGCGAAGCCATGATTGTAAGCGGTGTGACTGTCGAAGCCCTGGCCTTATCAAGCGCAAAAAAACGGCCACCCGTGCAGAGTGGCCGAAATAACATCTCTTGGAGGAAATCGGGTCAGCGAAAAGCGCGCTCCGCGAGTGCCGGAAGGCTTTCATTGAAACCATGCGATGCGCAGCGCACCACGTCGCCAATGACAATGATGCTGGGACTTGCAAGATTGGCCGCTGCGATTGCGGCTGGCAACTCACCCAGTGTGGTTACCAGCTGCGCCTGCGCAGCCGATGTCGCCGCATGGATGACGGCGACTGGCGTGGCCGCAGCCTTGCCGCCGGCCAGCAGCGCTGCCTGTATCTCGGCGCAGCGTGCGACGCCCATGTACACCACCAGCGTCATGTTGAGCTTGGCCAGCGCTTGCCAGTCGGGATTGGCATCGGCTGTCTTGCCGTGGCCGGTAACGAATATCGCGCCTTGGCTCCAATCGCGATGAGTGAGCGGTACGCCAATCGACGATGGCGCGGCGAGACCGCTGCTGATGCCATTGATGACCTCTACTTCGATGCCGGCGGCCAGCAGATGTTCGCGCTCTTCGCCGCCGCGTCCAAAGATGAACGGGTCGCCACCCTTCAAGCGCACCACGCGATGGCCTGCGCGTGCTTCGGCAATCATCAGCCGCTCGATGAATTCCTGCGGAGTCGACTGGCAACCGCCGCGCTTGCCGACATGGATCACGCGCGCATCGGAACAGGCATGATCGAGAATCTCCGGATTGACCAGATCATCGACCAACAACACGTCGGCATGGCCGATGGCCTTGACTGCCTTGAGCGTCAGCAGTTCCGGATCGCCCGGACCCGCGCCTACCAGATAAACCTTACCTTTCGCTTCCATGAAACACCTGTCTTGCATATAGATGTCTCGCTATATGCAAACAGTGTTCCACCTGTGCGGCAATCGGTGCGGGCACCGGTTGCTCCCCCTTGAGCGCCTGTTCTATCCAGTTCGCCGTCGTGTCTGCATCACTTGAGTGCGGCAGCGGCGGCATTTCATCCACCGGCTCCTGTTTTTGCACCAGAACCGTGCGCTCATGTTCGTGAAACCATTCGATCTGTTGCGCGCGCTTGGGATTGGCGACCGTCTCGCCTTCGGTGCCGCGCATCAGGAAGGCATCGCCGCGTTCGACCGGCGCCGCCGTCGAGAAATACGCCGACAGCATTTCCAGATATTCGGGATGCGTGTACGAAGTCAGGCGCAAAGCCGGTCCCGCAAACGGCTGGATGATCTTCACTAGGGTATGGGTAGAGTTGCGCACGCCAAGAATGCGACGCAAGGCCAGCAAGCCTGCCATGCGCGGCGCCAGTGCTTCGATCGACATGAAGACCGGCCTGCCTGCCGCAAAGCCGGCTTCGGCTTCCTGCAGCGATTGCGCAAATCCGATTCCGAGGCGATCAAGAATTTCGGCGGTGGTCACACGGCCGGGGTCGGTGGTGACGCCATGGATCAGGACCGGCACGCCTTGCCGTGCCAGAAGCATGGCAAGCAGCGGCGTCAGGTTGGGCATGTTGCGCGAGCCGTTATAGCTGGGGATGACGACAGGTGCGGCGTCGGCAGCGGGCATCGGCAAGCGCTCGAATGAAGCTTCGGCGGCGTCCAGGAAACCGGCGATTTCATCGACCGACTCTCCCTTGATGCGCATTGCCAGCATGATGCCGCCCATCTCCAGGTCGGAGACGCGACGCTCCAGCATCGCGGCATACAGTTGACAGGAATCTTCGCGCGACATGCTGCGCGCGCCTTTTTTGCCGCGGCCGATTTCCTTGATGAATCGGGCGGCCGGGAATGAATCGGATGCGGTAGTCATGGCGCAAGGGTACTACGAACTGCGGGAGGGCGAGAAGGAGGAATGTGATAGTTCCTGCCTTCACATTATCAAGAAGGCAGGAACCTGCGGCGAACCTTATGCCGCGATCTTGCCCGCGGGGCTTTTCTGCAAGATGATTTTCTTGAGTTCCGGCACGCACGATCCGCAATTGGTGCCGCACTTGAGCTTGCCCTGCAATGATGCCAGCGCTGCATCCGGCGTGCCTTCATTGATCCAGTCCTGCGTGTCAAGCATGTCATGGATTTCGGTTTCGGCAACGTTGAAGCAATTGCAGACGATGCGTCCACGCGGCTTGAAGCCCTGCGGCGCCTTGGTCGAAGGCATCAGCAGCAGACGTCCCAAAGCAGCGACGGGCTGCTCGGCTTCAAGGTACTCCTTCAGCCAGCGTTCAGCGGAAAGATCGCCAGCCAGCGAAACCGCTTCCAGTTTTCCATCGCGGACCAGGATATGCCGCGCATTGCCACGCTTGGTATCGTCGTAGCGCAAGACCTCAGCCCCGGCAATGCCAAAGCGCGCCTCGATGTCCTTCACCAGTTCGGGTGCAGCCGGATAATCGTCCGCCGCGCGGAACAGCACCCCAACCTTGTCCCGACCGAACAAGGTGCAGGATGCATACGCAAACTGCCGCATAGTGGGACGCAGCGCCGCCTGCAGCGCCAGTGCCGCCGATGCATCGATCCAGCCGAATACCAGGAAGCGCCACGGCAACTCGGCCTTCAGGATTTTCGTCGCCGCATGCTTGAGTTCCGGTTGCTTGGAACTTGGGCAAAACGCCGGTACCGTCAACGCGTTGACGCCATAGGTTCCCGCGCCGTCGCTGCCGCGACCCGAAACATACTCCTCGCCCCAGTGCATGCCGATGAAGGCCTGTCCGGCACGGATTTCATCGCTTGCCAGCGCAGGCAGGATCTGCGAACCGCGCCGGCTGGTCACATGCACCAGATCGCCGTTGGCAATCATGCGCCTGTCCATGTCGGATTGCGCCAGCATGACCGCCGGTTCGGACGCATGCGAAAACAGTTGCGCCACCGTGCCGCTGCGGCTCATGCCATGCCACTGGTCGCGCAGGCGGCCGGTGGTCAACCGGAAGGGAAAGCGCGCATCGACCGGTTCGACCACCGGCTTGTATACGGTATCGACAAAGCGGGCGCGGCCGCTGGCGGTCGGGAAGATGCCATCTTCATACAGGCGTTTCTTGCCCGTGACGGCACCTTCCGGATAAGGCCATTGCTGCGGGCCCTGCTGTTCCAGGATGCGGTAAGACAAGCCGGTGATATCGAGATCGCGTCCTCGCGTGGATTCGCGATGCTCATTCCAGATCTGTTCGACATTCTCATAAGGAAACAGCGTACCGGCCTTGCCCATCCGCTGTTCCAGCCGGCGCGCGAAGTCGATGACGATTTCCCAATCGTGTCGGGTTTCACCCGGTTTGGGCAATACCGGCTTGAAGCGCGTAATGCGGCGTTCGGAATTGGTGACCGTGCCTTCCTTTTCGCTCCAGGTGGTCGCGGGCAACAGCACGTCGGCATAGTCGACGGTCGCGGTGGTTCGGTAGGCTTCCTGCACGATCACCAGTTCGGCATGCTTCAATGCTTCGCGCACCATTTTCTGTTCCGGCAGGGATTGCGCGGGATTGGTACAGGCAATCCAGATGATCTTGATCTCGCCTGAGCGTACCGCTTCGAACATTTCCACCGCGGTCTTGCCGGGTGTTGAAGGCACATCGTCCACACCCCACAGCCGCGCTACTTCGGCGCGATGTTCCGGATTGGCCATGTCGCGATGCGCCGACAGCAGGTTGGCCAGCCCCCCTACTTCGCGCCCGCCCATCGCATTAGGCTGTCCGGTCAACGAAAAAGGCCCGGCGCCCGGCTTGCCGATCTGATGAGTCGCCAGATGCAGGTTGATCAAGGCCGCATTCTTTGCGGTACCAGCTGCGGACTGATTCAGGCCCTGGCAATACAGCGACAGCGTCGCCTTCGATTGGCCGAACCAGCGCGCCGCACGGATCAGGTCTTCTTCAGTGATGCCGCAGGTATCGGCGACAAACTTCGGGGTGTAATCGCGCACCGTGCGCTTGAGCTCGACGAATCCTTCCGTGTGCGCGTCAATATAGGCCGTGTCGATCAGGTCTTCCCACAGGCAGATGTGCAGCATGCCGTTGAACAGCGCCACATCGGTGCCTGGCAGGATAGGCAGAAAGAGATCGGCTTCGCGCGCGGTATCGGTACGGCGCGGATCAGCGACGATCACTTTCAGCGCCGGATTTTTCTTGCGCGCTTCTTCGATGCGACGGTACAGGATGGGATGCGCATACGCGGTATTAGAGCCGACGATGAAGATGACCTGGGCTTCGTCGATATCTTCATAGCATGCCGGCGGCGCGTCGGCGCCCAGCGTCTGCTTGTAGCCGGCCACCGCGCTGGACATGCACAGCCGCGAGTTGGTATCGATATTGTTGGTACGGACCAGGCCCTTGGCCAGCTTGTTGAAGACGTAATAATCCTCGGTCAGCAACTGGCCCGAAATATAAAAGCCGATGCTGTCCGGTCCATGCTCGCGTATCGTCGCCTCGACGCGGCGCGCGAGGAAATCCATCGTCGATTCCCACGAAGCACGCTCGCGCTGCTGATTGCGCGCCAGTCGCAGTTCGGGATGCAATGCCCTGACCTGTTGCTGTAATACCGGATTGGCGGTCAAATGCAAGGTGCTGCCCTTGGTGCACAGCCTTCCGAAATTGGCCGGGTGGTCGGGATCGCCACGCACGCCGGTGACTTTTTCGCCATCGCTTTCGACAATGACGCCACAACCGACGCCGCAATAGCAGCACGTCGCCTTGGTTTCCGTCCGCGCGCCAGCGGCGGTTGCCTGCACTACGTCATCGACGCGGGAAAGAGCGGCAGGTCGAAGTTCGGCGCTGATTGATGCATTCATGCAACCTCGATTTCGGTGGCCAATGTTTGCAGTTCATTCACGTCGAGGAAGATCTGGCCTTCTTCCACCTTGACGCTGAATTTCTGGGTGCATCCCTCGTCCGGCGCGACCGCGCAGCCGGAATCGAGCTGAATATTCCAGTTGTGCAGCGGGCACGCCACGCGCTCGCCGAACACGATGCCTTGCGACAGCGGTCCGCGCTTATGCGGGCAGCGGTCGAGCAGGGCAAAAATCTTGTCTTCGCTATTGCGGAAAATCGCCACATCGGTCTTCGGTGCCCGATTGACGACCCGTGCCCCTAGCACGGGGATGTCTGCGACGTTGCAAACGGCTTTCCATTGTTGCGACATTTCATTCCCTTTTACTTGAGTTGTAGCATGTAGTCCGGTGCGGCCGGCTAGGTGTGGCCGGCTAGGTGCGGCCGGCGTTCCGGTCAGACCGTCAAGGGCTCAAACTGACGGGTATCGATCTGGGCCTTGTCCTTCTCATGCCACGGATCCGGTTCGCCATCGAGCGAGAACAGCAGACGCTCATAGAGGGTCTTGCGGTTTTCAGCGTCTTCCAATACTTTTTTCTTCACGTGCTCAAGTCCGACGCGCGCGATGTAATGCACGGTGCGTTCCAGATACCAGCCTTCTTCACGATACAACTGCAGGAATGCGCCCGAATACTCTAGCACTTCTTCGTGCGTCTTCAGCTTGACGAAGAAATGCGCGACTTCGGTCTTGATACCGCCGTTGCCGCCGACATAGATTTCCCAACCGGAATCGACACCAATCACACCAACATCCTTGATGCCGGATTCGGCGCAATTGCGCGGGCAACCGGAAACGGCGATCTTGACCTTGTGCGGCGCATACATCTTCCACAGCTCGCGCTCCAGTTGCTGTCCCATCAAGGTCGAATCCTGGGTACCGAAGCGGCACCATTCCGAACCGACGCAGGTTTTCACCGTGCGCAGCGCTTTTGCGTACGCATGGCCGCATGGCATGTCGAGGTCTTTCCAGACTGCCTGCAGGTCTTCCTTCTTCACGCCCAGCAAGTCGATGCGCTGGCCGCCGGTCACCTTCACCGTCGGAATGCTGTACTTGTCCACTACATCTGCGATGCGGCGCAAATCATTCGCCGTGGTCTCGCCGCCCCACATGCGCGGGATCACCGAGTAAGTGCCATCTTTCTGGATGTTCGCGTGCGCACGTTCATTGATGAAGCGCGATTGCGGATCGTCCTTCGCCTCATGCGGCCAGGTAGAAATCAGGTAATAGTTGAGTGCAGGCCGGCAAGTCGCGCAACCGTTCGGCGTCCGCCATTCCATGAAGCGCATGGTGTCGCTAATGGCCAGCAGCTTGTTGGCCTTGATCGCATCGCGCACTTCCTGATGCGTATGGTCCGTGCAGCTGCACAACGGCTTGATCTTGTTGGCGGTCGAATAGTCGCCGCCGGCGGTGGACATGATGATCTGTTCCACCAGGCCGGTGCAGGAACCGCACGATGCCGATGCCTTGGTATGCTTGCGCACGTCTTCCAGCGTGAACAGACCTTTTTCCTTGATCGCCTTGACGATGGTGCCCTTGCAGACGCCGTTGCAGCCGCAGACTTCCGCGGTATCCGGCATCGCGGCGGCCTTGGTGAAACCTTCGTGACCAACGTCGCCGGGGCGGCCGGTATTGGACTCGCCGAACATCAGCGTGTCGCGAAGCTCGCCGATGTCCTTGCCTTCGCGCAGCAGGCTGAAGTACCAGGAACCGTCGACCGTATCGCCATACAGGCAGGCGCCGACCAGCTTGTCATCCTTGATCACCAGCTTCTTGTACACGCCGCCTATCGGATCGGACAGCACGATTTCTTCGGTACCTTCGCCACCCATGAATTCGCCGGCCGAAAACAAGTCGATGCCGGTGACCTTGAGCTTGGTCGAGGTCACCGAACCCTGATAGCGGCCGATGCCAAAGTTCGCCAGGTGATTGGCGCAAACCTTCGCCATTTCGAACAGCGGAGCAACCAGTCCGTACGCGGTGCCGCGATGGTTGACACACTCGCCGACCGCATAGATGCGGGGATCGTAGGTTTGCATCGTGTCGTTGACGACGATGCCGCGATTGCAATACAAGCCGGCGGATTCGGCCAGTGTGATATTGGGACGAATGCCGACCGCCATCACCACCAGTTGCGCCGGCACTTCCAGACCGTCGGTGAAGCGGATCGCTTTCACATGGCCGTTTTCATCGCCGACGATTTCCTTGGTATTTTTCTCAAGCAGAAAAGACAAGCCACGATCTTCCAGCGATTTCTGCAGCATTTTGCCCGCAACCGGATCGAGTTGGCGCTCCATCAGCCAGTTCGGCAAATGCACCACGGTGACATCCATGCCGCGCAGCTTCAAGCCATTGGCCGCTTCCAGCCCCAGCAAACCGCCGCCGATGACGACCGCATGCTTGTGCTGCTGCGCGGCGTCGATCATCGCGTTGGTATCCTGGATATCGCGATAGGAGATGACTCCTTTCAGATCCTTGCCGGGAACCGGCAACAGGAAAGGGTTGGAACCGGTCGCCAGCAGCAGGCGGTCGTATTCCGCCACGGTGCCGTCTTCCGCAATGACCTGCCGTTTCTTGCGGTCGATCTTTGTGATCTTCTTGCCAAGATGGAGCGTGATGTTGTTTTCCGCATACCAGTCGACATCGTTGAGCATGATGTCCTTGATGGTCTGCTCGCCGGCGAGCACCGGCGACAGCAGGATGCGGTTGTAGTTGGCGTGCGGCTCGGCGCCGAATACGGTGATGTCGTAGATGTCCGGTGCGATCTTCAGCAACTCTTCCAGAGTGCGCACACCAGCCATTCCATTTCCAACCATGACTAACTTCAGCTTCTTCATTAAAGCTCCCTCTCCGCGCGGCTTCGCCATTGAAGCCATTCAATGAACATGGCGAACTCTAAGCAGATCGCGTGCCATAGAGGAAACAGCAAAAACGCACTGTGATGACAACGCGGATGCACCTGTCCGGTGCATCGCGGGCGACGTTACTGCGCTTATAGGTGCGCTGCACCATTCAGATCTCTTTATTCGGGGGCATTTCCGCTCAAAACCAGTGGCATGGCGCTTGCATTGCAAGGCAACAGTCTTACTATCTTTGATGCAAAGGAGCATTGTGAAAACAACGTCGTTCTGGAAGGCGGGCCACACGCCTACCCTGCTCGCTTCATTCTTTTATTTTGATCTCAGCTTCATGGTCTGGGTCCTGCTGGGACCGCTGGCCGTGCAGATTTCGAAAGACCTTGGACTGACTCCCGCACAAAAAGGCTTGATGGTGGCAACGCCATTGCTGGCCGGCGCTTTGCTGCGCATTGTAATGGGCGTGCTGGTCGATCACCTCAAACCGAAGAAGGCTGGCGCCATCGGTCAGGTCATTGTGATTGCCGGATTGACCTGGGCCTGGCTCGGCAATATCGACAGCTATGAAACCATGCTGACCCTGGGCGTATTGCTCGGTGTGGCCGGTGCGGCCTTCGCCGTCGCATTGCCGCTAGCGTCGCGCTGGTATCCACCCGAGCATCAGGGTACGGCGCTCGGCATTGCCGGTGCAGGCAATTCGGGCACTGCGTTTGCCGCCTTGTTCGCCCCGACGCTCGCCATCGCCTTCGGCTGGCAAAACGTGTTCGGCCTCTGCCTCATTCCGCTAGGCGTTGCCTTTCTTGTCTATATGGTATTTGCCAAGGACTCGCCGGGTGCGCCGCCGCCGAAGTCGATGACCGAATATCTGCACGTACTGAAAGACAAAGATGCGTGGTGGTTCATGTTCTTCTATAGCGTGACCTTCGGCGGCTTTTCGGGGCTGGCGTCTTCGCTGACGATTTACTTCAACGCGCAGTACGGCCTGTCGCCGGTGACGGCTGGCTACTTTACCGCTGCCTGCGTATTCGCCGGCTCTCTGGTGCGTCCGGTCGGCGGCATCGTCGCCGATCGCATCGGCGGCATCAAGACCTTGTCGATCATGTATGTGCTGGCAGGCACCTTCCTGTTCATCGCTAGCCTGGGCATGCAATCCTATTTGGGTGCGCTGGCTGTCTTCGTGTTGGCGATGCTGGCGCTTGGCACCGGCAATGGCGCAGTGTTCCAGCTGGTGCCGCAGCGCTTTCGCAAGGAAATCGGCGTGATGACCGGTCTGGTCGGAATGGCCGGCGGTATCGGCGGCTTTTATCTTGCCTCCAGCCTCGGTTATTCCAAGCAGATCACCGGCAGCTACCAGCTCGGCCTGACCATCTTTGCCGCGCTCGCGGTATCGGCGCTGGTTGGCCTGTCGGTGGTGAAGAACCGCTGGCGCACTACCTGGGGCAGCGCTGCGATGACCACCGCAAAAATCTAATCATCTGTCGCGTCGCTACGGCAACGCGACAGATGATTCGCGACATGGGACGGCAATGTAACGCGTTGCCGTCCCGTGTACACTTTGTGACACCCATCCTATTCCTCTCGTCTCATGTCCCTATCCGTCCTGACCGGTTACGCATCGCGTACCGGCCTTCGCGAACGCAATGAAGATTTCGTCGGCATGGCGACGCCCGATGAACCCGACCTGTCGACCAAAGGCATGCTGGCTGCTATCGCCGATGGCATTTCCGGCAATGCGGGCGGACGCGAAGCAGCCGAATATACGGTGCGCGGCTTGCTGACGGATTACTTCGCAACGCCCGACACCTGGCCGGTCACACAGGCTATGGACCGGGTACTCAAGGCGATCAACAGCTGGGTCCAGGATCAGGGTGCCAAGCGGCGTGAAGTGGCAGGTATGGCAACCACGCTGACCGCGCTGGTATTGCGCGGCAGCTTTTATTATTTTTCGCATGTCGGCGATACCCGTCTCTATCTGCTGCGCGGCGGTACGCTGACGCGGCTCACTACCGACCATGTCTGGGACCGGCCGGAAATGCAGCATGTGCTGACGCGCGCCATTGGACTGGATTCGCGGCTGGCGATCGACCATGGCATGGGCGAGCTGCGCGAACGCGACGTGTTTCTACTGGCCTCGGATGGGGTATGGGGCTGGATGACCGAGTACGACATGACGCATGCGCTGTCCGAGGTGGCGATGCAACAGGCGGAGCCCGAAGCAACCGCGGCACTGCTTGCCGATAGCGCGCTGCGCGCCGGCTCCACCGACAACTGCAGTGCGCTGGTATTGCGGGTGGATGCACTGCCGGAGGAAAACCTGCGCGACGCGCTGTCGGGTTCACAGCAATTGCCCGTGCCGCCGAAACTGAAGCCCGGCCAGGAACTCGATGGCTATCGGATTGAAGAAGTCATCCATGCATCGCAAGCGACACTGCTCTACCGTGTGGTGGAACCGAAGTCGAACCGTCAGCTCGTATTGAAGACCTTGCATCCAGACCGTGCCGACGATGCGCACGAGCGCTCCGCGTTCGCGCATGAAGAATGGCTTGCGAAGCGAGTGGTCGCGCGTTTCTTCCCGCAAGTGATCGTGCCGGAACAAAAGAATTATCTGTACTACCTGTCCACCTGGCACGACGGACAGACGCTGCAACAAAAGCTCGATGCAGGTGCGCATTTCACCGCGCCCGAGGCGATCGCCTACGGCGAGAAGCTGGTGCGCGCGGCCGGCGCCCTGCACCGACGCAGCATCATTCACCGCGACATCAAGCCATCCAATGTCCACCTCGGCACGGATTCCGAATTGCGGCTGCTGGATCTCGGCGTCGCGCTATCGGAACTTGAGAAGGAAGGCGGCATTGCCGCGCTGCAGGCCGGCACACCGTCGTTCCTGGGCCCCGAGCAATTCGACAATGCGCCGCCATCGCGCCAGACCGACGTGTATGCAGCTGGCGTGACAATCTATACGATGCTGACCCGCCACTACCCATATGGTGAGGTCGAGCCTTTTCAGCGACCACGTTTCGGGGAACCGGTGCCGGCCAGTCGTTACCGGCCCGATATACCGCTCTGGCTGGACAATGTGCTGCTGAAGGCGGTCGCACGCGATCCGGCCGAACGCTTCGAAACTGCGGAAGAGTTTTTGATTGCGCTGGAACGCGGTGCCAGCAATCCCATGCCGGCACGCGGCATCACGCCGCTGGCAAAGCGCGATCCGGCCGGACTGTGGCGAGCGGTGGCGGTGATTTCGATGGTGATGAATCTCTTGCTGTTGTATTTGCTGGTATTGCAGTGAGAGACTCTGCCATGTACCGCGATTCGCCATTTGTTTGCAGATATAGATAATTAGTGACTGTTCAGCGCCTATGGGCGCAATAAAGCAGTTGTAAACGATGCCCAACCTGTGCATCATGCTGACATGGCAAAAAAACAACCTGCTCCCGACCTTTCCGGCCTCAGCCATGAGGAGAAGGACATCCTCATCTTGACGCTGCTGGCGCGTCTGGATGCGCTTGAGTCAAAGATGCGTAAGGACAGTCACAATTCGAGTAGACCTCCGTCATCCGATGGCTTGACCAAGAAGACGAACTCGCTGCGAGAATCTTCTGGCAAGCCCCCTGGCGGCCAAGCCGGACACAAGGGAACGACTCTCAAGCGGGAGCAGCCGACCCAGACCATCGATCATCCTTTGCCGGGGCAATGCGACCGTTGCCATGGTGCATTGCCGTTGGCCGAGGCCCGCGTGGCCGAGTGCAGGCAAGTGCTCGATGTGCCTGCGGCGGCGTTCGATGTCATCGAGCACCGTACATTGGCGCTGGTGTGTCGGTGCGGGCAATCGCATGTGAGTGCCTTTCCCGCCGGTGTGACCGAGATGGTGCAATATGGCCCGAACGTGAAAGCGCTGGGTGCCCATCTGACCCAGGGTCAAATGCTGCCCTATGCGCGCGCCGCCGAACTGATTCAAGATGTGTATGGCCTGTGCATATCGCCCGGCACGCTGGTGTCGTGGGTGGGCGAGGCAAGCGTCGCCTTACAGGGCACCGCCGATCGCATCGCCGAATACCTGCGCAATGCGCCGCTGCTCCATGCCGACGAGTCTGGTCTGCGCGTTGCCAGCAAGCTGCATTGGTTGCATATCGCGGCCAGCGGCACCTTGACCTGGTACGGCGTACATGCCAAACGCGGCCTGGAAGCGATGCACGCGCATGGCATTCTGCCCAGGCGCATAGGCATATTGGTTCACGACTGCTGGGCGCCATACTGGCGGCTCGACGGCAGCATCCATGCCCTGTGCAATGCGCATCTTCTACGCGAGCTGGTGTACGTGAAAGAAATCACCGGACAGGAATGGCCACAGTCGATGACGGATTTCCTGCTCAATGCCAACAAGCTATGCGAGGCGGCGCGACAAAAGCAGCGCAAGTTCAGCACCAGGGAAATCGCCGCCTTCCGGACGATTTACGATGCGATCGTAGCCGAAGGCGAACAGCTCAATCCCGAAGCGAACCAGTCGGTCAACAAACGTGGCCGCGCCAAGCAGTCCATTGCATTCAATTTGCTGCGGCGCTTGCGTCAACATGCCGATGCGGTGCTGCTCTTCATCAGCAACCTTGCCGTCCCGTTCACCAACAACGTTGGTGAGCGTGCCGTGCGCATGCCCAAAGTGAAGCAGAAAATCTCCGGCTGCTTTCGCACCGTCGTCGGCGCCGAAAATTTCTGCGTCATCCGCTCCTGTCTCGACACGCTTCGCAAGCAAGGCCACCGTATGCTCGACGTACTGCAACGCGCCTTCCATGGAAACCCTATCCAAGTCTTCGCGTAGCTGCTGAACAGTCACGATAATTAAAAGCCGTTCGCGTGCGGTTACATGCATCAAGTTAGGTAATATGCCTCTCCCCGTCATCCCCACGAAAGTGGGGATCCATAAGCCGCTTGCTCAATGCAGCGATTTTACTATCCGTACTTGAAGCGCAGCTTCAGCATGGATACTCGCTTCCGCGGGTATGACGGCGATGGGTAGAGTGCTTGCATGATCGTAAGCACCGCGTGCAAACTTACGCCGCTTCCTTCACCGGATGCGCCTGCCGGTGATACAGAAATTCCAGCACCGCACTCCGATACTCGATATACAGCGCATCATGCGCCAGCGCCACGCGGTCGCGCGGACGGTCCAGGCGCACGTTGACGATATCGCCGATGGTTGCGGCCGGACCATTGGTCATCATGACGATCCGATCCGACAGCAGCACTGCTTCATCGACATCATGCGTGACCATGACCACGGTCGAGTGGGTCTTCGCAACGATCTTCAGCAACTCATCCTGCAGATGCGCGCGGGTCAATGCATCCAGCGCACCGAAGGGTTCATCCATCAGCAAGACCTTGGGTTCCATCGACAGCGCACGCGCGATACCCACACGTTGCTTCATGCCGCCCGAGATTTCATTCGGACGCTTTTGCTCTGCATGCGACAAGCCGACCAGCGCCAGCGCGGCCAGGGTACGCTCCTTCAGCTTGGTCTTGCTTTCGGTTGAGCCAAACACCCGTTCCACCGCCAGGTGCACGTTTTCATAGCACGTCAGCCATGGCAGCAGCGAGTGGTTCTGGAACACCACGGCGCGTTCCGGCGCCGGTCCGGCAATCTCGCGATTGGCGCACAGCAGCGCGCCGTCGCTGGCGCGCAGCAGTCCTGCAATCAGATTGAGCAGGGTCGACTTGCCACAACCGGAGTGCCCGATCAGCGTAACGAACTCGCCCTTCCTGACCGTCAGGTTAATGTCGCGCAGCGCATGGAACCTGCCCTGCTTGGTGTTGAACACCATTTCGGCGTTCTGGATATCGATGAATTTGCTGTTGTTGTCCATGATGTTTTCCAATGCCGGTTAGCTGCGTACTTCTTCGTAGGTGAATGCCTTTGCGAGGGCGACCAGCGCCTGTTCCAGCAGCAAGCCGACAACGCCGATGACGACAATCGCAATGATGATGTGCGGCACGTTGAGGTTGTTCCACTCATCCCACACCCAGAACCCGATGCCCACGCCGCCGGTCAGCATTTCTGCCGCGACGATCACCAGCCATGCGGTCCCGATCGCCAAACGCACGCCGGTCAGCATGTACGGCAATACCGAGGGAAACAGAATCTTGGTGACGATCTTCCATTCGGACAGATTCAGCACCTTGGCGACGTTCATGTAATCCTGCGGGACGCGCTGCACGCCGACCGCGGTATTGATGATCATCGGCCAGATCGAACAGATGAAGATCGCCCAGATCGCGGCGGGATTGGCGGCCTTGAATACCAGCAGGCCGATCGGCAGCCAGGCCAGCGGCGACACCGGCTTCAGCAGGCTGACGATGGGATTGAACATGCCTGCCAAAAACTTGAAGCGCCCGATCATGAAACCCAGCGGAATGCCGATTGCCGCCGCCAGGCCGAACCCGGTCGCCACGCGCTGCAGCGACAACAGCAGATTCCAGCCTATGCCCTGGTCATTCGGTCCTTTTTGATAGAAGGGATCGGAAAACACATGAATCGCTTCCTGCAAGGTCACCATGGGCGACGGGAAGCCGCTGTTTTTGGCGGCAACGATTTCCCACACCAGCACCAGCAGCGCGAGACCGAAAATCGGCGGCAGCACGGCCAGGAAGAAAGGTTTGAACGACAGCTTTCTTGCCGCCGGCTTTGCCGCGGTTACGGATGGGCGCGCCTTCGCGTGCTCCTTGGTGTCGGCTTTCATCGGCGGCGACTCCGAGACCGGCTCTACCGGTGTGTTGAGGACATTGTTCATGACTGCGCTCATAGTGGGCTCCGGTATAAGAAATCAGGCTTTGATCTTGAAGGATTCGGCATAGGCTTTCGGGTTCTTGCCGTCCCAGACCGTGCCGTCGATCAGCTTCGACGTGCGCATCGGATCTTTCGGCAAGCTCACCTTGGCCATGTTTGCCGCTTCCTTGTAAAGGTCGATCTGATTGATCTGCCTGGCGACCGCAAGATAGTCGACATCTTCCTTGAGCAAACCCCAACGCTTGTGCTGGGTCAGGAACCACATGCCGTCGGACAGGTACGGAAAGTTCACCGCGCCGTCGTTGTAGAACTTCATGTAGTTCGGATCATCCCAGGTCTTGCCCAGGCCATTCGAGTAGCGGCCGAGAATGCGCTGGTTGATGACGTCGACCGAGGTATTCACATACGACTTGTCGGCGATGGTTTCAGCCATCTTGTTCTTGTTGGACAGGCTGGCGTCGATCCACTTGCCGGCTTCCAGCACCGCAGCCGTCATCGCGCGTGCCGTGTTCGGATACTTCTTGACGAAGTCCGCAGTGGTACCGAGCACCTTTTCCGGATGGTCTTTCCAGATGTCCTGCGTGGTCACGCCGGTGATGCCGATACCGTCGGCGATCGCACGATGGCCCCATGGCTCGCCCACGCAATAGCCATCCATGTTGCCGACCCGCATGTTGGCCACCATTTGCGGCGGCGGCACGGTAATGATCTTTGCATCCTTCATCGGATTGATGCCATGCGCGGCCATCCAGTAGTACAGCCACATTGCGTGGGTGCCGGTCGGGAAGGTTTGCGCGAACGTGTATTCGCGCTTGTCGGTCTGCATCAGCTTGGCAAGCGATGCGCCGTCGACCGCTCCCTTGTCGGACAGCTTTTTCGACAGTGTGATCGCCTGGCCATTGTTGTTCAGTGTCATCAGCATCGCCATGTCCTTCTTCGGGCCGCTGACACCGAGGTGTACGCCGTAGATCAAGCCGTACAGCACATGTGCTGCATCGAGTTCGCCATTGACCAATTTGTCGCGTACGCCTGCCCACGAAGCTTCCTTGGTGGGTGTGATCTTGATGCCATATTTCTTGTCGATGCCGAGTACCGATGCCATGACGACCGAGGCGCAATCGGTCAATGGAATGAAGCCAATCTTGACCTCTTCCTTTTCCGGCTTATCGGAACCGGCAGCCCATGCACCCTGAGTGGCCAATCCACCGAATGCGCCGGCTGTTACTGCTGCGCCCGCCTTGATGATGCTGCGGCGGGTCAAATTTGTTTTGCTTTCTTTTGTTGTCATGATTTCCTCATGCATGATGTCGAAACCGGCAAAAAGAAAGGCGTCCGGTCACAGCAAGCCAAGCTCGCGGTGAACGGACGCCTTTGTCCAAAAACGAGATGACCATCTTTGGTCAGCTCGTTGTTACTGATCGGTGCGCCAGCATTGGCGCGCCAGTATCGTTTGCAAGCCCTGTGCCAACCCGGAATTCAAACTTGGTACCGGATTTGATCCAGATCAGGCCCGGTTTCGCACCCGGATTGTGCGGCGCATTAAATCAGGGCGGAGCGCGTCACAATTCGGGGCCCGGTCTTAGCGCACTTACAAGAGCAGATCGGCAACATCGATCATGCGCTGCGCCACTTCGGACAACTTGAGGTTCTTGTCCATCGCCAGACGGCGCAGCTTGCGATAGGCATCGTCTTCCGAGCAGTGATGCCTTTCCATCAACAAACCTTTGGCGCGCTCGATCACCTTGCGCTCGGCCAGCTTGATCTTGGTTTCCGAGAGCTCGTGCCGCAATTTCTGGTCGACTTCAAAGCGCGCAAGCGCAACGTCCAGCACGGTCTTGACGCGTTCGGCCGACAATCCCGCGACGACATAGGCCGATACGCCGGCTTCTATCGCGGCATGCATCTTTTCCTTGTCATTGTCTTCAGTGAAGCAGACGATGGGGCGGCGCTCATTGGCGGTCGCGGCAACGACCTTCTTCAATGCCGCATCGGATTGTTCATCGACGATAATCACGTCGGGCTGCAGCTGCGCGATCTGTTCTTCCAGATCGGCGTCCGGCGGCAGCGCGGCCAGGATGTTATAGCCGCCTTCCAGCAATCCTATGCGCAGCGCCCGGGCACGCTCGGCCTGGACCTGCGCGGCGACGTCGGCCCCTTCGGGCACGACTAATGAGTTGATTACGACGATTTTCAGCTGTTTGGGATCGCTCATGATTAGCCTGTGATGGACTTCCATTAAAATAGAGCTTTGCAAGAACCTTGCCATCCTTCACTTCCCTTCATGATCGTTCTCGGCGTCGAATCCTCCTGTGATGAAACCGGCCTTGCGTTGTATGACACACAACGCGGCCTGCTTGCGCATGCCCTGTATTCGCAGGTCGCAATGCATGAGGAATACGGCGGCGTAGTACCCGAACTGGCGTCGCGCGACCATATCCGGCGCGCCATTCCCCTGCTTGAACAAGTGCTGACGCAGGCCGCGCTGCCGCGCAATGCAGTCGATGCGATCGCCTATACCCAGGGCCCGGGTCTGGCAGGCGCATTATTGGTTGGGGCGTCGATCGCATGCGGTCTCGGCCTGGCGCTGGATCGGCCGGTCCTGGGCGTACATCATCTCGAAGGTCATTTGCTGTCGCCGCTGCTCGCGGGCGACCGGCCGGATTTCCCGTTTGTCGCCTTGTTGATTTCCGGCGGCCATACGCAGCTGATGCGTGTGGACGGTGTCGGCCAGTATGAATTGCTGGGCGAAACCCTGGATGATGCGGCGGGTGAAGCATTCGACAAGTCGGCCAAGCTGCTCGGCCTGGGCTATCCGGGCGGTCCCGCGATTTCGCGATTGGCCGAATTCGGCGATCCCGGCACCTATCAGTTGCCGCGCCCGATGTTGCATTCAAAAGATTTGAACTTCAGCTTTTCCGGCTTGAAGACTGCAGTCCTCACGCTGGTCAAGAAACAGACCGTCAATATCTGCGAGCAGGACAAGGCCAATATCGCGCGGGCATTCGTCGATGCGATCGTCGACGTGCTGGTCGCGAAATGCCTGGCGGCGCTCAAGCAAACCGGCCTGAAGCGGCTGGTGATCGCGGGCGGCGTCGGCGCCAACCGGCAATTGCGCGAAGCATTGAATGCGGCTGCGCAGAAAAAGCGCTTTCGCGTCTACTATCCGGAACTTGAGTTTTGCACCGACAATGGCGCGATGATCGCGTTTGCCGGCGCGATGCGTCTGCAAATCAATCCTGATGCCGCAAAACGCGAGTATGCGTTCAATGTGCGTCCGCGCTGGCCGCTGGATGAACTGCGCGTGGTTTAGCGATTCAAACCGTAGCAGGCGCGTGGGACGCGGATTCCCACAGTTCTTTCTTTCCGGACGGTGCGCCGCAATTACCTTGCATCATGTTGATGTGCGGCATTACTTCATTCGTATCATCCTGCCCGATCCATAACAGCGTAAACTCCGTATCCAATCCTGTCGCATCCTGCGACCCGAATAATTCTGCGAGCAATCCATGTCCGACGCGTCTTTCCCTTTATTTTCCGACCTGAACCTGAGCGAGCCTTTGCTACGCGTGCTGAAGGAGCTGGGCTATGAGTCACCGTCGCCAATCCAGGCGGCCACGATTCCCATCTTGCTGGGCAACCGCGACGTGCTGGGCCAGGCGCAGACAGGCACCGGCAAAACGGCGGCTTTTGCCCTGCCCGTGCTGGCCCGCATCGATATCCGGCAAACCGCTCCGCAAGCCCTGGTGCTGGCGCCGACGCGTGAACTGGCGATTCAAGTGGCAGAAGCCTTTCAACGCTACGCCACGTATATCCCTGGCTTTCATGTGCTGCCGATTTATGGCGGCCAGAGTTATGGTCCGCAGCTGAGCGCATTGCGGCGCGGTGTGCATGTCGTGGTCGGCACGCCCGGCCGCATCATCGATCATGTGGAAAAAAACTCGCTGGACCTTTCGCAGATCAAAACGCTGGTGCTCGATGAAGCCGATGAAATGCTGCGCATGGGCTTTATTGACGACGTCGAAACCATCCTGCAACGGACGCCGGCTTCGCGCCAGACCGCACTGTTTTCGGCCACCATGCCTTCGGCGATCAAGCGCATCGCGCAAACCTATCTGCGCAATCCGGCCGAAGTCACCATCGCTGCCAAAACAGGCACCGCCGACAATATCCGCCAGCGCTACTGGCTGGTCAGCGGCATGCACAAGCTCGACGCGCTCACGCGCATCCTGGAAGCCGAGACCTTCGACGGCATGATCATTTTTGCGCGCACCAAGCTGGGCACGGAAGAGCTAGCCGGCAAATTGCAGGCGCGCGGGTTTTCCGCCGCCGCGATTAACGGCGACATCGTGCAGCAGCAGCGCGAACGGACTATCCAGCAGCTTAAGGATGGCAAGATCGATATCCTGGTCGCCACCGATGTCGCCGCACGCGGCCTTGACGTCGAGCGTATCAGCCACGTGATCAACTACGATGTGCCCTACGACCCGGAAAGCTATACGCATCGCATCGGCCGCACCGGACGCGCCGGACGCAGCGGCGAAGCAATCCTGTTTATCGCCCCGCGCGAACGCAACCTGCTCAAGACCATCGAGCGCGCGACGCGCCAGCCTATCGCGATGCTGGAATTGCCGACCATTCAGGCCGTCAACGACGTGCGTATCGCGAAATTCAAGGATCAGATCAGCGCCGCTCTTGCGGCAGGCGGGCTCGACCTATTCCAGTCGCTGATCGAAGATTATGAGCGCGAACAGAATATCCCTGCCATTGAAATCGCTGCCGCACTCGCGAAACTGGCGCGCGGCGATGTCCCGCTGTTACTGGAAAAAAACCAGCGCGAGCCGCAGGGCGAACGCTCCTGGGCGAGCGACAAGCCCAGCCATGGCAGCAGGTTTGAACATACCGAGCACAAGGGACAAGCGGAAAGATTCGGTCGCCAGGAACACAGAGATCACACCGAGCGGCCTGCCTTTCCCCGCAAGGAGCGCATTGTTCGCCAGCCCGATGCCGGCATGGCGACCTTCCGGATTGAAGTTGGCCACGCACATGGGGTCAAACCGGGCAATATCGTCGGCGCCATTGCCAACGAAGCCGGGCTCGATTCCAAACACATTGGCCGCATCGAAATCTATGACGATTACAGTACGCTTGATCTGCCCGACAGCATGCCTGCCGAACTCCTGAATCAGCTCAAGACCGTATGGGTGGCCGGCCAACAATTGCGCATCAGCCGCGATGGCGAACCCGCAGCAGCGCCGGCAAAACCTGCGTTCAAAAAAGCACACGTCTCCGACAAGCCGGATGCCAGTGATGCCGCCATGCCCGCCGCGCGCCCCGCACCCAAGGAGCGCACTGATCGAAAAAACAAGCTCGCCGTAAAGGCATACCGTATCGAGGTGGGCCATGCGCATGGCGTCAAGCCAGCCAATATCGTGGGCGCGATTGCCAACGAGGCGGGGCTGGAGGCCAAATACATCGGCCGTATCGAGATATTTGACGACTACAGTGTGCTGGATCTGCCGGACGGCATGCCAAAGGAAGTGTTTGAACAGTTACAAACTGTAGCGGTGGCCGGACGGCCGTTACGCATCAGCCAGGTCGGCGGGGCAGCGCCTGCGCAAGACAAACCCGCCGGGGCAAAAATCCCATTATCCGTGCCCAAAAAAGGCGGGGACAGAAGAGTGAATGAGAAAAATTCCGGCGACAAATCCTCGTTCAAACGAACGGGCGGTGTCGGAAACCGCTCTGCCGATACGGCAAAAGCGAAGCCAAAATCGCATCGCAAAGGTGTGAAGCCGGCGTGATGCCGTGTATGCCGGTTTGCGGGGAGACGACCGGCCGTTTTTTCTCAATCGCCGGTGGGCGATAGCTGAAACGATTTCACCCGGGTCCAGCCGCGCAGATACTCCGCCAGCTTGGGCGTATTGCTGGCATCCGTGGTCTGGATCACCATCCTGTACTCGAACGAGTCGCCGTCTTCGGCGACTCGGTAACTCATGTTGGCGATCGAAAAGCCATGCCGATGCAGCAGGGAGCGGATCTCTTCTTCCGGCACGGTATCGTCGCGGCCGAAACGGATGGAATGATGCGCATATGAATGCGAAGGCATCAGCGCCTCGATGCGGCGGAACAGCGAGAGGATGCCGACCGTCAGCAGGGTGGCGAGGATCGCCGGGTAATAGAAGCCGATGCCGATCAATACCCCGATCGCAGCAGTGATCCAAATTGAGGCCGCAGTGGTCAGGCCGCGTACGCTGAGCCCTTCCTTGAAAATGACACCGGCCCCAAGAAAGCCGATACCGGTCATGATGCCCTGCGCCATGCGCGTCGGATCGGTGCGCACCGTGTCCATCGGCATGCCGGGCAGCCACTTCGACTGGTAGAGCATCACCAGCATCAGCAAACTGGATGCGAGACAAACCAGCGTATGCGTACGAAATCCCGCAGGACGGGCGTGATAGCTGCGCTCCAGGCCAATGATGCCGCCCGCGACAAGGGCACCGATCAGATGAACCGCAATCGCGACATAGTCATTGCCCATCCCTGCTCCTTGCTATCTTTTATTCAGCATAACGCCAATGGCGGCGATGCGTATAGACGCAGAGCAATATCGGCGCGGAATGGAGATGGCCTATTTTTTCTTGCTGCCGATCCGGCTTTCCTTGCCCGCGATCAGATTCGCCACATTCTGGCGATGCCGATAAATCAGCAAGCCGCTCATGATCACGATGGCGAGCAGGATCGGGTCGGTACCGAACAGCAAGCCGTAATAGAAAGGCGCAAAGACGCTCGCGACCAGGGCGGCAAGCGACGAATAGCGGAATGCATAAGCAATGACGATCCAGGTGACGATGGTTGCTAGTCCCAGCCAGCCGTTTATGCCGATCAGCACCCCCAGCATCGTTGCCACCCCTTTGCCACCGACGAAACGCGTGAACAGCGGCCACAAGTGGCCGATGAAGACAGCAAGCGCGACCAGTGCGATTCCGCCATCGCCGACCCCGTATTGCGGCCCGAAGCGCATCGCCAGCCAGACGGCGAGCCAGCCTTTGGCGCCGTCGCCGAACAAGGTCAATGCCGCGGCCGCCTTGTTACCGCTGCGCAGCACATTGGTGGCGCCGGGGTTATTCGAACCATAGGTACGGGGATCGGCCAGGCCGAATAGTTTGCTGACCACCACCGCGAACGACACCGAGCCAATCAGATATGCGGCGACGGTAAACAAGACTGTATTCATTTCATCCTTTCAATTGAGGCAAGGCAGGTGCGGTCTTATTCGTCAAGCGCGCACTGAATCGGCTTGGCCGGCAGCACCGCCGGAATGATCTTCGGATCGATGCCGATCAGGTAACCGCGCCGGCCGCCGTTGATGTAGATCTTGTCGACATCGAGTATGCCTTGCTCGATATAGACGGGCATGGCCTTCCGGGTGCCGAACGGTGAAGTACCGCCCACCAGAAATCCCGAATGGCGATTCGCCACTTCGGGCTTGCAAGGTTCGACCGACTTGCAGCCGATCTGGCGCGCAAGGTTCTTGGTGGAGACCTTGCGGTCGCCGTGCATCAGCACGATCAGCGGCTTGGCCGTCTCATCCTGCATGACCAGGGTCTTGATCACATGATGTTCGTCGACACCGAGCTCGCGGGCCGACACTGCGGTGCCGCCGTGCTCTTCATAGGCATACGGATGTTCGGAAAAGGCGATGCCGTGCTTGCGCAGGAACTGGGTGGCCGGGGTCTCGGAGATATGTTCTTTTTTTGCCATGGTTCAAATTCATATTGCGGAGCACATTATGCAGCAAGACGCGCTCTTTGCAAGCCGCCTATGCATGTGCCGACATCGGTGCCTTACAGTGTCAAAATGGCAGGACCTTCCAGCAGCTTGACGAACTCGTCTCCCGGAACCGGCTTGCTGTAGTAATAACCTTGCGCCATCACGCAGTGATGCTCGCGCAGAAAAGCCGCCTGCTCCGCCGTTTCCACACCTTCGGCGATCACCTTGAGATTCAGGCTGTGTGCCATCGCGATGATGGCATTGGTGATTGCCGCATCATTTTGTGCGCAGCCGATGCCGCTCACGAACGATTGATCGATCTTCAATGCATGAATCGGAAAGCGTTTCAGGTAAGACAAACTGGAATAGCCGGTACCGAAATCGTCGACCGACAACTGCACGCCCATTTCGGACAGGCGGGTAAGGGGCGTCAGGTTTTCTTCGCCCGGATGCATCAGCATGCTTTCGGTGATTTCCAGATCAAGCGACGATGGCGCAATACCATGGCGGTCGAGAATTTCGGCGACGGTATGGGCGAAATCCGGCTGCATCAACTGGCGCGCCGACAGATTAACGGCAATCGACAATTGCCGATGCCCGGCATCATGCCAGCGCCGCAACTGCGCGCAAGCTTGCGTCAACACCCATTCGCCGATGCCGACGATAAGACCGGTTTCCTCGGCGACCGGAATGAATTCGGAAGGCGGGATGAAACCGCGCTCCGGCTGCCGCCAACGCAACAGCGCTTCGGCAGACAGAATGCGACCCTGCACCATATCGATCTGCGGCTGGAAGTGCAAGGCGAGCTCATCGCGCGCCAGCGCGCGGCGCAGCTGGTTGGCGATCGTCAGGCGATGCTGCACCGCTTCGTTCAGTCCTTGGGTGAAGAACTGGCAATTGCCGCGCCCTTTCGATTTGGCATGGTACATCGCGGTATCGGCGGCGCGCATCAAGGCATCGGCATCCTTGCCGTCGGCCGGATAGAGACTGATGCCGATGCTGGCGCCGATATGCAATTCATGACCGTCGACATGCAAGGCGTTCTTGAGCTCTTCCAGTATCTTTTGCGCGACCGCGCCCGCCGCATGGCCATCGACGAGCGACGGCAGAATCAGCACGAACTCGTCGCCGCCGAGACGTGCAAGGCTGTCTTCCTTGCGCAGGCACAGCAGCAGCCGCGCCGACACCATCTGCAGCAACTGGTCGCCGACCTGATGCCCGAGCGAGTCATTGATGTGCTTGAAGTAGTCGAGATCGATAAACATCAACGCGACAAACTTGTCTGCGCGCTGAGCCTGCGCGATGGCCTGGCGTAAACGATCCTGCAGCAGTACGCGGTTCGGCAAACCGGTCAGCGCGTCATGATGCGCCATGTAACTGATGCGTTCTTCGGAGTGCTTGCGCTCGATGGCGATGCCGGCGATGCGCACCGCGGTGTCCGCAAGACGCAAGTCGCCGGGCGTCGGATCGCATGCCTGTCTACAGTACATGTCGACGCTGCCCAGGACACGGCCTTTCTGGGAAAGAATCGGGGTCGACCAGCAGGAACGAAGACCCTGCTCGAGCACCGGACCGGACAAGGTATTCCATCCCGGTGTTTGTGCAATGTCCGCGCTCAAGATGCGGGTACGGTGAAACATTGCCTCGCTACAGGAAGCTCCCACGGCGCCGATTTCGCAGGCATCCAGCATGCGCACCCATGACTCTGATGCACTCGACGCAGCCCCCACCCGCATATGCCGGCCATCTTCATCCAGCAGCATGATCACGGTTGATACGCCTTGCAATTGCGTTTCCATCACGCGCACCAGACTGGCGAGAACGTCGGCCAATGGCGCGCCGGTGGCAATCATTTCGAGTACCCATGCCTGTCCGAGGTGGAGTGCTTCCGCCTGCTTGCGTGCGCTGACTTCCGAACCTACGCCGCGATAACCCTTGAATGCACCGCTCTTGTCGAACAGCGGTTCGCCGCTGATGCTGTACCAATACCAGTGACCGTCTTCGCCATTGATTCTGTATTCGAGATTGAAGAAAGGCTTGCGCGCCTCCAGCAGCATCAGATGCGCACTCCAGGTATCGTCGTCAACCGACGCTGGGTCAATGGGCAATTCGGCGCGGGTCTTGCCGATCAAGGCTTCTGCACGGATTCCGCCGACCCTTCCCACACCTTCGGACATCACGGTAAAGCGAAAATGTTCATCCTGCTCCCAGTACCAGTCCGATGACAGTCCAGTCAGGCTGCGGAACCTTTGCTCGCTGCGAATCAATGCCTGCTCGGTTTCCTTGCGTTCGACGAACTGACCGATCTGGCTGCCGACGATGAACATCATGTCCATCATTTCCTCGTCGGGCTTGCGCATTTGCCGCGTATAGAAAGCCATCATGTGGACAGGCTTGCCATTTACCCGGACCGGGAAGGCGAAAGCGCTGCGCAAGCCGATCTCGGAAGCCAGCGCCGCTCGCCGGAACAAGGGTTCGCGGCAAACATCAGGCAGCCACAATGCCCGGCCGGTTTCAAACATGCGCTCGGTCAGGCCGCCACGCGGGGACACCTGACTGGCACGCGCACGTTCGATAAATGTGGTGGCAGGAACGCCTGGCGCGGTCCACCACTCGGTCAGGGAGAGCCGGTCCGCGTCGAAGTCGGCATGCCAGAGTTCGCCAATTTCCCAGTAAAACTTTTCGCATATCACTTGCAGCAGCCGCGACGCAGCCTCCTTCAGCGAGGCGGCATTGGCCAGGGCGCGCGTTACGGCGACCTGCACTTCCTGCCGGCGTTGTGCGCGCATCCGATCGGTGATGTCGCGCATGCTGCACTGGATCACGCGCGTTTCATTGACCCGGTACGCGCTGCTGACAAATTCGATATCGAGCAGCCGGCCGTCGCTTGCACGTAGCGGCAGGCGTTCGCAATTCAAAGCTTGCGTGCGCTGCAGCTCGTCGAACAGGCTGACGTAGATGCTATGGTCACTGAAAGGCGGCAGTTCGCGCACGCATTTACCGATGAACTCGTCGCGCTGATGACCGACCATATTGAGCAGGCAGGAATTGACGGCGGTGACAATTCCCGTATCGGAGTCGAGCAAGAGAATTCCGTCAGTCGCATTGTCAAAAAGCTGGCCGTAATGCGTTTCCGACAATTGCAGTTCGTGTTCGATGCGGCTGCGCATGGCCCGTTCTTCGTTTAGCTGCGCATCCAGTCGGGCATTTTCGATGGCGACAGCCGCCTGTCCCGCAATGGATTCGAGCATGCCTGATGCATCAGCGGGGGACGCCGCGGCTGCCGTCCGGATTTCCAGATACAGTAGCCCGGCCATTTCTGCACCGATGAAGACTGGATGGCATAGCGCAAGCTTTGGCTGGATCTGCACGATATACGGATCAGCGCCAAAAACGCTATCGGCGACAGGGTTCTCGGCCATAACGGGTTCGCCTGTGCGTTCAACGTGGTGGATCAGCGAAAGGGGCAATAACGACGAACTGGCCACCCTGTCGGCAAGCTTGTCGACTCGATGCCGTGCTTCGATATTTCCATCGAGGTCCCGCGATGCCTCGGCTGCAATTGACCATTTATCATCATGCCGCAACAGCAGATATCCCTTGTACGCACCGGTTTGACCGGCGACGGCATGCAGCAGCCTTTCAAGCGTTCGAACACTTCTACCTTGAATTGAATGGCCTTCCTCATGCAGGAGCTTGCCAACCTTGTACATCACTTCCCCAATATTGTTTGACAGGCAGGCAGTCAATGATTCCGGATTTACATGTCGCAACTTTAGTTGCTTGTTTGAAAGTCGCTCTTTTTCGTAGCCTAGATCAGTATTGCGCTGGTTACAAGTCTCTGGCTGTACTTGTGGAGGGATTGGAAACCACTATGACAAGATTTTCTGAAAACCGTGTGGATTGACCAACATCAAATCCCCTTCCGATAGAAAGGGGGCGTTTACGTTGCAATGCCGCATACATGATAAAAGTGACGCCTCTTCCACCGCCTTTGTTTTGCAATGCAAGAAGGCAGCAAAAAGGCAGCGAGAAGGTATTTTCCCAATTTTGCCGGAAGAAGATTCTGCATAGAAATAAATTGATTTAAGCAGGGAAAGAAATGCCTTGATTTTTTGTGCGCCGCACAAAATAACACTTGACTTCACGGGGAGCGTCCATAAAATAGAGTTTGTTGCAGCGCACAATAAAAGCTGTCCATCTAATATCGTATCCGTTTATAGGAGAAGTCCATGTTTATCGTTCCAGAACAATTTTCTTCCGCCGCCAAAGCCAACTTCGAAGCTCAGGTTACCCTGTTCAATAGCATTGCCGGAAAAGCATTTGAAAGCGTTGAAAAAGTCGTTGATCTGAATCTGAATGTAGCAAAAGCATCGTTGGAAGACACCTCGATTGCAGCTCGCCAGTTGCTGGCTGCAAAAGATCCTCAGGAATTCTTTTCGCTGACTGCCGCACAGGCACAACCGACAGCCGCCAAGGCAATTGCCTATGGCCGTCATTTGGCAGGTATCGTGACTGCGGCACAGGCTGAATTGAGCCGCGTTACCGAAGAACAGATGGCCGAGACTGGTCGCAAGGTAGTCGCCGCATTCGACGACGTTACCAAAAACGCTCCGGCCGGCTCCGAAAACGTGATCGCCCTGTTCAAGTCCGCCATCGGCAATGCCAATGCCGGCTATGAACAGTTCACCAAGACCACCAAGCAGGCGGTCGAAGCGATGGAAGCGAACATGAATTCGGCAGTGACCCAATTCTCGCAAGCAGCGGAAAAAACAGCAAACCGCGCACGCAAGTAAATAAACTAGCTTTGAATCTGAAGCTTGAATGTAGATAATACGGGCCGCTTAGCGGCCCGTATTTTTTTGGAAGAGTCGTGTTCCTGTGCAGTTGGAAAGACAACCACGCTTTGGCTGCCCATATTTTGTTCAAAGGCAAAATCTACTGAAGAATCAGTGCCTTGGCATCTTGCTCCCGCGCTTATCCACAAGCTTGCCCACATCGAATGTGGGCAAGCTTGGCAGGATTCAAGCGCGTACCGGATAACGCATGTTCAAAGGTTGTCGCTCGACACCCAGGTTTGACCTGGCCTACGCTCGAGGATGATGATCGGCATGCAGCTTTTTAAGGCGCTCACGCGCGACATGCGTATAAATCTGCGTGGTCGATATATCGGCGTGCCCAAGCAGAAGTTGTACGACGCGCAGATCGGCACCATGGTTGAGCAGGTGGGTGGCGAATGCGTGACGCAAGGTATGCGGCGAGAGGGGCGCGTTGATTTCGGCCTTAAGGGCATGTTTCTTGATCAGGGTCCAGAACATCTGCCGCGTCATTGCACCGCCGCGTGCCGTGACGAACAATGCATCATCCACCTGCCCGTTCAAGATGGCGCCCCTGCCCTCGGCCAGGTAACGTTCGATCCATACCCTGGCTTCTTCCCCGAACGGCACCAGGCGCGTTTTGGCGCCTTTGCCGGTGATGCGCAGCACGCCCTCATTCATTCCGAGTTCCATGGTCTTGAGCAGCACCAGTTCGGATACGCGCAAGCCACTTGCATACATCAGTTCCAGCATCGTACGGTCGCGCAAGCCTAACGGCGTGCGGACGTCCGGGGCAGCCAGCAGCGCTTCGACCTGCGCTTCGGACAAGGTTTTCGGGGTGCGCGGCGGTTGCTTGGCCGATTTCATCTTCAGACAAGGATCGGCACTGACCCGGTTTTGCCGCAAGGCCATTTGATAAAAGCGCTTCAGCACTGCGAGCCGCCGGTTGGCCGAAGTCGCCTTCGTATCGGCATGGCGGGCGGCAAAATAAGCGACGATGTCTTCGGCTTGCACCGCGTACAAATGTTTGGCGCGTTCTTCGGCAAGCCATACGCCGAACAAGGCCATATCGCGTCGATAGGCATCGAGCGAATTCTTGGCCAAGCCGTCTTCCAGCCAGAGCGTGTCGCAAAATTCATCGATCGCGGTCTGGTTCGCTGCTGCGTCACTCATCGATACGCCCTGACTCCTTCATGGGCAAGCAGCCAGCGCTTCACACCCAGATGGAAGCCGGTTTCATCGTCGTGATTGGAAAACCCTCCAAGGCCGCCGGAGGCGGTCACACGATGACAAGGAATCACCAGCGGAAACCAGTTTGCGCCGCAAGCCTGACCCACCGCGCGCGGCGCCGAACGAATCAGTTTGGCGACTTGACCATAGGTCAACACTTCTCCGCAAGGTATGGCGGAAATCGCCCCCCATACCTTGCGCTGAAATATGGTGCCGACCTCGGCCAGCGGCAGATCGAAGCGGAAGTCCGGCTCGTGCAGATAGCGCTCGACTTGCCGCGCGGCTTGCTCCGATAAAGGATCGGCTGGTGGTTTTTCGTTGAAACTTGGCGGCAGATAAACCAGCTCCCGGACCATGCCCGCTTCGGTACGAATACCGACCCCGCCCCAGGGCGCTTCAACGATAGCGGAAAACAGCGACTGAGTTTGCGAAGCGTTCATATCGATAGGATAAATCAAAAGAGCCAGCTTTTTACAGCGACATGATGGCATGAGCAGGCGATTGATCCACCCGTCGGCACATAAAAAAAACCGGCGTGCCGCCTTTTGGCAACACGCCGGTTTTTGTCCATGGCGTCGGATGCGCGGCGCGGCTGTTTACTCGACGAAGGCTTCTTCGCGTTTCTTGCGCAAGGCTGGCAGCAGCACGACCGCCATGGCCAGTGCCGACAGGATCAGCATCGTGGCGCTGATCGGGCGCTGCAAAAACACCATCGGATCGCTGCGCGACAGCAGCAGCGCACGACGCAGATACTCTTCCATCATCGGGCCGATGATGAAGCCCAGCAGCATCGGTGCCGCTTCCATTTCCAGCTTGGCGCAGATATAGCCGAACAGACCGAAGCCCGCCATCAGGAACACGTCGAATTCGCTGTTATTCAGGCTGAATACGCCAATCGCACAGAACACCAGGATGCCTGGATACAGGTAGTGGTACGGCACCATGATCATGCGCACCCACAAGCCAATCATCGGCAGGTTCAGCACGATCAAAAAGAAGTTGCCGATCCACATCGAGGCAATGATGCCCCAGAACAGCGCCGGCTGTTCCGTCATGACCGCCGGTCCCGGCTGGATGCCCTGGATGATCATCGCGCCAATCATCAGCGCCATCACCGGGTTCGAGGGAATGCCCAGGGTCAGCATCGGGATGAACGAGGTTTGCGCACCGGCATTGTTGGCCGATTCAGGGGCGGCCACACCTTCGATCGCGCCCTTGCCGAACTGGGCCGAATTCTTCGAAATCTTCTTTTCGATCGAATACGCGGCAAACGACGACAGCATCGCGCCGCCGCCGGGCAAAATGCCCAGCGCCGAACCCAGTGCGGTACCGCGCAGGATCGGCGCGACGATGCGCTTCAAGTCGTCCTTGCTGGGCAGCAGCCCCTTGACTTTCTTGATGGTCAGGTCGCGGGTGTGCTGGTCTTCCAGGTTGCGGATGATCTCGCCCAGGCCGAACATGCCCATCGCGACCACCACGAAGTTGATGCCATCGGCCAGCTGCGGCAGATCGAAGGTATAGCGCGGTGTGCCGGAGTTCACGTCGGTGCCGACCAGGCCCAGCAACAAGCCGAGGATGATCATGCCGATGGCGCGCAGCAGCGAGCCATGCGCCAGCACGACCGAGGCGACCAGGCCCAGCACCATCAGCGAAAAGTATTCGGCCGGACCGAACTTCAGCGCCAGTTCGGCCAATGGCGGGGCGAACAGCGCCAGCAGCAGCGTGGCCACCGTGCCGGCGAAGAATGAGCCGATACCGGCGGTGGCCAATGCCTTGCCGGCATTACCGTTGCGCGCCATCTGGTAGCCGTCGATCGCGGTCACCACCGACGACGATTCGCCGGGCAGATTGACCAGGATCGCGGTGGTCGAGCCGCCGTATTGTGCACCGTAATAGATGCCGGCGAGCATGATCAGTGACGATACCGGTGGCAATGAGAAGGTGATCGGCAACAGCATCGCGATGGTTGCGGTGGGGCCGAGGCCAGGCAGCACGCCGATGGCGGTGCCGAGGAAGACGCCGATCAGGCAGTACATCAGGTTCGACAGGTTCAGCGCAGTGTCGAAGCCGAGGGCGAGGTTACTTAGGATTTCCATTGTTCGTTCCCCTTAGAAGCCGAGCCACGGGCCGAACATGGGCATCGGCAAGCCCAGCGCCTTGACGAACACCAGCACGCTGAACGCGGCCAGACCAACCGCCACGATCAGGAAAGGCCCGACCTTGAACCTGATGCTGGCCAGGCCACTGAGCATGACCAGCAGCACCACGGCTATCGCCAAGCCTGCCCCGCGCACCAGGATACCGAACAGCAAGGTGGAAACGATCACCAGGGTCATGCCCTTGATCGTGAATTTCCCGACCGCCTCGCCCGAAGTCAGCAGCGATCGAACAACGGCAATGGCACCAATGATGGCAAGCAGCGAGCCGAGTATGGTGGGGAAATAGGCTGGCCCCATGCGGCCGGCAGAACCCATCGAATAGTCGCGGCCAATAAATACCCCGGCCAGACCGATGACGATAAAAATCGCCCCGGACCAGAAGTCCTTGGGGTTGCGGATGAATGATGCCAAAGTCGTCTCCTCCTTGGTTTGCAATTGAATTGTTGTGGTGAAATCTCTTGTTCGTAGCGCGCCAGTTTCTTGATTACCTGTCAGTCATTCACTACGCAAAAAGCGGGGCATGCTCGCCCCGCAATCTTCTAACTTGTGTACAGCTTCGCTGACATCTTAGTCGGCATATACCCCTGCCTTCTTGATGATCGGACTCCATTTGTCGATTTCGACTTTCAGGAAAGTGCGCAGTGCTTCCGGTGTAGCACGTTCTGCCGCCACCGGTTCCGTACCGAGCTCACCGAAACGCTGCTTGACCGTTGTATCCTTCAATGCCGTCTGCAGTGCGCTTGCGACCTTGTCGACCACCGGCTTTGGTGTTCCCTTGGGCGCATACAAGCCATGCCATACCGCGATTTCGAAGTTCGGCAATCCGGCTTCATTCGCGGTCGGGATATCCGACAAAGACGGCACACGGGTCTTTGTGGTGACCGCATAGGCCTTGATCTTGCCGCTCTTGATCTGGCTGGTGGTATTGGTGGTCTGGTCGCACATGAAGTCGACCTGTCCGCCGAGCAAATCATTCATTGCCGGGCCGGTGCCCTTGTATGGCACTGTGGTCAATTCGGTGTCGATCGCCGTCATGAACAGCATTCCGCACAAGTGCGATGCAGAACCCACGCCGGCATTGGCATAGGTCACTTTCGTCTTGTTTGCCTTCAGGTAAGACAATAACTCCTTGAAGTCCTTGGCGGGCATGTCCTTGCGCGCCACGATTGTCATCGGCACATCGGTCACCAGACCGATAGGCTCAAAGCTGTCGATCGAATTGTAGGTGAGCTTACGATACAGTGTCGGCGCGGTGGAGTGGCCGATGTGATGCAGGAATAGCGTATGGCCATCCGGATCCGACCTGGCCACGCGGGCAGCGCCGATGGTGCCGCCTGCACCGGCGACATTCTCGACGATGACTTGCTGGTTAAGCGTCTTGGTCATGGACTGGGCGATCAGGCGGGCCACGGTATCCGTCGGGCCGCCGGCCGCAAACGGAACGATCATCGTGATAGTCTTGCTTGGATAGTTCGACTGGGCATGCGCCATTGTCCCAACTACCAGCGCCAGTCCGGCTACATATCGCAGTGTCTTGATATTCATGTGTGTTGCTCCTCTAATAATTGTGTGGACGCACAGAATCATTCAAATGCCGACTCAGCCTTGAAAGTCGACTTCGACTGTCACGCAAAATGTCGGAATACTATGCCTGCATTGTGAAATGCATACAACTCATTATCAACAAGAGGATTAACTTCCTCAACTGTGGAAAACCGCAACATTAACGATTGTGCGGTGCACTCCAGCGACTCTGCGGCACTATTTCACCAGCACGACAGGCATTTCGGCAAGATGGACGACCTTGGTCGCCACCGATCCCATGAACAGGCTGCCTATGCCGGAAAACCCCCGGGTACCGAGCACGATTTCATCGCATCCCTGCTCGCGTGCAAAACGGGTAAGCACTTCCGCCGGTTCACCGACGAACAAATGGTAGCTATATGCGACACCGGCGGCATCGAGCGCGGTCCGGGCCTTTTCCAGGACCTTCATGCCTTCGTCATGGTGATGTTGCTTAAGCTGTCCTGCATTGACGAAGGTACTGACGCTACCGTGCAGCGGGTACTGTACATTCGCCAGCAACATCTTCGGCTGATCCTTGGTGACCCCCGCGCGTTTAATGACATGCGCGACCGCACGTTGCGAACTTTCGGAACCATCGACTGCCAACAAGACCTTCAGCATTGCTTTACCTCGCGAAAGTGAGATGAAACCAAGACGCTGCGATTCATCGCAGACCTAGCGGTTGCCCGCATTTTCACTGGCCTGCTTTTCCGCCGCCAGATCCTCCAGCGCACCGGCGCGCGCCTCGGCACGCGATGCAATCAGCTTGCCCACTGCAATGACCAGAACAGCACCCAACACCGGTCCCGCCCATGACGCATAAGGCATATTGGCGGCAAACCAGTCCTTGACGACGACATCGCTCACCGCCATGTCGCCGGCAATCCATCCAAGCAGCGCGCCGCCAAGAACGACGACAATCGGGAAACGGTCCATCAGCTTGATCACGAGTTGGCTGCCCAGCATGATAATGGGAATGCTCAGCAACAGGCCGAAGACGATCAGCACCTTGCTGTCGCCTGCAGCGCCGGCAATCGCAATAACGTTGTCCAGGCTCATGACCGCATCGGCAATGATGATGGTCTTGATTGCAGCCACCAGCGTCGCGCCGGCTTCGATCTTGTGTCCGCCTTCCTCTTCTTCCGGCAGCAGCAGCTTGATGCCGATCCACAGCAACAGCGCGGCGCCTACCAGCTTGAGATAGGGAACGGCAAGCAGGGTAACGGCAAACATGATCAATATGACGCGCAAACCCACGGCACCGATCATGCCCCAAAGAATGCCGAGCCTGCGTTGACGTTCGGGCAGACGGCGGCAGGCAAGTCCGATCACAACGGCGTTGTCACCGCCCAGGACGATATCGATCGCCACAATTTGCAGGACGGCCACCCAGAAACTAGGATTACTGAAGTCCATGATTACCTTACGTGCTTGAATGAATTGAATAGAGCGAAACGCCGTGAAGTTCAGCTGGTCCGCCGGGAAGCGACATCCCGCGGGATGTGCGGAGATGGGCAAGTATTTTGCCGCCGGGAGTATACAATGCCGTCATATCAATTTATTCGAGCATTTCCTGCGGAAAAAGCGCAGCTGCGGCTGCGTATCGCGCACTGCAAGTGCGTTTTGCACGGCACGGCGAAAACCACCTGAATGTCTGTCGCCGCGCCGCCGCTCTATTTACCGATCAGCTACCGTCAAACTTGATGTTCTGCTTCTTTACCACGGTCTTCATCTTGTCCAGCTCGGCCTGAATCTCGGCCGCATGCTCGGCAGGAGAATTGCCGACCGGTTCCGCGCCGCTCTGCTTGAGCCGCTCGCGCACCTCGGGCATGGCCAGCACTTTTACTGCCGCCGCATTGATTTTCTTGATGATGTCGTCCGGCGTCTTCGGTGGCGCAACCAGACCATACCAGGCAGGATCGTTAACCTGTGGCAGCCCAAGCTCTGCAAACGTCGGAACATTGGGCAATGCGTCAAGCCTTTTGTTCCAGGCAATCGCCAGTGGCCTAAGCTTACCCGCCTGAATATGCGACATGGAAGACGGCAGGTTGTCGAACATCATGTCCACCTGTCCGCCGAGCAAGTCATTGAGAGCCGGCCCCGCACCGCGGTAAGGGATGTGCAGGATAAAGGTCCCGGTGGCGAGCTTGAACTGCTCACCGACGATATGCTGGATGCTGCAGGTACCCGATGTTGCGTAGTTCAACTTGCCAGGACTCTTTTTCACATGCTCCAGATATTGCTTGAAATCCTGGGCAGGAAATTTGGGATTGACAGTCAGCACGTTCGGGGTGCGTGCAAGATTGGTGATAGGAGCGAAGTCGGTCAGGGGGTTGTAGCCGAGCTTAGGATTGCAGGCTGCATTCACCGCATGAGTCGACACGGTGGAGATGCCCAGCGTGTAGCCGTCCGGATCGGCCTTGGCGATGGCCGTCGCGCCGATGCTGCCACCACCACCACCACGGTTCTCGATCACCACGGCCTGACCGAGTTCTTTCCCCAGCTTGTCGCCGACCACGCGGGCCACGATATCGGTCGTGCCGCCCGGCGCAAACGGAACGATGATGCGGATCGGCTTGTTGGGATAAGTCTGGGCATAAGCGGTCGTCATGACGGAAAGAGCAGCCATGACCGGCACGGCAAGGTGATGCAATTTCATTTCTATCTCCTTTATTGATTATGACTTTCTGCGAGAACGCTAACGTTCCTTGTCCCGCCACAGTCTAACGGGGTGCGCGAGTCGCCGCCTCTATTGCAAGCTTCAGGCCAGCCGGATAAGTGGCCCGGGTCGGTCGGCACCGCCGTTTTTTCTTGCATGTTTGCTGAATCGGTTGCCGCAATGACTGGAATTCCGCACGTTCAATCCACTGACATTGCGAAAACCGGCACATCAGGCAATCATACCCTTCACCAGCTTACCTGAAGCCGACATCCGCCGCTTCCTTATTGACGGCTTGAATCAGGTCCTTGCCGATGCGGCCCTCCATATCCTTTTGTACCGGCAGAAGCACCTTGCGCCAGTCGGCGCGTTCATTCTCGTTCAATACATAAACCGTACTCTTGCCCGATTTCCTGACCGCTTCAAGGGCCGCGTCGTTTTCCTGCTGGGCAATTGCATTGGCGAAGCGGGTGGCTTCCTTCATCGCCGCTTCCAGCGCGCTGCGTATATCGGCCGGCAAGCCGTCCCAGAATTTCCGGTTCACGATGACCGCATAGCCAAGGTAGCCGTGGTTAGATACGGTTACATGCTTCTGCACCTCATGCATTTTTTGCGTGTACAGGTTGGACGGTGGATTCTCGGTGCCATCGACCACTCCCGTTTGCAGAGCATGATATACCTCGGAGAAAGCCATCACTTGCGGAATGGCGCCGAGCGCGCGCATCTGCGCATCTAGTATCTTGGACGACTGGATGCGCATCTTCAAGCCCTTGAAGTCGGCCGGCGTTTTCAGCGGCCTGTTGGCCGACATGACCTTGAAGCCATTATCCCAGTAAGCCAGGCCGGTAATGCCTTTCGACTCCAGCTTCTTGAGCAGATCCTTGCCGATACGCCCTTCCGTGACCCGGTACAGGACCTCTTTGCTCGGAAAGATGTACGGCACGTCGAACACTTCAAATTCCTTCACGCCGAACGGGCCGAATTTGGCCAGCGACGGGGCCAGCATCTGCACTGCGCCCAGTTGCAACGCCTCCAGTTCTTCCTTGTCCTTATAGAGCGTGCTGTTCGGATACACTTCGACCTTCACCCGGCCCCTGGTTGCCTTTTCGGCAAGTTCCTTGAAACGTTCGGCCGCCTTACCCTTGGGCGTATCGTTTGCCACAACATGGCTGAACTTGATGATGATAGGCGCCTGCGCAAGGGCATTGCTGCCAAACAGGGCAGCCGCCGACCAGGCCAGGAACAAGCTTTTGAGCATCATCGAGATCTCCATCTGAACACAAATCAGACCGGTGGCAGTCTGTCTGTATTCTCTGCAGGACTTGCCCGAACGGCAAGTGTGGATAACCACAAGCGCTGGATCGCGCCGGAATCGTTTCCGTCGCTTACACTTATGTCGCGGCCCGCCCTCCACGCCAGCCGACCCGGTGCGATCATGATCAGCAAACGCCTCAGCCAAAAATTCAGCTTCGTATTCCCGACAAGGCGACAGGCCTGGCGCTGGATGCTGCCCATCATGCTGGTCCTGCTCTTTTTGTCGACCCTGCTGTGGCTGCCGTGGCAGGCCCAGCGCATGGAAGCCAATGAACGCCAGGAACAGCTGATCGCCGACACGCTCTGGGTGGAACAGACGATCCGCTTCCAGCTTGGCCGCCATGAGGAAAACCTGCGCTTGATCGCATCGGAAATCGCTTCCAGGGATCTGCCTGAAAAGCGCTTGCATGACCGGCTGTCCGCGCTGGTGCGCACCAATCGCGAACTGACCCGTGTCGCCCAGTTCGACACCACAGGCAATGTCGTGCTGTCTACCGACGATACCTTGCTTTCGCTCAAGGAGTTGACGCCGGAATCGCGCGAGGCGATGGAAACCGCCCGCAAGTCGCGCGAACCGCGCTACGCACAGCCAACGCCGCGTGACGCCGGCTCCGGACCGGCAAGCCTCGACTATTACGTGCCGCTGTTTTCGGGCGATACCTATCTCGGCGTACTGGTCGCCAGCTACTCGATGTCCAGCATCCTCAGCGAAATGGTCCCGTGGTGGTTTGCGCAAGACAATGAAGTCATGGTTACCGACCAGGACGACAATGTGATCGACCGCCGCGCCGCCGGCGGTGTCGGACGCAATGTCTACACGCATCGCCGCGCACTGGACTTGCCGGGCGTCGTGCTGACCTTGCATACCAATAGCGTCAAGGGCGAACCCAAGCTGTTGCCAAGCCTGCTGGTCGGGTCGGTGATCACGCTGTCGCTGGGCTTGCTATGGAGTCTGTGGGCGCTATGGCGCGATATCAATCGCCGGCTGGCCGCGGAAGGCGCCCTGCGCCAGCAGGTAGCCTTTCGTACCGCAATGGAAAACTCCCTGATGACCGGCTTGCGCGCACGCGACCTGAACGGCCGCGTCACTTATGTCAACCCGGCGTTCTGCCGGATGGTCGGCATCCCGGCCGAGCAGTTGATCGGCCAGGTGCCGCCGATGCCCTACTGGGCTCCGGAAGCGATGGACGAGTACAACCACCGCTTCACCCAGGTACTGGCCGGCACCGTGACGCCGCAATTTGAAACGATCTTTCAGCGCTCCGATGGTGAACGTTTTCCGGTGCTGATTTTCGAGTCGCCGCTGGTCGACGATAGCGGGCAACAGACCGGCTGGATGGGTTCGATTCTCGACATTTCCGATCGCAAGCAGGTCGAAGACCTGAACCGCAGGCAGCAGGAAAAGCTGCAGGCAAGCGCACGCCTGGCAACGATGGGGGAAATGGCATCGACGCTGGCGCATGAGCTGAACCAGCCGCTGGCCGCCATTTCCAGCTATACCATCGGGGCACTGAACATGATCAACAATGCAGTGCAGCCTGAACGGATCGATCTCGGCATGCTGAAACCCGCCCTGGAAAAGGCAAGCACGCAAGCGCAACGCGCGGGGCATATCATTCGCAGCGTGCATACTTTCGTGAAGCGCCGAGAACCCAGCCGTGAAGCGACCACCGTGCAATCGCTGATCGATAACGTGATGCCGCTGGTGGAGTTGCAGGCGCGTCAATTCTTCGTCGTCACGCAGACCGAGATCGAACCCGAGCTGCCGCTGGTGCTGGCAGACCGCGTCATGCTGGAACAGGTGCTGCTGAACCTGACGCGCAACGGCATCGAGGCGATGCAACACATTGCGCCGGAACGCCGTATCTTGCGCATCGTGGCCGGGCGCGATACCGGCGTCGACACCCAGCACAGCGTTACGATTTCGGTGATCGACCGTGGACATGGCATCGCGAAAGACGTCGCCGAACGCTTGTTCTCGCCTTTCTTTTCCACCAAGGCCGAAGGCATGGGCATGGGCCTCAATATCTGCCGCACCACCATTGAATTCCATGGCGGGCAATTGGTTTATGCCGACAATCCGGGCGGCGGTACGATCTTCCGGTTCACCCTGCCGGGAGTGGAGAAAGGCATGCCGGTTGCGGAAGATTCGGCGATAATCGGCCCGGCGTAAGGCCCAACATAATGCCGAACAACGGCATCAAGAGTAACAAAACGACAAAACCGACAGGATCACCGGCGTGCGCCAGCCGGCAAATCCTGCGAGCCCGGCCGGGCGAACCCGAGGAGACTGCATGCTGCATATTGTCGATGACGAAGAAGTAATCCGCGATTCATTAAGCTGGCTTGCACAATCACGCGGCATCGCCGCGAACGCCTATGAAAGTGGCGCCGCATTTCTGGCTGCGCTCGACAGCACCGTCGCCTTCGATACGCGCGGCGAATGCATCCTGCTCGACGTGCGCATGTCCGACATGAGCGGCGCCGCCCTCTTCGACTTGCTGACCGCACGCGGACTGATCAAAAGAATGCCGGTCATTTTCCTCACCGGCCACGGCGATGTGCCGATGGCGGTCGATACGCTCAAGCGCGGCGCCTTCGATTTTTTCGAAAAACCATTCAACGACAACAAGCTGATGGACCGTGTTGAAGAAGCATTGACGGCATCCTGCGAAGCCGGTGCGACCGCCAAGGTGCATGACCGCCTCGCCACCTTGTCGGCACGCGAACGCGAAGTGCTCGACTTGATTCTGGTCGGCAAGATGAACAAGGTGATTGCCGATGAACTCGGCATCAGCATGCGCACGGTCGAAGTGCACCGCGCCCATATCTTCGACAAGATGAACGTCAAGACGGCGGTGGAACTGGCGCGACTGCTGAAGTAGACACACTTGCAGGTATCCTCCCTAAGGGATATCCGTCAGAGCGGGGATGACTAAACACCGGTAACATGCCGGTTTAAGCTCGACGGTTTGTTTGTCCCATGTCCATCGCCACCATTCTGTTTCCCGATTTCGCGCTGATCCTGCTCGGTTTTCTGCTAATGCGCTATACCGATTGGGGCACGCCATTCTGGAGCGGATTGGAAAAACTGATCTATTACTTTCTGTTTCCCGCGCTGCTGTTTTATTCGACCGCTCGCACGCCCTTCGACTTCGATACGACCGGAAAAATGCTGCAGACTGCGCTGCTGACCATCTGCGGCGGTATTGCGCTGGGCTGGCTTGCGAAACCCTTGTTCAAGGCGCCACCGATGGTGTTTGAATCCGGTGTGCAAACCGCATTCCGCTTCAATTCCTATATTGCGCTTGCCATCGCCTCGCGGCTTGCGGGCGAACAGGGAACCACGCTGATGGCGCTGATCATCGGCTTCGGCGTCCCGCTATGCAATATGGCTGCGGTGCATGCGCTGGTAAAAAAAGGCGGCGGATTGCTCAAGGAAATGGCCAAGAATCCCCTGCTGGTTGCTACCGCCAGCGGCATGGCGTTCAACTTCGCCGGCCTGCAGGTGCCGGAAATCATCGGTGCGACGCTGTCGCGCATGGCCAATGCATCGATTGCAGTCGGATTGATCGCGGTAGGTGCCGGCCTGCGCCTGTCGGGCCTGCAGGAAGCGAAAGCGATGGCGGTCTACTTCACGGCAGTCAAGCTGCTCGCGCTGCCGGCCATCGCCTTGCTGCTGGGACGGTGGATGGAGCTTCCCTTGTTGCAGTTGCAGATCGTCGTGATGTTTGCCGCGCTGCCGACCGCCTCCAGCGCCTATGTGCTCGCCGCGCGCATGGGGGGCAACGGGCCATTCGTCGCATTCCTGATTTCGGGTGGTACCGTATTGTCGGTGCTGACATTGCCGCTGTGGCTGAGTCTGGCGAGCTGAATTCGCGTTTCAGCGGGCCGGCGCCTGTTGCCGCAGCGCCCAGGCCACATGCTCGCGTACCAGCTCGGAAGCATGCGTGGCGCGCGACTGCAGCGCCGCTACTATTTCTTCCGGATGCGCGGCCGTTTTCAAGGCATTTCCCAATCCGACCGCCAGATTCCTGAGCCATCGTTCATGCCCGACGCGCCGGATCGGGCTGCCTTCCAGTCTGCGGTTGAATTCGTCTTCGTCCCATGCAAACAGTTCGACCAGCGTCGCGGCGTCCAGGCCGTTGCGCACGTCGAAGTCAGGCAGGCTCGAGCGCTGGGCAAACTTGTTCCAGGGGCAGACCAGCTGGCATTCATCGCAGCCGTAGACCCGATTGCCGATCAAGGGCCGCAATTCGACCGGAATACTGCCTTTGAGCTCGATGGTCAGATAGGAAATGCAACGCCGCGCATCCAGCCGGTAGGGGCCGAGAATGGCCTGGGTCGGACAGATATCGATGCAGGCGCTGCACTGGCCGCAATGCGAGCCGACCGGTGCATCGACCGGCAACGGCAGGTCGGTATAGACCTCGCCGAGGAAAAACATCGACCCGGCCTCGCGGTTGAGCAGCAGCGTATGCTTGCCGCGCCAGCCGATGCCGGCTTTTTCGGCCAGCGCCACTTCCATCACCGGGGCCGAATCGGTAAAGACGCGGTAGCCGAAATCGCCGACTTCGCCGCGAATCCGCTCCGCCAGCTGTTGCAGCCGCGCGCGCAAAACCTTGTGGTAGTCGCGGCCGCGGGCGTACAGCGAAATCGCCGCATTGGCCGCCTGGCCGGCATGGCGTTCCTCGCGTTCGCGCCATTCGGTATCGGTATCGCGCGGCAGATAATTCATCCGCGCGGTAATGACGCGCAGGGTACCGGGCACCAGTTCGGCCGGCCGCGCGCGCTTCATTCCATGCGCTGCCATATAATCCATGTCGCCGTGATGCCCGGCATCCAGCCACGCCTGCAATCCCGCTTCCTGTTGCGAGAGGTCGACGTCGGCGATGCCGATATCCGCAAACCCAAGCTCGCGACCCCATGCCTTGATGGAGAGCGCAAGCATGGACAATTTATCATCGGGAACAGTCATCACACGGCAGGTTTTCGAAGGGCGGCACGGTTGCAAGCGCCGTCGAGAAATAAAAGTCACACTAAAACAGCCATTTTACGAGATGCGGCATTTCCACACTCATTTGCATGACGAATCCGGCACCGCGGCGTTGGGCACGGCGTTCGCCCGCGCGCTGGCGCCCGGCCTGACCATTTACCTGCATGGCGACCTGGGCGCGGGCAAGACCGCGTTTACCCGGGCGCTGTTGCATGCGGCCGGACACGCCGGCCACGTCAAAAGCCCAACCTATACCCTGGCCGAACCGTACAAGGTGGTCGTCGGCGGTCAGCCGGTCGAAGTCATCCATTTCGATTTATATCGCCTCGCCAGTCCGGAAGAATTTCTGGAGGCCGGGTTTCGGGAATATTTCAACGACAAGTCGATCTGCATCATTGAATGGCCGGAAAAAGCGGAAAGGGTGTTGCCCAAGCCAGACATAAACATGCATTTGAGCATTATCGGCGAAGGGCGTGATATAGAATGTCAAGCCTTGTCCGACCAAGGTTTTCAATGTCTCGATCGCCTGAAATTTGCGCCAAACCTGTGACTTACGCCACGAAGTCGCGACGGCGCCGCACAGTTCTCAAAGCCGGCGGCACCCTTCTCCTCTCCGTCTTTACACCTTTGCCCTCGCATGCCGCGCAGATTCTGGCGGTACGCGTCTGGCCGGCCGAGGACTACACGCGCGTGACGCTGGAGAACGACACCAACCTGAAGACCAGCCATTTCATCGTCAAGGATCCGGAACGGCTGGTGGTCGATATCGAAGGACTGGAACTCAATCCGACGCTCAAGCAGCTGGTCGCCAAGATCCAGTCGAACGATCCTTACATCAAGCAGGTGCGCGTCGGCCAGAACCGTCCGAACGTGGTGCGGCTGGTATTCGACCTGAAGGAAGAAATCAATCCACAGGTGTTTACGCTGGCCCCGATCGGCGACTACAAGCACCGTCTGATCTTCGACCTGTACCCGATCAATCCGGCAGACCCGATCGCTGCCCTGATCAACAAAGGCGAGTGGACCAGCGAGCGTTCGCCGGCAACCGACCCAGTGCCGCCGCTGGCGGAAGCCAAGCCGGACGCCAAGCCCGACGTCAAACCCGAGATCAGGCCCGGCACCGATGCGCAGCCGGCAAAACCGGAGCCGAAAGCGGACCCCGACAGGCCATCCACCCTGACCCGCATGATCACGATTGCGCTCGATCCCGGCCACGGCGGGGAAGATCCGGGTGCAGTGGGACGCGGCGGCAGTCGCGAAAAGGATGTTGTACTGGCAATCGCCAAGCGTCTCAAGACCAAGATCGAGGGTCAGCCGAACATGCGTGTGATGCTCACGCGCGACGGCGACTTCTTCGTGCCGCTCCATGTCCGGGTGCAAAAAGCGCGCAAGGTGCAGGCCGACCTGTTCGTCTCCATCCATGCCGACGCCTGGGTGGAAACCACGGCTCGCGGCTCATCGGTGTTCGTGCTGTCGGAAAAAGGCGCATCGTCGACTGCCGCGCGCTGGCTTGCGAACAAAGAAAACGCGGCCGACCTGATCGGCGGCGTCAACATCAAGACCCACGACCGCCAGTTGGCCAGCGTGCTGCTCGACCTGTCGACTACCGCGCAGATCAGTGACAGCCTCAAGCTGGGCAAGGCGGTGCTGAGTGAAATCGGCGGGATCAACCGGCTGCACAAGCCGGCGGTCGAACAAGCAGGCTTCGCGGTGCTGAAAGCGCCCGACATCCCCAGCATCCTGATCGAAACCGCCTTCATCTCCAATCCGGAAGAAGAAGCGAAGCTGAGCGACGATGCGTATCAGGACCAGATGGCGCAAGCCGTCCTGAAAGGCATTCAAAAGTATTTCGCGCGCAACCCGCCGCTGGCGAAAAACCGGATGACCTGAGCGTGCGGGCCTCCGTGGCCCGGAGAGTTTATCGCCAGACTCTGCGCGACAGCTTCCAGACAGCGCCCACAGCGACCGGAATCACGGCGGCCCCGACACCGACCAGCACGATGGTATTGAGGTGATTGCGGATGATGGGGATATTGCCAAAGAAATAGCCGGCGGCGACAAGGCTGATCACCCAGAACAAGGCGCCAGCGACATTAAACAGCTGGAATTTTGTAAACGTCATCATCGACACCCCCGCCACGAAGGGGGCAAACGTGCGAACGACAGGGACGAAACGCGCGAGGACGATGGTCTTGCCGCCGTGATTTTCATAGAACGCATGCGTCTTGCGCAGCGCATCCTTGTCCAGCCAGCGGTAATCGTGGGTAAACACTTTTTCGCCGATGGCCCGTCCTACCCAGTAATTCACCGTATTGCCGGTAATGGCGGCAATGATGAGCAAGGTCATCAATAACCATTCATTCATTGCACCGGTGGCACAAAAGGCGCCGGCAATGAATAGTAGCGAGTCGCCTGGCAGAAAAGGCAACACGACCAAACCGGTTTCACAGAACACGATCGCAAACAGCACCACATAAACCATTGTGCCGTACTGATCGATGATAACGCCAAGCGATTTATCGATATGCAACATCATATCGAGGAATTGCATCAAATCCATGCTTTCTCCATCCAGGTTCCGGCGCATCATACACCACTGCCTGAAGGAAAAATAAGAGCTGGCACAAACTCCCGCGCTATTCCCTCGGCTCATGCCGAACAGGTGGCAAAGGTATAATCCCGGCATGAATGCGCCGCCTAGCTTACCTCGCCCGATACAGGCCCTGTCCGACCAACTGATTTCCCAGATCGCTGCCGGCGAAGTGGTGGATCGTCCTTCGGCAGTGGTCAAAGAGCTATTGGAAAACGCGCTGGATGCCGGCTCTACCCAGATCACGGTACGACTTGAAGAAGGCGGCGTCAAACGCATCGCGATTACCGACAATGGGCGCGGCATTTCACCGGAACAAATACCGCTGGCGCTGGCACGGCACGCCACTTCCAAGATTGCCTCGCTGGCCGATCTGGAAAATGTCGGCACCCTTGGATTTCGCGGCGAAGCCCTTGCATCCATTGCATCAGTCGCACAACTGACCCTGACCTCGCGCGGCCCGGATGCGGACCATGCCTGGGAAATTTCCGGAAACCAGGGTAATCAGGTCATTCCTTCATCAGGCGCGCAAGGCACCACGGTCGATGTCAGGGATCTGTACTACAACACGCCGGCACGCCGTAAGTTCCTGAAGTCCGAACAAACCGAATTCGGTCACTGCGCCGAAGTAGTCAGGCGCATCGCCCTGTCGCGGCCGGATGTCGCTTTTTCACTTACGCATAATGGCAAAACCGTCGACCACTGGAACATCAGCGGCATCGAAAAACGTAGTGCCCACATTCTCGGTAATGAATTTGCCGATGCCCGCCTGGCACTCGACGAAGCGGCCGGCCCCTTGCGATTGCATGGCTTCGTCGGTCTGCCGACCGCATCCAAAGCGCGTGCCGATGGCCAGTATTTTTATGTCAACGGTCGCTTCGTGCGCGACAAGCTGCTCACGCATGCAGTGCGCGCCGCGTACCAGGACGTGCTGCATGGCGACCGTTATCCCTGTTACGTGCTCGGCCTGGACCTGGATCCGGCACTGGTTGACGTGAACGTGCACCCCTCCAAAATCGAAGTGCGTTTTCGGGACAGCCGCGCGGTGCACCAATTCGTGTTCCATGCGGTGAGTCGCGCACTGGCACAGACCTCGGCCACCTCCTATGGATCGACCCCTGCGCCGGTGACGGCCGCACCGGGCCCATTGCCTTGGGTGCGCGAGCAAAAGCAGACTGCGTTCAGCATGCCGTTTGCGACGACCGGTGGTGGCGTTGCGCAGACAGCCGCAGCATATGGCGCACTGTTCTCATCATCGGACGATCCGGCACGCAGAGCGCCGAATGAAAACATGGCCGTGATGGATGGAACCATATCCCCGGTAAGCACCTGGCGTGCCGAGGAAAACCAAGGTGCGACGAAGCTTCCCGACGAAGAATTCCCGCTCGGTTTTGCACTGGCACAGTTGCATGGAATCTATGTCCTCGCGCAAAACAGGAAGGGACTTGTGCTGGTCGACATGCATGCCGCCCATGAACGCATTCTCTACGAACAGCTGAAGAATGCTCTGGATGAAGATGCAATGCAGATCCAGCCGCTCCTGATTCCGGTGACCTTCCATGCCGACCCCATAGAGGTGGGTACAGTCGAAGAAAACCAGGCGGCGCTGCAGGCTCTGGGATTCGACATCAGCGCTCTGTCTCCCACCACGCTGGCGGTGCGCGCGATTCCGGCATTGCTCAAGAACGCCGATGCACAAACGCTGGCGCGTGACGTGCTGCGCGATGTGCGTGAGTTCGGCGGATCGCGTGTCCTCGTGGAGCGGCGCAATGAAATGCTGGGCACCCTGGCCTGCCATACCGCTGTGCGCGCAAACCGGACACTGACCCTTCCCGAAATGAATGCACTGCTGCGCCAGATGGAAGCGACCGAACGTGCCGACCAGTGCAATCATGGCCGGCCTACCTGGATACAACTCGCTTTGTCGGACCTGGACAAACTTTTCCTGCGTGGCCAGTAAGCACGTGAACACGCCTGGCCCTCCTCTCGCGCAATTCGCGCATGCTCCGCTGCTGTTGCTGATCATCGCTTTCATGATGCTGCAGCCGCTGTCGACCGACCTGTACCTTGCCTCGCTGCCCGGACTGGCCAGCAGCTTCAACGTGCCGCCAGCCACGGTCCAATTGACGCTCTCGCTGTTCGTGATCGGTTTCGGCGGCGCTCAATTGATCATCGGTCCGCTTTCGGATCGCTTCGGGCGTCGTCCTGTCTTGCTCTGCGGACTCGTCCTCTATGTCGCAGCAAGTATTTTTTGCGCACTGGCGCCATCGATCACGATGCTGATCGTTGCGCGCTTTCTGCAAGCGCTGGGCTGCTGCGCGGCGGTCATCATCGCGCGTGCCATCGTACGCGATGCCTATGCGCCCGAGCATAGTGTCCGGGTCGTGGCCAGCGCGAGTACCTGGCTATCGCTCGCCCCCATCGTTGGTCCTATCGTCGGCTCGTATCTGCAGGTTGCATTCGGCTGGCGCGCCGCCTTTGCCGCGCTTGGCCTGTTTTCCGCCTGCGTATTGGCAGTGAGCCTCAAGCGCATGCCGGAAACAAACCTGCACAGGAACGCCCGCGCGACTGAACTGTCCGGCTTGCTGGAAAACTATCGGCTGGTGCTGGGTTCGCGCGAATTCTGGGCGCATGCCTTGCCCGGCGCCCTGTCATACGGTGCGATCTTTTCCTTCATTTCCGGATCGTCGTTTGTGCTGATCCGCGTGCTGGATGTACCGACTTCATGGTTCGGATATTGTTTCGCATTCGGTGTGTCGGGTTACATGAGCGGCACCATCATCTGCCGACGACTGCTACCGACGATAGGCAGCGCACGCACTTTTCGCATCGGCAGCCTGACCTCGCTTGTTGCAGGTTGCGGTTTTATGGCTGCGGTTGCGGCCGGCATTGCGCATTGGTCGCTGATGCTGGCGGCAATGTTTTTGACCATGCTCGCGCACGGCATCAACTTTCCGATTGCGCAATCCGGCGCCGTATCGCCGTTTCCGCAGCAGGCAGGTACTGCCGCCGGGCTGATGGGGGCACTGTATATGAGCATCGCCTTCACCGTCGGTACCGTGGTCGGCGCCACCCACAATGGCACGCTGTATCCGCTCGCCATCATTTCATGCACGCTGGGCTTGCTGATATTTGCTTCGGTGCGCAGTATTCCCGCAGCCCTGTCGAAGGCGGAGTCATGAATACGCTTGCAAAACCCCTGGCCGTGGCGCTCATGGGGCCGACCGCATCCGGCAAGACAGCCGCTGCGCTGGAAATTGCGCATCGACTTCCGGTGGAAATCATTTCGGTAGACTCGGCGCTGGTCTATCGCGGCATGGATATCGGAACCGCCAAACCAACACTGGCGGAACGTGCAGTCGCCCCACACCACTTGATCGATATTCTGGATCCGGCCGAGTCGTACTCCGTCATGCAATTTCGCGAAGATGCGATTCGTCTAACCGTGGATATCGCCAGCCGCGGCAAGCTTCCATTGCTGGTCGGCGGCACCATGTTGTACTTCAAGGCATTGCGTGATGGCCTCGACGCATTGCCGCAGGCAGATCCCGCGCTGCGGGCGCAATTGGACGAAGAAGCGGCCAAAATCGGGATACCGGCAATGCATGCGCGGCTGGCTACCCTCGATCCGCAAACCGCAGCCCGGCTGAAACCAAATGACTCCCAGCGCATCCAGCGCGCGCTGGAAATTTTTGCGCTCACCGGTCAGCCGATGTCTTCCTTGCTTGCGCGCGCTGCCAAGAGCGATTTGCCATTCGATTTGTTGCCAATTTCGCTTGAACCATCCGTCCGCAGTGTGCTACATGCGCGGATCGCGACACGTTTCGATGCGATGCTTGACCGTGAAAACGGCGGACTACTGCAAGAAGTCGAACGATTACGCGCGCGCGGCGATTTGCATCCGGGACTGCCCTCGATACGTTGCGTCGGCTATCGACAGGCTTGGGAATATTTAGATGGGGATATCGATTTTGACGTATTGCGCGATAAAGGAATTGCGGCGACACGCCAGTTGGCAAAGCGCCAATTAACCTGGTTGCGATCCATGCCTGATCGCACAGTGGTCGACTGCATCCAGCCCGACGCAGCCACAATGGTCCGAGAGCTTGTGATAAAGGCACTTGCCGGACGCTGACGATTGCCGCCCGGATAATTTGCATTCACATATCTTGACAGCCGTAATGAATCGCCTCATAATTTATGGCTATTCTGGTGATATAGCTCAGTTGGTTAGAGCACAGCACTCATAATGCTGGGGTCGGTGGTTCAAGTCCACCTATCACCACCAATACCATGTCCCAGGAAGTCCTGGAACATCCCAAAACCCGCTTCTAGCCCCGTGCTGATGCGGGTTTTTTGTTTTTTGATGACTCTTGGCATCCGTTGACATCCCAATCTTGTGTTGGTACTTTTGCTAATACGCGCAGGCTCATTCACATGAGATACCAGCAAAATGCCGAAACTCGCCATGCCCCTGACTGAAGAACAGATCGGTGCGCTTGTGCCAAGGGAGCGCCGATACAGGGTAGGCGACGGTCACGGCCTCTACCTGTTGGTTGAACCGACGGGAAAAAAGCGCTGGCGAATGAGTTTTCATCTGCGCGGCAGGGAAAGTACGGTTGCGTTTGGCGATTATCCCGACATGTCGCTGGCGGACGCGCGGCAGCAGTGCATCAATGCAAACCGGCTCATCAGCGATGGCATCGACCCGGTCGAATGGAAACGGCAACAGCGCCGGCAAGCGCAGGCCGCCACGCCAACCACGCGCAAATTCCATCTCTCCATGAATGCCCAGGGCGGCCTGGTCATCGAAAACAGATCCCATCACATGGCATTGACCGCGCAGCAAGTCGCCGCACTACGCGCTTTCTTGATCGCAACTGGCGACGAGACCCAAGGAGAATAAACCTTGCCAAAACTCGCCACGCCACTCACCGACATCCAGCCACGCACCGCCAAGCGCAAAGACAAACCCTACAAGCTGGCCGATGGCGGCGGCTTGTATTTGCTGGTCAACCCGGACGGCTCGAAATATTGGCGCATGGGTTATCGTTTCGGCGGCGTCCAGCGATTGCTCGCGTTTGGCAAGTACCCGGAAATTTCCCTGGCCGACGCCAGGAAAGCACGCGCGGCCGCGCGCGCCAAGATCAATGCCGGCATCGACCCGGCGCAAGCCCGGCGCATCGAAAAGCGGCAAAAGGCGATCGAGTCCGCCAACACGTTCGAGGCCATCGCCCGCGAATGGCACCAGCACAAGGTCGACTCGTGGCAGCCCCGGACAGCCACCAACGTCCTGTACCGACTGGAAAAAGATGTGTTCCCGTTGATCGGCAAGTACCCCATCAAGGACCTCAAGGCCCCCGTCATTCTCGACATGCTCAGGCAAATCGAACGGCGCGGCGCAGTGGAGATGGCCAAACGGCAGGCGCAGGTATGCGGGCAAATCTTCCGCTATGCCGTCGCCACGGGCGTGGCTGAATACGACCCGGTGCCCAGCCTGCGCGGCGCTTTGAGGCCGACGCCGAGAGGGCATCACGCGGCGATCACGCCGGATGAGCTGCCGGAATTCCTCCGCATCCTGGCAAAGAACGAAGTCCACATGTCGCCCCCGACGCGGATACTCACGCGCCTGATGCTGCTGGTGTTTGTGCGCACCAGCGAACTGACAGAAACGCCGTGGAGCGAAATCGATCTTGACCATGAAGAATGGGTGATCCCCTGGCAGCGCATGAAGATGGGGAAGCGCAAGATCAACCCGCGCAAGGTCGACCATCATGTGTTCCTGCCGCGCCAGGGCTGGGCGCTGCTGCGGGAACTGCACACGTTTACGGGTGGCGGCAAATATCTTTTCCCGAACCGGAATGACCATGAGCGCCCGGCCAGCAATTGGGGAATATTGGCGGCGCTAAAGCGCATGGGATACAGCGGCAGGATGACCGGACACGGCTTCCGTTCATTGGCGATGGGCGTGATCAAGGAGCGGCTCGGCTACCGGCATGAAGTGGTGGACCGGCAGCTGTCGCACCAGTCCGGCGACACCTACGGCGAAGCCTACGATCGCGCCGAGTTCAAGGAGGAGCGTAAGAAAATGATGCAGGAATATGCAGACTACCTGGATGCCGTTGCAAGCGATCAGGCAGCTACCCGCGGACGCCAAACATTAAGACTTAATTGATGGCAGAAAGCAGCCTGTCCAGGTTGCTGGTCGAACGACTGCTATGTTTACCAGCGGACATTCGCGAAGACTTGCCAGTAGGCAGCAACCGGCCAATTCCAGCCTTTCGCGGATTTGCTCCATAGCTGCCATTGGATTCGCGTGCTGCTCCGAAGCCGCCAGTGACACGAAATCGTACAGCCTTGCCATTTTGGCGCGCCGCAGTGACGCGAAAACGGCAAAATCAAACAATCTTCCATCGGGCAGGCAACGCCCCAAAGCCGCCAGTCGCGTTCCTTATTGATCCGGCATAGGTTTGCCGAGCCTAATTTTCCAGAAGGCATTGCCGGTTTGAATACTAAATAAATCTGAATTGATTGGTCAGCGTTGTCGGGATTTCGCGCCGAGCGAGTGCATCAAATAAGATCGATGATGCATGTAGCGAGGACGGCGATGGAACGAAGCGACAGCAGGCTACTGCCGGTAGCGGCGCTCAACGAACGGCGGCGCGCAGTGATCTTGCGCTTGAGCGGAATGAAACTCGATCAGGTATGCGCGTTGTCGGAATTGTCCAAGGGAGTCGTCATTGCGGCAGTCCGAGCATATCATCGCGGCGGCTGGGAAGCGGTGGCCGTGCAAACGCATCGCGGCCCGCACAAGGGCGAAGGCTGCCTGCTCGATGAGGAGCAGCAACAGGCGATCCAGAACCTGATCCATGACCGGATGCCAGACCAGTTGGGTTTGCCGTTCGCGTTATGGAGTCGGCCGGCGGTGAGCGCGCTGATCGAGCACGAATACGGCCTGACGCTGCCGGTGCGCACAGTGGGCAGTCGCTTTTTAAAAGGGAAATAGCGGTCAGCCACTATTCTTAGATTGTCGCCGCTTTCGTTTCGGTTTGTCATTTAGCGGCGCGTACGACACCAGGTCAGTGTATTTTTCGAGTAGGTCGGGATTTTTCTTTAAACGCTCCTCGATCTCGTCCCGCGTCCACCAGTCCGCCGTAAATTTTTGGTCCGAGCGAATTTTTTCCAGTAGAGACGTGAGGCCGGACGAAATGGATGCGTTCGTAATGAGGAAATACCCCTCATAGCCCCCAAGGTAGAGCACTTCAAAGGGACCCGCTCCATTTGGAATCCCCAATGTCTTTTGCGAAAACTTGCATTGCACGACAAACTTCGTGATCTGAAGCGGCTGATCACCTTCATATACCGGTATATCGGTAGGGCTATAAGTCACAATTTCTGCAATTAGATCCCTACCTTGATCGGGCTGCATCGTGGGCGAGACTTTGCGCACCCGTTGGACATCCGGCTCCCTGCCCAGCAGTTCTCTACAAAGATCTTCAAAGCGGGCGGCGTCGCCCTCCGCATTCCAATTTAAAGGCGCATTCTCGTAAAGAAAATCGATCTTTCGTCGCACAGCAACGGAGAACTTGTCCCGCTCATCGTTAAATCGACTCAAACCAAAATCACCACGTTGCGACACCAGCCAGTCTCCCGAGAGAAAGATCATATGCGACTCAGTAGCCAAGACCTGGGTGTCCTCATCGCTTAAAGCTTTTAGTAGTAAAAGTGCCTGCTTGATTTCCGAACCCGCATAGTAATGCCGTAGATTTTTCGTCTTGAAATAAACACTATGGTCATCCGCGAGTTCGCTCCGTCCGGCGACAGTTTTGGGTAGTGTTGAACCGAGGATTTTACGAATTAACGGTGACTTTAGCGCAGTAATTCCACTTTTGTAGATCTGAACGTATGTCCAATCAGGCTTGCATCGCTCCACGGCTACTACGTCGTCGGCTTCCAATTCGACCGACGCAGCCACCACATCCCTGAGTGCATGAACATGTGGGCGATCCCATGCGTACTCAGAATTTTTAGAGGACTCGGAAAAGTACCACATCAAGAAGCAGAGAAAGTTTCGATACAATGAAAGAGTGGCGCCGAGCTTTGCCAAGCCCGCGTCGTCCTGTGAAATAATGGACAAATTGGGTTGCGTTACGATCGCATGGCGACCGTACAGCTCTTCATCAATCCCGGAAAACGGGTGTTTAATATCCCACAGCGTGACAGACATATCCTGCACAGCGCATGTGACTGAAAACAGCATCGACAAACAGTCGTGCAAATCAGTACGTTCTCCGTTGTAGGTCCAGGAGGAAGTACGGAACGTAAAGAAAGCAAGAATGAAATTTGAACTGTCGCGCTCCAAGTTCAAAAAGAAGTCAGCCCCATAGGGGTCCGTTACGGTCAACAGCTCCCTATCTCGAACATTCAAGATGAGGCCAAATTGGCTTACCAATTTGCTCAACTCTTCGAAGAATGGGGGATCAAAGTCGCTCGCCGTATCGCTCATATTCGTCCTGGGATCAATGATCTAGTCCAGTGAAGGCCGCACTCCTGTCGCGCCGGCATACCCGCTTGCTGCAATTCCTTTCGCAGCGGTAAATTCCGTGTCGATAAAAATCAGCATGTGAGCGACTAATGTCCGCAAACTGTGTTACCACTTCGCCCTAAAGATTTCGGAGTAGTTGGCTGTGTTCATCTCGAAGCGGTCCGGTTGAAAATATAGCAGCCATCTCATCAGCGTCTGCCAGTCGTTGGTGGAACTGTCTGTGCCACTAATCTGCTTTAAAAAAGCTCGCATTTCACCAAATCGGCGGGCCGTCAGCGCAAAGTGCGCCACGTGCGACACCATAGGCGACGACATAAGCGCGGTACCGACGTGAGCGGAGAAGCTGGATGAGGTAAGGCCGCTCGGCAAATCGAGGCACCCAAGATCATCTACGGCGGCAAGGAACGCCTCCCCACTCAGGTCCGCTCGATTGCCAAGATAGACTTGAAAGATTAGCTCAGGGGTCCGGCACGAAGGTAACCATTCTGCCCAACTGCGACTAGGCGTTGGCGGGAGAATTCCTGCGTCCGGTGACGAGGTTGGTGACGCCGCCGGTTCGGGCGGCGCGAGGGGCTTGGACCAAGTGGCGGCCGCCGCCGCAACCGCCCGCTCCATGGCAGCATGCATTTCGTCAGTGACCGCAACGCTTGCGTCTAAGAGCACCTTTTCAAACAGGTCGGTCTGTGGTGTCCGCTCAAGGAATACGCCAAGTTCCAAATTGGCGTTCGGTGCGTATCCTAGCGCTGCAGCGGTAATGTTGCTGGAGCCCACGAAGACTTGGCCATCGAACCGAAAATATTTGGCGTGAAGCGGATTAATGAGGCGCAAGGACGTGTCTGGGCGGCTGCGCAGCGCGGGCCAAATCGTAAGGTCGCTAACGCCGGCCAGGATCTCCTCCGCCCGCCAACGCGTATAGCAAACTAGTGGAGCGGCACCGGCCTTTTCGAGAACTTTCTTCAGGGCACCGAGTTTAATGAAGGGAGCGACGAGCACAATCTGTTCGCTAGCTTGCTCAGCAAAGTGCTCAAGCTGGTGCCCAACGCTCTCCCAATGAATCACATTTAATCCTCTTGCAAGAATCGCCTTGCAATGCGGCCCCAGTCGAGGCGAGCATCTTGAGCTCTTTGTCGTAGCGGCCCGTCGGTCTGCTCGTCTTCATAACGAGCCCAGGCCATGAGCAGCAGCTTTAAACCGTCCAGCGCTCGATTTAGCCGGGCAGCAACCTCTTCAGGCGAGATATCTGCCGATTCCTCCTCAATTCCGTTTTCAAGGACATCCACCAGTCGCGGGTATGCTGGATGTGTAGTATTGAGGGTGATAATGAGCGCGCCGCCTTTGGGTTGCACTGAAAAGAATGCCGGCGAATCGATCGCCGCCTCGACGAAGACGTACTTCAGCGAATCCTTGACCGTATTGGCGGCCAGTTCGTGCGCGAGCTGTTCGGGCACCCCTTGATTCACAAGGGTGCTTTCGATCTCCGTCTGCTTCTGTTGTGGAGGCAGTTTCTCGCCGGCGTCGCTTTGGCCACGATGTCCCTCGGTTTGACGTTCTTTCGTTTTTTCCGTCGCTTCCTGTTCAGGACTGTCAGGATCGGCCGGTATATAGCGCTTCTTGCCGCCGCGAGTATTTTTGGTCTGCGCCTCGATCGTGCGGCGCAAATGGCTCAGTCGACTGTCTATGAGCGTTGCCAAGGACAAAAGCGGAGCCCTTGGATCGTCATCCGAGTCCAGCTCTTCCCTTACTTGTGCGAGCGTCTTTTTGCCGCCGTCGGTGAGCGAAGCAACATCCATTTGCGCGATTTCGGAAAAATTCCGTGCTTGCTGTTTGTTGTTTGTAACGCCGAACAACTCATCCAGGGCAGGCGGGAATTGCACCTCTACGCCCCACCAGCGTTCGCGTGGGTCATATTGAATGACAAAAGACTGGTCCAGATCCAGCTCGCGATCGGCGCGCACAATTGAAACGCCAACGTTTTGCCGTGCGTGCTTGCCATACGGGAGCGCGCCGGCTTGTTGCGTCTTACGAGCTTCCTCTTTGGCCAAGGAGAAACGTACCTTTACAACGTGGTCCGCGCCGCGGAAGCGAATTGTTTCCGTCGTCTCAAACAGATCCTCACCGCCCCAGGGGTTGAACATAGGGGTGTCGTTATATGGTGCCGGCGTAGAGCTCGGCGCCATGAGATAGCCCGGATCATTGGGCAAAGCGGAGCGCTCGATGAAATTTGCAGATTGGGGACGGTCATAGTCAAATCCGACCAAGCGAATACTTGCTTTGTTCTCATGCAAAAACTTTCGATACATCCGCCCGATAAGCAACTCTGAATTGTCCATCAGGGTCTTCGCGGTCTTCCAAAGGCAGCGATCAATTTGCGACCACAGTACCAAGGTGCCAGTTTTGCCGAAGTTCTTTCCCACTTTACGCCACACATCCGGGATTGGCTTCTTTGCAGGATCCGGAACGGTCTTCAAAGTGCCGGCTTCTATGTCTCCGAGGTCCAAGTAGGTATGGAGCGCGTTGTCGGGACCATCCGTCCAACTCCAAACGTCGACACGGCGGCATTGGGAAATTGAAGAGGCTGGGAGGCCCATTCCAAATTTCCCCATTCCCATTTGCTCGCTTTGCTTGAGATGAGTGCCGTTACCAAATTGCAGAGCCATTTGGAGCACTTCAGCATCCATGCCTTTGCCGTTATCGAGCACCGCGATTTCAGAAATCCTGGTTCGACGCTGAGTTCCTACGAATACCTGCTGCTCACCGCAAAGCAGTTCAACCCTAGTAGCGCCCGCCTGGATCGCGTTGTCCATTAGCTCCGCCAGCGCGTGAGCAGCGTTTTTATATCCGTTGTCACGCATGGCCTTTACAGCCAAGTGAACCGGCACAATATCTGCACTCATTCCGTTCGCCACACGTCCTCCCAATTTGAAAATGCGCTTTCGACGCTATTAAATCCAGGTAGCCCTGGATCGACGACGGTAACAATTTCAGCTTCGGCATTGCCGCCAGCGCGCAATCCACGAATCGCTCGACCAACCATCTGGCTATAAAGCACGAGGGACAATGTGGGACGTGCGATCACTGCGGCACTTGTTTTTGGTGCGTCGAAGCCTGTGGTGAGTATACCGTAGTTGCAAAGCACAAAAGGCTGCTCATCCGGCGTCTGGTAGGACTCAATAATTCTGGCCCGTGCTTCCTTCGAAGTATTGGTGGTGACGCTATATGCCCTGCAGCCGCGAGCGGCTAACACGGTCGCAAGGATGTCACTCTGGGTGACAGACGCCGCAAAAACAATAATGCGGTTGTGATTGCCGCACAAGCGCTCAATTTCGGCGATGACCTGAAGTGACCGCTGAGTGTGTGCGCCTATGCGGTCCAGGTAGGTTTCTGGGAGCTCCAGCGTCTCCGCAAGTTGCTTCTTTTCTTTTTCGGTAAGCTGAACTCCGGACCGACATTCTAATTGCCGATAGGTGGCCCGCGCGAGGTACTGCTGATCGATCAGATACTGTACTGGATTGGCATAGCCATCGATTTTCAATGTAACCTTTTGCCGGCCGAAGAAGTCCGCCAAATCCTGGTCGGCATTTACGTCATTCCAAGTGCGCCCCGGCGTTGCAGACAGCCCCAAAAGCCGACTTCCGCGATTGCCCTGAACCAGCACATCAAGTAAGAAACGATACGTTTGCGCGATTGCTTGGTGCGCTTCGTCCATCACGACGAACGGTCTTCTGGTCGCGAGTGATGTGATCACTGAAACGTCCGCCTTCGTGCGAGCGTAGAGCTTTGGTAGTCCAGCAACCACGATTCCATCGGTGACCTGGCGAACGTCACATTCGTGCGGACCCCAGAACCTGTAGATATTAATTTTCCTATTGCCTAGGGATTGCCACGCCTTGCTAAACTCTTTTACGGCTTGGTCACAGAGTTCCTCAGAATGGGCCAACCACACTGCCACACGCTGATTTCCGTCCCGCAGGTAGTTTGCGACCAGGTTCATTGCCGTCCGTGTTTTCCCCGCGCCTGTAGGCATATGCAGCAGCGCTCGACCGATTTCGCTGGCTAAGGCGCGCTCAGTTCGCGCCTGGACGTCGATTTGATGCGAAAACAGGGGGTAGACAGCATTGCACTCAACGACTGCAGGAACCGGCTCGACTATGGGAACGGGAGGGACCTCAACCTCGAAAAAGGCAAAGGTGGCGTCACGGACCTTTTTCTGCTTGAAGTTTGCTTGAGTGAGAGTTACATAGGGACTTTCGTCGGCGCCGCCAGCGCCGATAGCTGCAACCAACTCGACGGCTTCTTGTTGGCGCAGGCTGTGCAGCAGATCGGCGCGAATCTGTGGGTCGTCCAGGAGACCCGCCTCCGTGCGCAGCCCTAGCAATAATTCGGTTAGCTTCGCTGGCGATTCAAGACTTTTGTCCAAAAGCCGTACTAGCTCACTGGTATCAGGGCCAAGCCATTTGGTTAGGGCGAGGACATCTATACGACTAAGTACCTGACGGAGCTTGTTGGTCATTGTTATTTAACCCTGGGCTATTTGTGACAGATTAAACAGGCGCCGCCACCTTCCTCCTCAAGATATAACTCGTCGATGTCCATCAATTCGGATTTCTGAGGGCGCAGGGGATTTATTCTAATCCGAGCGTACTCCCGCTGCTTACGAATATTGAAATCTGCCTCAATTGCGGCGACTCGCTCAGGCTGCTCCAATTCTTCAAGCGACTCGCGTTGGGTCCAGGTGAATGGCGAGCCGTGCTCCAAAGCGCTTTTTTCGTAGGCCTTTGCTTCCTCAAACTTATCCGGGTGTTCTTTCTTGAGACGCACCCATTCGATCTTTTGCTGGAAAAAACAGAACGTGCAGCCGCTACGGGACCGCCAGTCGTAATACTTGGGCATGCCGACGCCGGAAGCATCAAGCAAATCATAGACGCCCATCTTGTCCACTCCATGTTCGCGGAACGGCAGTTGCACGATCAGATTATCGTGCTGCGAGATCAGTCCTTCTCGATGCTCTTCATCCGCACGGATGGCAACATAGCTGTACACCTTGTCACCACTTTCAAGCCATGGGCGCACCCAATTTTTGAATGGTAGGAGCTTCAGCTGCCTTGTACACCACCGAGTCTGAGGATTTGGCAGAAAGTGTCCATACTCGCGAAGCCAGAAGTCGAAATCGCGGTGCGGATTGAGGCGTTCAATTTGCTTGCCTAGAAAGCCCTCTAACTTCGCCAGGAAATCATATACCTCAGGAAGCTCCTTGCCCGTGTCGGTAAAAAAGTAGCTTATATCCAGATGCGGATATTTCTGTCGCATGAAAATTGCGAGCGCAGCGCTGTCCTTGCCGCCTGATATGCCAAGTACGTGACGCTCATTCATGGCTCGCTCCTTGTTTAGCACCCAACTTCTCAAACACCGTTGCACCCACTTCAGCGATCGCCGCGAGAAATACCTCGCGTTTCAGTTTGCCGTTCGCCATTTTTGCCAGCAACTCCTTGACGAGCGCATCGACCGCAATGCTGTCGCTTTCAGATACGTCAAACGTACCAGTCACCGTTTTTTTGGATCCAAATACGACGCCAATAGCACGACGAGTCGCTGGCCGGCCGCGGATCTGCGCAAGTGACTCCAGGCGGCGGAACTCCATTGCCCACGTCAATAGCTGCACCTCTCCGGCGTCGATGTCGTGGTCATTCCAATCGCGACTTGGTTTCCCGAGGGCCAACATCAGCAACCCTTCGATGTCCACTAAGGAGCCCTTGTATTCCGACAACCGCGTCGCAAACGCTTCCAACTTGAAATCAGCACCGACCCCATTCACCGTGTTTCCGCGCGCGTTGAGCGACTTTGCGCTGCCCTGGTGGTCTAGGGCCTCGAACATTCGTTTTTCGACGGCCCTAAGGCGCAGATCAAAGACCTCACTCAGCTCTCCCGTAACTTCTGCGATCCGTTGAGCGAGCTGATTTGGGTTACGTGTTTCCAGGATGAGCGGCAGATCTGCAAATAACACCTTATGCGGGTCAGAAGCAGTAAGCAGCACGCGGCGCACCTCCTGAGCCTCCTTTGACAAGAGGGTAGTTCGGCGTGCCCATGAAGGCAGCGCAAAGACGAGTGCCACCAAAGCACGCGCTGAATCAAGCGCATCAGGGGCTACCGGCGAACCCAACCGAGCGCTTAGCGCCGCGGATAGTGCCTCCAGCATTTTCTTTTCGCTCGCCTCAATACGGACAAAACGCCAGCCGATACGCTTTGGATCTTGCAGCCACTCGTCAATGTGAGCGTCTGTTACCTCTGGCGTGAACATGCGCTCAATGTATAAAGCGAGGTGATTGCGATTCACCAAGAAGTACGCCAGGGCGAAGATCGGAAGCAGACCCGCCTTTACTCCCAGCGGGGGAGCTTGCCAGACTTTGTAGAGATCGGAAAGGCTTACGATGTCTTCTGAGTTTGCGAACAATTCTCGTGCCGCCTCCCAAACGGGCGCCATGGAAGCGCTTCTCACGTTCCCACCTGGCTCCGTAAATCGCCAGGCGCCTTTTTTCTCCCGATGCAGGCCCAATGCACGAACAACAGTGTGGTACAGGCCAGCATCCGCAGAGAATGAGGAGTAGCCCAAATTTTCCTGGCTCACATTATTGAGCATCGCATGCAGCAGCTCGCGTTGCGCTTTTGCGGCATTGCTGGAGAGTTCATCGCGGTTGATCAACTCACTATGGACAATAGGCGAGTTGGTAAAAATGTCGTCCGCTATCTCCGAGGCCAAGTGGGAAAGCCCTTCGGCACTAGTGTGCGTCCTAACGTGTCCATCGTGTGCGTAGGACCAAGTCGCGCTATGAAACGCCTCGCGCAGTTCGTCCGACAGCATGGAACGTGTGGCTTGGGTCCTAGAGGCAATCTCGCGCATCGCGATATCATCGCCGTCGAGTTGCTGACTATTCTTCCGAACATATTCCAGAGCCGCAAGTTCGCCGACTAAATCCTCGATTCGATCAGCGTTCGTCGGGGCGCCTACTAGCAGTCCTCGACCTTGTGCGATCTTTGCCAATTTCTTGGTCATTTTTAGACGTGCGTCTGCGTCTACATGCAGGTCGCGTTGTGCCAGTACGAGAAGGAATTCTCCGCACTGGCTTCGTCTTGGGGCGAATTTAGTTAGGTAGGATTCGACCTGTGTCTCGTGGATAATATTCCGCGAGAACCACCGCATGGCGCCGGTATTCCAATAGTGACGGCGAGCCGTAACAGGCCCAAGATCGACCAGGTCGCTCATCCTCGACAGGTCTATCGCGCCTAGTTGTGTTTTGGCGTCACGAACCGCCGCCTCAATGTCAAAATCGCTGCCCGCGTAGACGCCATACGCCTCCAGATGCTTGCGGTAGATGAGAATCGATGCAGATGTGAGTTCGTTGAAAGCCTGTTCGATCGACTTTTGGTCGGACGAGTTGACGCAAGCCACGAGAAGATCTTTCTCGGCAGCCAACCCTGAACCATTGCGCAGAATCTCGATCAGCCCGACCGTTTTTACCAGCTCGACATGCAGGCACGAGAACCTTGCCTCTGCACGTTCAATGGCCTCAGCGCAGATTGCCCAGCGATGGCCGTCGGGTGAGGCCGCAATCGCAGGCTCAAAATTGGCCCGCAGATAGTCCCAGAATTGATGCGGCCAATAGTAGCTCGCCGGACTTGCGTCAAGACCGCGAATCACTTCGGTGAAGCCTAGGGGCTCCGCAGACGCCAAGAAGCTAAAAACGCTACGCTCGTTTTGCCCGAAGCGTTTTTTGGAGGCCGGGCCGAGCATTGCCGCAGTGACGGGATGCAGAGGCCAACAGGCGTCGAGCAGATCCTTGATATCCGAAGCAGCGCTTGGTCGGCGTTTGCGAATGACCTTTGCCACACGCTCGGCAACTTTGGACGACGTGCGCTGATGATCCAAGTTGACTTGCAATGCGCGCCCAATGAGGGACACCATCTCGTCGGAGCCCGCCACCAGTGGGATATCGACGTACCGTCCTTGCACCTTTGCCCACTCTTGCTGCGTTGCTTGGCCAAGGCGTGAGGCATATTGCTCAAACGACTGATGGAGGATGCCGATGACGACCAAGTTGCCTTTGCAACGGCTCGCCGCCTCCGCAAGCTCTTGATAGAAGCCGATATCTTCGCCAGTTTGAGCAGCGTATTCCAGGAATTTGCCCAGCTCGTCGACAATTAAAAGGACGCCGCCTACGTCATCGCGTGTTTCGGCCGCGCGTACCAATTCGGCCACTACGTCACGCCGCCCATCCGTTTGGGGCTTACGCCCGCGTGTGCCACGAAGGCGAGAATCAATGGCAGAACCAATTTCATCAATGATCGAGGTACGCTTGCCGACGACGGGCAACACTGCCCAAGGCTTTCTGCCGCCAAAAAACTTTTGTATGCCGTCGCCGGCGCCGATGGCGAGCGCCGAGCGTGCCGCCTTCCGAACCGGTGCGTCTCCGCCTGCAATAGAGGCTAAGGCAAGCGCCAACGAAGATTTACCTCCGCCGTACGGACCGGTCCAAGTAAAAGCCCTCTGCTGCGTATTGACCAAATGATTCGCGGTCGTTTCCAGGACGGTTTGTGCCGAGGGCTGCAAAATGTATCCCTGCATTGCATCGACACGCCCGAAATCGGCGTCCAATCGAATCGACCGCAAAAACTGCCGATTGACGTCAATGTGATCTGAAAGCTTATCGACCATAAGCCCTCCGCAATATTTCTTTCATCTTTTCTTTCATCGGCTCCTTGCCGACGCGGCTGACTTGGCGAATGCCAGCTGAATCAGTCCACTCCAGATAGGCGCGGGTAACATCGAAAATTCGCGACAGTCGATCGCCTACGGAATCTTCGTCCAGTTTGAAGACCCGCCCAGGTGAACCGTAGTCATGGGCAATCGAATTGAACGATAGTGTCGATTGCGTGTTTTTCGCCGCGGCCTCCCAGCGGCTCCAAAAATCGAGGAGTGCGAACGCAAACACCTCGTCTGGAAGGGAATATTGCGGCCCACGATGAAAATGATAGGTGTCTTTCGCACTCATGGAGAGCAGACCCAGGTCGGAAAGTAACGGCTCCGCGCTATCCTCTGTCGCGTTTTTCAACGCAACGGAGGTGTAGCTGCGGAGGCATACCTCGACATCTCGGGCGAGCGTCGTATTCGAACGGACCGCTTTATTCGCCTCCGCATACTCGTCTATTAATGCCACTACGTCGGCCGAGCGGAAGGACTGACCCTGCAAATAGTTAAAAACGACATACCAAGTGGCCGAACGTGCCGCCCTGCCGGCAAGCATCCAATGAACAAGCCATATGGTCGCCTCACGTTCGAGATACGGGTCGCAACCGCGCACGCCAAAGAGAAGGTCGCCGATCTCTCCGCGGGTAAAGCCATCCTTGCCCGCCTTGCGAATCACATCGCATGCGAGTGCCCAATGTTTGATCGACGACACCATGTTTTTACCGACGCCGAAACGTTGGATAGCCTCGTCGTCGGCGAACACACCCTTCGGGGCGTACTCCGGATATGGTTCAATTTGGGAGAATGCCTTGCGCAACCAAAGTTGCCGCAGCGGAAAAGTTTCGTGCCCAGAGAATACGGGCTCGATATCGGCAGGGAATCGAATTATTGTCATAGACTGGAGACTTCTGCCAGTTAGTAAGCGTTTCAACTGGTGAAGTCTACCAGCTTGACCGATGGTCAGCTAGAGGAGAAACCCGTTTTGTTGCAGTTTTACCCAGGGAAATGAGCCTTTTTGCTCATTTTTAAGATACTGTACACCCATACAGCTCTATAGTTGATAAAAATGAGCATTTTGCTTCTACCAGCCCTAAGCAATCGGTTGTCGGAGATTGAAGCCGCGCCACGTTCGTGGTTGGATGGCCATTCCTTTTCCTCCGAACTTGATGCACTAGCGTCAAACACCGCCAATCTGACCGATGAAGAGCGGCGCGGCTGCATTGCCGAGATCATCGCCCACCGCTTCCACCCAACTACGCCCGCAGATCGAGGTCCTTGGGACTCATATTTCGGACCGACGTCATCTGGGACGGATCAGAACGGAAATGAAGTCTATATTCCTGACGCAAAGCAGATCGACGCAGAGATTATCGAATATTGGAAGGTGCGCTCTGTAGTGGTCTAATTTGCGCAGACACCTCGATAAGTGGATCATTTCACTTATGAGGAGTTTTTGATGACGAAGAATCGCAAGAAACGCAGGGAATTCGACACCAGTTTCAAACTGGAAGTGGTGCGGATGGTGAAGGATCAAGGGGTGAGCGTGTGCGATGTGTGTCGCACGATGGATCTGGGAGAGACAGCGGTCCGGCGCTGGATCAGGCAATACGAAACGGAATTGAACGGGCAATCGGGCATAGGCAAGCCGCTGACGGCCGAGCAGCAACGAATCCGGCAGCTGGAAGCCGAGAATCGGCAGCTGCGCATGGATAACGATATTTTAAAAAAGGCTTCGGCCTTCTTTGCCCGCGAACTGAAATGACTTACCGGCTCATTCAGCAATTGCAACAGAAGGCCATCCCTGTGACGCACGCATGCCGGATATTGGAAGTCAGCCGCGCTGGTTACTATCAGCATCGGCAGCGTGGGCCACGCCAGACTGATGTCGTGGCGACGGTTGAGCTCAAAGCGGTCTTTGCGGCCAGCGGGCAAGCCGATGGCAGCCGGCGGCTGGTAAGCGCCTTACAGGCGCAGGGACGCACGCTTGGTCGTTATCGGGTGCGGCGCTTGATGAGTGAAGCAGCGTTGCGCCCGGTGTGGAAGCGCAAGTTCGTCCACACCACTGACAGCAAGCACGACTTGCCGGTAGCGGAAAATCTGCTGGATCGTCAGTTCGATGTGGCGGCGCCGAATCAAGCCTGGACTTCGGATATTACCTATGTGCGAACCCGGCAGGGCTGGCTCTATCTGGCGGCAGTCATGGATCTGTTCTCACGCAAGATCATCGGCTGGGCCATGGCACCGACCATGCCAACCGAGTTGGTCGCTGCCGCTCTACGCATGGCCCTGCAGCAGCGCAAGCCGCCGCCCGGATTGCTGCTGCATTCAGATCGTGGCAGCCAATATGCCAGTCTGGAATATCAGGCCTTGCTCGGTCGGCACGGCATCCGCTGCAGCATGAGCCGCAAGGGCAATTGTTGGGACAACGCCGTGATGGAACGCTTCTTTTTGAATTTGAAAATGGAGCGCGTTTGGCAGCGCGACTATGCGAATCACGGCGAGGCCCAACGCGACATCACCGAGTACATCGTCAGCTTCTACAACGGTGTCCGATTGCACTCAACTTTGGGTTATCTGTCGCCCGTCGCCTACGAGCGGACAAGGGCAACAACACCACCTATCTTGGTGTCTGAAATTACTTGACCACTACAATATCGACAAGCCGTCCCAAATGATCACCGCGTTGGGCATTCTGGCGCATTCATTGGCGTCGAATGACGAGTCGGCGACCCGCTTGGGTAGCGGTGATAACCGTGCGCGCGCATCCTGTATGGATAGGCAGGATGTGCGCGCATTTCACGACTTCATCTTTTTTCGACACGGCTCGCCTTCACGCGCGACTCCGCCCACGCCGCGATCTCGCTGCGTATCCATGCAGACGAGCGAGTCGACAATTTCACCGGCGCCGGGAACTCCCCCTTCTTGATCGCCGCATAGATACTGCTTCTGGACTTCCCGCTCAGTGCCAGTACCTCCGGCAATCGCATGAAGCGGATTTCCTGCCGTGACGCCGATTCAGTTTCCATGTTTTTCTCCTTTCGATTTCAAATTAAATTAAATGAATGAATTGCGATATCAAGGGCGCACGTCGCTTGCCGCAAAGCGCTTGTAACCGCACGCCAACGCCTTTCAAAAAGGGATGCGTTTCTGCCGTATAGAACGTTCCTCAAGACACCAGGATGCACGGCGCAACGCGTCTGCGGGCCGTTTCTCAGAATTGGAAACAGATGGCACAGGCGGCGACTGTCTCGGAACGCGAACGCCAGTTCAAATGCATGAATGCGGCACAACAATGCCGATCGTCAGCTGCGTTGGCCTGAAAAATACACATAGCGCCGAACGCGATACTGTGCGAGGCATCCGTGATGCCTGTTCCGATACGCGAACAGAGGACGCCCGTATGACAATCGCACGCTGAACGTGCCTGTCATTTCTTCGTCTCTGCACGGGGATCTGGCCTTCCCTGTGCTACGGCTCTCGCCTCTCGGGACCAGCTCGTGCCAACAGGGTTGACAACGGATGCCATTCGGCGGGTGTTTTCACGGGCTGGCTTTACCGCATTTGGCGGAGGGGACACCAGCTCCCCGAGACTCTGGCGAGAAATGCGCGGCAAGCCGGCCTCCGGGGTGGTAAGTCCATCCAGTTGTCGCGCCCCCGTCGCTGACAAGATCGAGCCGTCCGCCAAAAGGCCTCGCTGACTGTCATCTGACGTGTCGCGACTGCGTCGCCGCAAACTGCTCGGCCACCTGGCGTAATCCCGCGCGGTACGTACCGCTTTGCGCTCCGTCTCCCATGCCAGCACCGTACCGGCAATCTGCAGAACGGCACGCTTGAAATGCTTCTTGCGCCGGTCGGCCGTATTGCCGCTGATGAGATTGACGGCCGCCAGCGTTTCCAGCATCACCATCAGTTGATCGATCTTCAGCACGAGCTTCAGATAACGCAGTTCGTCGCTTGAGATCACGTGTGCGCTGACCACGATCGGCTCGTCCGCATATTCGACCGATCGCACGACGCCGTTGTCCTCGCACAGCTTCTTTGCTGCCGCGATTTCCCGCTTCGCCTGATCCATGCACTGGTCGATGCGTTTCCGGATGTCCTGCTCGACGCTGTCGACCACTTCCTTCGGAAACTGCTGACGCGCCTGCGCCAGCATGATGAACATGTTCGCCTGAAAGCTGTTGAAGCTGCGCGCGAACACGCGCTTGATCTCGGGGCTGCGCAATACGACGTCGAACGGAATATGACTGCCTTCATACCGGGTCAGGCGCGACTTTGCAATCTTCGCCAGCATCCGGGCGTTGAATTCGTCCGGATCGCATTCAATTGCCGTGCTGTTTGCCATCTTCAATTGCCCTCCACTCGCATGCGCGCCAATGGATGTTCCCGGTAGCCCGAGGAACAGACTATATGCGCTGACGCTATTCCGACCGAACGGCTTGATCCAGCTGAAATCAAGGAGTTCAGAGTGGGATTTCGGCATCAGCAACGCAATTGCCGCGAAGCGCACTGGCCAGCGACGTCTCGGGACGGAGCAGACAGTCCAACTGCGCTTTCCGTTTGCCCAATGACGCCTCGGGTATGACTGGAAAGCTGCTGTAGAACCTCCAGGGTCATGCTGGAGAGCTACCGACGAACATCCCGGCACGCGTCCTTCACAAACTCGCACCTGGCAACTTCTGCGTAACCACTGAGGAACGACGCACACGCCATTTTTCTTCGCCAGACCGTGTAGCGCAGAACCAGAGGACAGCCTTCGTCGCGGGTCAAGTGCCGGCGCGGCGTGGCGGCCGACCAGGAATTGTTAGACAACACGTCGGCCACCAATTAGGCCGTCATCCGGAGCTATTTTGCATGGCGCATCAAGTCGCCGCCTTGACAGGTGCGCGTCTTTTTCACACACTGATCATGCACTTCGCGCTCATCGCGAGCGCACCCTCCATCGCGGAGGCCCCGAGTCGAACTCGGGCGTTTCGGTCGTTACCCGAACCTGGCATTACCCGGCGCGCTGGGATCAGCCGCCCATGATGTTCCCATAGAAGTTCGGCGCGTTTTCGCCCTCCCCGGCGAAGGTTTGTCGCGTCGCCAACGTAGCGTCTTCACGGGCGGAGCAAGCGTGACGCCCGTGAGCAATCCGGCCTGCTGTCATTGGACGCCTTCAGATAGACACGGATTGACTTGTGTCGTGCCGACGGCCAGAGCGCGTCTGCGCTTTAGCCTGATAAGTAGCCCTCGTACGCGCGCTGATGCGTGTCCCGTGAGCGGCATCGGATATGGCGTGATCGACGATCCATATCCCTGTGCTGGCGCATCAACGCATTCGATGCGCCATTTTCTCTCTTGCCTGTTTCTTTGGAGTGCGCCTACGCATGGCATCTGCCCTGCGTGTTCGGCGTGACGTCGTCCTCGAGGCGGCGCGCGCCGTTTCCAGCACTCGCCCGATCGGCGGCCCGCTCATGGGGCCGATGGATGCTTTCGGAAAGGAGACCATATGAAAACCATGAGTTGTTTGACCCGGGCACGCGCCCGGGTGTCGCAGCGGTGCCTTGGTGCCGGCTGTGCCCGCCTCCGTGGCGGGGACACGCACATCGGCGAAATCCGATGGCGTGCCCACAAGCACATTTTGAAGACCACTTCCATCCACGCTTCAGCGGCTACCGGGCCGGCGCCCGTGCACGGCAGCCATTGCGGTCCGCGGCTGCCGTGCGTGACAGGAAGGACCGATTGACTGCGTGCCGCCGGCTTGCGACGGCCATTATTACTGGAAAGGAACCGAGCAATGTTGCTACCTCTTGTTTCATCCACCGATGCGACCGCCCTGGGCGAACTGGGCTCCGGCGCCCCGCGCCCATTGCCTCGTCCGCGCGAACTGACCCGCACGTTGTGGGCTGACTACGGCACCCCGGACGGCTATGCGTTTTCCTGGGGCCAGCTGCTCGAACGGACCAGTCGGCTGCCGGATCCCGACACCGAGCGCTACACCGGCGTTGCCTGGACCATCGTTCCGACGCTCGCGTGGCGCAACCTGTTGCCGCGCCTGCAGGCTTGCGGCTGGCACCTCTACCACGTCTTGCGCCGTGCCCGGGGCGATGGCACCGAATGCATCAATGTCCCCGTTCCGGCATCCGTCTATGTGCAGTGCCTCACGTGCGTCGAACTGGCCACGCTGACGACGCTGTGCGAAGCCGATGCGCAAGCGGCACGCGCCTGGATCGCCGACCAGTTCGTGCCGCATGACCTGCCGCTCGTGCTGGAGGCCTATCAGGAGCATCTGGGCGAGCTGGTGTATTACCGGCGCGAACTGGGACTTGCCGAGGCTGCAGAAAATGGGGGTGCCATATGATCGCCGCCCTTCATCTGCCCGCCACGCTGGCCGGCCAGCCGCTTGCCGCGTGCGGCATGCCGCCCGAGCTGGCGGCGCTGTTGTCGCTGCATAACATGACGTGCGCCGACGTCATCGGGACCTGCTGGAGCCAGTCCGGCACGGTGCACGTCACCCTGCAAAATGAATTCGAGGATGCGCTCGGCTATCACTTCGACTGGGGCTGGGTGATCCCGGCGATGCCGCGCTGGTATGTCGATGATGACGGCAAGGCCGGCCCGCCCGTATGGCGGTTCGTGCCCACCGCCGTCTGGCAGGAGCTTGCGCAAGCCGGACGCCTTGCGGCCCCGGTGCATGACATCATCGGCCAAGCGTCGAAGCCGGTGCGCTACGGCATCAGTCAAGTCATGCGCGCCCCCTTGAGGCTCCACGGCACCGATCCGTCGTTCAGCGCGGATATGCACTACGAAGAGCTGGAGCGCGCGCTGCCGCACGACCTGTGCACCCTGTGGCCGTACTGCGCCGAGGATGCCGATCCGGCCGTGCTGGTGCAGTGGCTCGAGCGCGCGTTCCTGCCCCGCGCCATGCTGGCGCTGCTGCGGCTGCTCAAGTCGGCGGCGCTGGCGCGCATTCATGAGATCGAGAAACAGCAGCTTGGCAACGCATCGAAAGGAGGACGGCCATGAGCCACAATCCTGACTGGAAGACGCGGCTGCAGGCAATCCTCAACGAACACAACCACCGCCACGCGAAGCGTCACAAGGAGGTATCGCACCGCACCCGCGACGCGCGCGCGAGTACGGTGTTCATGCTGTTCAGTCTGTTGCGCGATCTCGGTTTTCAGCCGGATCCGCCGAACCTCGACGGCACGCACGTCAAATATCTGTTCTGGTACCTGACCTGCGATCCCCGGATTGCCGATCTTTGCCGCCGGCGCGGCGTGCCGATGCTGCCCAAATCCCATAGCGCGGCGTATCTGCAATTCCTGGCCAGCACGCTGCGCACGTTTGCCGGGTGGATCAACAAACCCGGCCTGATCCTGCCGCCCGAGCGCTACGGGATTGATCCTGCCCTGTTTGAACGTACCTATGTGGCGCAGGAGGACAAGGGTTGGGCCGCGCACGACATCGATATCCCGCAACTGCTCGCGCGTGTCGCGCGCATCGACGAGCGCGTGGCCATCATGCTGGAGCTGGTGTGGCGGTTCGGCCTGCGCCGCAAGGAAGCGGTGATGTTCCAGCCGCACCTGGCGGTGGTGCCGGCCGGGCTGGTGCCGATTGACAGTCCAATTGCCGAGCAGTACATCACCTGCCTGTCGGTCGAGCGCGGCACCAAGGGCGGGCGCCTGCGCCTGATCCCGCTGGTATCCGATGCGCAGCGCGACGTGATCGAACGCGCCAGGCGCTTTGCGCCGTATCCCGCGTCGTATCTTGGCCATCCCGGCAGGACGCTGCTGCAATCGCTGGACCGCTACAAGAACGTGCTGAGCCAGGCCGGCATCACGAAGAAGGAACTGGGCATCACCGGACACGGCTTGCGGCATACGTTCGCTGGCGACAAGTATTTTGAGCTGGCCAAGGTGGCATGTCCAATTCGTGGCGGTGATCCACTGCGTGATCCAGACCTGCTGGAGCGCGTGTTACGCAGCGTGTCCCAGCAATTGGGTCATAACCGGACGTCTATCAGTCAGGCCTATCTGGGCTTGATGACGCAACGTGAAAGCGATACCAACTTGAATATCTGACGCCATAACCGTGTACGGTGCCATTTTTCGCATAAACGATGTTGGCGGAGGAGCAATAAATGCTGCCATAATGTGAAGTTATGGCGACGCTGAAAACACCATTGGACATGGCCGTCGCGTCTTCATTAGATAGAAGCGACATTCAGTGGATGGCGAATGAAAGACAATATCGTAAAAATCCTTCAAGAAACGCCTTGGCTCAAGGGACGCGAAATCGCTCATCGGCTCAACGCTGACAAAAAAGAAGTGAATGCGTTCCTCCACAGTCACAGCGACCTTTTTGTTCAAGATAACGAATTTTTCTGGTCCTTGGCGAACCAATTCCGTGTGGAATTTGCAAAGAATACTTGGATAACCAGCGCATCATTTGAACATTCGCTTGCGCGCTGCGGATCGCCGCTCGACGATGATTGTTCATCTGTGGTTTTTGTGCTTCCAGAAGGTTGCAAAGTCCTACTTGAGGCAGCGGCTCGTCTGATGGCCCTATGCAATCAATTGGCCTGGAAGGGCAAGCGAGTCGTTTTGGATTTTTCCGACAGCGGTTCCACGCGTAGCTACTTCAACCGTATTGGGTTCTTTGATCATCTTGCACCAGCTGTCACGGTGATTCCCGCGCGTCCAACGGTGTCTGGTGCGGAGATCTTTCGTGGAAACGCCGACACGCTCATGGAATTTGGTGCGATCGACCCGATCGCGCCGGATGAATCGATTCCCGTGCAGTTGAAACATAGTTTCGTGAATCATGCGGGCGAAGAATATTCTCAGCCAGCATTTACCGTCCTCGCAGAATTGTTCGATAACGTACGTGATCATGCAGAATCGCCGCTCCCTGGATTCGCCGCACTGCAATGCTATAAAGCGACGAAAGCGCCGCACATTCAGACGGTCATTTCCGACAGTGGCAAGGGGATCGTCGAAACGCTCAGGCCTATTCTGCAGACAAGGTATCCGGACGTCGCAAACAAAATCGCCGAAGCTGGCGATGCTGCCGATGCTCATCTCGTCAGAGAAATTTTCGAACGCGGGCAGATTACCCAATGCGAACCGGGACGCGGTCTCGGGTTAAAGGCAAGCGGGGATGTTGCTGCAAAATTCAAGGCAAAGATATCTATTAGACAAGAAACGTTTGAAGTGATCTTGCAGTACACAGGGGCGAAACGCCCCAAGTTTACTCATTCGTTGAACCTGCCCCGCATTCTCGGAACACATATTTGTTTCGATTTTTTACTTGACCAAAGAGCGTAAATCTCCTTAAATTAAAGTGATGAATGAGAAGACTCACATAATCGACCTTCATGAATTGGTTGATAACTCACACCCGCACGGCAATGCGCAAGGCAAAGAGGTCTACCGAAAATTGGTAGATTTAATCGATGCCGAACCGAATTGCCGCGTGTTTGGTATCTCACTCAAGAATATCGACGCCACTGATGCCTCCTTTCCGCGGGAAAGTGTCGTTTCGGTCGCCAAACACTATCGGGAAGAAAAAGGTCTTTTTCTGATACATATCAAAACTCGCGATATCGTTGACAACTGGAAATATGCCGCAGTAGCAAAAGAACAACCGTTGATCATTTGGTATCCCAAGAATGAATACGAGATCATCGGTCCGGAGATCAATTCAGCTACGCGAAGCTTGGTCAATTACGTGATCGAGCGAGGTACGGTGTCCACTTCTCAAACCGCGCAAGACCTCGACATCTCAGTCCAAAACGCCAGCACAAGGCTTAAAAAGCTGTTCAGCCAAGGCTACATCCTCCGCTCCGAAGCCATCTCGGAAACGGGCGGCATCGAATATTTGTACGAAGCCATCAAATATTCTGATTAAACTCCTTGATTTAACCAGAAAACCATCGTAGTATTGTTTGTGAATCCGCGTGGAATCGATGCGGGTTAAGTTAAACAGCTTAATTTAAGCAGAAAGGTAAAATATGTCTACAAATCCGCCCAAAGGGGACGGCCATCGTAACGGCGCAGTCCGTCAACGCTCCCAGACGCAAACGCCGTCCGGCAACTGGGTAAAACGTGACACCAACAATGGCCAGTTCATGGACATGAAAACGTCCGACAAGACGCCATTCAAGGGTGTCCGGAAAGAACGCAAGTAACTACATGGGGGGCGGAAGCCCTCGCTCCACTATTCTCCGAAAGGAATCTTATGAAATCCGAAATGCATTCTCCAGATCAGCAAGCCGACAGTGCCGGCGCTGCGGCGCACGGTGGCAATACCGACCAAGCGCACGAGTACGAAATTGTCGTCAATGCGCGGCAAGTCGACGTCTCCAAGGGCACGCTCTCTTATATCGAGGTCGTCCGACTGGCGTTCGAACACCCCGTGATCGACGAGAACACCATCTATACCGTCGCCTACAAGCGCGGCCATGGAGACAAGCCGGAAGGCACCATGGTCGATGGCGACACCGTGAAAATCAAGAATGGGATGATCTTCTATGTCACACCAACTAATCGATCGTAGTCCAGACCTGAAGCGCCTGCGGGACGAAGGATACGAAGTTGAAATTCGTTCCCAGCATCTCCTGGTGCATGGAATCCCGTACCTCAACGCGACCGGAACGGCGCGGCGCGGCACCCTCGTGTCGGACTTGACCATGGCTGGCGACGTAACCGCCCGCCCAGGCAGTCACGCCGCCCATTTCATAGGAGAGCATCCGTGCCGGAAGGATGGAACGCAAATCTCGCAAATTAAGCACGGGACCGGCAACAATCCGCTCGCACCCGACATCATGGTCAACCATTCGTTTTCCAACAAGCCTGCGAACGGCTACGCGAATTACTATGAAAAGATGACGACGTACATCGCGATCATCTCGGCGCCTGCGCAGTCGGTTGACCCGTCGCTTACCGCGAAGACGTTCAAGCTGATCGAGTCTTCCGAGTCGGATTCGGTGTTCAAGTACCTCGATACATCGTCCAGCAGGGCCGGCATCGGCGCCATGTCGGCAAAATTCAAGGGCTTGAAGATCGCGATCATCGGCTTGGGCGGAACTGGATCGTATACGCTGGACCTCGTCGCAAAGACAGAAGTAGCTGAAATCCACCTCTACGACAAAGACAAGCTGCTGCAACACAATGCATTTCGATCGCCGGCGGCACCGTCGCAAGAAGAGTTGTTCACACAACCTCCCAAGGTTGCGCATTACTATCATCTCTACTCGAAAATGCGCCGCGGCATCGTTCCTCACGAAACCTTCGTCGACGAATCGAACGTCCACGAACTTGCTGACATTGACTATGTGTTCATCTGTGTCGACAAGGGTTCCGTCAAGCGGCCGATCATCGCAACGCTTCAAGCGGCTGGAATTCCGTTCATCGATGTAGGCATGGGCGTACATGCGGTCGGCGACAAGCTGTGGGCCACTTTGCGCGTCACGACCAGCTCGAAAAAGAAGACGGATCACGTGCTGACGCGCATTTCGTTGTCCGACGATGATGATGACAAGTATTCGCAGAACATCCAGATCGCCGATCTGAATTGCTTGAATGCGGCACTCGCGGTGCTGAAGTGGAAAAAGCTCTGCAGTTTCTATCTCGACGAAGAAAACGAGCACAACAGCACCTACACGACGAGCATCAATCTTTTCACGAGCGAAGACAGATCATGATGCGCACGCAAGCTCTCGTACCGAAATTCAGCGAATTCATTCCGAAGAACATTGAGGATGGCATCCTCTATGTCTCGCTGCCCTACGGAACCGCCGTTCATCGTTGCTGCTGCGGATGCGGCAATGAGGTCGTCACGCCCCTGTCTCCCGCAGACTGGAAAATCAGAATCGATGGCGAATACGTATCGCTCGATCCCTCGATTGGCAATTGGCATCTCGCATGCAAATCCCATTACTGGATACGGCACAACAAGATTGTCTGGGCAGCGCAATGGAACGAACATCAGATCCGCGCCGGCCGCATTCGCGATCAAGCCGCCAAGAAGCGCTATTACGATAAAGCCGTCACGCCAGCCTCTAGCGGCGACAGTACCAACCAAGTACACGGCGCTGACGTTCCGCGGTCAGTTGGAATCTGGGCATGGATTAAATCGTGGTTTTCGTGACAGCACCCTACGGTCGAACTATCCACCTGGAGAAAGGAGAGCGAAAAGCCTAACGTAACCGCCGGCCACCGCAATTGGCCAATGCTGCGAACGCGGGACGCTGCTTTCACCGGCGTTACGTTTAACCGAATCATGATAAGAATGACAGGACCAATATGACTACTGCACCTCCGCATTCATCTCAAGATTACCTGCAAAATCCAAATAATTTGGCGAAATCCTAAACGCATACGAGGTAACTGTTGAAAATCAGCGAACTCATCAAAACGTGCTTTGCACACGATCTAGACGGAAAGCAAACTGATGTTTGCGTAAGCAGCATCGCAGTAAATCTCCTGAAACCGACGATGCCTGTCGTCGCTATTGAAATGAAAGCGTCGGACGATCTGTTCCGGATGATGGTTACCGCCGACGACGCGCATATTTTCGTCGAAGGCGGTGTCTTTCATTTCAATGCACTTTACGTGGTCACGAATCATTTTCCGGCGCCCAGAATCTATTTCATCAAAATGGAGGACCTGCTGCAAGTCGCGAGCTTGGGTTCTTATCTGGACCGACGAGGGATGAAATTGCGACCGATCGATGGAAAAAAATTCTCCCAGTTGATTGACGATCGACATTATGGGGACCGCTACCAGCAATGGCATCGCCGCTGGGAAGCGAACAGCAAGACGTTCAAAGGGTTACTCGATGGCCGAATCAAGAATACCGCCGTAGAGCAAGGAATGTGGTTATCGTCAGATGGTAATTGCTTGGTCTGCGGCGACAGGACTGATCGCATGTCAACGGCCACGGTCATTGGCAAGACGGGCATGATGATTGGCCTTCAATTGTGTCAAAGACATGAGGCCGAAGCACAAAATCAATCGACGCTGCTCGAATTCATATCAATCAAGATGCGAGTGCCTGCACCGTTCCTGAGTGGGGCGAAGGTTACTTTGCATAGTGACATGACGATATCGATGTCATGCGACGCCATATACAATGAACTGGATTGTGAGATAGAAAAGGTCGAAGAAAACACGATCACAGCACTTAGAAAATCGGGTTTCCGGATAATCCTTCGACAAGATGGACTGACTAACTACGCTTACAATATTCAAGATCCAAATCGGGTACCTATTTCCCGAATTGATTCGGCCGATCATCATAACGTTGAATATGGTCCGGACCATCTTCATCGGAATCTCAGTAAGTCGAAGAAGAACATCGTCGAGCCAAGTTTCACGTACGGCTTCGCGATAGCGGATCTTAAAGTGATAAAACAACTCGTCGAGGAGGCGGAATCTCAATGGAGTAATTCGTTGAAAGCCTCACAGTGACGGCTTTTGACCGTGTGCTGGATCGTCTGTTACTGACTTGGTTGACCCATCGCTTTCCAAGCGGTGTCTTGGCTGGTTATCCGGCGCCCCTCGTTTCTTCAACGGCCATGCAGCAACGGCTATACTCGCGGTCGATCAGCCAGTGCAGGAACCGGGTGGCTTCCGACACGCCCCAGTAATAATGCTTGCAGTGCGCGATGTAGGCATCCAGGTCTTCAATGGTTTTCACATCGTCCGGCGCAAAGCCTGTGATTTGCGTGAAGCGCGCGACCTCGCGTGGGGTCAGCCGGATATGGTTTCCTAGACGGATCATGGTTTGACCACTCTCTCCTTTCTTACTCCGCACGTGCAGACCGGCGACGAATGACGGTTCACCAGCGGCCTGCCGTGCGCGACGCAGGTTCAGGCCAGCTTGCCCGGCAAATTCAGATGGGCATCGATCTTGTCGGAGAAACCCTCGGGGTCGTTGCGGTAGCGTTCGATCTCGTCCAGCACCCGATGCTGGCCGTCGGCGCTGCGCATCCATCCCGGTCCCCAGCGCCGGTCCGCATAGCGTTCAAAGCGCGCGGTGTCGACTCCGAGCCCGACCGCTGCGGCAAGAACCTGGTCCGCATCGACCGTCAATGCCGGGTCCGGGCATGCCTGGACAATCGCGCGCTCGATGTCGTCGAACGGACGGCTCTCGGTGACGCCGCATTCGGACAGGCTTTTTGCAACGCGATAGTCCGCGATCTGCCTCGCCGGCGCCTTGATTCCGACGCCAGCCGGAATGTGCGCCTGCCCTTCCCCGGGCAGCGTGGCAACGACGGGAAGTGCGTCCCGAAGGGCGTCAAGGGCATGTTTCATGCTGAGGCTCCTGTGCAATACGCGTGATCTCGCTTCACCAGCATCGCGCGGGAACCCGTTCGTTCAAGTCGCGTTCCGCGCCCTGTTTCGCCAGGCAAGCTGGGGGCCCGCAAACGGTTGCTTCGCGCTGCACGAACCGTCCGATACGGTCTCTTACTCGCCTGGACCGATTTCCTGCGATGGACAAGCCGTTTCCGGCGCGCTTGCCCATGTCATGCGTTCGAGGGTGGAGGCGTTCGGCAATTGCCGTCAGGCGACGGCGCGACGTGATGCAATGGGCTCAATCTGCGCGTTCCGTGTGCGCAGACACACGCCGCGGGATGGTTGACGTGCGACTCGAGAGCGACTGGGGAACAACTGGGCACGTACCGGGTTCGCGCATTTTCCGGGTACTCATACCCGGGAACGACTGGAGAACGACTGCAGTGCGACTCGCACGCCGTGTTTGCCTCCTGGTCCGCATCTCGCAGAAACAGAGGTAACCCTTCGCCCCGGCAGGTCAAGTCCTGGCGCGGCGCAGCGACCGGCCACGCGCTTTTAGACTTCACGCTGGACACCATTTAGACATTTTGCAAGCGCGGTTCCGGCGCTGGCTGAAATTCCGCGAGATTGACATGCGCGCGTCGTGTTCACGACACCGGAGCCGTCAGATGCCCGCTAGTCCCGCCGGTTGCGTCGGACGACTTTCCGCTGTCCGCTACCCGGGCGCTGCACCTCCCGCAACGCGCGCTGTATCACCGCCGCACGCAGGTGCCGGGTGACGTAACGGATCATCACTGCCATCAGCAAGTACGACAAGACGGCCGGCGGCAGGATCAGCAGGCCGACGTCACCCAGCCAGCTCGCGAGTGCGATCAGCAATGCCGGCGGCACCCACAGATCGCGCAGTCGCAACAGCGGCGGCGGATCGACGCCCAGATAGTTCACGCTGATCCCGGTCGACCAGTTGACGATGCCGCGTACCGCAAGGGCATCCGTGAGCATAGTGATCTCATGTCCGCGTCGCGCCGGCAGGGTGCGGGTATGAATCGTGAACTGGTGTTCGCGTCCGGCAGGATCGTGCAGCCAAAGCTCGTACCGCTCGGCAGGACCATACCGGCCACGCCAGTAGAGATGGACGTTGGTATGGCGGCGCAGATCGACGATGTGTCCGTGTGTTGCTTGCAGGTGAGACATGGTGGAAGCTCTCATTGATCAATGAGGGCAGCCTGCAACGAGTTCGTGCAACGTCAAGCCCACGCGGAACAAAATCGCAACCGGCGCATTGGCGAATTTCTGTAAGAGCTGGACCTGACGGAGGGTCGCTCGACCGGCATCCCGAAAATCTCGAAGGTCACGGCGGTCAATGGCTCGCCTGCGGCGCTGTTTGAGACGGATGACGAGCGGGCGTCGTTTGTCGTTCGGCTGCCGGCGCACCCGCTGGCGAAACGGACGACCGTGGATGTGACCGTGGAAGTCGCGGCTCTGCTGCAGGTGATACAGGGGAACATCCCCATACCAGCCATGCAGGCGGCGATGGGGCTCAGGAATGCAGAGCATTTCCGCAAAGCATACCTGGCGCCAGCCATGACAGCGGGCTACCTGGAAATGACCCTGCCGGATACGCCGCGCAGCACCAGGCAACGCTATCGCCTGACGCCTCTCTGCCTGCAACGACAGCGCGACCTCAAAGGCAAGCCATGAGCGAATACACTGAAACCGAACAGCCCTTTGTGCAGTTCGTCGATGGTGACGATTACCGTGGCACTCCGGACATGACCAAACTCACTCTGCTGCGGAAGTACCTTTTGGGAACTTCGCATCGGAGGTCGAAGAATTGAAAGACGTCATGTTCGTCGGGCTCGGGCCCGCAGGTCCAAAAGATGCTGGACCGTCTGATTTGTGAAATGTGTTTCGTGACAAGTAGTTCGGCTGCTTCAGCCATCTGCGACGTGGCACCTTAAATGAAAATAACTTTATTGCGGATATTTCGTTTATTTCGTATAATTCGTTTATAGTGGTTTTGAAGCCTCTTTCACCTTCAACGGCAATTTGTGAAACAAATTGCCGTTGAAGGGTTCGGCACACTGAATCATTTGCGCGCACTTTTAAAACCCAGGAGAAATGACATGTCCAGCAGCCTCGATCTTGAAATGGTCTTGGATAGCAAGGAAGATCTGGAGCTCGCAAAAGCTGCTCAGCGTTGCATCGTCAGTTCGCTGGATCACTCCAAGGCCATCAATATTGCCATCGTTGAAGATGGCGTGGAGCGCTTGAGCGAATCGCCGGTGCTAAGACTGCCACCGAAAGTATTGCGCCTGTTTGCTGACGTCCTTGGCTCGTTGGCACAAGGCAAAGCGATCGCCGTCATGCCCAAGGAACTCGATGTTACGACGCAAGAGGCGGCGATGTTCCTCAATGTTTCTCGTCCTTATCTTGTCCGACTGTTAGAAGAAGGCAAGATCCCATTTCATAAAGTGGGAACACATCGAAGAATACGATTTGAAGATGTAGTCCAGTACAAGGAAGACCGGCAGAAAATTTCCAAGGACGCCCTGCAGAAGCTGGCCGATCAAGCCCAGGAGCTTGGCATGGGGTATTAATGGCCGGGTCTTACAGCTATACCGTAATTCTCGATGCGTGTGTCTTATATCCGGCACCGCTGCGGGACTTGCTGTTGAGCCTCGCTGCCGAGGGGATATTCCGCGCTCGCTGGACCTCAATCATTCAGGATGAATGGACAAGAAATGCATTAGCCAATCGTCCTGATTTGAAACCTGATGCACTTCGCAATACCGCAACGTTGATGAATCAGGCAGTCGAGGATAGTTTGGTGGAAAACTTCGAGTATCTGATCGAGTCACTTTCACTTCCTGATCCAAACGACAGGCATGTCCTTGCCGCTGCGATTGTGGGCCACGCAGATGCTATCGTCACTTTCAATCTCAAGGATTTTCCTGAAGCGACGACCAAGGTCCACGGCATTGAAATCCTGCATCCGGATGATTTCCTTATTGCGCAATATGACTTGGCTCCCGTGAAAATGCTCAAGATCGTCAAGGCACTCCGCGAGCGGCTCAGGAAGCCACCAAAGACGGCACAAGAGCTCATCGCCACGTACCAGTCCCAAGGCTTGCCGCAAACTTGCCAGTTGCTGGAAGATGCCATCGAATTGATCTGAATCAGCTCGCTATCCGCGTCAGGATTGTCAACGATAACGAGGCCAGGACAGACGCGTGAAAATTTAGCAGGCGAAAAATGGGGCACATCACTTTCACCCAGGTTACCGGGGAAGTCACCGATGAAGTCGCCGGGGAAGTTGAGAGACGCTGCCGGTTCTGGACGACGAGATGTAGTGGAAGGTGTCCCAGCAGGCACTGAAGCCTATGCAGACCGTAAATTTTTGATGGTATCAGTGACGGTATTTCTGATTTTCAAAAACAGAAAATCCTTCATCCATGCGGGTTTGCGCAGACTGTTCCACTCCACCTATCCCTGCAGCAGGAAACCGACCAGGCAAATTGTGAAAATTCTGAAGCTTTTCCATTGCTTTCATACGCCCGCCAATACGATGAGGGCGCAATGCGTTTCGCCCTGGCCCAATGCTTAACGCATCTCTTGAGCGAGTACCGACAGGATGAAGGCCGCAAGTAATATGTCAGACACCGGCATCTATGGCCGAGGCGTGGTGCAATTGAATTGATAGGTATCAGCGGCCCTGCCGTCTCGTTGCAAGACCAGTTCGACTTTGCAATGTCCTGTATTGGCGTTTATCGTTACCTGAGCCAGAGGAGTTGGATCTGCCGCCTTCACGGCCACCTGTCCGCGCTGACTTATGCGGGAAGTGCCGGACTGCGCTTGCTGTGACAACTCCATGCGAAATCCCAACTGCATATCGTTGACGCTCTTTACGTAGGGAATCACCAGCAGTTGTCCAGACTGTGATGTGGTGTCCAGCCATACCTGCAAGTCAGCGTCGCCAATCAAATTACACTCCTTCAAAAATATCGACGAAAAAAGACGGACGACGAGTCGCCCGCCTTGATTGCACCAAGCGGCATTGCCATGCAACGCTTGGCGGACACTGCTTAGTGCTGCCAGATGGCGGCGTGGTTGGTGTTGCCGACCTGGTTGATCGAAGCAACATGGCTATTGCCGGTTTGCAGAATCGCTGCTGTGTTGCGTGCCGCGTAGCTTGTCCCGTCGCCGTTTTGCGCGATGCTTGCGAGGCTGCCGCTGCCGAACTGTGCAATCGTGGCATAGCCCCAGTCACCGCTTTGAGCGATTGATGCGGTCAGTGCATTGCCGCTGCCCTGGTTGATCAATCCATCATTGTTGTTGCCGCTCTGAGTGATATTGGCCGACGAGTTTGCTGCAAAGTTTTGCGATACCAATGCCCGGTTCAGCATGCCATCCTGCGCTATGGTTGCGGAACTGGTATTGCCGCCGTTTTGCATCACGTTCGCAATCTGGAACGAACCATTCTGGCTGACGGATGCAACATCCTTGTAGCCGTTCATTTGCGTTACGCTGGCCACATTGCTGTCGCCTGACTGAGTCACAGTCGCTTCAAACAAACCTTGTGCCACGCCGCCGCCCGGGAATACGGAGGCGCCGCTTTGGTGGATCGAGGCAATCTGGTTATTGCCGGACTGGTCGACAGTCGCCTTGCTGAAATCAGCCAAGCCACCTTGGGTCACGTTCGCTGTGTGCAGAGAACCTGCCTGATTGACATATGCATTGCTCGACCAGGTATCTGTCTGCAGGACATTTGCCTTGCTGCCGTTGCCGGACTGTGCCACCGTCGCGCTGCCGTTTCTTGCGCCTGCGTTTTGGTTGACGATTGCGCTTTGGCTGTCACCAGTTTGGGTGACCGTTGCCTTCTGATTGACTGTATTGTTCTGATTAACCAATGCAGTGCTCTGATAGCCGTTCGACTGGGTGACGACCGCAGTATTGGCATCGCCCGCGGTCTGGTTGACCGTGGCGATGAACTTGCCTTCGGAAACCATGCCACCAGGGAAGTAGCTTGCACCGCTCTGATGGACGGTTGCCGTATGGTTGGTGCCGGACTGGAATACGTTTGCATTGCTATAGTCAGCCAGGCCGCCTTGCGTGACGTTTGCAGTATTCGAGGAATTCTGCTGGGTCACGGACGCGTTGCTGAACCAGGTATTGGTTTGCAGGACGGTTGCTTTATTGTTTTCGCCGGACTGGATGACCACGGCGCTGCCATCGTGCGAACCCGCGCTTTGTGTGATCGAAACGATTTGTCCATTGCCGATCTGGTTCACCAGTGCAGATTGGTTTGCAACGCTGTCCTGCAGAATGCTCGCGGTATTTCCTGCGACAAGACCATCTGCCTGAGTGACAATGACGCTGCTGTTGTTGGAGTTGACGGTCGTGACCGTTGCAGTCTGGTTTGCGCCGGTCTGCATGACTGAAGCTTGATTGACCGTGCCTGACTGGGTGATCACCGCATTCTGATTGTCGCCGGTCTGCGTTGCGGAAGCCTGGTTGCCGTCGCCGGACTGCATTGCTTGGGCATTGCTGTTCGTCGCCGTATCCTGAATGATACCGGCAACGTTGTTGTTACCATTCTGATCGATCAACGCTGTGACGGCGCTGCTGCTTTTTTGCAGGATGCCAGGGGCGGCAGCCGGATCGCTCGGGGTTGCGCCCGGAACACCTGCTTTATTGCCGTTGCCGTTTTGCGTAATCGCGGCGGAAGAACCGGAGACAGCATTCTGTTCGATGTAAGCATCGTTGCCGGATCCAGTGGACGAGATTGTTGCCTGCGCAAATGCCGAACCGGCGGAATACGCAAGGCTGATGCCGAGGGCAAGAGCGGTCAGTTTAATTTTCACTTCATTCTCCTAAATGATAAGGGCTGTAATGCTGAGGTGATCCAGTGCCCCTAATACTGGATCACCTTCGCTGCAAGGCCGTTGCCATGCTGCTGTACCAGCAAGGTGGGGCTGAGCGGGTTTTGCTGGATGTTGATAACGTTTGAATTTCCGGCCTGCTCGATGATGGCGCGCTGCCCTTCCCCTGCCTGCATGACACTGGCACGATTGGCATGCCCTGACTGCACCAGCGTGATGTCATTGCCGTTGCCTGATTGATAGGAGGCGAACTGGTTGGCGCGCCCCTGCTGAATGGCGTCGATGTCGTGCCCATAACCGCTCTGACTGATTTGCCCGGCATGCTGGTTTCCCTGCTGCGTCAGCGTTGCATCATTCAGATTGCCGACCTGACTGATGCGGGCCAGGTGGGCGTGCATGCCCACCGCGCTGAATTCGGCCGGCCCGAGCTCTGACCGAACCGCCATGTCGCTGGCGAATCCCGGGGCGGCGATTGGCAGGACGATCGCAAGCCTTATCCACCGCAGGGCGAGAAATGCGGCTGCAGATGTATAGACGCGATGAAAGATGGCGGTCACGATCTTTTGCCTTTCATGAAATGGACGAAATTCGCAAGCCTAGTTGCCGACCATGCGCTCGGGCTCCGCTTCGACAGCGGGAGCATCCTCGAGCTGGCTGAGGTATTCGCTGCTTTCCTTCAGATAGGCCTGCAGCACGGGCGAACGCCAGTCAGCGTCGTTCTTCAAGGCCCAAACCTTGTCCTGTAAACCTTGCACGATCAGATGCGCGACCCCGGCTTCAATCGCTTCCTTCACGCACAGCTGCGACGGCTCGTTGCGGGTGTAGCCGGCTTCCAGCTCAAGCAGCTCCTTGAAGTTGACGAAGCGGAAAACACCGGTCGAGAGTTCGTACGAATAGATGGTCTTGGTTGTTGAAACGCTGTTGAGGATTTGCCCGCTGCGAATGTCGACGGTCCTGAGAGTGACGGTGACCTGATCGACCCGGTATTGCGTCTTGGCGCCGACGCCAAGGTAGCGTGCACCGGCGCCGCCGGTTCGCACATTGGTTTCGTAGGCGACAATGCCGCCCTCGATCAGTATCGTCGCCGGCACCAGCGCCGGCAGGTTGATTGTCGGATTTTTGTCCTGCGGAGTTTCAAGCGCCCGAACGATCTTCCTTTCAGTAAGCAGGTTCTGCAGATTTTCCCGCTCGACCGGCGTAAACCAGCCGGAATCCTTCAACGCCTTGACCAGCATCGATGCCGCACCTTGCGTGACGGTGGTCGAGAATGAACTGTCGGGAGCGGGCTTGTACTGCCCCGTCTGATCACGAAAGCCATACACCGCCGCGACGACTTTCCCTTTAGGCTCGGGCAAGCGAAGCAGGTCGCGCGTCACGCGTGTCGGGGGCGTAAGCTTAGCGTTCGCGACGGCATTGGACGGCGCTTGCATCGATGCGCAGCCGGAAAGAAAGGCCACCAGCAGAAATAGCGAAACCATGCGAGCCCACGTGACCGCAACATGGCTCAATGAATCAAGACTCATGGCTGCCCCACCTGGAACGAAGTCGAGGCACCGGTCACCTTATCGGTGGTGGTTACCTGCAGCAAGCCACCGCCAAGGTCGGAAATCTGGATGGAGAAATTTCCTGTACTGACGGTACCGGGCACAAGTTGCCCGTTTGCGCCCATGATTCCCGAGGTGGCGGCCGAAGCAAGGCGACTCAGCACGGAACGTTCGAGGATGTCGTTGAACTGCTGCAGCGAGGATTGCTGATTGGTCTTGCCGGGTAGCGGGGCGTCCGGATCCTTGGTCTTGTTTTGCGCCTGTGCCGCATTCAGCAGGACCGAACCGTTCAGTACGTTGCCGCCAAATGCAGGATTGACCGGCGTGTAGACCAGTTCGGATGCACCGGCGGATTGCAGCCACAGGCTGGCCGCTAACAAGACAGCAAGATGAAATAGGTGACAGAGCCGCTTCATGCTTTCCATGCGTATCATCCAAGTCGTCAAAGTTCGTCCGGACCCAGATCGGGTTCCCGAAATAACAGGCGCTCCACTTCCGTGTCCGCGACCATCTGATAAACCGCTTCCGTTGCCTGTTCGCTCAAGGCTTTGATCCCGGCTCTGGCCGTCGGCAGTGGGGCCTGGAAAATCCGGCGCTGCCGGAATTCGATCCAGACCTGACTGCCCCAGCGCGCCGATGGCCGCTCGGTGATTGAAATCGCGTATCGCTCACTCAAGTCACGATCGCGCCAGTTAGCGACGAAATACTGAAAAAACTCTTGTCCGGCGACCGTGACTGCCTGATTGACGACGACACCGCCAAAGGAGTCGTGCGAATCGGCTTTTGCGGCGATCGAGACATTCGTCGCAGCAGCAGCGATAACGGGAACGCCGTAAGCCGCCAGCGCGGCAGTAGCGAATACCCACACCATCAATGCACCAGCCTTCATTCGCATTTCCTTGCCATAAAATCAATTGTCTTTTAGGCAACCAAAGGAGGGCGATGTTGATGGCAAAATTAATAATTGTCAATAAATTAATTGACTATTTTGTAACATCGGCGGGGGTTATTACCGTGCTTTCGGAACAGCACCGAGGGCGTGACGGGAGAAGGTGGGGGGCACCCCGGTGATATAATGCGGGCGCTTGTCTGCAGTGCTTTTGTAGAATTCAGCTGCAAAATATCCTCTGCAGACGCGAGACGGACACCCGGTTGCGCAGCCAACCGATTCCTTTTGCCAGATACGGCGGCTTCTTTACCATATGGGGTTTGAGATGTGGCAGCGCCCCCTCTTCCTTTTACTTTTTTTCGCGTCCATCGCCATGCCAGCCGTTGCGGTGGAGCGTCCATTTCCGCCCCACGCCAAGCGCGGCAAGATGACGCCTGCACCGTATCCGGCGATCGTGATGGAAGGTCAACAAAGACAGCTGGCGCCGGGCGCGCGCATATGGAATGAAGACAATCTGGTGCAGATGCCAGCCTCGCTGCGCGGCAGCGATCTGATCGTCAACTACACCGAAGATGCCAACGCCCATATCGACCGAGTCTGGATTCTCGATGCCCATGAGGCGAGCGAATCGATCGTTAAACAAACAAGTCGCAAGCAGTAAAACACCATGTCCAAAAAAGTCTTTATCAAAACCTTTGGCTGCCAGATGAACGAGTACGACTCGGACAAGATGGCAGATGTGCTGAACGCCGCCGAAGGACTCGTCAAGGCCGAAACGCCGGAAGAAGCCGACGTCATCCTTCTCAACACTTGCTCGGTGCGCGAAAAGGCGCAGGAAAAAGTGTTCTCGGACCTGGGTCGTCTGCGCGAGCTCAAGCTGACCAAGCCGGACCTGGTGATCGGGGTCGGCGGCTGCGTCGCATCGCAGGAAGGCGAAGCGATCGTCAAGCGTGCACCTTACGTCGATGTCGTGTTCGGACCGCAAACCCTGCACCGCTTGCCGGAGCTGATCAATCAGCGCCGCGCGACCGGCCGTTCGCAGGTCGACATCAGTTTTCCCGAAATAGAAAAGTTCGACCATCTGCCGCCCGCCCGGGTCGAGGGCGCGACCGCATTCGTGTCGATCATGGAAGGCTGCAGCAAGTATTGCAGCTATTGCGTGGTGCCTTATACCCGCGGCGAAGAAGTCTCACGGCGCTTCGAGGATGTGCTGGCCGAAGTGGCGGGATTGGCCGCCCAGGGCGTCAAGGAAATTACCCTGCTGGGGCAGAACGTCAATGCTTATCGCGGCACGATGGCCGACGGCGAAATCGCCGACTTTGCCTTGCTGATCGAATATGTCGCGGAAATTCCGGGCATCGAACGCATCCGCTTCGTCACCAGCCATCCGAAGGAATTCACGCAGCGCCTGATCGATACCTATGCCAAGGTACCCAAACTGGTCGATCACCTGTACCTGCCGGCGCAGCATGGTTCGGATCGCGTGCTGATGGCAATGAAGCGCGGCTACACCGTGCTGGAATACAAATCGGTCATTCGCCGCTTGCGCGAAGTGCGTCCCAACATTTCGGTTTCCAGCGATTTCATTGTCGGCTTTCCCGGCGAGACCGAGGCCGACTTCGACGCGTTGATGAAGCTCATCAATGACATCGGCTATGACACTAGCTTCAGCTTTGTTTTCAGCCCCCGTCCCGGCACGCCGGCCGCCAATCTGGCCGACGACACGCCTTATGAAGTCAAGCTGAAACGCTTGCAGCACTTGCAGGCAACGATAGAAGCCAATGCACGACGCATCAGCCAGGACATGGTCGGCAGCGTACAGCGCATCCTGGTCGAAGGTCCGTCGAAAAAGGATCCGCAGGAACTGCAGGGCCGCACCGAGAACAACCGCGTCGTCAATTTTTCGGCCGGTCCGCATCCCGAGCGCCTGGTCGGACAACTGGTTGATGTCACTATCGTGCAAGCCTTCCCCTATTCATTGCGTGGCGAACTAGTCATCAAACAATGAATCTCAGCGAAACGAACAATTCACTTTGAAACCAAAAATTCCTGCCCAACCACAACATTTCATTCCGGAGCCGCTAGACAACAAGCGTCTTGCGCATCTGTGCGGCCCAATGGATGAAAACCTTCGGCAAATTTCAGCTGCGCTCGACGTCACCATTTTCCGGCGCGGCGAAAAATTCATCATCAGCGGCGCCAATGCATTGCGTGCGGTAGAACTGCTGGAAAACTTTTACCAAATCGCAGACAAGGTGATTTCCGTCGAAGACGTACAGCTCGCTCTGGTAGAGCAAAGGGCGGGTACTCAGGAAGACGAAGCCAAGACCGAAGAAGCCGAGGCGGACGATGCCGAGCATATCGCGCCCGCCCTCAAAACGCGACGCAGTGACTTGCGTGGCCGCACACCGCATCAGAATCAGTACCTGAAGGCAATTCTGGAGCACGACGTTACCATCGGCGTCGGCCCTGCCGGCACCGGCAAGACTTACCTCGCGGTGGCCTGCGCGGTCGATGCGCTGGAACGCGATGCGGTCAAGCGCATCGTGCTGACGCGCCCGGCGGTCGAAGCCGGCGAGCGTCTCGGTTTTTTGCCGGGAGACCTGACGCAGAAAGTCGACCCCTATCTGCGTCCGTTATATGACGCGCTCTACGACTTGCTGGGCTTCGACAAGACGCAAAAAATGTTCGAGAAGCAAGTCATCGAAATTGCGCCGCTGGCCTATATGCGCGGCCGCACGCTGAATCATGCTTTCATCATTCTGGACGAAGCGCAAAACACTACGCCCGAACAAATGAAGATGTTTCTGACCCGGATAGGCTTCGGCAGCAAGGCGGTGGTCACCGGCGACGTCACGCAGATCGACTTACAGCGTACGCAGAAAAGCGGCCTCGTCGATGCCGTGCAGATTTTGAAAAACGTACGCGGCATCGCGTTCACCTATTTCACCAGCGCCGACGTCGTGCGCCACCCACTGGTTGCGCGCATTGTCGATGCCTATGAAGCAGCGGGCACATCCCGAACCATAAGAAATGTCGCAAAAAAATAAGCTGAGCTTATCCGTTCAATATCCCGACCCGCGCCTCAAGGAAATCATTCTCCGCACCAATCTGCGGCGCTGGGTGCAGGCTGCGCTGTTCGCACCGGCCGAACTGACAATACGCTTCGTCGATGCGGAAGAAGGCCGTACGCTGAACCGCGAATATCGCGGCAAGGACTACGCGACCAATGTGCTGACGTTTGCTTATACTGAAGACGAGGAAAGCGAAGTCACGCAAGCCGACATCATCCTTTGTACCGATGTGCTGCAGCGCGAAGCCGATGAGCAAAAGAAATCGGTGCAAGCGCACACTGCGCATCTGGTCGTGCATGGCGTATTGCATGCGCAGGGCTACGACCATGAAACGGACGAGGAAGCGACCGAAATGGAACAGCTCGAAATTGAAATTCTGGCAACGTTGGGCGAAGCGAATCCTTACAGCGCTTAGATTCCGGACAAAACCGGAACGGGAATTCAAGTTTTCAGCCATGCATTTGTTGTATCCTATACCTCCCTGAACTACGGCTCCCCGCCATATGCAAGATCACCCTAGTGGTGCCAAGTACATTGACACCAAACCACAGCGGTCACTATTCGAACGCCTGACCGCGCTTATTTCCCCCGAGCCAGAGAATCGTGCCGAATTGCTTGAAATTTTGCACGATGCCCATGAACGCAACCTGATCGACGCCGATGCGCTGTCGATGATCGAAGGCGTTTTCCAGGTATCCGACCTCTCCGCCCGCGACATCATGGTGCCGCGTCCGCAGATGGATGTGATCGATCTGACCAAGCCAATCGAGGAATGGATGCCGGAAGTGCTGGAAACCGCGCACTCGCGTTTTCCAGCTGTCGATGGCGACCGTGACAAGGTTGTCGGGATTTTGCTGGCAAAGGATCTGCTTCGTTATTACGCCGAAGAATCCTTCGATGTGCGCGACATGCTGCGTCCCGCAGTCTTCATTCCAGAGTCCAAGCAGCTCAATGTATTGTTGCGCGACTTTCGTGCCAACCGCAATCACATGGCGATCGTGGTCGATGAATACGGCGGTGTCGCCGGCCTGATTACGATTGAAGACGTGCTCGAACAGATCGTCGGCGATATCGAGGACGAATACGACTTCGATGAGGAAGAAGACAATATCATCCCTGTCAGTAATGGTTCGCGCGGCGTACGCTGGCGCGTCAAGGCATTGACCGAGATTTCGCAGTTCAACGAATCGCTCAATGCCAGCTTCTCCGATGTCGACGTCGACACGATAGGCGGCCTTGTCGCCAATCATCTGGGCCGTGTGCCGCGCAAGGGAGATGTATTCGACATCGATCACTTGCGCTTTGAAGTATTGCGTGCCGATGCACGCCAGGTGCATGTGCTGCTGGTCGAAAAGCTGCGGCCGTCCCCCGCCCTGGAGTCCATGTCCTGACCGCGTGAAGAATTCCTCTACCCTTCGACTTCCCTCCTATGCCATGCCACTGAGCGCCCTGTTTGCCGGGGCGCTCAGTGTTTTCGCTTTTGCGCCGTTTGGCCTGTGGCCGTTGCAGATATTGACGCTTGCCTTTGCTTTCTGGCTTGCGCTGCGCGACGCATCCGTTTCCCGCAGCGCGTGGATAGGATGGGCTTACAGTTCCGGCATGCTGATCGCCGGTGTGCACTGGCTGTATATCAGCATGCACCGCTACGGCGGCATGCCGGGGTGGATGGCGGCAATAGCGGTCGTCTTGCTGGCAGTGGCGCTGAGTATCTACGCGGGCCTGGGCTTTGGACTGGCAAGCTGGCTGCGCCAACGCCGGGCGGCCGGGGCCAACATGACGGCCATGCTGCTCTTGCCTGCGATGTGGACGCTGGCCGAATGGCTGCGCGGCTGGATGCTGACGGGTTTTCCCTGGGTCGGCGCCGGCTATGCACACACGGTCGGACCGCTGGGCGGATATGCGCCGATCGGCGGCGTCTATGGCATTGCGCTGGTATCGGCACTCATTGCAGGCTGCCTGGCCCTGCTCCCCACCAAACGGCTGCCGCTGGTGCTCGCGGCAAGTTTGCTGGCGCTTGGGCTCGGCTTGAGATCCGTAGAATGGACTGCCGCGCATGGCGAACCGATTTCCGTGCGTCTATTGCAAGGCAACGTACCGCAGGAAATGAAGTTCGTGCCGGAACGGATACAGGCATCGCTGTCGCTCTACCATGACATGATTTCCGCGCAGCCGGCCAATCTGATCGCGACGCCCGAGACCGCGATTCCCTTGCTGTCGACCCAGCTGCCGCCGGACTATATCGGCTTGTTATCCGATTTTGCGCGCCGTGCCGACAGCCATGTCATCCTTGGCATTCCTGTCAGCGACGGTCCGCGCGAATACGCCAACAGCGTGATCGGCTTGTCGCCGACAGCGAGCGCGCCGGCCTACCGCTATGACAAGCATCATCTGGTGCCTTTCGGCGAATTCATTCCGCCCGGATTTCGCTGGTTCGTCGACATGATGCATATCCCGCTTGGCGACTTTAATCGCGGCAAACTTTTGCAGGCACCGTTTGCGGTACGCGACCAGTGGATCATGCCCAATATCTGTTACGAGGATTTGTTCGGCGAAGAGATCGCCGCGCAACTCGCCGCAGGCGGTACACCCGGAATGCCGCGCGCGACCATCCTGCTCAATGTGTCGAATATTGCATGGTTCGGCGACTCAATTGCATTACCTCAACATTTGCAGATTTCTCAACTGCGCGCGATGGAAACTGGACGTCCGATGCTGCGCGCGACCAATACCGGCGTGACCGCGGTGATCGATTCCAGAGGTAATGTCGTCGATCGCCTGCCACCATTCGAGCGCGGCGTGCTGTCGGCCAATGTGCAAGGCTATGACGGCCTGACACCGTATAGCCGTTTCGGCAATGTCCCTGTGATCATCATCGCTTTGCTGCTGATCGGCGCTAGTGGGTCACTTGGCAACAGGATACGCAAATAAAAGCGATGGATTTTTGTGTCAGGCTAGGCGCCAAGCACAGCGATAGCGGGTCTATCGCGCGCATTGGCAACGACGCATGGCGCGAAAAGACACGCTTTTATGCGTATCCGGTTGCCAAGTGACCCACTAGTTGGTGGCGCGGACGCGGCAGCGCCAAGAATGCGCCTGCTGCCGGTAAAACCCGCTAAAATCTACGGTTTGGCAAATTTCCCTCTTTCATCCCGGCCGCTTCGGCAGGCGGGCAACGATACGATGCTCACATTTCAACAAGTCATTCTCAAGCTGCAGGAATACTGGGATGCGCAAGGTTGCGCGCTGCTCCAGCCCTACGATATGGAAGTCGGCGCCGGTACCTCGCATACCGCGACCTTCCTGCGCGCGATCGGACCGGAGCCTTGGCGCGCCGCCTATGTGCAGCCTTCGCGCCGCCCCAAGGATGGCCGCTATGGCGAAAATCCGAACCGCATGCAGCACTACTACCAATATCAGGTGGTGCTGAAGCCGGCGCCGGAAAACATCCTCGACCTGTACCTGGGGTCGCTCGAAGCGCTCGGCCTCGACCTCAAGCAGAACGATGTGCGCTTTGTGGAAGACGACTGGGAAAACCCGACGCTGGGCGCCTGGGGCCTGGGCTGGGAAGTCTGGCTCAATGGCATGGAAGTCACGCAGTTCACTTACTTCCAGCAGGTGGGCGGTCTCGATTGCAAACCGGTGCTGGGCGAAATCACTTACGGCATCGAGCGCCTGGCAATGTATCTGCAAGGTGTAGAAAACGTGTACGACCTGGTGTGGACCGAATGGCAGGAAAACGGCGTCACCAAGCGCCTGACCTACGGCGACGTTTTCCACCAGAATGAAGTCGAGCAATCGACCTTCAACTTCGAACATACCAATACCGAATTCCTGTTCTCGCTGTTCGGTAATTACGAATCGGAAGCCAAGCGCCTGATGGAAGTGCCACTTGCGTTGCCAGCCTATGAAATGATTCTCAAGGCCGCGCATACCTTCAATCTGCTGGATGCGCGCGGCGCCATTTCGGTCACCGAGCGCGCCGCCTACATCGGGCGCATTCGCAATCTGTCGCGTGCTGTCGCACAGGCTTTCTACGAGTCGCGCGAAAAGCTCGGATTCCCGATGTGCGGCGACTCCCGCAAGGCAGCGTAATACCAATCGCATCCCATAACGTGCCATGAAACCGCGTCTTTTTCCGCCTGCCTGCGTTGCACTCGTCGTCAATAGCACCGCTATTGACTCCTCCTGCGCCTTGCCAGTCAAAAAAATCCATCGATTTCATCTGGCACGTTACGTGATGGGATTGGTATAGCCGCCGGCCCGACGCCGGCATCCACCGTAAAGACAACAAGTTCCGGCCACGCCGGGACGACTGCACACCATGACACAGACACTGTTAGTCGAACTGCTCACTGAAGAACTTCCGCCGAAGGCGCTTGCCAAGCTCGGCGATGCGTTTGCCAACGGCATTTTCAATGGATTGAAATCGCGCGATTTCATCGACGCCGACGCGGTCGCGACATCGTATGCGACGCCGCGCCGGCTCGCGGTTGCGATCACGCGCGTTCGCGCAACGTCGCCGGATAAATCGATTCGCGAAAAGGTATTGCCGGTATCGGTCGCACTCGACAAGGAAGGCAATCCGGCCGCACCGCTGGCAAAGAAACTGGCCGCACTGGGCTTCCCCGACCTTAACATCAGCGAGCTGGAACGCGCGTCCGACGGCAAAGCCGAAAGCTTTTTCTATACCTATACCGCGCCCGGTTCGACGCTGCAGAACGGCTTGCAAGCCGCACTCGAAGAAACCCTCGGCAAGCTGCCCATTCCCAAGCTGATGAGTTACCAGCGCCCCGATGGCGAAACGGTGCAGTTCGTGCGTCCCGCGCACAAGCTGATCGCTTTGCATGGCGCCGAGATCGTGCCGATCACGACGCTGGGCCTGAGCGCCGGACGCGTGACGTTGGGACATCGCTTCCTGTCGCAAGGCGAGCTGAGCATCGACAGTGCGGAATCCTATGCAGCCGTTCTGCAGGAACAGGGCAAGACCATTCCGTCAGGCAGTGCGCGCAAGGAAAAGATCCGTGGCGAATTGCTGGCCAAGGCCGGCAGCGACAAGGTATTGATGCCGGAATCGCTGCTCGACGAAGTCACCGCGCTGGTCGAATGGCCCGTCGTCTATGAATGCAAATTCGAGGATGCCTTCCTGTCGGTGCCGCAGGAATGCCTGATCCTCACCATGCAGACCAACCAGAAATACTTTGCACTGACCGATGCCGCCGGCAAGCTGCGTTCGCGCTTCCTGATCGTCTCCAACATCGAGACCGGCAATCCGCAGCACATCATCGGCGGCAACGAGCGCGTGGTGCGTCCGCGCCTGTCGGATGCGAAATTCTTTTTCGAGCAGGACAAAAAAAAGAAACTGGCCGATCGCCTGCCCGGACTTGCCAATGTGGTTTATCACAACAAGCTCGGCACGCAGGGACAACGCACCGAACGCGTGAAGGTTCTCGCCGGCCGCATCGCCGCTGCGCTGAACGCCGATGTGGCGCTGGCCGAGCGCGGCGCGCTGCTGGCCAAGACCGATCTGTTGACCGACATGGTCGGCGAGTTCCCGGAATTGCAAGGCATCATGGGCACCTACTATGCGCGCCATGATGGCGAGCCGGATGAAGTTGCCCTGGCCGCCTCCGAACATTACCAGCCACGCTTTGCCGGCGATGCATTGCCATCGACCGCGACCGGCACCGTCGTCGCGCTGGCCGACAAGCTGGAAACCCTGGTCGGCATCTGGGGCATCGGCCTGCAGCCGACCGGCGACAAGGATCCGTTCGCACTGCGCCGCCATGCGCTCGGCGTGTTGCGCATGCTGGTCGAAAAGCGTCTGCCGCTGGCATTGAGTGAATTGCTGGGCGATGCCGCGCAGCTGTTTGCCGGCAATGCCAATTTCAAGGACCCGACCGCCGATGTGACCGCCTTCATGCTCGACCGCTTGCGCGGCCTGCTGCGCGAACGCGGCTATGCGCAAAATGAAATCGAAGCCGTCGTCGCGCAAAATCCGGACCGCCTCGACAACATCGTCGAACGCCTGGATGCAGTCAAGGCATTCGCCGCACTGGTCGAAGCCGAATCGCTGGCCGCCGCCAACAAGCGCATCACCAACATCCTCAAGAAAACCGAGGGCGCAAGGAATACGGTACAGCAGGGCTTGCTGAAAGAAGCGGCCGAGCAAGGCCTGTATTCGGCAATGACCCAGCTCAAGCCGCAAGTCGATGCGGCCTTCGCCAAGGGCGATTTCGCCGGCACACTGAAATCGCTGGCGCAGCTGCGCGACAACGTCGATTCCTTCTTCAATGATGTGATGGTGATGGCGGAAGACGAACAGCTGCGTAACAACCGCATCGCGCTGCTGTCCGATCTGCACGGCATGATGAATCGGGTGGCCGATATTTCGAAGCTGGCTGCATGAGCGTGAGCGCTAGCATGAAGCTCATCATTCTCGATCGCGACGGGGTGATCAACTACGACTCCGACGAATTCATCAAGTCGCCGGATGAGTGGATTCCGATCCCCGGCTCGCTGGAAGCGATCGCCAGGCTGAACCAGGCAGGCTATCGCGTCATCGTCGCGACCAACCAGTCCGGCATCGCGCGCGGCCTGTTCACCATCGTGACGCTCAATGCGATTCATCAGAAACTGCACGCCGCCGCCCAGCAGGTCGGCGCCGATATCGATGCGATTTTCTTTTGCCCGCACGCGGCAGACGACAATTGCGATTGCCGCAAACCCAAGCCGGGCATGCTGCATGAAATCGCTCAGCGCTTCGAAGTCAGCCTGAAGGGCGTGCCCACGGTCGGCGACTCGCTGCGCGACCTGCATGCCGGTTTCGTTGCCGGCTGCTCGCCCCATCTGGTGCTGACCGGCAAAGGCGAAAAGACGCGTGACAAAGGCGGCCTGCCGCCCGGTACAACGATCCATGCAGACCTCGCGAGCTTCGTCGACGATTTGTTGAAAAAGTCCGCCGACGTCCAAAGCTCGACATAAAGCGCGGCATAATCACGCAGCGGTATTTGCAAGCCTTGTTATTTCAGTGCCGATCCGGTCGGCCGCTTCTGGAGATGTGATGTCCACCCCCTTCCTGTTTCTGCGTTCAGTGGTCTTTACACTGTTGATGACGGTTGCGACCCTGATCTGGGCGCCGGTGTGCTTCGTGTTTGCGCCGCTACCATATAACTACCGCTATTTCCTGACCGGCTTGTGGAACCGCTTCGTGATCAACAGCGCGCGCATCGTGTGTGGCATCCGCTATCAGATCAAGGGCGCGGAAAACCTGCCCGATTCGCCAGCCATCGTGCTGTCCAAGCATCAGTCTGCCTGGGAAACCATTTTTCTTTTTTATGCCTTGCCGCGGCCGCTGGTCTACGTATTCAAGAAAGAGCTGCTGTACATCCCGTTCTTCGGCTGGGGCCTCGCCCTGCTGCGCATGATTCCTATCGACCGCAGCAAGGCCAAGGATGCGTTCGCGCACGTCGTGGAACAGGGGAAGAAGCGGCTGGCCGGCGGCCAATGGATCATCATGTTCCCGGAAGGGACGCGCTCTTACGTCGGCAAGCAAGGCAAATACAAGAGCGGTGGCACGCGCCTGGCGATCGACACCGGCGTGCCAGTGATCCCGATCGCGTTGAATGCCGGCGAGTGCTGGGCCAAGAATTCCTTCATCAAAAAACCGGGTTTGATCACAGTCTCGATAGGCAAACCGATCTCTTCGACTGGCCGTACGCCAAGTGAGCTCATGCAACAAGTTGAAAATTGGATAGAATCCGAGATGCGGGTGATTTCCTCGCCCGACATTTATTCAAACGACAAGGTCTCACATTCTCTTGAAGCTGCTACGCCAGACTCCGCCTGACCCCCAACAGCTCGCGCTGCAGCTCGACTTTTTTTCACCCGATACCTCGTCGCAACCCAGCGTCGACCAACCGGCACCGAAACACATACCGCCCCGCGGCACGATGCCGCGGCAGGAGCCGCCGGAACTCTTCCCTTCGCCGACATCCTCGGCCCCGCCGCTTGCCAGCGCCGGGCGGCGGCGCCTACATGTCGGCGACCATATCCTCGAATACCGGCTGCAACGTTCCAAGCGACGCACCATCGGCTTTTTGATCGATGAAGACGGCTTACGGCTTACCGCACCGCGCTGGGTGCCGATCGCCGAAATCGAAAGCGCGATCCGGGAAAAGCAGCGCTGGATATTCACCAAGCTCAGCGAGCGGCGCGAACGTTCGGCGCGGCGGCTGCAACCGCAAATGCAGTGGTGCGACGGTGCTACGCTGCCCTATCTCGGCGGCGAACTCACGCTACGCATCCTCAATGCACAGGCCGCAGGCATTGCCTATGATGCGGCAACGCGCGAACTGACCGTCTGCCTGCCGCCGGAGGCGGGTGAACAACAATTGAAGGACCGGGTCCAAGGATGGCTGCAAGCAGAAGCGAAACGCCTGTTTGCCGAACGTCTGCCCCTCTATGCGGAAAAGCTTGGCGCCAGCTATCAATCGTTCGCGCTATCGTCGGCAACCACGCAATGGGGTTCCTGCACGGCGGAAGGAAAGATCCGGCTGAACTGGCGGCTGATTCATTTCGCATTGCCGATGATAGATTACGTCGTCGCGCACGAACTGTCGCATCTGCGCGAGATGAACCATAGCCCGCGCTTTTGGGCAACCGTGCAGTCGATCTTTCCGGAATTCGAGGCGGCCAAGCGTGCGCTGCGGAATAGCGGCCCGGAAACACTGCCAATTTTCTAAACATTCAAGGATCAAGCATGCGCATACTTCACACAATGCTGCGGGTCGGCGACCTGCAACGCTCCATCGACTTTTACACCAAGGTGCTGGGCATGAGCCTGTTGCGCACCACCGACCGGCCTGAACAGAAATACACCCTGGCCTTCGTCGGCTATGGCAAGAATCCGGACCATGCGGAACTTGAGCTGACCTATAACTACGGCGTCGACAAGTATGACCTGGGAAGCGCATACGGCCACATCGCGATCGAAGTCAGCGATGCCTACAAGACGTGCGAAGCGGTGAAAGCCCAGGGCGGTACGGTCACGCGCGAAGCCGGCCCGGTCAAGGGCGGCAACACCATCATCGCGTTCGTCCAGGATCCGGACGGCTACAAGATCGAATTCATCCAGCGCTAATAAAAAATTCAAGGGACGGACATGCACGTTTCAACATCCTCAATCGAAGAAGTATTCCATGCTCCGGTCGTCGCCAAACTGCGCGAAGACCTCGCGCTGGCGTTAAGGGCGGCGGCGCATCATGGCCTTGGTGAAGGCGTCTGCAATCATTTCAGCGTCGCCCTGCCTGGCGATCAGCCGCATTTTCTGTTGAATCCGCGCGGCCTGCTGTGGAGCGAGGTACAGGCCGACGATATCGTGATGATCGATGAGGCTGGCAACAAGCTGGCCGGAAGGCATGAGGTCGAACCGACCGCCATGATCATTCATGCCGCGATCCATCGTATCGCGCGCAAAGCCTGCGTGCTTCACACCCACATGCCCTACGCGACGGCGCTGACGTTGACCGAAGACCGCGGTCTCGATCCCATGCTGTCGCAGAATGCGATGCGCTATTACGGCCGCGTTGCGATTGACGGTCGCTACAATGGCCTGGCACTCGACGTCTCCGAGGGGGAACGCATTGCCAATGCGATGAATGGCGCCGACGTCCTGTTCCTCGGTAATCACGGCGTCGTTGTGTGCGGTGACCGAGTCGATTATGCCTATGACGACCTGTACTATCTGGAACGCGCCTGTGCGGTGCAGGTGATTGCACAATCGACCGGTAGAAAACTGATCCCGATCGATGACGCTGTTGCGCGGCGCGTGGCGGAACAAATGCAAGGCGAACGGCTGCAATCGGAGCTTTTCTTTGAAGCGTTGAGACGTAGCGTGCGCTGACACGGCTTAGCCGCTTCGGTCTAGCAAAGCGGGCATGACGGGAAAAGGCGGAAGGCCTGTTCAATCGGGGTAGCCTGCCTTAATCCTTCATGGACGCCAGCGTTCTACCGTCACATTACTCCGGACGGCATTGAACGATCGCGAGTACCTGATCCGCAATCCTGTCCCAAGTGAACTCCTGCGCGAACGCCAGGTTCCGGCTGCTGGTCTGCTCCCAGCGAGTGCGCTGTTCGAAGCTTTCTATTTCGTTCAGCCATGACGCATGATCCAGATGCGCGGCATAGCACGGATGATCGCCTGCCCATACCTTGACGCTATCGAGCGCATGCGTGATGACCGGCACCCCGGCCGCCATGCCTTCGAGGATGGTCAGACCGAAGCTTTCAAGATCGGTCGGATGCAGCAGCAGGAAAGCCTGCCTTAACATGCGTGCAACGTCTTCGGCCCGCTGGCGGCCATGCAAATGAATGCCGGACGCCGGACCATAGTTTGCCTGCATGCTCGCCTGCAGCGGGCCGTCGCCGATGATATCCAGCCGGTAACCTCTGGCCGCCAGTCCGCTGCGCACGAAAAAGTCCGCCAGCCAGTCGATATGCTTGCTCTTGTCCAGGCGTCCGACAAATACAAGGCGCCGGTCGTGCGGATACGCCGGCAATTCGGGCGGGAAAAACACTTCGTCCACACCCAGCGGCAATGACTGCACATCCACATGCCACTTGCGCTTGGCGCGCGGCGCGGCACGATAGCCGAAGAAACGAACGCGCTGTGCCGGCACGCGCCGGAAAAAGCCGCGCATCGATACCCCGGGCAGCAGATGATGACAACGTGCGCGCAAGGCGGGATACTGCCTTTCGAGCAGATAGGCATCGGCTTCGTAAAAGCTCACGATGGCGTCATAGCGCGTCAGGTCGATATCGCTTTTGGCCAGCGAACGGAAAAAAGAGTAACTCTCGATCTTGAAGCGGCTGGTCATCAGCAGCTTGCTCAGCAAGCGGTTGTAACGGCTGTCGCGCCCGAGAAAAGGCAGCGTCAACAATTCGAAGCCGGTGCTGTCGATCAGCGGCTTGCCGGACGGCGTCGCGCTCAGCACGGTCAACTCCACCTTGTCCTTGACCCGACGCGCGAGTTGGCCAACCACCGTTTCCGTTCCGCCGATATAGCCGGCGACGGTGGGACAAATGAACAGGACTTTCATGCCGCTCTTCATGCGGTCGCTCCCTGCCGCTGCATGCATGGCAATCCGGGGCGCAGCAGACTGCCCTGCAAGCCGATGAACAGCATCAGCCAGGCATGGCTGACGGCACCCATGAACATGGTATTGGTCATGCTGCCGACGATGCAGACAACTGCAAACGCGAACACCACGCCGCCTTCAAATGACTGCCTGTGCCGCCAGCCGGTCCACAGTACCGCCGCATACAGCCACAGCAATGCAGCCAATCCGACCAGTCCATAGCTCGATGCAAAGAACAGGAAGGCATTGTGCGGCTCGACAAACCCCTTGGCTTCGGCCGTCAAATGACGATTATTCCAGGCGCGGGCAAAGCCGCCCTGCCCTGCACCGAATACGGGATGGGCGCGCACCACCTCAGCCGCGGTATTCCACATGTCGACACGATAGCCAAGCGAGGTTTCCTTGCGGTCCTGCTGCATCAGCTTCAGATCGCTGATGCCTTCGTTGATGCGCTTTTGCACACGCGGCGACAGGCCGACCAGCAGTAGACCGATCAGGCAACCCACCAGTACCAGCTTGCGATTTTTTTGCGCGACCATATTGCCGACCACCAGCGGCAGCAGCAACAGCAGCGACAGCAATCCGCTGCGTCCATCGCCTGAAACCAGTCCGATGAAAAACAGCCCCATGCCGGCGAGGCAGGCCAGTCTGACGATACGCCGGCTGTCGTGCTTGTAGAGAATCGACAGCAGCACCGTCGCGATCGCCAGCAACTGCGAATACAGGATGTAATTGCCCAGTGCCGCCAGGCCGGTTGCCAGATGTACTTCTCCCGGGAAGCGAATCTGCACGTAACAGAAAACGATGAAGACGCCTGCGACAAATGCGCGTATCCACGGCATGACCGGCATCCTGCTCGACGCCAGGTAGACGATAAAGGCCGCTATCCAGTAATAGCTGAGATTGAGTTCGGTATGGCCGGGATCTTCATGCAGCAATAGCGACAATCCCGGCAGGATCGCCAGCAGCAATGCCGGCGCCAGCCACGGCTGGGGACGAAATCCGCGCCATGCCTCGACAAAGCGCTCACTGCAAATGAAGAGTATGGAGGCAACCAGCAGCGTGATATACAACAGCGGCTTCGAAAGGGGGAGAAAGAAAAACGCGGCCGTCATCGCGTACTGCGCCGCTGCGCCCGATGTCACCAACTGCCTCATGTAGTCGACCAATCCTTGTCATTTCTATTGATATACCGCTGGTCGTTCTGCATGTTCTGCTACGTCATCCGCTTAAAACCGAGTAATTTTTGTGTTGCCGACCGGCACGCGGATTATAACGGTCAACCGCCCGGATGACGCAAAATCCGACTGGGTCTCCGCATCATTCCGGAGCATCCTTGATGGTTCAAAGCGCAATAAAAAAGGCAGGCGTAGCCTGCCTTGCAATCGAGGGTGTGCGGCGATTGTGGTTACTTGGAAGCCTTGTCTGCCCTCGCATCAGCCTTGTCGGCCTTGGCATCCGCGGCAGCCGACTCCTTGTCGGCCTTCGCATCCGCCTTCTTCTTCGATGCCTTGGCATCGGCTTTTGCCTTTTGCTTGTCCGCCTTGGCGTCCGCTTTCGTGGCCTTTTCATCGGCCTTGGCATCTGCTTTCGTGGCCTTTTCATCGGCCTTGGCAGCTTCCTTGGCGTTCTTGCTGTCAGCCTTGGTGTCGCTGCTCATAGTCGATGACGACGACCCGGCCGCCGGTGCGGCGGTATGGGTGGCGGCAAATGCCGAAGTCGCAAACACGCTGGCGATCAACATGGCAATCAGTTTGTTCATGGTTTCTCCTTTCTGATAGTGGGAGCAATTCAACAAGATCAGTCTAGACAAACGGTGCGCCAGCAATAGATAAAAAATAAAAAGTTACAAGTTTTGCCAGAGAATCTTTCCAGATCAAAACTTCATCGACGCTTGAATTCATACGGCTGACTCGCCGGCTAATTCGCTGCTTAAAACTGATCCCAGTGCGGGTCCGGACCGAAGTGAGCGAGCAAATGATCGATGAAGGCCCTGACCTTGGGCTGCATGTAACGATTCGGCATATAGACCGCATACATGCTCATGTCGGGATTGGCCACGCTGTCGGGCAGGATCTCTTTCAGACGGCCGCTCTTGAGATGGTGGCCAAGAATATAGGTCGGAAAAAGCACGATCCCCAGGCCATCGAGCGCCAGTTGCAGCAGCACCTCGGAATTATTGACGCGGCACTTGCCGTTGACCGACAGCGATATTTCCTTGCTGCCGGTCTGGTAGCGCCAGCCGCTGCGCAGCGCCGGAATGCCCTGGTAAACCAGGCATTGGTGCTGTGCCAGTTCCTGCGGCGTACGCGGCGTGCCGTGCCGCTCAAGATATTCCGGCGAGGCGCAGGTCACCCAGCGCACCGGTGCAATGCGGCGCGCAATCATGTTGGCCGGCGGATTATCGCTGATACGGATCGCCAGATCGTAGCCTTCCTCGACGATATCGACCGGACGGTCGGTCGCGTTCAATTCGACTTCCACTTCGTCGTAGCGCTTCAGAAAAGTCTGCAGCGCCGGCGCCAGGTGCAGCGAAGCAAAGATCACCGGCGAAGTGATGCGCAATACCCCGCGCGGCTCGACCTGTAGCTGGGTCACGGTTTCGGCCGCCGCATCGATTTCCTGCGCAATGCGGGCGCAGTGTTCGTAATAGGCCGAACCGATCTCGGTCAGGCTCATGCGCCGCGTGGTACGGTTCAGCAGCCTGACGCCGAGCGCGCTTTCCAGATTGCTGACCTGCTTGCTGACCAGGGATTTCGAGGTTTTCAGTTGCTGCGCGGCCGCCGAAAAGCTGCGGGTTTCAACCACTTTCGCGAAAGCCATCATTTCCACCAGGCGTTCCATGTCTGCTCCCGTCATTGTGTCGCAATGGGCCTTGCCATATGCTGAAATTGTCCATCATTGGAAACAATCTTATTCCAATTTGACGGATTGTAAATACATAGGGACAAACGATAATGAGCTTCATGGAGGCAATATCCTGCCTTCCGATCCGAGAAACCTGGAGATCACCATGAATGCCAAAGTTCACAAGACTTCCGTAGCCGACGCTGTCACCACACACGACAGCGCCATGCACAAGCTCGCCCCAGCCGGCGAAACCATCACACTCGACCAGGCGCAAGCCGCGCATTTGCACGATGCAGCCGGCTGGACCGTGCGTGCGCTCGACGGCAGCGTCTGGATCACGCAGGATGGCGATATCCGCGACGTGGTGCTGGAAACCGGCGAAGCCTTCGTACTCGACCGCAACGTCCCTGCACTGCTTTCACCGCTCGGCAAGGCACGCATCAGCGTCAGGCTCGACACCTGCTGCGAGCAGAAGCAGCCGCGTCGCGCCGGCATGACTGCCCTGCCGGCCAGCGCACGCCTGTCCATCGCATGATGTGGAGCATGCCATGGGTAGCCTGTTTCCCTTTTCGCTCGACTGGAAGGATTATCTTCCATTCGGGCTGAACGGCTCGAACGCGCCCGGCCAGGCCGATGATGCCGATGTGCGCGATACCTTCCGCTTGCGCAACGGCACCGCAGTCACGCTGCGCGCGGTACGGGCCGATGACGCCGATCGCATACAGTCGCTGGTACATGACTTGTCGATGGAAAGCCGCTACCACCGATTCTTTTATCCGCTGCATGAATTGCCACCCGACATGCTGGCGCGTTTCACGCTGAACGATCCGACCGGGGCGATGACCGTGCTTGCCGTGATCAGAAGCGGCGACAGCGAAGTGGCCATCGGCATGGCGCAGTATGTCGCCGATCCCTATCCCTTGCGCGGCGAATTCGCGGTGGTGGTCTCCGATGAATGGCAGCGCAGCGGCCTCGGCACGCGGCTGATCCAGACGCTGATCTGCGTCGCGCGTGCGGCCGGCATCACCCAGCTTGAAGGCGACGTGCTCGCGGAAAACGAAGCGATGGTACGGCTGATGGTCAGCATGGGCTTCGCACTGGATACGCATGAAGACGGCGCATATCTTTGGAAGGCGTCGAAGGTGTTGAGCACTCCGGAATGGGGATGTTCATCGCTGGCGGACATCGCAGCGCGAGCCCGGCATAGGGAAGTCAGGATGGAGCTAACCGGTCCTAAGCAACAAACTCCATCCCGGACTGCATCACCCCGATCAGGGCAGCCTTGTTCTCATTGCTTTCGCTGAAGCCGATCAATACATCGGCGCGGCCCCATTGATTGGTATCGAGCAGGTTCGACCACATGGCAAAGCCGCCGGAATCCGGTTCGCGATGCAGCACATTCTTGTACAGCAGCGTGACAAACTGCGCAGTGCTTACATTGGTGCCGTACTTGGTAATGAACTCGGTCGACTGCTGAAACATGGTCGAGACCTCAGTCAAACTGTGGCCTTGATCCATGTAATTCATCCAGGTCGCCAAGCCGCCGGTATCCGGTTTGCGATCGAAGGCCGCCTGATAAAGCCTGTAGGCTTGACCCGCACTGCCGCCGGTGTCAAATGCCAGGGCCTTGTCCGAAAAGGCCACACGCTCCACATTGCGCAGTGTGTCGACGCCATCGGGTCCGCTCACCGTGAGCGTACCGCCGTTCTGCGTAATCTGGTAAAGGCTGCGCGCGCCATTGAAGTATGCGGTGTCGTTTCCTCCGCCGCCATCGATGGTGTCGTTGCCGCCGAAGCCGCGCAGCGCGTTGTTGAATGAATTGCCAAAGAGGGTATCGCCGCTTGCATAGACTCTTTGTTCCGCCAACACTGCGGTGACATCGTTCGCGCTGAAAGCCATGCTGCCGTTGGCGGACAGCAGCGTCTCGTTACTCGCGGTATGCACATAGCTTATCGAGGTCACCACGATGGTGGTATACGAAGTCAGGGTAAAGCCGATATTGCCGGTAAAGCCTCCGGCAAACCCGACAGCAACCGCAGCAGGCTGACCGAGCGCCGGTGCGTCGCCGACCCAGCTTGGCGTAATACTGACAATGGAGCCGAGCAGATTCTGGTTGGCGGTAGACAGCGCGGTGCTGGCCGCCATATTGCCCAAGCCATACTTGCTGGCCGCATCGTGAATCTGGTAGGTCATTCCCATTGCGCAGTTTCCTGTTATTGATACGTTAAAAATTACGCCGACAGCGGGTCCGTTTTTTCAGCCACGCCGTCGAAGCGATTGAACCACCATGATTAACAAGTCAACAATTAAAGCGGAAATCGGCAGCATCCGCAAGCGCATTGCGCAATGCCCGCCACACTCTCCCATAATTATGTGAGGACATTTACCGTGTCCCGGCTTAGATTTACCTCATCTAACGGAAAACGCGAGCAGCAATGGCCCTCGCATCAACGACACCTGCCAGGATTCGGTTGGCTGAGATCGATGCGGTGCGGATGGAACACTCTATGTCCGTATTCGTGGAGAACAGTTGAAATCAGTGTGGCGCATCGATCGCGATAAAAGGCGATGGCGTCAATGCGGTATGTGGCGAGGGTATGCCGACTTGCGATTTTGGGTTGAATTGGGCACAGGGGAATCCGGAGAACTTGGGGATGTAGCGAAGTCATGCGAGATGCATGCTTGCGCTGCTATGGGATGCGGGTGCTCGACTGGGCGAAGTTTTGCGGTAACGACCGGCCGGCGATGAAAATCCCTACTTTAAGCCTAGTCTTCCAGTGACTTGAAGTCTTCCGTTGCAAGGGCATCGTATGCGAGCTCGGCAATGTTTGCAGACGCGCTATCTGTGCAACGAAGGCGGCGCACAATGTGCCCATTCTTCTTGACCACCAACCCTGCACTGAATTCGGGGGCTCTTTCTCCATTTTCGGCTCTGATTTTGCTTGTGGTGCGGTCATAGACGACATAGTCGTATGGCGGGACGGAAAATCGCAGGTGTGTTTCCCCACCACCCGCATAAGCTGTGGAACTGGTAAGGAACATCAAGTCAGGAGGTTGTCTTCCACTAGGATATTGCATTTCAATCCTCTTCTTCGTTCCGAACCTGTACTGAAGGTGACCTCTATTTTTTGTCAATATAGGTGACGCGCAAACAGATACTGTCTTTGACTGAACACTACAACTGAAGATGACGTCCTCATCGCCGCCGCACAACGTCTTAGAATATCGAGAATTTGCTGATGCATGTTCCGCTATACCGAGAACGAGCAGCGCCGTGATTCTGGGCAGTGATTTAATTTTCATTTGTTCTTGGCTCGGATGTGTACCGTGGCACGTCAAACATTAATAGCGTCTACCAGAATACCACTGCTACGTTTCGCCTGACCGAGGAATCAGGTCTTACAACAGCTTATCCAGTGAGTTGCAAGACCTGATTCCATTCTCTGTGGTCCCATGCTTGTTAAATGACGTATTCATAATTGTTTAACTTTATTTAGGATAGGCTGTATGAATCAAGTATCCACCTTTTCCATCTTGGATTAGAACCAAATTAACATTCGGCAGCAGGCGTTCTGCCGAGTACCCGGGAAACTCGTCTAGCGATTTATATTTAAAGCTTTCTCCTACGATCCATGGTCCGCATACTCGTAACAGCGCATTTTCATCCCAGTCGTTAAGTTATATTCTTTCGCGTAAATTATTGTTTTCCGCATCGCATCTTCATCACTTCGCTCGGGCAACTAATGTCTTAAACTTAGGAACCTCTGTTTTATCTCGAGAAGGGTCGCCAACCCATTGAGCAATTCAACCAGCCATATTCGATTTTTCTCATTCGATGACCAATTTACTTTTGTCACATGTTCCAAAGTTTTGATCATTTCGTGATTGTGATCACTCGCGATGCTGCGAAGCAGCGAAATTGCGTTCGCATACTCTTTTTCGTCAAGAAAATTTGCCATTCGATTTGCTGATGCGATGAAGTACCGCTCCGCCGGCTTTCGGCTTGGGGCTCCATATAGAACGGATTTTTCATAAAATTTCGCGAACTCGTTAGTTATTGCGTCACGCGCAGCAAGTTTGACGCAAGGCACAGCGCTTTCCCAGACACCACACCGTCCGTCCACATATGGAAGTGGCTCACCTTCCATCACCGTTGCGTAGTAATCGTGCATTCCGAAGTGTTTCCACGCCCCCGATTCACTGGCTGGTTTCCCTGATCTCAATGCATTGCGATGTCTTCTTTCTATCTCATCAGCGAGCGAACGTAAAAAATCTCGGATTTCATCGTCCGTATGACCTATCGTACATGGAACGGCATCTTCAAACGAATCATCAATTTCAAGTAGCGACACAATCTGATGTAAATATGTGGCAGTTGACTCAAAAGGTAATTTTGGATTAATCAGTGATTGAAAGACTTTTTCCATATCACCTTTCATCGGATGACTAAATTGCGCTGCATACGTCAAATATCGCAGGTAGGATTTGTGTTCGTTTGAAATCGCCATGCTATTTATTCCTGTTTCACATCAAAAATTATCAGATCCGCTTTAATCCACTAGAACATTGAGGCGCAGCTTAGTGTGAATAAATGTCAGGAAATATGGACTCAATAGATACGCCCTTATTTTCTAACTCATTCATCGCCTGCAGCAGAAAATCAACGGAAGGTTTGTAATGTCCGCTTTTATTGGAAATTTCAACGATGAGGCCATCGTAGGATGTCAGTTCTCCGGCCGCGGCAACTGGTTTACCCGCCAAAAAGCTTGAGTGATGAAATTCACCGACCTCTGCATATTTATAAGCGAAGAAATTTCCCTCTCCGTCCATGACAAAGATAGCCTTCCCGTTAGGTGTATCGGTTGTATCGAAAAGACTCCCATCGGCTTCATAGGCCTTTCCATCCTTAAATACCAGTCGATATTCTGCTCTTTCCGACTCAGATAAATATGTAACTTGACGCCCTGGCCAGACCGAGTTTTCGGCCTCATTTTCTGACATATATTTTCCATCCATTTTCTTAACTTTATACCTTCCGGTTGATGGCTTTAGATCTATTTTGATATTCCCCCCGCTCATTCCAAGCGTTCCAGGCTGAACATCAATAGTTACCCGCTTAGCAAACCCCCAAGTCTTTGGAGCTGCCTTTGCTCCGGCAAAACCGCCGACCAGAGACCCAGCAAGTAGCGACCACTTTTCCCCATCTGACCCGGCGCCAAAGACCTTGCCGCCTAGCACCTCTCCAAGTTTTCCACCTGCAGCACCTGCGATCAGTCCTCCAATAGCCACCACCGGCCCAGCCAAGGCCACTGCACTCGCTCCTCCAATAAGGAACAGAATGCCGTGAACCCGTCCTGGTACAAGGTGTTCGGGTGTAATTGGATCAGTCTGCGTTACCCCACCGCCAATGAAGACGTTGTTAGATCCCCCAGTGATTACCGCACCGCATGAGATCTTGTCACTGACACGGGCAGCGGGTAATCCATTGATAAACACGGTCGGACTGCCGGTTGCGATCAGCGGATGCGGATTGGAGTGCTTGGAACAATGTGCAATGTCGATATGCGCGCGGCCTGCACGGAGTCCGTTTGTGAAGACATTGGCGGAACAAGCACCTACGATAGCTCCACATACCTCTTTGGGTGCCCAGCTCATCGTACTAAACAGATCGCCAAGTCCAGCGCCGAAAGCTGCAGCTCCTCCAATAATCGCTGCGGCAGCTAGACCACCTGTACCGACAAGTGCCACGCCAACAACCGCGATCCCGGCACCAATCAGTAGACCGCGCAACAACCAGCTCATGCTGGGGCTGTGGCCGATCGGATCCCCAAGACGTGCTGCTTGTGTCATTGATTCGGATCTGAATTTTGCATAGTGATCGACGATGCAAGTGACAAGCGCTCAAAGTGTCGTTCAATGGCAGGAATGCTATTCATCGGAAACTTGCCTCGTACCTGTCGAATGCGATCCATGCAAAGCGAGAGCGGCAAGCGATCTGTTGCGGAGCATTCTCGAAGCAGATACTTACCGCCGCTACGCCATATGATTCCGGTATTCGGTTGAACGAAGTCGGGCTTCAAAGGATTGCCCTGGCAATCAAAAAACTCCCAAAGCCGGTCTTCAACTTCTATTGGATTTATGAGACGGCAAGCTTCTTCTTCATTATCGAATATATGGAGCAGGCGATCTCGTACTGCCAACGCGAAGATGTAGGGCGGATCGGTAGGCGACGTATCGGTCGGCGCTGTAGCCGTCGGCTCGTCCAACATATCTTCTAGCTGTGGCCCGACATCACTCGCTTCTACAAATGGTTGCCGTAGCCGTATGCTGTCAAGCAAGTCGTCAAAGACCTGATTCCAATGATCGCTGAAAGGCTTCGGGCAGGTTGCGGCAATCATAAGCGCCTGCACTGCGTCGGTATCGCCCTGCGTCGAGGCAGTGATCACCTGCCGTTGATGCATACGTATCCCATCGTTGTTCCAACGATAGATGATTTCGATTGCCGGTATATCACTCAGTGTACGATCGATGCTGCCGGTCAGCTCGAAAATTGGAAGCGCGCGTTCGAGTTCTGCGACCAGACGATCCTTGAAATGCTCCAGGTGCTCTTCCGCTTCGAGATTCGCACGCGATATGACGACATTGAATTCGTTTGGACCGTCTTCGGACGTCACGAACATATGTACGGTTTTATCTTTGAGTTCCGTAGGAAGCGTAAACGTTGCTTCGTTGATTTGGTGTTGGTTCATAACATGAAATTTGCCGGGATAAGAATCGAGACCACTCCTTTTTGTGTTGATATGGAGTGCTATTTTCAGAATAGGCTTTACTCCAATTCGTCCGCCCGGCGCGCTGTCATATCGAGATAGCAACTACCAATAAGAATTGGTTCTAAGGTTTTACCTTCTTCCAAAGAACCCGCGAGCTCGCATTCTTTGTTGCGAAACTGTATCCATGCTTGTTGAGCAGTCCTAAGTTTCTTTTTTACGTGACCTTCCACGCTCTCAAAGTAGCGCTTGTAGTTTCTATTCAATCTATTGTCTTGAATACTTAACTCCCTACCTATGCACGAGCGCATCTCGATGGTGACTCCTTCTGCTTTATCCATGCAGCTTCGATAGCTTTTAGAATAATTCGGCTCTGCTAAAGAACTGTCATGTGCGAGCGCATTCGTCAGTTGGTTCAAAGCGAGAAATACAATCGCCAGGCTTATCGATGATAGTGTTCGCATAATAAATATATTGTTTGACGCCATTGGTTAATCCTGTTCCTGCTGCAATACGACCAATGCATCTTTTCTTTCTTTTGCATAGCGCGCTTGCAAATTTGCTTTTATGTCTGGCTTTAGTTTCTTTGACTTTCCGACGTAGCTTGACCGATGGTCATAAATCGCATTTATCAGTGCCTTGTCGTAATCAAGGCTGTCAGGTTTGAGCTTGACTGACTGAACTGCTTCCGCAATAAACCCCGCTGCTCCTTGATGCTGCACGGAGCAGGACCAGACCACATCCTTCAACGTCTCAGATTGATTCAAAAGATTCACTCCCGTTTGCTTCTTTACGCTCGCCAGAACGGGCTTGTAATGCGTACGCTCGATGAAATTATGCTGAGCATCTTCGAACTGCTTCGGCGACTTGGCCGCAATCTCTTTCCACTTCTTCCCAAAATCTCCATCCCGAACTGTGGGGTCCAGCCCCTTAAACTCGTGCGCCCACTCCGCGCCTTCTGCTCTCAAGAAGCTTTGCACCATACCTTTCTTGGATGCGAGCTGATAGCTGCCGTATGAAACTCCACCTGGATCGCCAACGCCAGTGGATACGGTTCCGACTCCCCGACCAGATGTTTCATGCTTTCTGGATAAATGCCCAATGCGCTTTCCGTTACCGCTCCGCGCAGGCGTTGATGGCTTGGGCGCAGTTGCAGGAGTTTGCACAGCCTTCGGCCCTGTGACCTTCGGCGCTGCTAGGGCAGGATCTTGCCGTCCACCTGCAGCCGGAGGTGCCTTCGCTGTGCTAGCCGCACCTGCTGGCATAACCGGAACGGACGGTGCAGGTGCAGGAATCTGAGCCGGTGACGGGGCCGGCGCAGCCGCTCCCGCATTCGTATTCAAATCAATCCGCCCAGACCCAATCACATCCACATGCACACCCTGAATCGTGATCTTTCCGCTCGCATCAAGAAGAATCTTGCTCGCGCCGACTTCGAGCGTGATGGCAGTGGCGGCCTTGAGGTGGATGAACTCGGTTTGCGATTCCATCTCGATCTTCTTCTTGACCGTGGTGATCTGGAATCCGCTGGTGATTCTATTGGTCTGGCTTGCGCCGTTGACGATGGTGGCTTGCATGTTCTGCACCGTGGTCACCATGTCTTTTTGCGAATGGATATTGATGAGCTCGTGGCCCTTTTTGTCATGGATCACCATTTCGCAATAACCGCCGCCGCCAGGCGTCGACCGACTCTTGAAACCCATCATGTGGGCGGCGTCGGGCAAGGCGTACGGCATCGGCTGGCTGACGTTGTATAGACGGCCGGTGCAGACCGGGCGGTCGGGATCGCCTTCGAGGTAATCGATGATGACTTCCTGCGCAATGCGCGGGATCGCGACGGTACCCCAGTTCTGACCGGCCCATGGCTGCGATACGCGAATCCAGCAGGAACTGGTTTCGTTGTGGCGGCCGTAGCGGTCCCAGTGGAACTGAACCTTGATCCGTCCAAACTTGTCGGTGTGGATCTCGGCGCCTTTCGGACCGACGACGGTTGCCGTCTGCGGGCCCGGCATGCGCGGCTTGGCGTGTGTCAGGCGCGGCCGATACGGGATCTTGCGCCGTATGCAGGTGAAGGAATTTCCATAAACGGCGCTGCCGCCACGCTCGAAGTAATTGTTGCGGGCGCTGTACGACACGGATAGCACGACAAAATCGGCATCCGTCGGATTTTCCGGCTTGAACCATTCATGGTTGGTCAGGATGAAGGTCTTTCCCGGCTGTAGTCCACGGCAATCCGACGTGCCGGCAAAGACTTTGGCTTGCCATTCAAAGACTTCGAGCCTTTGTTTCGCTTCGCGGGCGCCGTCTGTGACATTCTTGTAGTTGAAGGCGGGATTGCCATCGAAGATTTCCAGCTTCGGGACATCTCCCTGTTCCGCAACAGTGGGGAGCTCGACATATTGCGGTGTGAGCGGCGCCTTGAAGTCAAAGGTGTTGAGCGCGACCTTTGCCGATTGCAGCGTGCGTTGCGCGCCGATGTGGGTAATCGCATCCTTGTCTTGCGTGCGGTTGCCGGCGTTGAATTCTATCTTTGCGTGAAGCGGGTGCGGCTTGCAGCAGGCCTCACTGCTCGATGTATCGGCAATGACCATCTTGTGGCCGGTCGCATGGTGCTCGAAGTAATAGAACAGGCCATGCTTTTCAAGCAGACGGCATACGAAATTTTCATCGCTCTCGTTGTATTGAACGATGTAGTTTTCGGTTGGACAGCTCTTGGTCAAACGAAACTCGTAATCGGCAAAACCGCTATAGTCTTCGCTGAATATTGTTGTCAGTACGCTGACGACACTCTCGTCCTGGAAGATGCGGCAGTTCACGCGCCGCGTCAGGTACGCCAGCCAGGGCACGATCTCGGCGTGATAGAACGCAAAACCACCGTCGGAATGCGAGAACGCAAAGCTGTTCACGTAACCGTTGATGTAATGCGCATCCGTCTGGTCATGCTGGATGCCGATGGTGACGTTTTTGCCGATCATGTCCTTGAGGTCGATGTCGGCGTTCGTTGCAATGAGCGTCAGATGAAAACTGAAGAGTTCGGACAGGCCGGCGCTGCCATGGAAGGATTCGATCTGCAAGGTCTTGTCGGCGGGCAGAGCGGCATAGAACCGCAGCAGCCGGGTTTGATCCGAAAACCCAGGCAGAAGGCCGACAGAAGCCCTCGCCATGCCAGGCTCGATCTCGTCCCCGCTGTCGCCGGCGGGTGCTGGTCTTGGCATGAAGGATGGGACTTTGGCGGCAAAATCATTGATGGCCCGTCCCGACAAAGGATGATCGGCGATGACCGCATTGGTCTGTGGTGCGCTTACAGGCTTGCCGGCTTTGCTTTCGGCGTAGGCCACGAGCTTTTGCGCGACCTTGGCCGCAGTTGCCGCCTTGGCGATGTTCTTGTTCAGACCGCCCGCCGCGGACAACCCTTCCATCAGGGCGTGATGTGCATCGCCCGTCTTCATGGCCTCGATGGATTTCATTGCGGAAGCGACGGGTTTTAACAGCTTGTCCGCGCCGAAAGCGGACAAAGGCAAAGAATCGATGAGTTCGCCTTTGTTTTCGTTTTCAACCGGCTTGGAAGACACGTGTTTCTCCTAACGACAAACGTAGGCGAAACAGGTTTTAGGTATAAAGCCTCAGTTACGCCCGATTAAATGTTGGCATAACAATAACATATTTTTCGGAAATTAATGCTTTTTTGATAATGAATTGTTTAACTGCATGGCATGAAGACATCAAAGTCCTATGTCACTGAGAACGTGCTTATCAGATATATTGCAGCAAGGAGTAACGGCTATTACGGTTTTTGCGAAGATAGAAGTCAGCACCTGTCGAACAACGCCGGTATGGGTTGTATGCGCGCATCTTCACGCGTTGACAGTTATCTTATTTATTGATTTGGCTGGCAAGCTCAGTGGATGCAACACTGAGCTTCATGCTCTTGACGAAAATTCCGATTGCTCGCTCATCTTCGTTGAAGGCCACACTGCGCGGTGACGCGGCATCCGGCAGCGAGAACACAATAGAGACTTTACCGTTTCGGGAACGTATGGATGCGCCATCGACATGAATGTTTTTTATCGCCTCGTTGGCATTGGACAGCTCCCATTTTGCACTCAAATGCCCGTTAACAAGGACAGTAACCCGCTGCGTCGGATGCGGAGTCGCCACAAATGGCAGAAACTTGAGTTGCAGCTTGTATGACTCGGCATCCGAACTGTTCAGGGTCATCGAAACTTTTGCCTTGTTTCCGTCCGTCCATCGACCGTCGCCCTCCGGCATATGCCATCCTTCCCTGGCATACTGCTCTATGCCACCGCCGCTTCCAAACTCGAGCACACTGTCCAGTTCATATCGTTGCGGCGGCTCTGGATCTTTCAGGCCGCAAGCAGTCAGGCACCCGCGATAACCGGGCGCTACGATGTTCAGTTGATCGACTGAACCAATAAACCCATCCTGGTTGAAATTGTCTACGGCTTCGGCCCATAAGGCCCGATCATTGAACACGTACAGCGTGTCGGACCGAAAGCGACCGGCTTCCATGGCGGCCCTGAGTTCTTCCTTTGCAGACGAGAGCTTGATTGGATCGATTCTGGCAAAGTAGCCGCCGTTGACGGACATGCGGTTGTCAGACGCAAGCAATGCCAGCGGACCATAGTTCGGCGTCAGGAAACCAGGGGTAACAAACGCAATTCTTCGATACAACTTCGGCACTTCATCCCAAAACGGAGAGGCCAGTGGCGTCTTCCAATTCGTGCTCCAACGCTGACGCAATCGTCCCGACTCATCGCTCAGGTCAATAGCCTGCACGACGAATAACAGTGTGAGGATAGCGATTGCTGCATTACGCGGCATGGACTTGAGATACACGGCAAACAGCGCCAGAAGCAACATATAAACCACGGGCCAGGCAAATCGGCCCGATGCCCTGAACGTTCCGGTAAATGGCTCAAGAAACGCGGGATAGGAATACGCAAATAACTCTCGAGGCCCGAAAGCCACCTGATTGGATAATGCAAACAGAAGGAATCCGATTCCGAGTATGCACAGAGGGACTATGCCATCGGCAAGTTTTCCCTCGCGCTTTCCTTTGAACCAAAGCACTGCCGCCAGCACACATAGCAGCCATAGCCCCGGACCCAAATAAGTAAACCCTTCGTAATCGCCATGAGGAAGCGAGGTATCGCCAAAAATTGGCCAGTCCAAGGATGGGCGGATCGGCTCGAGCAGGTTCAGCCGAAAATACCCGAAACCCGCCTGGGTCGGCGAAGCACCAAGCATGAAGTAACCTGCACTCGTCGCGACAACGCCTATCACCAGAAAAATCAGGGCTAACTCGGCCAGTCCGCTCGAAGCCCGCATCTTGCGGGCAACCACGCGTCGAATGAGGTCCGTCAGCCATATTGCCCCGACCATCGCCAGGAGGTAGGCGTGAATAAGGCAAGTAAGGCCGGTCAATAACGCCCAATGCCGCTTCTTCGCTCGCTCATCGAAATAAACATCCAGCGCCGCCAGGATCACCCAATGCCCGGCTAATGCGGCGTGTACGCTCAGCCGCCACAACATCATTGGAGCCAGGGCGAAGAATGAAGTAGAAAGACAGAGCAGGAAGACGTCGTTGGTGAATCGGGACAGAAGACGCCACGCAAAAATGCTTTGAAGAATAAAGCATGCGCATATCCACAGCCCGAAGTACTGAAATTGTTGCGGTAATAGACCGCTGAAGATACGGAAGACGAATGCGAAGATGGGTATGGAATCGCTGAAGACGATTGAGCTGGATAAGGTCTCGCCGAATCCATATGTCTTGCCGAACGGGTACTGGAAGAAAGGTTCATTCCTGAAAAAATTCCACCCGATGTAGTGCTGTAGCGAGTCCCCGCCTGCGCTCAAGATCCAATCGACATTCAGCGGATTCAGAATCGCCCCGCCTGTGAACCCTGTGAACGCTAGCAGCCCTATAAAAACAGGCATCCATATCGATGGACGCTTTAGTTTCAACAGGAACGCAGATCGAAAATCCATAAAGAAGGTGAAGTCGGGCAAGTGGGAACAGCTACTGCATTCCCGGCAAGGCCATGCGCGCCATTCGACACCTGCCGTCTCAACCAGAGGTGGCGGATTCTCGGATTAGCGCAACAAGAATATTGGAACAACGCACTTGCGGTCACCGGCATCTGCGGGCTCGGCTACAGCAGCATTGACGACGCAAGCAGCGAAGACTGGTCGCCCATGGAATGCAGCTCTTTGCAAAAATATGAGTGAAGGATCGCAAGGCATAAAGCCGTCAGATTGTAGCAACTTTATTATGCCTGCGGGAGCAATCAGTCACATCCCATATTTATGGGTGGCTAGTACTAAGCCGGCAAGTACGGAGGCAAATGAACAGTGTCCGATAGCGATTCGCTGTGGGGCCCCTTCCACCTAAGAGGGCTATGCTATGCACATAACTTTGCAATACATTGGATTGCTTGCATGCGGGTTCCGACAGCTGATTTGGCAAGGTCTTTTCCCCGTCATCCTCGCGAAAGCGGGGACCCATAGTGCGTTTGCTTAATCATCCGGCTTATGGGTCCCCGCTTTCGCGAGGATGACGGGGGAAGTATGCAGCACGACCAACCACCAATACCCGCCTGCGAATGCATGTTGCAATGATCTGTGCATACCATAACCCTAAGAGGGGAAGGAGCCGGACGGCGATGGTTGATGCCGAGGCGGCGCACTATGAGCACGCCGTTAATAAGCCCAATTTGAGCAAGATCCTGATAGCGTCAATTTGCTTCGATCCTTAAGATGAATGGCATTCGTCTTATCCGAATGCTGGCACTCGGGCTGAATATCGTCGTCGGTTTTGCCAGTCTGCTTGATCTGGGCTATATCGCGTTCTATGCGCTCGGTGCTTATATGACGGCCTTGCCGGAAGTCTTGCGTCATATGGTCGAGCCTATGCAGCGGCAGTTATTCGGGCAGGTAGTGACCGACACTGAAGTATTGCGTCAGTTGTTGCTCGGGCCGACAATGGTGATGATCATGCTGACCCGGCCATCCGGACTGTAGCCCAGTCCCCGGCATGAGGACCATATGCATCCCGACAAAGACGTCCCGAACAGATCCAATCAATTCGCATCGTCAGATCAACTGCTAGCCGCATAATGAACAAGCTTCTCGATAACATTGTCTGGCATACACTTTGCGGGCCGCATGCCAAGTATGCTGTCGGCACCAATGAAGTGCGTCGATACATGAGAGGCTTCTCGCCATTTGTTGGCTTTGCGGATCTTGAGCATCCCAACTTCCCGGACTTGGCTCTCTATGTCGAGCCGGGTGAGCAGTTGTACTGCGATGGATGGGCAGGCGCTGTTCCTGATGGATGGGGTGTCGAATCCGAATCCATCCTATGCAAGATGACCTGGGACGCCTCCATGCCGACCAGGAACGAGCTTCCCGAAGCGGTCCTGCTCGATTCAAGCCATGCGTCGGCGGCGCTCGCACTAGCCACGCTGACGCAGCCGGGACCGTTCAGCCTGAGGACTATCGAGCTAGGCGAATATTTTGGCGTGTTCGACACAGGACGCTTGGTCGCGATGGCGGGTGGGCGCATCTGCGCTGGCGGATTTAACGAAATCAGCGGCGTATGTACGCATCCGGATTATCAGGGTAGAGGTCTGGCAAAAAGCCTGATCCTTAAACTCATCCAGCGCCAGATGCGTCGCGGCGAGATGCCTTTCTTGCGCGTCATGCGAGACAGCGACGAAGCACATCGCTTCTATCGACGCCTGGGATTTCGTGACTATCGTGAATCGGTAGCCAGGGTATTTTCACGATGCTAATGCCAAGAATGATTGAAGCCAATGGGTATCCATTACCAAACAGACCCCACACTACTTCACCCAGTGAATCTTCCCATGTAATGCAGGCCCAAACCCCTCGCAATACTGTTCGAAGCGCAAGTCAATGGAGGCCAGCCTACCGGAGATATAAGTAACCTGGTCGACAGCAAACCATCCCTGCAGGGTATTGCAACCACGACCTTCTCCCGACCAGCTCAACCCTCCCTTCACCGGATTGTGGAACGGGTACCGCTGCAGCTGGCCATAGTAGCCCGGCTTGATTTGGGTCAGGGTATTCATCGTTTGAAACTCACCGGTCCAATACTCATTCCCATTTATCCTGACAGAGAGAAGACCACCACTTGCACTGACGGAAATAATCGCGTCCGCCATCGTGTATAGATACGACTGTCCACGGCCGATATAGTCCATGGCGTCGCTTTGAAGGTAGACATAACTGTCAAACGCGGGGGTAACACCTGCAGGCGGTGACCAGAGGTTGGACGGAAGAGGCAAAACCGGACCGGGGGGCGCTACCGTGTCCTTGGAGGTCCAATGAATTTTTCCATACAGTGATGGCTTTCCGCCCTCACAGTTTTGCTCGAAACGCAGGTCTATGGAGTCCAGCGTGCTTCCGACATAGGTGACCTCGTCAATGACAAACCATCCCTGCAAGGTATTGCAGCCACGGCCTTCTCCAGACCAGTCCAGCCCGCCTTTTACAGGGTTATGAAACGGATACCGCTTGAGTTCGCCGTAGTAACCGGCCTTCAGCTCGGTCAGGCTGTTCATTGTCCGGAATGAAGCGGACCAGTATTCATCGCCATCGATGCGAACGGACAAATTCCCGCCCCGTTCGGTGATCGATATTTTGGCATCCGCTTTTGTATAGGTGTACGACCTTCCTTTACCGAACATAAGGTTGATGCGGCAAAAGGGAATGGCGCTGCTATGGCCGAAAGACCTCGGCGACCCCACATAATACCGTGCTGCGGACAAAGCGCCTGGCCTCGACGATACAGTCATACCGGAACTGTTCTAAACAAGTTATCAAAAGTTTTTTGACACGAAGCACGGCCCCCTCTCCCGCCTGCAGGCTACGCTTTGCACAAATCTTTGCAACATGCGTTCGCAGGCGGGTATTGGTGGTTGGTCATGCTGCCTACATCTCCCGTCATCCTCGCGAAAGCGGGGACCCATCGTGAGTTTGCTTGATCATCCGGCTTATGGGTCCCCGCTTTCGCGAGGATGACGGGGAAAAGACCTTGCCAATTCAGCTGTCGGTACCCGCATGCAAGCAATCCAATGTATTGCAAAGATCTGTGCATAGCAGATGCCCGCTCGCGGGAGAATAGAGCCGAACCGAGCTCGATAAACCGGATCGGCGAAATGTCAAAAGATTTTTAACTACCCGCTTAACATCCACTGCATCTTGTGTACGCGACAGCATTGCTGACGTGCTTCGGGATAGATCAAGGTCTTTGCTTGGGAGACCTGACCTTAATTGCACTTATATCCGAAACCGCTCAGGCGTTCGACCGCCATTTGCTGAACAACTTCACATCCTTTCCCGCCGGCACATACCACTTCTTAGTGGCAGCATCCCACCGGGCTCCCAGGCTCTTGGCAGCGTCCTTCTCGGCAAACGGCACATTCAGATAAGTTCTATCGTCTCCAGCCTTACTGGCAGGTTTTTTTGCTCTACTTGGCGGCTCAGCGTTTGACGAAGATGGCGATGCTGAAATGCGTGACAGATCGACTATCGGGCCAACATATGGCCGCGTTGAGCCGTCCGCCAAGGTTTCAATATGCGTTGTTCCGTCGTTGGTGGAATAGGTGCTGACGTAAGGCGGGTCGAATGGTGGCGTAGTTGTCTGCATGTAGTAGGAGTAGGAACGGAATTGAAACAGTTGACCGTTGAGGTGATGATCTCGCAAAAATGATCTGGTTATGTGTCGGAGCGTGTCGTCGCTGGTAATGACGGATTCCACGCCCTTATGTCGAAGAGCGCACTATACCGACCGATCAAAACAGTCAATCGAGCCGAATATCCACTTCCGGATACAGTTCCGGAAAGAGAAACCGAAGCGCATCGAGCGGCAGACCAAAGCGAACCGGCCCATGCGGCGTGTCGCTGACGAGCAGACGCGTTGCCAATAGCCGTGACAATAAAGTCCGTGCCGTTCGTTCACCCAGGCCGGTCATCTGAGTGAATTCTCCACGAGTAATCGGGCCTGCCGCGAAAACATGATAAAGGGGCAAAATCGCCTGAGGCCGAATGTTTTTATCTTCTGCGGACCGGAAGGTAACAAGGGCCTCGATACGACGCTTCATTCCATCCAGTTCAAGCATGCGGCTCATGTAATTCACCTGGTCTTCGCATACTTCAAGAAAAAACCGGATCCACTCGCTCAGGCCGGCTGCCGTCAAATTACCTCTTCCGTCCAGATCGCCGCGCCGCGGCGCATCGGCATTATGCAGATGCGCATAATAATCCTGTCTGGCGCGCGCCAACCCTCTGCTTGGCGACCACAACCCCGCTGACAGCGGCCACAGCGCGCAATGACTTTGCAAACGTGTCGCTCGACCATTCCCGTCCCGAAACGGGTGAACCCAGGCGGCACGGTGATGCAGGCATGCGATTGCGATCAGCCTGTTGTCCCAACTGGTTACACGGCCATAAACCTCATCCAGCCGAGAAAGAAATTTTGGCAGCGATGCCGCGACAGGAGGTATATGCAGCCCTACCTCAACGGTTTCCTTGCGCAGTGCTCCCGGTTCAACGATGTAGCCATCCTCAGTGGTGCGATCAGTATCTGAAAGCCGGGAGTACAAGGCGGTATGGACTTCGATAAGGAATTTCGAGGTAAGTACCGATTCGCAAGTCGTAACACGTGCTTCGAGCTCACGTTCGGCATCGATATGGGCAAGCGCAATTCTTTGCAACTTCGCGACATCAGGCCGTTGGGAAAAATCGTCTCGCAATGCCTTTTCGATATTCAGCGGATGGGTTCCCTGCCCTTCAATCCGGTTGCTGTAGTAAGAATTCATTGAGCGGACGAGCTCGCGAATCATTGCCCGTGCCGTTGGATGCGCTGCCGAGGTAAGGCTAAGAGCACTCTGAACGATAGTTGCCGCTCGAGCGTATAGCTCTTCGGTATGTATGCTTCGGAGCAAGGGTTCGAACTGGTGCGAAGAAGCGTACATTTTGCCGGTCTTTTTTCCGTTTACGTGTTTTTATATCTCATTGATTTTACATACTTTTCAAATAAATACAGAAGGAAATTTATAGGAATTTTGCCGGTCTTTTCGCCGCAATATCCGTGTTTCTTTCAACAAGAGGTAGCTGTTACGCGAGGTGTGCCCGCAGGTCCGACCCCATTTTCCCTTAAGGCTACGCGACCGTCCGTTCAGTCCTTGGCAAGATGTGGCAGGTACTCTCGCAAGACTTCTTCGACGGCCTTTGCTTGCAGGGCGTCGCGTCGACGCTTGAGCGCTTCTCGCTCCGGTAGCGTGCTCATCCACTGTTTGAAGCGAATGAATGCTCTCGGATCGAGCGTGTTCATCCGAGCGATGTCGCCATTGGTGGCGACGATAACGGCCGAAAAGGGTGGAGAATCAAGTAGTTCCTGGGCGCGGGGTGCTTGTGCCACCCCAAAGTCCTCTTCATCATCGCTCAACTGCAGGGGATGAGGATCGCCTGCGACTTGTTCACGCCGGATGATGTCGACCTCAAAGCCGTCCTTGTTGACGGCGGTGTATGTCTGCGAATTCCGAATGCGGAAAGTGGGGTCGACTTTACGAAGGACACCCAACATCGAACTGTCAACACGCTTCAGGGCGGTTGCGAACGCCATGCGCTTGCGAACGTCCCATAGCAGGTCAATGTCGCGCGTGGCGACAGCGTCATCCTCGAAGGTCACGCCTGCCGCCGATTCATAGGCGTAAAGCGCGTGAGTGCCGACCACACGGAAGTGATCGCTCAGGTTGGTTGCTGCCAGGCGATTCAGGATTTCCACGATGAGTGGCGCAACCCGCCCAACCCTGAGTGCGCGATTCATTCTCTTGTGTTTGGCGAGTGCCGCCTTTAAGCCAGCCAGTCGTTCTTCGGCCAGCGCTTTTCGTTGTTGGAAGCTCTTGTAAAGGGCTTCCGTTTCGGGAGAGCGCGGGCCCAAGCTCTTCTCGCTGCCAGAGGCACTTGTACGAACCAGATAGGTCTCGTCAGGAGCAGATGCTGGGCCCTTGTGCCAATACATGCCGCCTCGGACTTGTGCAGCCTCCGCCTGCGCCTCTTCGTGCGCTTCAAAGGTGGCAACGGCGTCGATGTATTGACGCATGGCGTCGGCTGGTCGTTCTAACATGAGAGCTTTTCGGTATATTTTGACGAAATTAAGTTATATGCCGAAAAATCATAAAAATCAATAAGTTAAATTATCTTCAAATGTTCCTCAAGCTTGGCGATGGGGGCAGTTTTGGCTATATCGTGGCAAATGGGTGCCCCCGTGGCTCACTTTCTTCAAAGGATAATTGGATCCAATGGCTACCCATTTGACAACGAATCCTGCCTAACTTTTTAACCTCAAAAAAGCACTTTATTTTGCATTGAATAATGCTACTATTTATGCGCATCTAGCCTACATACCTTGCCTTGAACTGACAATTGATCCAAGACTACCGAGCGAACTCGCGACGAACAAACTGCGAACTGACACTAATACGGACGACTGAAATGACTATGACCAACGTGATTTATGCCAATGCCACTGTGAGCATTACTGATCTTCGGCGTAACCCTGGTGCGGTGATCGAAGAGGCTGGTGATGCGCCTGTGGCTATACTCAACCACAACCGTGCGACGGCATACCTTGTTCCAGCCGGTGTGTTCGAGGCATTGATGGAAACGATCGAAGATATGGATCTGGCGGAAATCGTAAGAAGCCGACGCGGCGGTAAAACGCAGAAAGTTTCCCTTGATGAGCTATGAACTTGAGTTTCACGAAGACGCACTGAAGGAATGGAAAAAGCTCGATCCCTCGATCAAAGAGCAATTCAAGAAACAACTGGTCAAGCGGTTGGAAAACCCGCATGTCCCCTCTGCCCAGTTGCGCGGCAAGGACATGCAAAACACCTACAAGATCAAGTTGCGCGACGTTGGCTATCGCCTGGTGTATGAGGTCAACGATCACACAATCACGGTGCTTGTATTGGCAGTGGCAAAGCGGGATAAGAATCGAGCCTATGATCTGGCTGAGCGTCGGAAAGCAGAGCAGGCCGAGTCCCAAGCAGCAGTGCCTGACCACCTGCGAGTGGTCAAATGATGTGTCGTCGGGCTGCCGATGGCCCGGCCAAGTTAGCTCGCGTAGCCGTTGATTCGGAACCAGTAGTACGCTTTCTGCCCCCCTGGGCATATCCTGCGCAATAAAACTATTGCGCAGGATCCCTCTTTGATCAGTGACTGCGGCATTCACGGAATCTGATACCTCCGTATCTACTACGCCACTGCTCGCTTTACTAAGTCGTTTGGACTAACGGCTGAATGATAAGAAGGTGTGTGAATGCAAGACTTGCCCCCTTGCCTCTCCTTGCCCCTTTATTCCGTTAGCGAATTTACAAAAACGCAGCAACAGAAACACCGAAGCGTGCGGCAAGTGCCTTTGCTTGCCGCGCATTGATTTCACGCTTTCCGCTAAGGATCTCGCTGACAACGGACTGGCCGCCGACCTCTTCCGCCATATCAGTCTGCTTCAAACCATGCTGCTCCATGAGAAAGCGTAACACTTCATGCGGAGCGGCTTCGGGAATGGCGTGCCGCGTGTTTTCGTAGTCTTCGACCAGTTGACCGACGAGGTCGAGAAAGTCGGCCAGCTCATGGTTTTCATCGTCGCCCACCACATCAAGCAGGCCGTTCATCAAACCGACCATCTGCTCATACTGAGCGTCGTTGTGAATCGTGCCGATTTTCACCGGCAGCGAATCTTGAAATGCGTTCCATGCAGGCGCAATGACAGCGGGGTCAATAGTGGCTGTGTTCATGACTTCTTGCTCCTGTTGGCTTTATTCCATCGATCATATTCGGCATGCGTGAACACTTCCCGGATGTAAAGCTTTTGCCGGTTATAGTGAATCACGGCGATCACCCGAAAATTGTTGCCGCTCACATCAAATACAGTATGCGATATTTTACAAGGGCGTCATGTGGAAAGGTCGTCCAGTTGTCGATTCAGTCTGGGGCAGCGGCCAGCGGCCACCGGGGTCAAGTCCTGCAATCACTGTGCCAATCAATCTTCGGGGTAGCTGTGATGTACTCTGCTGGATTGCAAGACCCCATGGTTCTCGTTGTTCCTCTGGTTGTTCCTCTCTGAATATCAGCCAGCTTCTGCTGGTGACCAAGGACCGCCAGCGTGCCATTGCGCTGGAAATGCCGTGTTGGCGCTGGCCCCCTCAATGACCGGCAGCATGAAGGCGGCCAGCGCCGCAATGACTTCATTCAATGCCAGCGCTTCCAGTCTGTTCTTTCTCAGGAATGCCTGCCACTGTGTCTGTTTCTGCGGATCTTGCGCAAACGTATCCGTGAGCCCAAAAGGCACCTGCCCAGTCAGAGTGGTCTTGCGACGATCGAAAGTTGCCTGAACAGCTTGACGGAGGATGTCACCGTCAAAATCGGTATGCAGCGCCAGAATCCACAGGTCGAAATAATCCTTCATGCGACTGTTGGCGATGCCCAGGGATGAGAGCGCCTCGAATTTCTCCGCCACCACGGTGTAGCGTGAATAGACGCGCAGCTTTGGTGCCTCGAACTCTGACAGCATGACGGGGTACTCGACATCTTCCGGCCCTGGTGTCACTGCATCGCCAAAACCGATATCGATCTGAATCTGGCAGCGCGCGCTATCGATCGTGCCGAGCAACATCACGCGCACACCAGCATAGTTCGCCTCTTTGCGGATCTCGGCGGCGTGCACGGTGCCAGGCTGAAAAGTCACGCCATCGTGTGTCGCGAGTGTGCAGATCTCCTTGAAGATGCCTTCAATGTGCGGCAACTCCGCCGATCCAAACCCGAGAAAATCAGCGTCCCTCGTCGGGCGATGCGGGATGTCGAACCAGAGATCGAATAACAGTGCGCCTTTCAGCAAAAACTGATCGGCATGGTTTGAGATGCTGATCCGATAAAGCAGGCGCTCGATGGCATAGCGGGTCAGGACCAGATTGAAATCCTGCTGCGTCTCGCGTGCTCAATTGAGTAGCCTGGCACGTACAGACGCCGCCACGTTTCGTTCGTTCATGACAGGCTCTCCATGTAGGGGCGCATCACATTGGCAACACGGCACAGGGTGGCATAGCGCCAGAGTTCATCCATGCTGACCCGCTTGGCTCGCCAAGCCTCCTGCAGCGCTTCCATCGCCACATCGAGGCCGATCTTGTTGCGAAACTTGAAGCAGTCAGCCACGGTCCGGGCGACGTTGGTCACACGCACGGACACTCCATCGATCTGATGGTCTTCGATGCCGTCGGTCAGCGCGGCTCCAGAGAGGCGCACGATCCGCAATGGTGGGTAATCCATCTTCGGCGCACGGGCTTTATTGGGAATGGCGAGCCAGACTTCGAACGGCGACTGCGTGGTGAGGTCATGCACGCGTAGCGCCGATAGTAGGCAGACGATGGCTTGCGGATGCTTACGTGCCACCTCGGCCAGCGAGCCATGCTCTGACACCGCGCGATCAGGAATTGCATACAGACCACGACCCACGCGGGTGAGTAGCCCCTGCCGAACCAGCCGCGTGAGGGCGACACGGGGCAGCCCTTGCACAACAAGGTCACGCGGGCGGATGAGTCCGTGTTTGCGGGTCAGGCTCAGGATGTGTTGGTAGTTGCTCTCCATGCTGCAATATTGTTCCGAAACGTCGGTATATGTCAATAATAACCGACATAAAGGAACCCGGGCGGTCATGGTCAAGGCATCGATGCCTCCCCTCCGTAGCCAATGCAGCAATCCAACTGCTTGATTTGTCTGGGCGTAACTTGTTGATCTGTATAGGGCTGACTCGTGTCCTTTGCGGACTTCAGGCCTGTTTCGGGGAGCGAGGTTGGAGTGACCCCGTGGTTCTCTTCTTGCTGTGCCAATCAATCTTCGGGGTAGCGGGGGTGTACTTTGCTGGATTGCAAGACTTGCCCCCGTTCTTGCTTCCTTTTTTGTTTGGCACCGCTAACGGCTTACGCCAGCACTTCCAGCCCATGCTTTTCCACGATATTGAGCAACTTGGCAGCCGGTCCGCTTGGCGTCTTGCCGCCTGTTTCCCATTTCTGCACCGTCGAAACACTGGTATTCATGTAGGCGGCAAATACCGCCTGGCTCACATGGACCTTCCGCCGAATGCGTTTGACATCCTTGCTGGCATATACCGGCACTTTGGTTAGGCAAGCCTCATCAAATTCACGCATGGTTTTCTGATCAATCACGCCTGCACGATGCAAGCCTGTCGCCGCGCTATGGATGGCCTCAAACGCATCGCTTTTTGGTTTGGTTTTGAAGTTATTTGCAGTCATGGCAGATCTCCACTAATTCTTTCAGAGTGACGGCAGCGGCAATGCCGGCGTCCGTTGCCTTTGCATAGTTCTTGGCCAACTTCTTGAAGCCGGCCAGTTCATCGTCATCAATATTGACCCGGTCCGCCTTGGCAAATAGTACGCATAAATCCAGTACTTGCCGCCCTTGGCCACAATGATCGACCGGTGCATGTTGTCATTGAGGCGCTTCTTCCAGACACCCCCGCCCAGATCATCAGCCTTGCCCTCCATCACCGCCTTGATCGCCGTACATAGCTCATCGTCGCTGATTTGCTGCGTTTTGGCGGTCTTGGCAAACCACTTCGTCTTGAACACCCGCGCTTTCGCAGCAGGGGCTTTTGTCACCGCTTTTTTGGCAGCTACAGTGCGTTTGGCAGGGGTAGTGGGTGGTTTCGGCATGCCAAACTGTAGCACTCTGTGCTATAGAATGCAATTAAGCTGCAAGGTTCCGACCTAGTGGGTTCCCTGGCAACAGGATGCGCATAAAAACATGCTTTTTAGACGTGTCTTTTTGCACCACTTTTGCCAGCAGGTCAGGCTTTTGGCTTATCCGGTGCGCTTCTTCGAAACCAGCTAATGGGTGACCCAATTCTCCGTTCTTTCTCCGTTTCGTACACCCGTCTTCATTGACTTTTATCAAATGCGTTCCGGCTGCATGAATAACGATGGATACCGGGACACAAGGGGCTATTGAACGACGAGAGGAGCGTGCGATGTCTACCTTTGCCGTACAAAGAAACTTGCAAGGAATTACGATGGAACAACTTGGCGCTGCACAGCAAGCTGCTATCCAGGCAAGCCAGGCTGCTTCAGCTCAAGGTACACCAGTCACTTACATTCGTAGTAATTTTTACCCAGCAGATCAGCACTGCACATGCATATTTGAAGGGCCGAACCGAGAAGCGATCGAGGAAGTGAACAGGTCGGCGTCTCTACCTTTCGAGAAGGTGGAGGAGGTTCTTGATCTTCCAAGCCCACACTTGGGTATTTCGGAGCAACGTGACCACTGATTCCGGACGAACGTGACCGAATTTCGGGAAATCAGAGGAAATCAGGGTCACCCATTAGCCGGCCGCCGTCAACAGTACGAAGTCAATACTCGCGATGTGCTGCGATAGTCGTATTCAATGCAGCCATCGCTTCGGCTCTTGCAGGTCATCGAGTGCGCGCCCTTTGCTTCATGGTGTGGTTGCCTGAATCGCATCAGTCACCCATGTGGCTCAAGTGGGAGCGTTACGGGCCTGTTCCAAATGGGTGACCCCGCGGTTCCCTTCAAGACCGTACACGCCCATACTTTAGTTATTCAATTCGCAAGCGCCTCTACGACCGCCTTGATGACACGCTCCACCTCGTCATCAGTCAAACCGGGGCTCAGCGGCAAGCTCACTGTCTGGCGACCTATGGCGGTCGCGTATGGCGTGTCATCAGGATGCCAGCCGAGATGTTGCTGGTAGTACGGGTGCTCTGGCAACGCCAGATAATGTACCCCCACGCCAATACCCTGCGCAGCCATCTGTCCCATGAAGACATCGCGGGAAATCCCGCAGCGCGCTTCATCAATCAATAGGGTGTACAAATGGTAGCCATGACGAACATGCACCGGCGGTTCGTTCGGACAAATCACGGGTAAACCGGACAACGCGGTCTGATAGCGCTGCCATATGGCTTTACGACGCTCCCAGGCACGCTCCACCCGCTTGAGTTGATGAATGCCGATAGCGGCCTGCAAGTCCATCATGTTGTACTTGAAGCCGAGCTCCACCACTTGATAGTGTTTGTACCCATCGGCTGAGAAGCGCTTCCATGCATCCCGCGTCATGCCGTGCAGCGCCATTCTCCTGACGCGGCTTATCGGTTCCGGATCACGGGCCAGGACCATGCCACCCTCGCCGGTGGTGACATTTTTGGTAGCGTAAAAGCTGAAACAGCCAAAGTCGCCCATTGTGCCGGCGGCCCGTCCCCGATACGTCGCCTCGACCGCATGGGCGCAGTCTTCGATGACATTAAGCCGATGTCGTGTGGCGATATCGATGATCTCATCCATTGCACACGGCAAGCCAGCAAAATGCACCGGCAGCAGCGCCTTGGTGCGCGACGTGATCTTCTTCTCGATTTCGGCGGGATCGATATTCATTGTCAGTGGATCGATATCAACCAGTACTGGAGTAGCGCCCACATGCAGGATAGCGTTCGCGGTGGCGCAGAAAGTCAGTGGGGTGGTAATCACCTCATCGCCCTGTTCAATGCCGGCTGCCAGCAGACTCAAATGCAGCGCTGCGCTGCAGGAATTCACTGCCGCCACCTGCTCCGGCGCGAGCCCCTTGAAGGCAGCGAACTGCGCCTCAAACGCGGCCACACGAGGCCCCGTACCGAGCCATCCCGACTGCATGGTAGCCAGCACTTCGCGGATTTCGTCGTCGGCGATGTCGGGCGCCCCGAACACGATGAATGGGAGAGTCAAATCGTCATACCCAGTTGGTTTCTCAGTTCGGTGCGTGACATGAGCGGGCGCTCCCACAGTGCCGCCTGCGCAATAATGCGCTGCACCAGGCTTTCGTTGCTGGCTTCTACTGATCGTTGCCGATCAAACCAGAGATTGTCTTCCAGACCCACGCGTACGCCGTTGGCCATTAACAATCCTAGTCCATTGGCCCCCAACTGAAAGCGTCCCAACCCGGCGATCGCTACGATGCAGCCAGATGGCAATGCCGCGAGAATCGCCGCCAACTGAAGCAGATCGGGTTGAGCCCCGGCGATATTGCCGAGCAATACGTTCACGTAGAGCGGTGCCTGAACCAGCCCCTCACTGAGTAGCACTCTAGCAAAATTGGCCATACCCACATCAAACACTTCCAGCTCGGGCCGAATGCCACGTTCGCGCATTCGCTGTGCGAGCCGCCGAATCGTGTCGGGCGCGTTCACGCTCGCCGATTGGACAAAATTAAGGGAACTGAGGGTAAGGCTGGCCATGTCCGGCTTGGCATCACCGTCAAGATCCAGCACCCGCGCACGTGACTCGAAGCCCGCATCCCGACGTCCACTGGTCGTCACGCCGACGATAAGTTCACGTCCGCCGGGCAAGGCGCGAATTGCTTCCACCAGGCGCCCATACGGCTCCGGGTCGGCGGTCTGTACACCTTCAGCATCGCGTGCGTGCAGGTGCATCATCTGCACGCCGAGCGTAAGGGCACGGGCCACATCCGCCACGATTTCGTCATGCGTGATCGGTACATGTGGACTCATTGCCCTGGTCGGAATCACGCCTGTGCAGGCCAGATTGATAAAGAACGGAAATCCAACCTGCATTCAACCTCCTGATGCCTCAAGCGCGGTCTTACCGGCCTTGCGGGCGGGGTTGCCGACATACACTCCGTCAGGCTGGGTGTCTTGCACGACGACTGCCCCGGCGCCGATGAAACTGCGCTCGGCCACCCGGATACGATCGCGCAGTACCGCACCCACACCTACGAAAGCTTGCTCACCCACATAGCCTTCACCCCCCATGGCGACCTCGGCGGCGACAAATGCATGATCAGCCACCTCGCAATGGTGAGAAATGTGTGCTCCACTGCGGATGATGCAGTTGTCGCCGATGCGGGCAAAGGGCTGGATGATGGCATGCTCATAGATCAGCACGTTTTCGCCGATTTTCAAATCCGGCCACACGCTGGCTCTGCTGGACACATAACTTACGAACGTATAACCACGCTGCCTGGCCATTTCGAAGCGCGTGCGACGTACCCCGTTGATGCGCTGGTAGCCCATCGGAATCAGGAGACGGAAGTCGGTCGGCGGGTATCGGGCTTCCAATGTTTCGAAGGGCACCAGCGGCAAGCCTTCAAAATGCGATGACGCCAGGTAGGCTTCATCCACTGTAAACCCCGCCACCTGCCATGGGCTGTCGTGCAGCAAGCAGTACCAAGCAAGGCTGGCCGAACGAAGATTGCCGAATATGATGACCGGACGATCGTCGCCCGATGCTTTCGTTGAGATGAGTTCATGCATCGCTGGTTCCCATGCGTTGTTTGAAAGATTCGATAGCCCGGTGGCAAGCCTGCATCAAATCCTTCGCAGCCTGCTGGCCAGACAAATCGAGTCGAGTAATGAAGCGCGCCTGCATTTCGTTTCCGGCCTGCTGTCTCGCAGATGTGTCCGTCACCCAGACAGCGAGTTGGCTGAAATATTCATCGTCGGAACTTAGCGCACACGCACCCACTTTGTCGCCTCCATCATTATTGGTAAATGTCACCACCGGTAAGCCTTGCTCCATCGCCATGGCCACAGCACCGCCGCCGCCCATGCGTGGAGGATTGACGTAGACGTCGCTCATGGCCAGCCAAGCCTCTAGGTTGAGCTGAGGTGGTATCAGGTGAATCCGTGGATGCAGCGGCAAACCCGGTAGCGATTTGCCCTTGGCCACGCCTATCAGAAGCCAATGCACGTCGGGATGCGCTTCGACGAAATCAACGATCCTTTCACTCCAGGGCGGAAGAATCTCAAAATGCAAACGAACGCCGGCAGTCACCAGCACGGTTGCCGTAGCAGCTAAACCTACCGTAGCTCGGTCAACAGGCGTGGCCGGCCCCTTGGGCCAGAATCGGAATGGAAAGGGAAAAACCACGGGTGCAGGAACACCGGGCCAACACACGACATCATCCGACGAATCGGCGTTTAGCCACACATCCACCGGTGCCAACGGCGGTAAGGCATGCACCGACAGGCCGACCACCGGGTAGCGCGCGAATAACTTGTACATCAACGGGGACATGAATCCAACGAACACCACCACGTCTGGCGCATAGGCATCAATAGCCTGCAACACGTGATCAAAACGCGAGCGCAAAGAAAATTCCGTATTCGGCAGCATCAACTGAATCGCCCGCGACGTATTCAGCTTCAGCGATTCCTGCTCCACCGCCAAGGCAGCGACACTCTCTATGCTGCCGTGATAGCTGTCGACCACCGGGATGGTGGTTTCTTTTGCAGTATAGGCGTAGAGGTCCGTGCTCTGGCGGGCCAGGACGCTGATGAGGTTAAGCGTGAACATGGTACCACCATGTCGGCTGCTGCCTACCTCCGGCGTGTAAATCGCCACTCGCAGTCGAGAGTCGGGCGTGCCACGCCGAATGGAAACCCCACCTGAGATACGCGCTGCTACCAAGCTTTGCAAGCGGACGGCATCGATGTCTTGCAGTAGTTGCGCAAAGGCGTTCCGTTCCGGCATGCGTACCAACGCCTGGTGCCAGGCCAGTCCAAGTAAAGCCATAATGGCGTCTGGTGACGATGTATCGTCGGCGAGCATCGCCTGCCGGACGAGCCAAACGCAATCGTGCGTGAGATAGGCCAATGCCGAGCAGCGTAGCCATTCCGCGTCCCGGGCTTTGAGTACCAGCGCTGCGATTTCATTGATTAGTGCTGTCCGCGCATCGCCCTCCAGAGTATTAGTCAGCGATGCGAGGCGCTGCCACAACGGCGATGAAGTCGGCGCAAATTTAACCGATTCGAGCGCGTCGAGCGCTACTGAAGGATTCATTGAGAAGTCTTTATTACGACAGGCCTGAGTTAAGTGATTGATCTTGTGACGAGCAATGCCAAATGACATTTCATATGAGTTGCCGTGCCTGGACGGCAGCTTCGCTAATACACCACGTTTCCTGCGCTATCGCGATGGTTCAGTTTGAAAGACTGCCACTCAGTGTTCCTATTTGAGCATTCAGTCAATGACTGGCGCATTCGATGTGTCGCGAAGCGCCCAATCTTCCCTTAGCAAGAGGGGCCAAGCACAATTACTCGAATGTCAATTACCGCCTGAATGTTCAGCAGAATAAGGCGAGGCGCCGGGGTCAATGTACCTCCTTTGTGCTTCACTAACGCAGGTGCCGCATTATAACAATCTGTGCTGGATGGAGAGGACAGACGTTACCCGTCTTCCAATTACAAGCAGGTTAATAAATGCCTCGAGGCACAATAGAAATAATTACTTTTTTTGGCGTAGAGAGCCCGAAGTTCGTCGGCGCGAAATCGCCATTTTGGGTAAGGTTGCCATCGACTCAGGCCTGACTGCTTCGGTATCGATACCGTCATGGACGACGTTGGTCCGACAGCGAAATAACTTGGGGAAGGTGTTGGCCGTCAAATGCTTATCTTTTCCCCCGAGATATGGGGCAGTCTCGTCCCGCTGCTATTTTATGCAGTCGGGTGTGGCTTCCGAAAGCTCATCAAATGAGTCAACGTTCTAACTCACATAGGTTACGCGGGCGATAATTCATCAGGCGATCTGCAATGATTTCAAAATTGGAAGTTGTTGAAGTGCGAAAGCAGTAGCGTCCTTGGTTAATTTTGCGATGTTCGCCTCTGCTGTGGGCAATGCTTTGCCATCTACAACAATAGATTGCCCTTGTGCAGCAAAGATCTCCCATACAAATTGGGCCCACTCTGATGGTTGTTTCCGACCATTGAGCGCGGCTAAAAGAAATAATTGCTCAGAACGCGCCACACCCACGCCACCTCCAGTGACGGGGCTTGCCAGGTAACTAATATCGGAACTCCCTTTGCATTTATTCATAAGATGCAAATTAAGCCTATCAGTTTGTAACTTGGCATTTTCAATTACTTGATCTTCTTGGACAGCGGCGACTGCGCCTTTGTCTATCAAAAGCATCAGTGCTTCTAAAATGTGCGCCAACTTTAAACAGTCTTTTGCTACGGCCTGCTCAATATGCCCGATGGTATGCACACGATGATCTGTCAGGACGTCGAGAATCGGCGAGTAAATGTTGTCATGCATTTTCGCTTCACCCAAAGCACCAACGGCAGTAAGTGAGAGTGCTGTACGCGCCAATATCAGAATTACTTTTTGGCGCCGTATCGCTTCAATGCGTTCAACATTAGACAGTCGTCGCAAGCCTCTTACCCAGTAATCCCTACGGAATTGCTGATTAACCATGAAGTCACGTACCGTTTCCCGAAACATCGGATCCGGGATGTCGTTTAGAAACGCTTGCTGGTCGCCAGTCAGATTCACGCCGTTCACATGACTAAGATAATGCCCTGAGCATGCAAAGTTCAGTTTTGCCGGCGCCAACCATTCCGCCATTTCGGCAAAGGGCATCGGATGCCAATCGCGATTGAAATACTCATGGGCCAAATAACTACGGTCCTGCGCCTTCATGGATTTTATTCGTTGGGCTACCTGCGGATTGGCACGGAGATACAGCGGATTTGTGGCAAGCAGCTTCTCGGCAAACTCCATAGCGGCATCAACCCGGGAAATGATTCCTCGTCCCGGTGCAGCCATAACCTCAGCATGTTCGGTGAGTAAATGCCGCATTGGCACCATGGACGCCCATCCAGGCTGGGTGTTATAACTGAGGTAAAGGACACCTCCAACTTTCAGCTTGCGTCGAAAGAAGTCGACGATGATCGACCGATTTTCGTCGGATATCCAGCTCCATATTCCATGCAACCCTATATAGTCAAACTCGGGCAAATCTTTTCGGTTGCAAAACTCTGCGAAGCCTTCGTCAAAGATTTGTGCACCCGCATTGGACACTAACGCTAGTTCTTGTGCGAACGCTGCTTGCGATGGATTGAAATCAGTGCCATACCATTGCGTTACTGAAGCGGCTGCATGCAGATTGATGCTCATGCCCTGACCAAAACCGAGTTCGCATGCGACATTGGTTTCCGGTGGTGTTACGCCCGCATTCAGAAATGCAAGGCGCAGACGAAGCGGATTTAACTCATGGTAATAGCCGAAGGTGTATCCGATATCGGCAACATAGCCCGAAGTCCAATCGGTCATAGGTAACTCGCATGGTAGTTGAACGCGCGACTATTCTACGTAAAATAACGTTATATCGCTTCTGGATGCATTATTTGTGATCAGGTTTTGACTGGAGGGATTCAACCCAATCCAGCTGGCGCGGCAGGCAAATATTTTTTAGGTCATAGGTCGCCTGCGCAAAAGCACGTGCATTCGCACCTAGTCGTGCGCGGGCGGCCGCATCGCTTAGTAAGGCGCAGATCTCCTTCGCCAATCCAGCTACATCAAAAAAATTGACCAGACGACCTGTATCGTCGTGCCGAATAGCCTCATGCAATGGTTGAGTATCACTTGCAACAATCGCGCATCCGGCACTCATTGCTTCGAGCAGACTCCAGCTCAGCACAAAGGGATAGGTGTGATAGACGTGGACCGTCGACAGTTGCAGCAAAGGGATGAAGTGCTGGTAGGGGATGTTGCCAAGGAAGTGTACGCGTCCCCAGTCGGCATCATTGATCTGTCCACGCACCTCAGCCGCAAAGATGTCCTTCCACTTGCGGTCGCCTTCGGGCCGTGCGCCATAACTGACATCGTCGCCACCAACCAGTAACACACGCGCATTCGGTCGGGCGCGTAAGATTGCAGGCAATGCGCGCATGAAGATGTGATAGCCGCGATACGGTTCGAGATTGCGGTTGACGAAGGTAACGACCTCATCGTTACGTGTAAGTACGATCTGCCCGGAGTTCGTCGTCAATGTCAGGCTTACGGCAGGGTTAGGTGCGATTGCGTCGGTGTCAATGCCATCGTGAACGACTGTAATCTTGCTGCGAAACGGTTCCGGGAAAGTGCTGGCTTGCCAGTATGTAGGAGAGATGCCCGCATCGGCCACTTCAAAATGCAGCAAATTATTTATGTTTTTTAGCCGTACCCGGCATGCGTCGCCTATGTCCGCATTTGCGAACTCCGGATCGAATCCGACATCTGCGCCGTGTGGATGGTAAAAAAACTCACAATAGATACCTAGTTTTGCGGTTGGCCATACTTCCTTGACGAATAGACTTTCGCCCCACCCCGGATGCGCAATAATTACATCAGGTACAAAGCGTTGCTGCCTTAGTGCAATCGCAGCACGTAACGCTGCTTCGCCGCGTATCGTCTTCGTTTCAAAGTCAGCGACCCACGGATGCATATTGGGTGTCGTGCCACGGTTGGCCTGAAACGGCACCATATGGACGCCCTCCCAGGTCGCCGGCGCCTTTGACTGCATCGTCATGGCGACAACCGTATGTTTTGCCGCAACTAAAGCAGGTGCCAAATGCTTAAACTGCCCAGGAAAGTTTTGGTGGATGAAAAGAATATTCATGCTTGCATTCAGGCGTGATCCGCTAGTTTCAGTACGTTCAGTTTCAGCATCCATACCAAAGCACGGAAGACAAATGGCTGACGCTCCGCGGGCAGCGCTTGAATGAGTGTGCCCGCTGTTTGTGGACCGTTAACCAATGCAGTCAATACGATATCGCATTCGGCATCGGAAGGAATAACGTGCTTTGCAAAATTAACCATTGCCAACGCGCGCCACCGTGTCAATGCCTGAACTGCATCAGAACGCGCAAGAGTCAGCTTTGTATTCGCCGTAAGTAATTCTGTCGGATAGTTAGCAAATGCAGCGAATGGGTCCATGCGCGCCGGCCATGGATTAGGCAGTGATGTAATGAATGCACGATTCCCATTGCGAATTTCGGCGAGCTGCGCCCAAAGCGTTTCATACTGCGGAATGATTACGGCCCAGTCATAAGCTTGGCGCGCCCGGAATCTACCCGCCTCACCCATTTTCCAGCGCAGTTCCTGCGAAGCGAACAGTGCTGAGAACGCTTTCGCACTTGCCGCCACATCGACTGACACCAATGAGCACGTATGACCGCAATACATATCATAGGTGTCGACATCAAGGGCATGGCGTAACGCCAAATCAGTGCCCAAGCCTGCTTGCGGCATAACCGTTGGAATACGATAGCCGTCGATACCGTCGCGCACGGTGTCCTTGTAACCGTCCCAATCACTCACTACGACCGGTATCCCAGCAGCCATGGCTTCGATGGGGACAATGCCAAAGGTTTCTTGAATATTATCCGACAAGCTACAGAATACATCTGCGCTCGCCCAGGCAGTTAGCCGGTCTTCGGCTTTGCGACCGTCCAGCGTTATAACCCGCACACTTGAACAAGCCTCTTGCGCAGCATCCACGTAGGCTTTACTAATAAAATCGTTTGCATGCCAACCGCACTCGATGAGAACGATTCGCTCGTCTTTAGGTAATGCTTGCGCCGCAATTTCGAGCGCCTGGTACATCGCTAATGGATGTGCTTTTGCGTGAAACGACAGACGTCCCATGAACAGGACGACATGCGTCTTCGCGTCTGCGTTGACGGCGGCGCGCGCGGCAGCCTTTTGATCTTCCGTGTACACAAAATCGGAAGTATGAATACCAAGCGGAATCACCGGCAATTGCGGCAGTACCATGCGGGTTGCACCTGTTCTTTGCACCAGATAATCAGTCTGCGCTTGCAATATGCGCATGACGTTGTCTTTAACCGCGTTGCTGGTACAGATCACTGCGTCCCAAGGCTGGACAGGAGCCGTAAGCAGTTCTGCGATGGAATCCATGGCACCGGCCGAGGCGGTAGTATGCGTAATACCGCACAAGCTCCAGTTTGCATGCCCGTAGTGCGCGCGTTGCCATGCGTGAATACCAATACCGGGACCAGGATGATAGACGGTGCCGGCTTCGGCCAGACCGCCAAGCGAGTTTTTATCAACAGCTTTGACTTGTTCCGTGCGTCCGGCAGATGAGACTGCATGGGCGAATGACTTGCCATGATCGATGTGTTGTACCTGTACCCAGAATTCGTTCGTTTTACCGTAGGCGAGATAGCCGCGCAGGAAAGACTCGCCAGCGGCATTGCGGCCCATTAATTTTGGACCTGCAGTCGTATACGCTTCAGGATGAAAATAGATTGCAGAAGAAGTGGGATTCGTCACGATTTTGCTTTCATTACCAGCCAAGGTGTTGGACCGGAACGCCATTCCCGCACAGACAGAAGTTGGTCCAGGTGCGTGAGATTATTAAACCAACTCGGAGCCTTGGTCAGTTGCCGTTGTCCGTATCTTCTACAACAGTAATGTCGTGTGTAGAAGCAAATCGCTCAATTAAAGTGTTGGTTATTCCCGAAATGAGACATTCATGGGATTCGAGGCCGCGATGTAATTGGTCGTGAACGTTTTTATGGAGATTCATAGACAGCGAGATATACGTCATAAACCTCGAATTTAGCAGCAACTTCTCTCATGCGTAAGAATTAGCATAAATTTTTATTTTGCTTGAAACAAAAAAAACCCTGCCCATTGCTGGGCAGGGTTTTAGTCGTCACAACTAGTCTAATTAGCTAGAGAAGTGATCAAGATCACTTCAATGGTTTTTAGAATGCAAAGTTGCCAGTAGTCAGTGTGGTGCTATCAGTTGTGATAGTGCCAATCAGGACCAACTCGCCGCCTGCAATTGCTGCAGTACCGTCGTTATTCACACCATAGACGTAGAGCTTAGTTGCGTCGTCAGCACCAGACACTATCAGGATTGCTTCAGCGCTAGCAGCCACATCAACTGCGTCCAGAACACCAGTATCTGTCAGTGCCGTGATCATTTCAGCAGCGGTATCAATACCTGCCGCTACTGCGACCTGTGCCACATACACTTTATTAGCAGCAACAGCAATCGAAGTACCTTCAGTAGCCAGCGCACCTGTTGTCGCCAGTGTGATCGCAGTACCAACATTAGCATTGGCCAGCGAGCCTGCAGTGAGAACACCTGCAAAGTTCAGCACGTCAGCTGCTACGGTAAAGCCAGTAATAGTATCTGCGCCGTTGTCAGCTGTTGTCGAGCCACTGAATACAACTACGTCAGCTGCCGAGTTTGCTGCTGTCTCAGTCAGAACGATCGCGTCGTCACCAGCACCGCCAGTGACTGTGTCAGCACCGTTACCAGCATTGATGTAGTCGGTACCAGCTGCACCAGACAGGCTTTCAGCAGATGCGCCACCAGCCAGGTAGTCAGCACCGGATGTACCAGTAACCTTTGTCAGGTTCAACAGATGGTCAACAGATACGGAAGCCAGGTTGCTGTTCGAACCAAACAGATAAGCAGCAGTACCAGCAGCGACCGAGCTAGTGCCACCAGCGATGAACGAAGTGCTCAGCGCTGTATTGATTGTTGCAGCGGAGATCGCAGCAGCGCTCAAGTTGACTACAGCACCAGTCGAAATGACGTTACCGTCGCTATCTGTCACGCCAACCATGCCGGATGCGTCGAGTGTGTTTGTACCAGCACCACCATCGATTGTGTCCGAACCCAGACCACCAGCCACTGTGTCGTTACCTGCACCACCGTTGATAGCGTCTGCCTTTGTACCACCAGTCAGAACGTCTGCACCTGCGCCACCGGTCACTGTTGCAGCAACAGTGCTAACCAGAGTTGCTGTCAGGGCGCCTGCGAAAGTCGAGGCATCCAGGTTGGTGACTGCTGTGCTGCCAGTCAGTGTCAGGTTCATCGATGCGGCATTACCAGCAACAACTACCTTAGTTGCCTTGTCAGCTGTCAATGTCAGCGAGTGAGCTGCATCAGCAGTTGCGCCTGTAGTCGTTGTGTCGGAATCATTGCCTGTTACGTTCACAGTTTCAACGTTAGCAACTGTTACAGTGTTCAGAGCAACGCTGCCGGACGCGTTTGCAGTCAGGTTTACAACGTCTGCGCTGCCAGTAGCGTCGGCCAGACCCAGTGTCAGGGTATTGCCGAGGTTTGCTGTTGCAGTGACGGAGTTAGTAGCACCCAGACCAGTTACGCCAGCAGCACCACCAAGTGCGTTCAGCGTGATGGTGGAGATACCATCCAGACGGCCGACATCGACGGATTGTGCCAGTGCATCAAGGTTCAACACTTCAACGTTCGAAATGTTGTTATTGAGTGTGTTGACGTTGGAAATTGTCAACGCATTGACAGCAGTAACGCCAGCATTTGTCAGCGTGATTGTGTCTGTGCCGTCACCACCATTGATGGTGTCAGCTTGTGTCAACGTGTCGCCGAGAGAGATCGAATCGTTACCTGCACCGCCATCAAGGTTGACGTTGCCAGCTACAGTGATAGTCACGGAGTCGTTACCGTCACCGCCAGTGATAACGTCGTTGCCGCCTGCGCCAGTGATAACATCGTTACCAGCACCACCAGCCAGCGTATCAGCACCTGTGCCGCCGAAGATGTTGTCGTTACCTGCACCGCCATCAATGCTGGAAGAATCGTCACCACGCAGCGTGTCGCTGTTGGCGGAGCCCAGGATCGATGTCAATGTGCTGTTTGCTGCCGCAGCACCCATGGTCAGGGAAGCAGTGCCAGTCAAGCCGGATGCGTTAATCACGTTTGCAGTGATAGCACCAGTGCTTGTGAAGGCGTTGCTGCCTGTCAGGTTCAATGTCGACGTACCACCAGTGTCAGCTGTCAGAGTGATTGTGGTTGCAGCTTGAGTAGTCGCTGCACCAGTGCCGGAACCGTTGATAGTAACAGTTTCGTAACCAGAAACTGCCAGACCACCTGCAGCAGCACCGAAGATCGAGATTGCAGCGCCAGTGTTGGTGACGGTCAGTGAGTCAGTTGTTGCTGTACCTGTGTCGCTAACGGTCAGTGTACCGGTATTAGCTCCACCGATCTTGACGGTCATATCGCCAGCAGCCATGGTCACTGTGTGCGCGCCCGAACCAAGTGCAAGTTCAACTGTGTTAATACCAGTTGCTTGTACGTTAGCTGCCGTCAGGTTGCCTGCAAGTGCGTTGGTTACCTTAATGGCTTCGAAGTTGGTCAGTGTTGCGGTAGTCGGAGCTGTGTAAGCGGTCAGCAGGGCTGTAGTGGCCGCAATAGTGTCGGTACCGTCGCCGCCGTTGACTGTGTCAGTTGTAGCCAGATTGGCTGCAAATGTTACGGTGTCATTGCCTGCACCTGCGTTGATCGAATCATTCACAGCGTTAGTACCAGTGAATGTCAACGCGTCATTACCAGAACCACCGGTAATTGTCGAAGCAGTTGCTTGGTCGGATGTGAAAGTTACACCAGCAGTTGCTGCGCTTGCGTCAACGGTCAGAACTGTGGCACCCAGTGTGCCGAGGTTCAGAGTCTGGTTGCCGGAAACTACGTACTTGGTCGCAGCAGCGGTTGTCAATGCAGTCACTGCATTGGCGCTACCAGTGGACACGATGTTCAGTGTTTCAATGCCAGCGATCACGTTTGTACCTGCAGTCTGACCGTTCAGTGTCAGAGTTGCGGTATCAGCTGTACCAGCAACAGCGGATGCTGCAAACGCGAAGGTTGCACCGACAGCGCTGTTCGAAACCTTCAGGCCTGTCGATGTGGAAGCGATGTTGCTGATAGTAGTTGCTGTTGTAGAAGCACTGGATTCGACGCTAGTAACACCAGTTGCGCCCAGCAGGCTCAGTGTCGCGCCAGCGGTATCAGTGACAACAATGTTTTCAACGTTCTTTACAGCGGCAGCTTGGTAAGTACCTGCTGTGCCGAGGGTAATGTTCAGGGAGTCTGTACCAACGCCGCCGTCGACGGAGTCAGAACCTTGGAAAGCCATACCATTTGCTGCAGTATAAGCTGCGTTAAATGTGTCGTTACCGGAGGTACCAACCAGGTTGTCAGTGCCGGTTGTCAGCACGAAAGTAGCGCCCGAACCAGAAGCTGCTGCAGTTTTTGCTGTTTCAACGGAAGCTGCTGCGTCTGTCACGCCAACCAATACGTTTGCTGCCTTCGAAACGTCGTTACCACCCAGGTCAACAGCGTAGTACAAACCAACTGTTACCTTGTTCTGGAACAGTGCCTTGGAAGCCAGAGCAGCAGCGTCAGTACCAGCGTAGCTGTTGACTGCAGCAACCATTTCAGCGATCAGAGCACCCTTGGATGCGCCAGCGTTCAGCTTGGCTGTCCAGAAAGCTTTGCCTTCTGCATCCGGTGTACGGCCCAGAACGTTGGTGTAGAACTTGGTAACGATTTCTTCGTTAGTAAGGAAAGTCGGGTAAGTTGCACGTGCTGGTTCTGTTTCGTACATCGACTGCGCGATTTCAGCGACAGTCTTGCCGGCGTCGAGTTGGTTAACCCAGAAGCCGAGACCGTCACGCTCAGGAGCGCGGCCGAAAAGCGAAACGTACAGGTTCGCTACGTCGGTACGCATTTGTGTGGTAATTGCCATTTAAAACTCCCAAAAAGGAAAAATTAAGAATCCCAGCGAAGCCGGCTTTTTTTGTGTTGAGCCAGTTGCTGTGCGTATAGTATTGAGGCCGGACAAGAATAAATGTGATGGTCATCACACCTGTATTTCTTTCTCTCAAAAACAACACGCGGAAACTACGGTACTTCAAAAGCCGCTCGCGATTTTACTGTGGAAACGTTGCTTTGGTCCAACGTAAATGCTTTTTTGGAATTGTTTTTGTTGGCGGAAGAATATGTTTTTGTTGCATTTATGGCGACGTTGTTTGTTTTTGAAGATGGTTTATTACTTGTTTGTATAAGAGGAAATAGGTCTGCGTTGTGGTTTTGGGGTGAATGGGGGTGTGGTGTTTGGGGGTGGATGGTGGTTTGGGAGGGTGATTAGAAGGGTCTGACTTGAGGATTTGGCGGTTGGTTGTGGGTTTGGCGCGGCTTGGGAGAGGGACGAGGGTGTCTGCAGCATATGTCTATATATAGAGGGTTGCAGATTGGTAAGGCTCGAGGCGGTTTTGGAGGCGGCTGCTTGGCTTCTTATTTCTTATAGATGTTTTTGAATGACGCTTTTGTTGGTGGATTGGCAGGGGAGTGAATGTCGGGTGGTATTGATAGGTTTGCGTTGGCGGTTTGCTGAGCGGTGATGTGGTTGGCTTTTGGCTTTGTTGGCGGTGGTGAGAATTTTGGGCATTCGATCCCCATCCTACGCCGGGCGCCCTAACCCTCCCCCTGCCCGGGGGCTATGCTCCGCACAGATCTTTGCAACAGGCGGTCGCAGGCGGGTATGGGTGGTTGGTCGTGCTGCCAACTTCCCCCGTCGTCCTCGCAAAAGCGCACTGCTGTCCGGAATAATGTAGTTGACAACGCACTAGAAGCTGACAGGCATTGGTGCGAGGGAGCGTATCTGTGTTCGGAGACTTGAATTTGGTTTTTTCCGATAACGGTCGTATGCGGCTGTTTGCGTTTGATGCATGTCCCTGCTTCTCCTCGTCACTCCCCCGAAAGTGGGAATCCATCAGCCGATAGGACAAGGCAGCTACCTGAATAGTTGTAGCTGAAGTGCCGGCTCAGTATGGATACCCGATTTCTCGCGTATGATGGGGGAGAGCAGGTGGCATGCCTGATAGGCCATGACCCGCTTGCAGGCACGGCAGATTTGTCAACCACATTATTCCGGACAGCAGTGCGCCTTCTCGAGGACGACAGGGAAAAGACCTTGCCAAATCAGCTGTCGGTACCCGCATGCAAGCAATCCAATGTATTGCAAAGATCTGTGCATAGCATAGCCTGCCCGGGGGAGGGAACCGGTAGGAGGTTGAAGGGCGGGTCGGTGGTTGGCTTTGTGGAGTTGAGGGTGGCGCTGATGATTATGGGGACGGCGCGGGGCGAATTGAATTCGGCGCCCTTCTGCCCTGCGTCAATGGAACCTGTATCTGTAGCCGACGCTGATGCTTTGGCCGCTCTGGCGGAACAGGGCGAGATTGGATTGGAAGCGGTTGTCTTCGGCCAGGACCATGACATCCGATACGGGGGTGAATGGGACAGTGACGCCGAGGCGGATATTGCGGCGGTTCAGGCGGCGGGCAGCGTTGTCTTCCAGCAGAGCGCTGTAGCCTTCCCTGTCGACCGCCTTGGCAAAGGTGGTGGTGAATTCCAGGCGCGCGCCCCAGGCGATGGGCATCGCGAACTGGGCGATCAATTCGGTGTGGCGGGTTTCGCCGCCGGCGCGATCGTAGACGGGATCGTCAAAGCCGGCGCGGCCGATCAGGATGGTCTGGACCGGGATAGCTTCCAGCTTGAAGTCGCATGCGACACCGGCCTGGCCCCAGAGGATATTGGCGTCGAAAATGCGCCGATCGGCATAGCGCCGCCATTCGGATTCTGCACTGAAGCCAATGCGGCAGTTCTCTACCGGGTGTTCGATCTGTGCCACCGCGCGCACGTTACGCAATAGCGATGACCCGCCCAGCCACAAATTTTCATAGTGCAGCAGGGCAGCGGCATCTCCGAATGTCGTGGCGCGGTACAGGCCGGCGCTCAGGTTAGCGCTCACTGTCGAGAAACTGTTTTCATGCACGTAGTCCCGCGTGCGCAACCCGGCCGAGAGATCCAGCGTGTTTTCGCCTAGCGTCTGCCGATAGCGCGCGTTGACGCCCGCCTGTATATAACGGTCGCTGCGTGCCTGGAATGTCGGGTCCAGCAAATAGTCGAAACGCTCGCCTTGCTCGGTGATCGGGATCGCCAGGTTTTGCAGGCCGCTGTTGGCATTGCTGTCTACACCGAACATCGCATCCGCGCTGATCTGCCATGGCGATATATGCGCTCGTGCGGCCATGCGGGCCCGGTAGCGCGAGATGATGACATTGACCAGGGGCGGCGGATTGAACTGGGTCTCGACGTAATCGAAATAGGCGTTGGCGCCTGCGGCATTGCCGGTCTCGGCGGAGGCGATCGCGAGGTCCAGCCAGGCGCCGGCGTTTTCCGGTTGCATGAGGACGACGCGCTCGAAGGCGGTGACCGCCGTTGCGTAGTCGGCCAGCTTGAGCGCGAGGATGCCAACCAGGTTGAAATAGTTGGGGTCGTCGCTGTGCTGGCGTTCCCTTGTCTGCAGTGCGGTCAGCGCGGCGGGCACATTGCCAAGGTCAAGGTGAGCGCGCACTTCGGGATAGGGCGCCAGATCTTCGGTGGCGATGCCGTCCATCGATGTGGACGAGGCCGCTACCGGCTTGGGCTGTGCCGCAGGTGCGTCCGGCTGGGACTGCGCGAAGGACGGCGGCGGCAATACCCCCGCGACCGCGACGGCTGCCAGCAGTACCGGCGCACTGACGGAAGCAAGCGCGCAGCGCCAGCGGTCTACGGACAATAAATCTTTCATGAATCGGCGCAATAAATCGTGACCGGCTGGATGCGTCCGCGGATCTGGACCGTGCCCAGCGCCCGCAGGTCTTTTTGCCCGAGCGCGTTGGCGCAGGACTGCCCCACCAATATTTGTTCCTTGTACATGTTGGTCAGCCCTTCGAGACGACTCGCAAGGATAACCGGTTCTCCCAGTGCGGTGAAGGTGCGGCGATGCGCGGAGCCAAAGTTGCCGACCAGGGCAAGGCCGGTTTCCAGGCCTATGCCGACCTTGATGGGCAAGAGGCCGAGTTCTTCGCAGAACGGGGCGAGCGCGGTCATGCGCGCCTGGATCTCATGGGCGGCGGCGAGTGCGCGGCTGGCATGCAGTGGGTCATCTTCGGGCGCGTTCCAGAAGGCCATGATGGCGTCGCCGATGAACTTGTCGATGGTGCCGTGGTGCCGGACAACGGCTTCGGCCATTTCGGTAAAGACGCGTTGCATCAGACGGGCGACGACTTCCGGCGTGGTGCTTTCGCTCAGTCCGGCAAAGCCGTGGATGTCGGCGAACAGTACGGTGATTTCGCGGCGCGAGGCGTCGACGCTGGTGTTGACCTGTCCGAACGAAGTCAGGCGATCCGCGACCGGACGCGGCAGGTAGGCTGACAAGTGCGCGAAGATGCCGGCGCGGTCGCGGCCGGTGCGATACAGCTCGGTCGACAGGATCAGCAGCACGGCCAGCGGCGGGAACACCAGCAGCGGCGACAGCGGCAGCAGGATGCCGGCGCTTTGCAGCGCGGCCATTGCGCCAATCGCGCCGCCGGCCCAGGTCGCAAGCAACCAGGCGGGAAAGACAGCGGCGCGGTGCAAGGGTTTGTCGTAGCGCCGGATCAGGCAGCCGAGCAGTAGGGCAAAAGGTAGCAACAGCGCGCCGGCCAGCAGCGTGCCATGCCTGGGCGCGACCGGGAAATCATTGTCCAGCAGCGCGGACAAAATTTCGACATGCGGCTCCAGGCCGGCGGCGACCGGGCCGAGCGGCGTGGCGATCACGTCGGACAAGCCGAGCGCGGTGCCGCCGAGCAGGACGATCACGCCCTTGAGCACGGCGGGGTCGGGGGTGCGCTTGAGTACATCGACAGCCGATACCGAGGTCCAGTCCTGGCGCGAATGCCGGTAAGGCACGACGAGCGAGCCGTCGTCAGACAGCGGCAAGGTGACGATGGGGGCGCCGTCATCGGTTTGCAGCGACAATTCCCAGGGTGCCGACAGCAAGCCCTGACCACGGCGCAGGTCCAGCCGCGCATGGCCGACCATGCCGGCATAGGCTGCTAGAGCCAGACTGGGGCGGCAGGAAGTGCCCGCACTGCAGACCAGCGGCGGCAGGCGGCGCACCGCACCGTCGCTATCGAAGATCGGGGTGATATGGCCGACGCGCGACGGCATCAGCGATGCATGGTTGGTGACGACAGGCACGCCCGGCACTTGCGGCGCGCCCTCTTCGATCTGCACCGGCAGGGTCGGCGGCAGCACGAACTTGAGTGCGGCGAGGTTGCGCTGTTCCAGGTCGAACACGACCGCGCCGGTCACTTCGGGGCGGCGCAGTTGTTCGGCCAGCCGACGGTCGTTGGGGCGCTGCTCGGGAAAAACCATGTCGACGGCGATGCCGGCCACCTTGTAATCGTCGATCAGGGTCTGGATCAGGCGCGCGAGGGTTTCGCGCGGCCAGGGCCATGCGCCCTGCTCTGCCAGGCTGAGCTCGTCGACATCGACGATGACGATGCGCGATTCGACATGCGGCTGCACCGAGAAGCGCACGCGCCAGTCGTTGAGCGCGTGGTCAACCGGGGTGAACAATCCGGGAAGTGCGGAAGGCGCGATCAGGGCTGCGCACAGCGCAACCCCGAGCAGGAAGAAACGGAACATCAATGAAGGCTAATGCGACGGGCGGTCGCTATCAGCGAGTCCAGCGCGTCACGCCCTGGATGCTCTGATTGCCGGAAAGTGCGCGCTCGAACACGTAGGCTGCCTGACCGCCACCGTCGGACAACAGTCCGTTGAGCTTTGTGTCGGGGGTATTGGTCTTACCCAATAGCAAACCTTGATGGGTTACCTCGCCGGACGACGCGATGGATACCGGCGCGATACCGTCACTGTTGACGGTCAGCGAGGTATCGAACCGACGCTGGGCAAAGTCGATGGTCAGACTGGGCGACGTGATTTGTGCGGCAGCGAGCTGATTACCGGTCATCACAATCGCTTCGGATTCGACCAGCTTGAATTTCGCGACGCCGCTGTTTGGCACAACGAGCGTTCCCGACTCTCGGAACAGGCTGAAGACGGCATTGCCGAAGAAGGGCTCGCGCCCGGGTTGGTTAACCGCATTGAAGCTGGTGTGCTCCTGACCCGCTTGAACGTAGGGACTATAGCGACCCCACCAGAAACGGGCCGGCTCGACCACGACCGGTGGTGGCTCGACCGGTGGCGGAATGCTTGTTATGGGCGGTGTTGGTTCCGGTGCGGGTGGTGTCACCTCCGGCACCGGCGTTGCGGTTGGTGTTTCGACACGGTTCTTGATGTCGGCCGCGGCGACTTCGCGCACGGCGTCGCGGGTGTCGACGTTGTTAGCCGGCTTGGCCTGCTTGTCGGCGGTGGCGCGCGGCTCTTCGGGGCGCGGCGGCGCGACCGTATTGGGCGACGACTCCAGCGCTTTTTCAGCCGGCACCAGCAGCGGCGCTTCGTTGCGGTTGCGCAGTTCCAGATAGGCGTCGCGCATGGCGGCGGTCAGTACGCGGCTGGCTGCGGATTTGCAGGGACCAAGGGAGCTTGCCAGGCAGTCGGCGGCCAGCGGGGTCATGACGACCGCGCCGCTCTGAACGGTGACGCGGGTGATGTCGGCGTTGGCCTGCACCACGAAGTCGGTGCCACGGATGCCGATGGCGGCCAGCGGTGTATTGAGACGGTAGTTTTGCCTGGATGCTTCGCCGGCACGGCCGGTGATGCTGCGGGCGACGCCCTTTTCCAGCACGAACTTGATGCGGTTGTTTTCCGGGTTGCCGGCGTCGTAGCGGTAATCTTCGATACGCAGGCGCGATTGCGGACGGATGCTGACGAAAGCGCCGTCGACCATGCGCAGGTGGATGTGGCCGGTGGCGCCGGTTTCAAGGAGTTGGCCGGCGTTGATGTTTTCGCCACGGGCGACCGCGCGGGCCTTGCCGTCTTCGCCGACGACGCTGGCGTCGCCGATCACGAAGGAGACTGAGCCAGCCGGATCAGCCGCCAGTGCGTATGCGGAACTCACCGTCATACAGACCAGTGCGACCCACTTCTTCCAGCCAGTTGAAACTACCGGTTGCATCATGTCTCTCGCTTTACAGATGGGAATACCCCTGATTTGGCAAAAAGTATAGCAGCTTCGATTGCCAAGCGGCTATATATGCTGTTATTCGCGCGTGTTGGAAATGGAACAACGGGGGGTAACTTCGGGGAAATGTTGGCTTCTTGTTAAATTTTTTGGGGGTGGTGGGATTGATTGTTGGTTGCGGGGGATAAGAGCTTATCAAGTTGAATTGAGAAGATCGAGGTTTGAACCTGCCGCTGAAGCGTCCTTCGCTGGGCTCCTTCTCCCCTTGCAGGGGGAAGGTTGGGATGGGGGTGTGAAGGTCGATTTACAGACTGCGCGAGCTCAACCTCTCTACCCCCATCCTAGCCTTCCCCCTGCAAGGGGGAAGGGACTTTACGGCGGATTGCTATTTAAGGTGCGCTTGACGTGCGTTTGCTTTACATCCAACAAACCACCCATCCAACACCCTTGCCATTCCCCCCATCCACAATTGTTCCACAAAAAAACCAAAAAAATTCCTACGCGAAATCCATGGTCTTGAGCAATAATTGGTCCTGATAAAGCCTTTAACTATTTGAAGTTATTGAATTTTTACGTTTTCCATCCAACTGACGGCCTGTTACTGACAGAAAACCATCGGCGCTGGAAGCAGTTGATTATCGAAGCTACATGCCAATTGCATTAGAAACCGCTGCCAACATACCGCTATTCAAGGGCCTGGACCAGGAGACGCTGATCACCGTCGCGAAACTGATGTCCAGCCGCAGCTTTCTGAGCCACGACATTGTCTTGCGCAAGGGCGATGAGGCGGATCACTTGTGCTTTCTGCTTGCCGGGCAGCTGCAGGTGGTCGATGTGACCGAGGATGGGCGCGAGATCGGGATTCACTTCATTTCGCCGGGTGCGTATTTCGGCGAACTGTCGGTCATCGACGGCGCGCCGCGTTCGGCTTCGATCGTCTCGGTGAAGCCTTCGGAAGTGGCTTTCCTGCCGACCGCGCAGGCACGCGCACTGATCTTCAATCGTCCGCTGGTGGCGGAGCGCTTTCTTACGCATTTCGCGCAGATCGTGCGCGCCTCTTCGCGGCAGCGCACGCTGCTCAGCATTCCGAATGCCTTCCAGCGCGTGTTTGCGCAGTTGCAGCAGTTTGTCCGCGATACCAATGAAGGCCAGGTCATCGAAGGCTTGCCCAAGCAGCACGAGATCGCGATCATGGTCAACACCAGCCGCGAAACCGTGTCGCGCGCGCTGCATACGCTGATGAAGCTGAATATCGTCGAGAAGAAGGGAACGATATTCATCGTCAATCGGCCGGATCAGTTGAAGACGGCTGCGGTAGCGGGGCTCGATGAGATGCCGGCGACGAATGCTAACAACGGACCCAAGGTCGAGAAAGCAGAAAAAGCGGCTTGATTGGGATTGAGCGTTCGACTGTCTACCTAGCACATGGTCAGCGTAGCGTCCGGAATTATTTTCTTGAAATGGTGTAGCGGCATTTGCATGCGGGTATGGTGGCTACATCACGTCGCTTCCCTCTCCCCGTCATGCCCGTGAAAACGGGCATCCATGCTGACGTTGCCCCTGCTTCCCCTCGTCATTCTCACGAAAGTGGGAATCCATAAGCCGATAGAACAAAGCATCTACCTGAATAGTTGTCACCGAAGTGCAGACTCAGTATGGATACCCGATTTCTCGGGTATGACGGGGGAGAGCAGGTGGCATGCCTGATAGGCCATGACCCGCTTGCAGGCACTGCAGAGTTGTCAACCACATTATTCCGGACAGCAGTGCACTTTCGTGGGGACGACGGGGATAGGGGATGCCTGATTTGACGGCAAGTAACCGCGTGCGAATGGCGCTGGAACAGGTGCATGTTCACGGCACCAGACGCACCGCGCTACGCCCCCGCATTCAATGCCGTCTCGATATCCCTGCGCCGCAATTCCGGCGCGAACTGCAAGATAAACTCATACACATAAGACCGCAGATAAGCCCCGCGCCGCACCGCAAGCCGCGTCACATTCGGCGCGAACAGGTGCGCCGCCTCCACCGCGCGCAAGCCCCGCGCCAGATTGGTTTCCACCGCCATCGATGCGACGATGCCCACTCCCATTCCTAACGACACATACTGCTGGATCACATCCGAATCCATCGCGGTCAACACGATATCGGTTGCAATGCCCGCTTCGCGGAACGCGTCGTCGATATGGCTGCGGCCGGTGAAACCGACGTCATAAGTGATCAGGGGATAGGCAGCCAGCTCTTGCAGCGATACCTTGTGCGCGCCGCTCAGCGGATGATCTTCCGGCACCACGATCATGTGGCTCCAGCGATAGCAGGGAAACGACACCAGTTCTTCAAACTGGCTCAGGCCTTCGGTGGCGATACCGACATCCGCCTTGCCGGAGATCACCCATTCTGCAATATGTTCCGGCGAGCTTTGCTGGAGCGCGATGCGCACATCGGGAAACGCTGTGCGAAAGGATTGCACGACGCGCGGCAGCACATAGCGCGCCTGCGTGTGGGTGGTGGCGACGGCCAGCGTGCCGCTTTTTTCGCCGGCGTATTCCTGGCTGGCCTGGCGCAGGTTTTCCGCTTCGAGCAGGAGACGCTCGATGATTTGCAGGATGCCCTTGCCGGGATCGGTCAATCCGGTCAGGCGCTTGCCGTTGCGCTCGAAAATCTCGACGCCGAGTTCTTCTTCCAGTTCGCGTATCTGCCGGCTCACGCCGGGTTGCGATGTGAACAGGACATTCGCGACTTCGGTCAGGTTGTAGCCGCGGCGCGCGGCTTCGCGAATGGAACGTAGTTGCTGGAAATTCATACGTGCTCCCGATCAGGCCGATTGACTGGCAGACTCGTTGACGAACACCCGCAGGCGCTTTGGACGCACAATCAGGGTTTCGCCTTCGGTCAGGCCGAGATGCTGGTAGCGTTCGGTCGAGATCACGGCTTCGATCAATTGCGCATTATCGGCGCGCACCAGTTCCAATTGCGCGAGCGGACCGATGGCATGGCTGCGGCGCAGGCGGGCAACGATGCCTTCCGCGTCCGCCGTGTAGCGCTCGACCTCGATGTCATGCGGCCTTACAAAGCCGATACCGTTGGCATCTTGTGCCTGCGCATGATCGGGCGCGTCGAAGGCGATACCGCCGGAATCCAGCACGCCTTCATGCACGCGGCCATGGAAGAGGTTGACGTTACCGAGGAAGCCGTACACGAAGGACGAGGCCGGATGGTTGTAGACCTCGTCGGGCGAACCGATCTGCTCCACCCTGCCCTTGTTCATCACCACGATCTGGTCGGCGACTTCCAATGCTTCTTCCTGGTCGTGCGTGACGAAGATGCTGGTGACATGCAATTCATCATGCAGGCGACGCAACCAGCGGCGCAGTTCCTTGCGCACCTTGGCATCGAGCGCGCCGAAGGGTTCGTCCAGCAGCAGCACGCGCGGCTCCACCGCCAGCGCGCGCGCCAGTGCGATACGCTGACGCTGGCCGCCCGACAGTTGCGGCGGATAGCGATCGGCGAGCCAGTCGAGCTGCACCAGTTCCAGCAGCGACATGACTTTCTTTTTGATCTCGCTTTCCGATGGGCGCACATCGCGGCGCTTGACGCGCAGGCCGAAGGCGATGTTTTCGAACACGCTCATATGCTTGAACAGTGCATAGTGCTGGAACACGAAGCCGACCTGGCGTTCGCGCACATGCTGGCCGGAGGCATCTTCGCCATCGAGGAATACGTGACCGGAATCGGCCTGCTCCAGGCCGGCGATGATGCGCAGCAGCGTGGTCTTGCCGCAACCGGATGGGCCGAGCAAGGCGGTCAGTTCGCCTTGAGGAAAATTCAATGAGACGTTGTCGAGCGCAATGAAATTGCCGAAACGCTTGTGAATGTTTTTGACTTCGATACTCATGATTATTCCTGATCCGGTTGCAGATTGACTTCGTTGGCGCGCCATTCGATGAAGGACTTGATCGCGAGGGTGACTAGCGCGAGCAATGCCAGCAATGAAGCGATCGCGAATGCGGCGACGAAGTTGTATTCGTTGTACAGAATTTCCACATGCAGCGGCATGGTGTTGGTCTCGCCGCGTATGTGTCCGGACACGACCGACACCGCGCCGAACTCGCCCATCGCACGCGCATTACAGAGCACCACGCCGTACAGCAAGCCCCACTTGATGTTCGGCAGCGTCACATGCCAGAACGTGCGCCAGCCGGACGCGCCCAGCACCAGCGCGGCTTCCTCTTCTTCCGTGCCTTGCGATTGCATCAATGGAATCAGCTCGCGTGCGACGAAGGGAAAGGTGACGAACATGGTTGCGAGCACGATGCCGGGCACGGCAAACAGGATCTTGATGTCGTGCTCGGCCAGCCACGGACCGAGCCAGCCTTGCGCGCCGAAGATCAGTACATAGATCAGGCCGGCGATCACAGGCGACACCGAGAACGGCAGATCGATCAGCGTGAGCAGGATGTTCTTGCCGCGAAATTCGAACTTGGCGATACACCATGCGGCTGCCACGCCGAATACCAGGTTCATCGGAACGGCAATCGCTGCAGTCAGCAGGGTCAATTTGATCGCGGCGATCGCATCGGGCTCGACCAATGCGAGCAGGTAAGTGTCCCAACCTTTCTTGAGCGCTTCGGCAAAGACCGCGATGAGTGGAATGAACAGGAACAGGGTCAGGAAGGCCAGCGCAGCGCCGATCAGCAGTGCGCGCACCCAGAACGGTTCGACGGTGGCCGCCGGCGTGTACGCGGGTTCGCCGCGCGCCTGCACGCCGATGGATAAGGAAGCAGCAGCACCGGCCATATCAGACTTTCTCTGCCCGGCCGCGTGTGCGTGCCCAGGCTTGCAACAGGTTGATCGTCAGCAGCAATATGAAGGACACGATCAGCATGACCACTGCAATCGCAGTCGCGCCGGTGTAGTCGTATTGCTCCAGTTTGGTAATGATGAACAGCGGCGTGATTTCGGACACCATCGGCATGTTGCCTGCGATGAAAATCACCGAGCCGTATTCGCCGGTGGCACGCGCAAACGCCAGCGCAAAACCGGTCATCAAGGCTGGCAGGATGGTGGGGAAAATCACATGCGCGAACACTTGCAGGCGGTTGGCGCCGAGACTGGCGGCGGCTTCTTCCAGCTCGCGTTCGGCTTCTTCCAGCACCGGTTGCACGGTACGCACGACAAACGGCAAGCCGATGAAGGTCAATGCGACCAGCACGCCCAGCGGGGTGAAAGCGACCTTGATGCCGAAGGGTTCGAGATAGCGACCGATCCAGCCATTGGCCGAATACAGCGAAGTCAAGGCGATGCCGGCCACCGCGGTGGGCAAGGCAAACGGCAGGTCGACCAGGGCGTCGATCACTTTCTTGCCGGGGAAGCGGTAGCGCACCAATACCCAGGCTACGATGCCGCCGAACACTACATTGAGCGCCGCGGCGATCAGCGATGCGCCGAAAGTCAGGCGGTAGGAGGCGAGGACGCGGTCGGAAGTGGCGGCGGTCCAGAAAGCATCCCAAGTCATGGTGAAGGTCTTCAGAAAGACCGCCGACAAGGGAATCAGCACGATCAGCGCCAGATAGAGCAGCGTGAAGCCGAGCGATAAATTGAAGCCGGGCAATACGCGCGATGAAGTCCGTCCCGGCGATGCGCTTTTGATATCAGATGGTGTTATTGCACTTGCCATACCTCTCCCTTGTGCCTGCTTTCCGATGAAATATTGCTTTGGATGCTGGCTTTATTACGAATTCAGCTATAGAGAGGCAATAATTGCACTTGAAACTTATAAAGAGAACGACTTTTTTTGCATTTATATAGGCTGAATTCAAATAAGGAGGGAAATTGCGGGGGGATATGGGCTGAGCAACGGTTGATTAAAGAAAGTCTTCTAAGGAAATTTTTGCTGCGGCTAATTCTCCCTTCTCCCGCAAGCGGGAGAAGGGCGGGGGATGAGGGGGCTTGCCAAGACCGACTAACGTTGCGACCGCCCTCACCCCTACGCCGGGCGCCCCCGCCCCTCTCCCGCTTGCGGGAGAGGGGAGTTTGTTCGCTACTGCTTGAAAGGACTGTTTCTCACGCCGCATCCGCATGCGTAAAGAAAGGCTGATGTGAGGGCATTGACAGCGATTGCGATGCATCCCTCGCAATCGCTGCCGCAGGCAAATCCCATACAAAATCTTGCACCAGCAGCGATTGTCCACTTGCCTTGGCAACCCGCTCCAGTTGTTGCAAACGCTCCGCATGTTCAATCCGCTTGAAAATGACACGAATCTTTTGCTCGGCGCATTTCTCAAGCAACCGGCATGCAAGCTCGTCCGGAATACCTTGCCGCGTATCGACCTTGATCGCCTCGGGATGCACCCGATTAATGAGCGACAAGGCTTCCGTCACACCGGACGCCTTGACTGCGATGCGAAAGCCATTGCGCCTGTAATTGTCGGCGACATAGTTCAACAGCCATGCCTGATGCTCGGGGATCACGGGCAACTGCAGCACGATGCGCTGCTGAGGCAAATCCAGCACCCGCAGCACGCGACTGAATGCCGTGCCATGGTTGCCATCGACCGCAGCCAGCAAGCGCGCGTGCACGCTCAGGTAAAGATCGCTGCCGAGCGCTGCCGGCTGACGGAAGAAATTGATCGCATGCAGCACGCGGCACAAGCGGTCGAGTTCGACCGATTCATCGTCGTTGGCTGCATGGTCGAGCAGCTTCCATAGACACAAGCCCTGATCCTTGCCGGAGTTGCTGCGGGCGAAGCCTTCGTAACCTACGACCAGTCCTGTACCCAGCGCGCGGATGGGTTGGAAGGCACTGGTCAGCGTGGAATTGAAATAGCGTCCCTGCGCACGTCCTTCGGCATCGATCCACACGCGCGTATCCGCCTGCGTAGTGCCGTAAAGACGTTCGAGATAGTTTTCCAGTCCTGGAAAAGCCATGGCGGCAACCCCTTTCACATGAGGTCAGATCATGATGTTCGCTCGTCGGCCGCCGCTTACTTCTTGCCCGGCTGGTAGATCTGGTCGAACGATCCGCCGTCGGCGAAGTGCGCCTTTTGCGCCTGGCTCCAGCCGCCGAATGCTTCATCTATCGTGAACAGTTTTACCTTTGGGAATTGGGCTGCATATTTTTTCGCCACTTTGTCGGAGATCGGCCGATAGTAATTTTGCGCGGCGATTTCCTGGCCTTCATCGGTGTACAGATATTGCAGATAGGCTTCGGCTAGCTTGCGTGTGCCTTTCTTGTCGACGACCTTGTCGACCACTGCAACCGGCGGCTCTGCGAGGATGCTGACGGGCGGCGCAACCACTTCAAACTTGTCCGGACCGAGTTCCTTGATCGCCAGGATGGCTTCGTTTTCCCATGCAATCAATACGTCGCCGATACCGCGTTCGACGAAGGTGGTGGTCGAACCGCGCGCACCGGAATCAAGTACCGGCACATTCTTGAAGATCTTAGTGACGAAGTCTTTCGCCGCTGCCTCCGAGCCGCCCGGCTGTTTCAGCGCAAAGCCCCAGGCAGCGAGATAGTTCCAGCGCGCGCCACCGGACGTCTTGGGATTGGGCGTGATCACCGATACACCCGGCTTGGCGAGGTCATTCCAGTCCTTGATGCCTTTCGGATTGCCCTTGCGCACCAGGAACACGATGGTCGAGGTATAAGGCGAGCTGTTGTGCGGCAAGCGCTTTTGCCAGTCCTTGGCCAACAGGCCGCGCTCGGCGATTTCATCGATGTCATAGGCCAGCGCCAGCGTCACCACGTCGGCGCTCAAACCATCGATCACCGAGCGCGCCTGTTTGCCGGATCCGCCGTGCGACTGCTTGACGCTCAGGTTGTCGCCTGTCTTGGCCTTCCATTGCTTGGCGAATTCCTTGTTGACATCCTGATACAGCTCGCGGGTCGGGTCATAGGAAACGTTGAGCAGGCTCACGTCGGCGGCCCATGCTGCGGGTGCGACGAGCGCGAGTGCGAATGCGGATTGAATAAGTTTCTTTAACATGGTGCTCATCTCCCTGATGAAGTCTTGACGAAGTGTCATTCGGATGGCATCAGGTTAAAGAAACGCCTATCGAAAAAGAACGAATTGTTTTGCGGGTTCTTATTCGGTTTGCGCATATCGGGTCGTATGCGGCTATTTGCAGTTGATTCAACCACCTACCTTCCCACGTCATTCCCCCGAAAGGGGGAACCCATAAGCCAGTGGGACAAGGCAGCTACCTGAATAACCATCGCCGAAGTGCCGGCTCAGCATGGATACCCGATTTCTCGGGTATGACGGGGCGAGTGAGGCGGCGTGGTGTATCCACCATGACCGCATTCGCATTTCCCGAGGATGGCCTGGAAAAGGCTTCATCAACAATTCGGCTTGAACCGCATAAACCCCTCTCCTCCCGATTGCACAGGCCGCGCAAACACACCGAGTTCTCCGGTCCCCACCTCCGGCTTGTCGGAAAGAATCACTTCCAGCGATAACGGTCCCTGCTGCAACTGGCTGGGCGACTGCCCAAACCAGCGCTTGCATGCGCGGCAAAAGGCACTGGGCTCGGAAAAGCCCAATTGAAAGCTCAATTTCTTGAGCGACATTTCTCCCTTGCTCAGATGCTGCTGCGCCATTGCGCGCCGCGTATCGTCCACCAGGCGCGTAAAGTTGGTGCCTTCTTCGGCCAGCCGCCGCTGCAAGGTGCGCTCGCTCATCAGCAAGCGGCGCGCCGCTTCTTCGCGCAAGGGTTCGCCGCTGGGCAGCATCTCGGCGAGTATGCGCTGCACCCTGGCGGTAAAGCTGGCGCCGGCATGCTGCGACTGTTCGAGCTTTGCCAGCATGCGTACCGTCCAGTTGCGTTGCGATTGTGCGAGATCGGAGAGCATGCGCAGTGCCCAGTCGGCTGCCATCGGGTTGTCGGTGCGAATTTCCACGTCGAGGTCCGCATCCTTGAACTCCATCGTATTGGCAGGCGCATGAAAGCGTACCGCGCATCCGAAGGCATTGGCATAGGCATGTGCTGCGTCCGGCTCCGGAAACGTGTAGGTCACCAGTACCGGCTTTACATCATCGCGCACCGCGGCGCTGCGCAACGTGCGCAAGACGATGCACCAGATGAAATCGTAGTGCTGTTGCGGCACGCGGCGCTGGCCGCCCGGCAGATCGAGCGTGATGCGGATGCGGTCGCCGATGCGCTCCAGCGTGCTGTGCACGGTGGGCGATACCAGCGGCGTGTAGCGCACCAGGTTTTCAATCGCGGTGCGCAGATCCGGCGAGGCGCGCATGATGTGCCCCATCATGCCGGAACGGTCCAGCGCTTGCGGCGAGGCGACTTTCAGGCCGAGCAAGGGATCGCCGCTTGCCTGCGTGACCCGGTCCCATAACTGGCTGAGCTTGTCCGATAGGGTGAGCGCGTCATCCGCCATGCACTCGCCTTCTTCCAGGCCCGCCTGCCGGAACAGGGTATCGATGTCCAGGCCGCTGCTGCCGAGGCGTGCGCGAATGCCGCGCACCAGGTCGATCGCTGACGAGTAAGTCATGCTGTTCTCCTTGTTGAAGATGCAGTGATTCCATCGGCGCACAGCATGGTCCATGCGCCGCATATTGATCGAACATGAATCCGGGGATTCAAGGCATGGCGGCGGTACGCAGACGCAGACCTATGCGCTGGCGCAAGTCCTGCAGCTTGGGGTCGATCACGGGGCGGGTATCGGCAGCCAGCTTCTCGCCAAGCGTCTTTTGCATCTCGGGCATCATGGCTTCGAATTTCTGTCGGACGGGCGACTCCAGGATCGCAACGATCTGGGTCAGTTCTTCTTCGCTGAAGCGTTCTGCAAGCAGCGGCGCGACGGTGCTGGGCACCAGTTTCTTCGTACTGCCCAAGACGACGGGTGAAGTCTCGTCAATGAATTTTTTCGCATCGGTCGTGATGTCGCGCATGGCCGCTTCCTGCCGCTCCGGCGCCACGCGCCCTTGCAATACCACGCGCGCCTGCGCGACTGCTTCGTTCACCGGTTCCTGCAGCATCAGTTGACCGACTGACTCGATCTGCCACAGTTGCAGCACCTTTTGCACCAGTTCCTGCTTGGCCGGCGAGGCTGCCTGCACGTGCAGCGCGGCGGTCATCATGGCAATCGCGAATACGGGTTTGATCATGTTTGTCTCCTGTGTGGTTACGCTTAGAAGCGCTTGGTATAGGTTGCGCCGAGGTAGCGGACGCGGATGCCGCCGGTGACATCGAGTCCGGCGTAGGGGTTGTAGATGATGTTAAAAAAATTATTGCAGTTGAGGTTGCAGCTACCGTTGGCCGGCACGCGATAGTCGCCTTTCATGTAGCTGGCGCCCACGCTCACGTCGGTGTCCTTGTCGAATTGGTAGTTGAAGCCGACGCTGTAGATCTTGGTATCGGGTAAGGGTGCGACCAGGTCGAGCTTGTCTGCCGGCACCGAACTCTTGCGCGGCTCATAACCGAAACGTAGCTTGAGCTTGGGCGTCGCCTGCACCTGCATCCCGTATCCGAAATGCAGCACGCTCTTGTAGCCGCGCGGGATTGTCAGTTGCGTCGAATCGGGAATGCCGAACATGCGCGCCACTTCCAGCAGCTTGACGCTCTGGTCGAACTTGAAGGTCAGTGCATCCCAGGTACCCCAATCGGTGTAGTTGGCATCGACATTGAATTGTAGCTTCGGCGTCGGCTTCACCTTGATGCCGACCTGCACATGAGTCGGAAACGGAATGATCGCGGTCAGGTTGCCGCTCTGGACTTCGGGAATGGTTTGCGGCATGCCGAGCACCGCACCGACGATGGGACCATACAGGCTGGCATTCAAGCCTTCCACAAAGCGCTTGACCATGGGATCGGTGGTGAAGGTATAGCGTCCGCTATAGCGTGTCTTCGATCCGCCCTGGTAGACCACGCCAAAACCGAACCAGTCATTCGGTTCCCACAGCACGCCGAGGTTGATGGTGGGATCGACCGGTGCGGTCATGCTGATATTCAGGTTGGCGGCCCGTTTGAATGGACTGAGTTTGCCTTCCGAACCGCCGCCGCATAAACCGATGCCGAACGAATCGAGGATGTTGCCGCCATCGTCAGGACACCATCCCTGCTGCGTCTTGCCGACGATGCCGAGAAAGATGTTCGGCATGCGCATGTCGGTATTGAACACGAAGGCGGAATGCGAGATCGGTACCGATGCGCCGACGCGCAAGGTATCGGACACCTTGTAGCCGACCGCCGGCGACAGATAGGTCAGGCGCTGCAACTGCACCAGCTTGCCGTCGAAGCGGCCCGGGTCGGCCGGATTGGTGCTGCGATCGATACTCATCGCCTGCGACACATAGGCTGCGGTGCCGAAAGTGAACGGCGAATCCGGCTTGTTGTACGCCACACCCAGTCCCGGCACCACGGCGGCAGGCATGCGCCAGCCGCGCATGCCGACCACTGGCAGGTAAAGCTTTTGCCGTACCGGCCCGGTACTGGTGCCGTCGAGCGGATCCTGGGTCCAGCCGCCGACGTTGAAACCGTCGGGTGCATCGAAAGAATTATGGTTGCGTATCGATGCGCCCCATACCGTATGGCTATGCACCTCGCCGGTCAGGCGCGCCAGGCCGGCCGGATTGAAGTGGATCGATTCTATGCCCGGCGGATCGGCGGTCACCGCATTGCCCAGCGACATGGCCGTCGGACTGGTCGCCAGGTTTTCGGTGAGCGCCGCATAGGCGGGCATGCACGCGCTCGCACTGCACGCAGCCGCCAGCACCAGCGTGCGTCGAAGACTTCGCTGTCTCATCAATGCTCGCATGATGTCCTCGGCTTTAGAAGGACAGTGGCATGGTCAGGCCAAGCGAGAAGTTGGGAGAGTCGTCGGTCAGGCCGATACCGGCGGTGATATTGATCGTGGTCTTCGGCGACACGCGATAGCCGAGGCCGAGGTTGAGCACGCCAGCGGTCTGGGTGCGGGTCTTGACCGTGCGGCCATCGGCGAAGCGCAATTTGGAACGCATGGAAATCGATTCCTGTATCGATACCGAGGTCGATATGCCGTACGACAGCGCATAGGCGAAACCCAGGCCGAAACCGATGCTCGCGCCTGGATCGACGCGCGTGAGTATCTGTGCGCCGCGCACCTGCGACAAGCCCTTGGCCGCCAAGCTGTAGGACAGATTGATCGAACCGAACAGCGCGACCGGATCGACAATATTGTTGACGTTCATCCCGGCGCTGAACGTGGTCACGCCGGCCCCGGTCGCCAATCCCTCATTCGCATCGACTTTGAACGGGCTGCGACCGGTCGGCAGTTTGACGCCGCCGGTGAAGGTGGTGGACAGCTGGCCGCGGCGCGCTTCCCATGGCTGCCAGCGTATGCCGAGATTCAGATCGCCCAGTGAATGCGATGTGCCGGTGAATGCAGGGTTATCCGAATACTTGCTGACCAGCGGCAGGCTCACGCTCCCGGTCAGGTTATCAAGCAAGCCGTAATCGACCGACAGTGTATTCGTGATCGCATGCGAGCTATCGTTTTCGATATTGAACAGCGTCAGCTGGCCCGACGAGATATCGGCATTGATGCGTTCCTGGCCAATGTAGCTGTAGCTGAAGTCATACGTCGTTTGCACGACGCCGCGCTTGATCAGCGAATACTGCTTGTCCACTGCGTTCAACGTTTGCTTGAGCAGTGTGGTCTGGTCGGTATCGCCTTCCTGCTTCTTGAGCGCGTCGCGCGCGGCCGCGGTCCCGCTTTGCTGTGCCAGCACCGGAAGCGACGGCAATACGAGAGCGGTGGCAACGAGAATGCATAGTGTTTGAATGTTCATCTGAATTCCTTTTATTTGAATGCTTATCAGTGGCGGCGCGAATAGACGCCGCCAAATCCGGAGTTGATGGCACGCTGCAACAAGTACGCATTGCCCAGCGGCTGAAGATTGGCCTGGTCCCGGATGCGGTCCGTGTCGAACACGCCGAGTTCCTGGTCGGCCAACGCAAGTTGTCCCTGCGGCGGCCGGTCTTTGGGTGGATAGAGGACAAACAAGGTGTTGCGATCCCACAGCGTCGCGAACTCATGCAGAGAGAACACGATATTGCCGGCCGAGGGATCGGCAACATAAACAAGTCCGTCGCGGATGCCGCGCAGGACGACAAAGTGTTTGAAGCCCGCATAATCGATCGGGACGATGGCCGGATGATCCAGCGTGATCAAGTCCTTGATCTCTGCACGGAAGCCGGCGCTTTCGATTCCCAGCGAGGCGACATAGCGCTTCATGTCGAGCAGCGAAAAGCCGCGACGCTCGATGATCTTTTGCTTTTCGCCGCGCTCCAGCATGCCTTCCATTGCCTGCTGTTCGCCGACGCTTAAGCCCAGGTAATACTTGAGTATCGTGACCAGCGCGGCCGAGCCGCAGCTGTAGTCATAAGCCTGGCGCACGACATGGCGATACTTGAGTTCGGAATGCGGTTCTATGCCCACCGCGTGTGTGACCGGCATCGCGCCGATGATGGCTTGCGGCAGTTCTATCTGTCCCTGCGGACGGTCCGCGGGTTCGAACCTGGATGTGACGCCGGCGCCCGACATCAAGGCCGCGAGCGTGCCAAGCACTAATACGAACATGCTGAGTTCCCCTTCATGCTGTCTCTTCGAATGGATGCGCACGGCCTGCAACATGCTGCGATGTGTCTCGCAGTCAGTGACGAATATGCAATGCGGCGCGGACTTAACTTTACGAGCGGGAGAAGGATGGGAACTCATCCGATCGGATGAGGGGCGATTGCGCAGTGTCAATCAAGGCGCAATCAGGGGGGCGATGAAAATGTAGATGAAACAGATAAAGCCGGCTGCGTTTGACTCCCTCTTCCGCAGGCTGGCTCTGCTATGCACAGATCTTTGCAATACATCGGATTGCTTGCATGCGGGTGCCGACAGCTGATTTGGTAATGTCTTTTCCCCGTCATCCTCGCGAAGGCGGGGACCCATAAGCCGGATGATCAAGCAAACTCACTTTGGGTCCCCGCTTTCGCGAGGATGACGGGGGAAGTATGCAGCATGACCAACCATCACCAATGCCCGCCTGCGAACGCATGTTGCAAAGATATGTGCATAGCATAGCCCGCAGGCGGGAGAAGGAAGGTTTAGATAATCCCAAGCTTGCGCGCAAGCGAGATGGCTTCAGTACGATTATGTGCACCAAGCTTGAGATTGATATTACGTAGATGCGTCTTGACGGTGGTGACCGAGATGAATAATTTTTCGGCGATGGCTTGATTTCCGCAGCCTTGCGCCAGCAAGCTCAGCACGTCGTGTTCGCGCGTAGTCAGATCGCTCTCGCCATTTAGCGCCGGCGCCGATGGCTGTGTGGCCGGCATGTCGTGCATGTGTTGTGACCGTACCGGCGTCGCAGCAACCAACAGTTCAGCAAACATACGCAAGCCTTCATTGTCATGGCTTGCCAGATCCTTCATCCCGTCCAGCATGTCGCGCACCAAGCCCAGCAACAAGGGCCCTTCATCCTTGAACGGCCTGACAAACCCCTCAACCAGCGCATCGGCCAGCGTTTCGCGGATAGTACGCAGCGCGGGATTACGTTGACCCGCCTGCGACAGGGCCAGCGCATACAAGACCTTGACGCGCAATGCATATCGCATGCGACCACGTGCATAGGCATCCTGCAAATGTTCCTTGAGCGGCGCCAGCGTCGCGGCAGCCTGCCCGCCATGCAACTGCAGCCGCATATGACCGAGGAATTGGGTCTCCATGTCGTTCGACACCATTTGCAGATCGCGCCGCTGCCATGCGGGCGTGGGACTGATCAATGCCAGCATGCTGCGCGCCGCATCGAGTTCGCCATCGAGCAGCATGGCCCTTGCCTGTTCCAGGCGCGACATGTCGGCAATGCGTGTAAGCCGGCGCTGCATACCGAGCTGCTCGAGTTCCAGCAAGATCTGCAATGCTGCGGTCGGCTTGCCCTGCGCGCGCAGGATGCGTGCATATACGATGTGACTGGATGCAAGCTGGTCAGGGATGCCGGCGTCCTTGACCAGCGGCAGGTACAAGGTCAGCAGGCGCTGCGCCTCGTCGAGCGCATCGGATTCATACAGGACTTCCGCCAGATACACGCTGGCGAAACCGGTATCCGCGCCATAGCGTGGATTAGGCAATTCGGATGCCGCGCCGATCAGCGCGCAGGCGCGGCCCTGTGCTGCGCACACGTACCGGCGGGCTATCGCTGATCAAGGCGCGCAGACGCGCATTGGCCGAGCGCAGCTGCCCCTGCAGCAAATCCAGCAAGGCATGAATGTAGCCGGCGACCCCGACGCTGAACAACGGACCGACGGCATCATGTTCATGCATTGCCTGGTCGAGCAGGCGGCGTGCATCGTGGTAGCGGCCGACAGTCGCAAAATAATAGGCGCAACCTATCATCAGCATGCTGCGCAACAAAGGCTCGCTGGCGGCCGTGCCGAGGATGTGCGGGTCTTCCCACATCGGCGCGGTTTGCTCGATGCGGTCCAGCATCACCAGGCTGAAGGTCTTGAGCACCAGATAGGTCGAATGCGACATCGGCGGCGCGACCGAACCATCGTTGAAGGACTCCAGCAAGGCCAGCGCTTCGCCGCTGCGATTGATATGAATCAGCGACCAGGTATAGACCGACAACAGCTTGGGGTAGGCGGCCAGACTGGCGCGGTCGAGGATATCGCACCAGCGTGCCAGCAAGCGCACCCGCCCTTGCAGGAACAAGGGCTCGGCATATTCGCACAGCAGTTGCAGTACCAGACCATGATCTTTCGAAGCGATCGCATGATCGATGGCCGGTGTCGGGCGCTCCTGCTGTGCATGCCAGAGCGCGGCTCGCCGGTGCAAGGCCTTGATCTCGCTTGGATACTGGCGCTCCAGCTGGGCGCGCAGGAAGCCGGCGAACAGCGGATGATAGCTGAACCAGCTGCGCTGCTCGTCGACCGCTGCCATGAACATGTTGGACCGTTCTATCTCCTGCAGCATCTGATGGCTGTCACTGCGGCCGGTGACCGCGTTGCAGCTGTCGGCGCAAAACTTTTGCATGACGCTGGTCTTCAGAATGAAGTCTTGCAGGTGACGCGGCCGGCGCGACAACACGGCTTCCGCGAGATAGGAAGCGACCACGGTATGCGACCCGGAAAACGTGCGGATGAACTGCTTGGGGTCGGCATGGTTTTCCAGTGCCAGCGACGACAGCCACAAGGCCGCGGCCCAGCCATCGGTAATGTCATGCAGCCGCTGCACGTCTTCGCCGTCGAGCTGGAGCTTGCGCTTGTCGCACAGGAAGTGCCTGGTCTCTTCCGCACTGAAGCGAAGCTGCGCCGCATCGATTTCCAGCAGCTGGCAACGTGCGCGCAATTGTCCAATGCCAAGCGCGGGTTGTTCGCGCGAGCCGATCAGGACTTGCTGGCGCGGCCCGAGCATATCGATCAATTGCTGAACGATGGCCAGCGCTGCGGGATTCTGCAGATGCTCGAACTCGTCGAAGATCAGCATGAAGGGACCGTCGATCGACGCCAGAGCTTCCGACAATTCGAAGGTGTCTTCGGCGGACAGTCCAGGCAATCCATCGGCGCCTGGCGCACGGCCAATGCGGGCAATTGCCTGGGCCAGGCAAGTCATGAAGCGGTCGAGGTCATTGTCGCCTGCGTCTATCGTCATCCAGCTGACCGCGCAGCCATCGGTCCGCGCGATATCGACCATATGCCGCAACAGGCTGCTGGTGCCGAACCCGGCGGGTGCATGCACCAGCACCAGTTTTGCTTCATGCGCGGCGCGTATGCGCGCGATCAGGCGCTCGCGCGGAAGAAAGGGTGCGCCCATTGCAGGAGGACGCAGCTTGGATGGCGGCGGGCGCACTACGGTGACCGGTTCCTGCACTTGATATGGAATCGCCGCCATTCAAAACCTCATGGATGGGGAGGCAAGGACGCCGGCACGACGCGGGCATGTCCATGGTCTCCGTGAATCGATGTTGCGAATCGAAGGTTCTTAGCCGCGCGGCTAATGGTTTATATGTGACGCCGCGGAAATAGGAGATTACCGAAAATTGTCATGGAAACAATAGAGAAGAAACTCTAATTTCACCTGTCGCGATGCAGCATGCAGCACTTTGCAGAATGAAAACGCTGCTTTCATTGAACAGAGGAAATGTCGCGTTTGCGCAATTCGATACATGGCTTTTGCAGCCAAGGCTTTGGCTTGTCAGGTCAGCGCCATGGCCTGCGTAAGAGGAAGAGCGCGTCTTACCATGAAGGCTCTTAGTATTGCTGAAATATTAAGAGACGCGGAAGACGGTGCGACGCTAACGGCCGGGATCATGGCCGACACAACGCAAAAAAATGTTTTCACAAGAAACAGGCAACCGGCATTCGCGGCATGTGAACAACGATCCTATTGAATTACTTCGCCAACTCATTTTTGGAGACTTTTCATGAAACTGCAACTGATCACCAAATCCGCTATCGCTACTGCTCTGTCCGTATTCGCCATCGCCGCTTCCGCGATGACGCCGATCCAGGACGAAGGCTTGAGCCAGGTTGCCGGCCAGGACGGCGTGTCGATCGGTGCCGACCTCAACGTCAACATCGGTTCCTTCGTCTACACCAACCGTACTGAAAACGCATCGGTCAGCTTCAACAACATCCGCGCTCGTGGCTTGATCGCGGCCGCGATCGATGTCGTCAACCAGACTACCTTCGCAACCGAATTCGTTGCGCCGAACAGCATCACTGCACCGGCCAGCTTCTATGGTGGCGGCGATGTGGTCAAGATCTCCCTGCCTGCAACCATCGGCGTCGATCCGACCAAGCTGTTGAGCGTATCGGTTGAATCGATCCGCATGGGCAATTCCGCCGCTGGTACTTCGTTCGGTTCGTTCGCAATGAACAACATCGACCTGCGCGGCACCAGCGCCTACATCTGGGCACACTAATCCTGCATGGCTGGAACTTAATGCGGATGGCATTCCCCGGTCAATTCCAAGGGGCCGGGGAATGCGTGCAAGTCTCTTATCTCCTTTTCCACGGATGACATCATGAGCGTGATCCGCCCAGGCCTTCTCTCATTCGGCTTGTGTACTGCCTTGTTATGTGCCGGTATGGCACAGGCACAACTCAAGCCGCTGTCCGAAAATGAATTGTCGGCCGCACGCGGCCAGGGCATGCTGATCTTGAACAACAGCAGCTACGGCGGCTTCGATTTCAGCCGGATAGCGCTTGGCGCCGATGTCAGCCTCAATGCCAATTTCAGGGACATCCGTCTCGGCGAATACAGTTATGCGCCGCGCAATGCGGGCGGCGCCGACATCGATATGCGCCTGCTGCAGTTCGGCCGCAGCGATGCCGGCGATGCGGCACGGCTGGTGCAGATTACCAATCCCTACCTTGAATTCGTTTATCGCAATGCCGGCGACGCGGCCACGCGCGAAGTGGTCGGCATGCGTTTTGGCTTCGACAGTATTGCAGGCGATGTCGGCTTGAATATCGCCACGCTCAGCGGCTCGATGCGCGTCGATGGCGGTGCAGCCGGTGTGCTCGATTCGCGCAGTGATCCCGGCGGCGGCAAGCGCTGGGATGGCGCATGCGTTGCGCCCTGCCTGTCCTTGTCCCAGCTTGGCGGCGTGCGTGCCGGCAATGCGAGCGGTCCTAGTCGTGATTTTTGGATTTCGGTATTGAAGACCGGCGTGCAGTTTCAGGCGCCGACCGCGACCATGCCGATTCCCGATCTGGCACAGGCCGGATTCTGGATGAACTGGCGCGACAAATTGACGGCGATTGCCACCAATGGCGTCGCACCGCCCAACCTGCCGCCGGCACGATGATCATGACGAACTTATTGTTACGACACCGGATATGCACTGCCACCCTGCTGCTGGGAGGTGCGTGCATGAACACCGCATATGCATTACAGCCTTTGAGCGACAACATGCTGTCGTCGGTGCAGGGGCGCGACGGATTAAGTTTTGACCTCGCCAACTTTGCGATGGCTGGCGATGCACGTATCACCTACTACGCGCCTTCGCCATCGACCGCGAGTGCTTATATCGGCAACCTGCATGCATCACGGTCCGACGATACGGGCAATGCATTTGGCGATCCTTACCGGCTTGAAGTCAGACGCGGCGCGAACGGGCTGGCCGATGTGGTGCATCTGACCCGGCCCTTGAATGCCAATGGTTTACAGCGCTGGCAATATGCATTCGACTGGGGCGTGGATGCCGACGGCATCGCCTTCAACGGCGGCAGCGTGGTATTGAAAGATACTCAATTCTTTGGCGGCGGCATGCAATGGAGCACGCCGCGTTCCGGCGACGGCATCGCCTTCGGGAGTGCTTTACGTATGGATGTCGGCAACCTGCTGGTGCGTCCGCGCGGACGCGGCAATATTTCCGTGGCCGATCCTTTAGGTGCGACCGAACAGTTGCATCTGCGCGGCATACACATCGGCGCGACCGATGGCACGGGTGCGGTCTTGAATACGCCGTGGCGCATCGCGGATGTCGCGAGTCAGCCCGGCATTCTGAATGCCGTCACCGATGCCGGCGGCAATGCGCGCCTCCATTTCGGCATCGACTGGCCGGATGCGAACGGCGCCGCGCTCGGCACGCTGCGCATCGACAACCTGTCTTTCCGCAGCGATGTCAGCGGTAACCTTGACCTGGGTGCAAGCCGCATTGGCGCCATGCAAATCCAGTACCTTGACGTGAAGCTGAGGCCCTGACATGGTGATCGACATGAAGAAGGGATGGGCGCTGCTTGCGGCGATGCTGTTGAGCATGCAGGTTCTGGCGCGCCCGCTGCAAGCGCTGGATGATGGCGAACTCGCAGGCGTGAGCGGAGGTGATGGCGTCAGCTTTGCCGCGCACATTGCGCTGAATGATCCGACGCTAAGCGGTGCGGTCACGGACAGCCGCCTGTCGACCGGGTTTCAAGTGGACGGCAAGACGACGTATATCGTTATCCGAAATTTGCGCGGCACCATCGATGTGTCGCCGATGAATCTGAGCGTGCAAAAGAAACCCGATGGCAGCGATTATCTGGCATTGACCCTGCCGGAGACGCTACGTTACGGCAACTGGGGATATGAATCGCTGAGCGCGCAGGCGGACCCGCTTGCTCCGGTTACCGAAAGCCTGGGGCGTGTCAATGTAAATGGCGCGCTGCATTTTCAGGGGCAGATGCGGTTTTGGGCGCATTAGGGATCATGCAACTTCCGTCTACTATATTCAACACCTTTCCAAACTTACCTTGTCGAGGCGGTTGAGATACCTGGAAGTAGATAAGTCGCTTCCTAATTGCGATCCGCTGTGGAATCCCTTCCCCCTGGAAGGGGGAAGGTTAGGAAGGGGGAAGTGAGGTTGAATCATCGTAGTACCAAAATCGACCTTCGCACCCCCATCCCAACCTTCCCCCTTCCAGGGGGAAGGAGCGCTACGCGAGATATATGGATCGGCAGTACAGCATCAACCGAAGTTTGGATAATTTGGGTAATCCTGCAGCGAATTGCCAGCCGCCGGTTCCATGATCGTACCGCTACAGACCAAGCCGATTCGCCAAACCGACAAACTGTTCCAGCGGCACCGCCTCCGGACGCAGCTGTGGATCAACACCGGCATCGATCAGATCGTTTTCGGTAAACATGCCGGCCACGCAATTGCGAATCACCTTGCGGCGTTGCGAAAATGCCTTGGTGACGACCTGCTCCAGTTTTCCCGCGTCGCAAGCCAGGGGTTGCGCAATCGGAATCATGCGCACAATCGCTGAATCGACCTTGGGCGGCGGGTCGAATGCAGTGGGCGGCACGACAAACAGCAGATCCATGTGATACCGCCATTGCAGCATCACCGACAGCCGGCCATAGGTCTTGCTGCCCGGTTCGGCGACCATGCGTTCGACGACTTCCTTTTGCAGCATGAAATGCTGGTCCTGCACCTGTGGCGCAATCTCGGTCAGATGAAACAACAGCGGGCTGGAAATGTTGTACGGCAGGTTGCCGACCACGCGCAGCTTGCGGTCGGCGGCGGGAACAATAGAAGCGAAATCGAACTTCAGGGCGTCGCCTTCATGCACGGTCAGCCGTTGCGGAGCGAAGTTCTTGCGCAGCCGCGCGACCAGGTCGCGATCGAGTTCAACCACATGCAAGTGCTTGAGCGACTCCAGCAACAGACTGGTCATGGCTGCGAGTCCAGGACCGATTTCGACCATGGTGTCATCGGGCTGCGGATCGATCGCACGAATGATGTCGTACAACACGGCCTGGTCGGTCAGGAAGTTCTGGCCGAAGCGCTTGCGGGGAATATGTTTCATTGCTTAGTGTGAGAGTTTGCCGGCGGCCCTGGCCATGTGCGCAGCGACCTCGATGGCCACCACCATGCTGCCGTGATCGGCCTTGCCAAGGCCGGCCGCCGCCAGATCCAGCGCGGTGCCGTGATCGACCGAAGTGCGGATGATGGGCAGGCCGAGCGTGATATTGACACCGCGCCCGAAGCTGGCGTGCTTGAGTACAGGCAGGCCCTGATCGTGATACATCGCGAGCACGCAATCCGCTTGTTCGAGATATTTGGGCTGGAATAGCGTATCGGCCGGATACGGTCCGGTCGCATCGATGCCCCTGGCTTGTGCAGCCTGCAAGACCGGCGTGATCACGTCGATTTCTTCGCGGCCGAGATAACCGCCCTCGCCCGCATGCGGGTTCAGGCCGGTCACCAGGATGCGCGGTGTGGGCAAGCCGAATTTTTGCTGCAGGTCGCGATGCACGATGTCGAGCGTACGCATGAGGCTATCGAAAGTAATGGCTTGCGCGACGTCTTTCAATGGCAGATGCGTGGTTGCCAGCGCGACGCGCAGCAGAGGTTCGCCGCCGGCCAGCATCATGACGACCTGGGACGTGCCGGTTTTTTCAGCGAGGTATTCGGTATGGCCGGTGAATGGCACGCCGGCATCGTTGATGGTGCTCTTTTGCAGCGGTGCGGTCACGATGGCGTCGAAGCGGCCCTGCAGCGCGCCTTCTATGGCGACGTCCAGCGTATGCAGTGTCGCACGGCCATTGCGCGCATCTAGCCGGCCCGGCACCACGGGTTCCGCGAGCGGACTGTCGATCACCGCAATCTGATCGCGCGCGAGCGACGGCAAGCCGCTGTTGGCCAGCGCCATGGTCGACAGCGCCACCAGGCGGATCGTCGGGTCGATATCGGCCGCAGTCATCGAGAGCAGGGTCGCATCGCCAATCAGCACGCTGCTTACCTGTTCGCGCAAGGCCCATGCGGCCCGGATCGAAATCTCCGGGCCTATGCCTGCAGGTTCGCCGCAAGTGATGGCGATGGTTGGCCTGTTACGCATCCCGATACGATCAGCGCGTCTCGTTGTCGAAACGATATTCGACGTAGGCGCGGTCGCGTACCTGGCGCAGCCAGTCCTGGGTGGCTTCTTCCAGCTTGCGCTCGCGGATGGTCTGGCGCGCGATCAGGCGCTGGCGTTCCTGCGATACGTCATCCTTCTTGCGCTCCACCACCTGGATCAGGTGATAGCCGAAAGGCGATTCGACCGGTTCGCTGACTTGTCCCGGCTGCAATGTATCCATTGCGCGTTCGAACTCGGGCACGGTGTCGCCTGGATAGATCCAGCCCAAGTCACCGCCGCGCGACGCCGACAAGTCATTCGAAAACAGTTTGGCAAGGTCTTCGAACTTGGCTGCGTTGTTGTCGAGACGCTGCTTGAGTTCGGTCAGCTTGCGCTTGGCATCGGCCGGCGACACGATCTGGTTGGTCTTGATCAGGATATGGCGTACCTTGGTCTGCTGGACCGATGCGGCGCCCGGCGACTTCAGTACGCTCGGCGTGCGTTCGCCGCCGAACTTGACGATATGAAAGCCGCTGTTGCTCTTGACGACCTGCGACACGTCGCCTTTTTTCATGTTGGCGATCACTTCGATAAACAGTTGCGGCAAGCGCTCGGGACTGCGCCAGCCAAGGTCGCCGCCGGACAAGGCATCGGTGGCGTCGGAATAGGTCGCCGCCAGCTTGGCGAAGTCGCCGCCTGCCTGCAACTGACGCTGCACTTCTTCCGCACGGCGGCGGCGCTCGGCGATCTGCTCGGCCGTCGCATTTTCGGGAATGCGCACCAGGATATGGGCGACATTGAATTCCTTTTGGTCGGCGACCGCGCCCTTTTCAGCGGCGAGATAGTTGTCGACTTCGGATTCGGTGATCTGGATCTTGTTGTCGACTTCGCGTTCGCGCACGCGCTGCATCAGGATGTCTTCGCGGATGTCTTCGCGAAAGCGCGCGAACGGCGTGCCATCCTTTTCCAGTTGGGCGCGGAATTGCGGCAGGGACATCTTGTTCTGTTCGGCGATCCGCGCGATCGCACGATCGAGCATGCTGTCGTCGACGCGAATGCCGTATTCCTTGGCGAGTTGCAACTGCGCGCGGTCGACGATCATGCGCTCCAGCATTTGGCGCTGGAATTCCTGCTGCGGCGGCAGCGCGATGCCCTGATTGCGCATGCGCGTCTCGACGAGGCGCAGGCGTTGGACCAACTCCTGACGGGTGATCACTTCATTGTTGACGACCGCAATGATCGCATCGGCAAGGTAGATGCGCTGCGGCGCATTCTGCGCGGCCGGCGCCGCGGGAGCGGCAGGTTGCGCAACCGGATCCGCGCCGGGCTTGAACTGCGCCTGTGCCGGCATTATCCCGGCGCTGCATACCAGCGCGGTTGCCAGCGCAAGGCGGCACACCTGGCGTACCGGATTCTTGGCGTTTCGCATAGTCTGGAAAGTATTCATAGGATTCACGTGCTTCATGTGGGATCGTTAAGGATTGCCCGGTTGATTGACCAGCTGGTAGCCGGGAATATTCGCGCGCAAGGCATCTAGAGGATTGGAACCGAGGCGGGTCAATCCGTTCAGCTCCAGCTGGAAAAAGATGGCCGAGGTCGCGTTGGACGCCGCGGTCGGCGTGCGCTGGCCGACAACGCGGAAAACCCAGCAATCGGCCTTGTATTCCAGTCCGAGCAAGCCTTCGGCCACCTTGCGGTCGGGCAGCGAATAATTGACGCGCGCCACGCCATACCAGCGGTTGGCAAATGGCCACTGGCCGGACACGTCGACCTGCTCCAGGATATTGATGCGATCGCGCCGGTACTTCAGGTTCAGCACGCTCTTGGGCGCCGGCTGCCATTGCACGCCGTAGTTGGCGCGGCTCACAGAATCGAGCGTCTGGCTGTATTGCAGGTTGCCTTCGACGCTGACCGACGGCGTCAAACGTCCGTAGGCCGAGACCAGCAGGTCGGACCGGCTTTCATTGCGCGCGGCACCCAGCGTGACGCGCTGTTCGTTGAAATAGAAGCGTTGTCCGACCGCCATGCGCATGCGCTCGATACCGCTCGGCTCGATGTAGCGCGAAATCAATGCCGCCGTGATTTCATTGGCGTCGCTGATGCGGTCGTTGCCGATAAAACGGTTTTCGCTGAACAGCTGCGCAAAGCTCAGATCGGCCTCGGCGGTATCGAAGATCGGAAACGCGGTCTGGTCGCGGTAAGGCGTATAGACATAGAACAGGCGCGGCTCCAGCGTCTGCGTCATGGTGTTGCCGAAAAACTTGGCATCGCGCTCGAACACCAGGCCGCTGTCGAGCGATACCGTCGGCAGGAAGCGCGACAAACGGTCCGGCGCTCCGGCCGGCTGGTCCTGCAAATGATATTTGCTGCCGTGTAGCGACAAGCGCGGCGTGATGAAGTAGCCGGGACGGATAATCGGATACGAAATGCGCGGATTGACGAGGAAACGCTCGCCGCGCAACAGGTCCGGATGATAGAAATGCGTCAGTTCCGAATCGACGTTCCAGTCGAAACCGGTGGCATCCTGCCGCCCGGTCTGGAAGGTCAGCTGCGGCAGGCGGTCATACGGCCGCAGGATAGGCGCTGCCGGGTCTTGCAGCACCTGGAAATTGGACATGCGCGCCGACGCATTCCAGAAATTGCCGGCGTAATTGAGCGCAAGATCGCGTCCCAGCATGCGCTGGTTACTGGTGGTAATCGTGCGCGAGAAATCGTCCGGGTAACGGTCGTCCGATGCGCTGTTGACATTCCATGCATAGGACAGGCCCGGCGCGAGCACCTGCGTATGCGTCGACGAAATCGCGTAGCGGTTGGTGCCGGTCTGGCGGTCTTGCGGCAGGTATTCTGCCCGGGTCTGGCCGAAATAGCTCTCGCCCATGTAGCGCGCTTCCGCGCCGAGCTGGAGTCCGCGCCGCGCATAGAGCTTCGGATACAGCGTCAGGTCGCGGTTGGGCGCGATATTAAAATAGTAAGGCACCGTGACTTCGAGGCCGCCCCTGTTGGTGGTGCCTATGGTCGGCGGCAATACGCCGGTCTTGCGCGCCTCCGACAGCGGGAACGACATCGCCGGTGCGGCCAGGATAGGCAGGCCCTTGAAGTAGACCACGGTCTTGTGCGCATAGCCTTCCTCGCGGCCGGCATCGAGATTGAGCTTGCTGGACTTGAGGTACCAGTCGGGGTCCGGTCCTTCGCAGGTACTGTAGGTACCGTCGGTCACGGTGGCGCGGTCTTCGCCCTCGAAATCGATGCGCTCGGCCGCACCCTGCGCATTGTTGCGCTCGAGCCGGTAGGTCGGATGCAGCACATAGCCTTCCTGGGCTTCCAGGCGCAGGCGCAATTCATCGCCGGTATAGGTATCGCCGAAACGGCGCATCCTGATATTGCCCGAGGCTTCGACCTCGTCTTCCACGATACGATAGGTCGCCTTGTCCGCATTCACCGTGGTTGGGCCGCGGATGATTTCAACATCACGCTCCAGAATCACTTCCCGGTCCGGGCGGCCGCTCATTTTTTCGGCACTGACCGTTGCCGGTCCGTCCTTGTCCTCGGCCTTCTGGCGCGGCGCGGACGCCTGCGCGCTCGCCAGCGAAGGCGCGATAGCGACCGTCATGGCGGCGGCCATCAAGCGGAGCAATAGTTGTGATGGAGGAAATGCGGAGAACCGGATCATGAAAAGAAGGGGTCGGCTGGCGCTTTTTTGGAATGAATCCCTTATTATATGGGAACTCCCATCCGTCAACGGATTGTCTCTACTCCCCAGGTTGTTTCATGTCTGTAAATATCGCGTCCGATCTCCGTCTCCAAGAAGCAAAACAATGGCTTGCAACACTGCCTGAAATCAAGGCCCAGCCCGAATCGATCAGGCCGGCATCGTCCGATGCCAGCTTCCGCCGCTATTTCCGCGTCGATGCGCCTGACAACGCGACCTATATCCTGATGGATGCCCCGCCGCAGCAGGAAGACGTGCGGCCCTTCATCCATGTGGCGGAACTGTTCGGCCAGTCCGGCGCTTCGGTGCCGCATATCGTTGCGCAAGATATCGAGCGCGGCTACCTGCTGCTGAGCGATCTGGGCTCGACCACTTACCTGCACCAGCTCAATCACGATACCGCGCACAAGCTTTACCTCGATGCGATCGATTCGCTGATCCTGATCCAGACGCAAAGCAAACCGGGCGAGTTGCCGGAATACGACCGCGCGTTGTTGCATCGCGAACTGATGCTATTTCCGGATTGGTATATCGGCAAGCATCTCGGCATCACGATGACGAGCCAGCAGACTGAAACCCTGAACAAGGTGTTCGACGTCCTGCTGGCCAATAATCTGGCTCAGCCCCAGGTATACGTGCACCGCGATTATCATTCGCGCAACCTGATGGTGACTTCGCAGGGCAATCCCGGCATCCTGGATTTTCAGGATGCGGTATACGGCCCCATTACCTACGACCTGGTGTCGCTGCTGCGCGACGCCTATATCCAGTGGGATGAAGAAATGGTGCTTGACTGGACGATCCGCTACTGGGAACGCGCCAGGCGCGCCGGTCTGCCGGTCACTCCCGACATCGACGCCTTTTATCGCGACTTCGAATTCATGGGCTTGCAGCGCCACCTGAAGGTACTGGGTATTTTTGCACGCCTCTATCACCGCGACGGCAAAGACGCCTACCTAAAGGATTTACCGCTGGTCATGGAATACACGCGCAAGGCGGCCGGCCGCTACAACAATCTGGCGCCGCTGATCAGGCTGCTCGACGAACTGGAAGAAAAAGGTCCGTCAGTGGGCTTCACGTTTTAAGGGATGCGATGAAAGCAATGATCTTTGCGGCAGGGCGCGGCGAACGGATGCGTCCGCTGACCGATACCTGTCCCAAACCGCTGCTGACGGTGCGTGGCCGCCCGCTTATCCTTTGGCACATCCTCAACCTGGTACGCGCCGATATCAAGGATATCGTGATCAACCATGCGCACCTCGGGGACATGATCGAAGAAGCGCTGGGCGACGGCAGCAAGTACGGCGCCCGCATCAGTTACTCGGCCGAAGGCACGGCGCTCGAAACCGCGGGCGGCGTCGCCAAGGCACGGCATCTGCTGGGCGAAGAACCTTTTGTCGCGGTTGCGGCCGATGTCTATTGTCCGCATTTCGATTTCGAGCAGGTCAAGGAAGCCTTGCAGGACAATGACATGTGGGGCAATCCACACCCAGCCGACAAGCGCGACGTCGCCTGGCTGTATCTGGTCAAGAATCCGGCCCACCATTTGAAGGGCGATTTCGCGCTGAACAGTTTTTCGATTGCCAATGAAGGCGATCCGCGTTTTACCTTCTCGGGTATCGGCGTCTATCGCACCGAAATCTTCGACTCGGTGCAGGCGGGACAGTCGGCTCCGATCGCACCGATCCTGCGCGAGTATGCGGCGCGCGGGCAGGTCGGCGGCGAAGTCTATCGCGGCGACTGGACCGATGTCGGCACACCGGAACGGCTTGCGCAGCTAAACGGCTAAACAAACACGGCAGTACACGGCAAAAGGAATCGCAGATGAAATCATACGCAGCACGGCGCGCCGCTCTGATGGCGCAGATGCAAGCCAAGGGCGGCGGCGTCGCCATCATCCCGACCGCGCATGAAGTCATGCGCAACCGCGACGCCGATTATCCGTACCGGCACGACAGCTACTTTTATTACCTGTCCGGATTCACCGAACCCGAAGCCGTGATTGTCCTGGTGGCGGGCAAGGTCAACCAAACCATCCTGTTTTGCCGTGAAAAGAACCTGGAGCGCGAAATCTGGGACGGTTACCGCTATGGCCCGGAAGCGGCACGCGAAGCATTCGGCTTCGACGCCGCCTATCCGGTTGCCGCGCTCGACAGCGAAATGCCGAAACTGATGGCCGATGCGCCGGCGCTGTTCTATGCCCTCGGCAGCGACAGCAAGCTCGATATGCAGATGCAGAACTGGCTGCAGACGGTGCGCATGCAAGGCCGTGCCGGCGTCGCGGCGCCGTCCGCCGTGCACGATGTGCATGTGCTGCTCGATGAAATGCGCCTGTTCAAGGATGCCGAGGAAATCGCCACCATGAAGCGCGCCGCCGCCATTTCGTCCGATGCGCATCGCCGCGCGATGCAGATGTCCCGGCCCGGTTTGCGTGAATACCATCTGGAAGCGGAATTGCTGCATGAATTCCGCCGCAACGGCTCGCAGTTTCCCGCCTACGGCTCGATCGTCGCCACTGGCGCCAATACCTGCGTGCTGCATTACCGTGCCAGCGATGCCGAACTCAAGGATGGCGACCTGGTATTGATCGACGCCGGCTGCGAACTCGACAGCTATGCGTCCGACATTACCCGCACATTCCCTGCCAACGGCAAATTCAGCGGGCCGCAAAAAGAGTTGTATGAAATCGTGGTTGCTTCGCAGGCCGCTGCCGTGGCGGAAACCCGTCCCGGCAAGCGCTTCGTCGACGGTCACGACGCGGCGGTGCGCGTGCTTGCGCAAGGCATGCTGGATACCGGGCTGCTCGACAAGAACAAGGTTGGCTCACTGGAAGACGTGATCGAGAAAGGCGCTTACCGCCAGTTCTACATGCACCGTACCGGCCACTGGCTGGGCATGGATGTACATGATGTGGGCGAATATCGCGAAGTTGCGGCCCTCGACGGCGAAAAGCCATGGCGCAAGCTGCAACCGGGCATGGTGCTCACAATAGAACCCGGCATTTACGTTCGCCCTGAACCCGGCGTCCCGGAGCAATACTGGAATATCGGCATCCGCATCGAGGACGATGCACTGGTAACCGAGAATGGTTGCGAACTCCTTACCGATGCCGCGCCGAAAACGGTCGCCGACATCGAAGCTGTCATGAAACGATGAAGCGGCGTCGGTGATGGCCACGACCGATTACGACATTGCAATCTGCGGCGCCGGTCCGGTCGGACTGGCGCTGGCCTTGCTGCTGGCGCAGCGCGGGATGGCTGCGGCAGGCATCGCGCTGATCGATGCCAAAACACCGGAGCAGGCCGCGCAAGACCCTCGTTCCATTGCTCTTTCGTATGGCAGCCGCCAGGTGCTGGAGCAGATCGGCAGCTGGCCCATCGCGGCCGATGAAATACATGACATTCATGTGTCGCGCCGGGGGCATTTCGGCCGCACGCTGATCCAGCGTGATGAATATCGGCTGCCGGCTCTCGGCTATGTCGCGCGCTACGGTGCGCTGGTGTCGGCACTCGCCGCAGAGGCGCGGCAGGCTGCCATTACCATGCTGCGCCCTGTGCAGATCGATAGCTTTACCGAACATGTGGACCGGGTTGAATTGCAGTTTGCCGACGACAAACGCATCAGCGCGCAAATCATGGTGCAGGCTGAAGGCGGCGTGTATTCCGAGCAGGCGGCCAAGGCCACGCGGCGTGATTATGAGCAGACGGCGATCATTGCCCATGTCACTGCAAGCGTTCCCGTTGCGCATCGCGCGTTCGAGCGTTTTACCGATCAGGGACCGCTTGCCTTGCTGCCGCAGGATGGCGGGTATGCGATGGTGTGGTGCATGCGGCCGGACACTGCCGTGCGTCTTTCCGAATTATCGGATGCCGGATTTCTCGGTGCATTGGGTGAGGCATTCGGCGGGCGAGTCGGAACGTTTACCGGGATCGGTGCACGTGCTACTTACCCGCTTGGGTTGAATGCGAATCCCTCCATCTCCGCGCGGACGATAGCGATTGGCAATGCTGCGCAGACCTTGCATCCGGTGGCGGGCCAGGGATTGAATCTGGGATTGCGGGATGCTGTCGTGCTCGCCAGGTTGCTGGCGGTGGAACTGACGGCATCGGCGCTGGAGCGGTTTGCTGCCGAGCGGCAGGCGGATCGCGGAGTGACGATACGGTTGACTGATGCGATGGCGCGGGTGTTTGCGAGTGCGCCGGAGGGGGCTGTGTCGCAGGCGCTGTTGGGGTTGGGGTTGGGGGTGATGGATACGGTGGGGCCGGTTAAGAGGGTGTTGGCGGAGCAGATGATGTTTGGAAGACGGTAGTGTCCTGAGTTAGAAGTTCGTTGAATTATTCTGCGTATCAGTTGTCCGACGCCTATTGGTTTTCATGGCGAGGACGGCATGGCAGGCAGACCGAAAGCGGAACTGGTGTTGAGCGCGGCGGAAAAAGAGCAATTGCATGCCTGGGCGAGACGGCGTAAGACGGCGCAAGCACTGGCTTTGCGTTCGCGCATCGTCCTGGAATGTGCCGGCGGAGCGGAAAACAAGGCGGTGGCGGTCAAGCTGGCGGTGACGCGCCAAACGGTATCGAAATGGCGCGCCCGCTTTGTTCACATGCGCCTGGATGGTTTGCTCGATGCCCCGCGCTCGGGAGCGCCGCGCACGATTGATGATGCGCGTGTTGATGTTGTGATCGCCAAGACGCTGGAGGAACAACCGTCGAATGCCACACACTGGAGCACGCGGGCTATGGCGCGCGAAGCGAAGCTGTCGCAAACGGCGGTCAGCCGCATCTGGCGCGCCTTCGGTTTGCAACCGCATCGTCAGGAAACGTTCAAGCTGTCCACCGACCCGCTGTTTGTCGAGAAGACCCGCGACATCGTCGGGCTTTATCTCGATCCGCCGCTCAAGGCCATGGTGCTGTGCGTTGACGAGAAGAGCCAGATTCAGGCGCTGGACCGGACCCAGCCTATCTTGCCGCTGGCACCCGGTGTTCCCGAACGGCGCACGCATGACTACCAGCGCCATGGCACGACGACCTTGTTTGCTGCACTCGACATTGCCACCGGTGAAGTCATTGGGCAACTGCATCGACGTCATCGCAGCAGCGAGTTTCTGAAATTCTTGCGTACGATCGAGGCGTCGGTGCCGAATGACCTGGACATTCATCTGGTGATGGATAACTATGGCACGCACAAGACCCCCACCATCCGCAATTGGTTCGCCCGCCACCCGCGTTTCCACGTGCATTTCACACCAACTTCGGCTTCGTGGCTCAACCAGGTCGAGCGCTGGTTCGCCACGCTGACTGAAAAACAAATTCGCCGTGGAACCCATCGTTCGACCCGTCAATTGGAGGACGCCATTCGGCATTACCTGAAACTCAATAACGCCGATCCCAAACCGTTTGTCTGGACCAAATCGGCCGACGACATCTTGGCCAGCATCGAACGCTTTTGTCTGCGAATTTCTAACTCAGGACAGTAGAGTGTGCTTGCTGGCTTTAGCTTGGTGCTTTCTTCGGTAATGCCGTGCCTTGGTTTCTCCGTAGATGCTTGCCGGGACTGGCCCCGGCGGGCCACTCACTTTTTTGCTTCGCCAAAAAAGTAAGCAAAAAAGGCGAACCCTGTATCGCCGCCCCTTCGGGGTTCCCAAAAGAGCGCAGGTTAAAACGGGAAGCGCAGAACTCGCCTTCGGCTCAGACAACTGCGCTTCTTTATCCGTTTTAACCTGCGCTCTTTTGGCGTCGCTACAAGGGAAACTGCCTGAAACCCATCCCCACCCTAGCCCTCCCCTTGAAGGGGAGGGGCAGGGTGGGGATGGTGTGGAAGCACTTCCCGCTGTGAGCAGCCGCTGGAATGCCTGTGCAATCGGATAAGAAGCGCAGTTGTCTGAGCCGCAGGCGAGTTCTGCGCTTCCCGATTGCACAGGCATTCCAGCGGGTACCCCGAAGGGGCTGCGAGCGCCGGTCGCCTTTCTTTGCTTACTTTCTTTGGCGAAGCAAAGAAAGTAAGTGGCCCGCCGGGGCCACTCCCGGCTAGCTCGTCCGAAGAACGAAAAGAACCGAATTACCGAAGAAAAGACTACAACCCTCAAGCCGCCTTCAAAGCAATCAACACCTCATCCAGCATCTTCTTCGCATCCCCAAACAACATCCGATTGTTCTCTTTATAGAACAAGGGATTATCAACCCCCGCATATCCCGAAGCCATACTCCGCTTCATCACAATCGAAGTCTTCGCCTTCCACACTTCCAGCACCGGCATACCCGCAATCGGGCTGCCCGGATCTTCCTGCGCCGCCGGGTTCACGATGTCGTTCGCACCGATCACCATCGCAACATCGGTATCGCCGAAATCATCGTTGAGTTCATCCATCTCCATCACGATGTCGTAAGGCACCTTGGCTTCGGCCAGCAGCACGTTCATATGACCAGGCATGCGCCCCGCTACCGGGTGAATACCGAAGCGCACGTTCACGCCCTTCTCGCGCAACAGCTTGGTGATTTCATACACGGTGTGCTGCGCCTGTGCGACCGCCATGCCGTAACCGGGAACGATGATCACATTCTTCGCTTCGCGCAGCAGTTCCGCCGTTTCGATGGCAACCACCGGCACCACTTCGCCCGCAGGTTGCGCCGCTTCGCCGCCAGCCGGCTTCGGTTTGCCGTTGTCGCTGCCGAAACCGCCGGCAATCACACTGATGAAATTGCGGTTCATCGCGCGGCACATGATGTACGACAGGATCGCACCGCTCGAACCGACCAGCGCGCCGGTCACGATCAGCAGGTCATTCGACAGCATGAAGCCGGTTGCCGCCGCCGCCCAGCCGGAATAGCTATTCAGCATCGAGACCACCACCGGCATGTCGGCGCCGCCGATGGCCATCACCATATGAATGCCGAACAGCAGCGCGATCACGGTCATGACGATCAGCGGCATCATCCCGGCTTCGATCGATTCGGCGCGCAGGAATTGCACACCGAACCAGATCACCAGCAGCAAGCCGGCCAGGTTGAGCAGATGGCGTCCGGGCAGCAGCAGGGGTTTGCCGCCGATACGGGCGGACAGCTTGCCGAACGCGATCAGGGAACCTGAGAACGTTATCGCGCCGATCAGGACGCCGATATAGATCTCGCCTTCATGAATCGCCTTTTCCGCACCGGAGAAATTGGCCGATGCCGCTGGATCGATGAAGCTGGCATAACCGACCAGGGTCGCAGCCAGGCCGACCAGGCTGTGCATCAGCGCGACCAGTTCCGGCATCTGTGTCATTTGCACGGTACGGGCCGCATACAGGCCGATGGCCGCGCCGATCACCATGGCGCCAATGATCCAGGGAATGCCGGCCGGTGTGACAAAAGGGCCGAAGACCGTGGCCAGCACCGCGAGCGCCATGCCGATGATGCCGTACAGATTGCCGCGTCGCGAGGATTCCGGGTTGGACAAGCCGCCCAGACTCAGGATGAACAGGATGGCCGCACCGAGATAGGCGACTGTTGTGAGACTTTCAGACATTTATCGCCCCTCTTATTTACGGAACATCGCCAGCATGCGGCGCGTGACGGCGAAGCCGCCGAACATGTTGATGGTGGTGAGCACGATGCCGATCACTGCCAGCCAGCGTATCCAGTCGCCCGGCCGCTCGGCGCCCATGGCCAGCGGCGGCGCGACCTGCACCAGCGCACCGATGGCGATGATGCTCGAAATTGCATTGGTGACGCTCATCAAGGGCGTATGCAACGCGGGTGTCACGTTCCAGACCACCATGTAGCCGACGAAGCATGCCAGCACGAACACGGTAAAGTGTCCGAGGAATGCCGCCGGCGCATAGGCGCCGATCAGCCAGAACAGCGCTGCGGCGACGCCGAACACGATGGCGATGCGGCTGCCGGAAGCGGGAGCGCCGCTGGCGCCGTGTCCATGTCCCTTCGGTGCCGGAGCGACTGCCGGCTTGGCCTGTGCGGCCTGGCCGGCGGGCGCGGCGGACAGCTTGGGCGGCGGTGGCGGCCAGGTGATATTGCCTTCCTTGATCACCGTAGTGCCGCGGATCACTTCATCGTCCATGTTGACATTGATCGTGCCGTCCTTGTTCTTGCACAGTTCTTCAGTCAGGCGCAGCAGATTGGTTGCATACAGGGTGCTCGACTGCTTGGACAGGCGGCTTGGCAGGTCGGCGTAGCCGATGATGGTCACGCCATGTCTGACCACGACGGTGCCCGGTTCGGTCAGTTCGCAATTGCCGCCCTGCTCCGATGCCAGATCGACGATCACGCTGCCCGGCTTCATGGATTGCACCATTTCGGTGGTAATCAGCTTGGGCGCCGGCTTGCCGGGAATCAGCGCGGTGGTGATGATGATGTCGACTTCCTTGGCTTGCTTGGCGAAGGTATCGCGCTGGGCTTTCTGGAAGCCTTCGCTCATGACCTTGGCGTAGCCGCCGACGCCGGAGCCTTCCTCGGTATAGTCGACAGCGACGAACTCGCCGCCCATCGACTTGACCTGATCGCCGACTTCCGGACGGGTATCGTTGGCGCGCACGATGGCGCCCAGGCCGGACGCGGCGCCGATGGCCGCCAGACCGGCCACGCCTGCGCCGATCACAAAGACTTTGGCCGGCGGTACCTTGCCCGCGGCGGTGATCTGGCCGGTGAAGAAGCGGCCGAAATGGTGAGCGGCTTCGATCACGGCGCGATAGCCGGCGATATTGGCCATGGAGCTCAATGCATCCATTTTTTGCGCGCGCGACATGCGCGGAACGCTATCCATTGCCAGCACGGTCACCTGTTTGGCGGCCAGTTGCTGCATCAGCTCAGGGTTTTGCGCCGGCCAGATGAAACTGATCAGCGTCGTGCCCGGGCGGATCAGCGCGACCTCTTCCGGACTCGGTGCGCGTACCTTGAACACGATGTTCGAGGTCGACCACAACTGGGCCGCGTCCGGTACGATGCTGGCGCCGGCGGCGGCATAGGTGTCGTCGCTGAAGTTGGCAGGATCGCCCGCACCGGACTCGACCGCAACCGAAAAGCCCAGTTTGATGAGCTTTTCGACAACGTCAGGTACGGTAGCGACGCGCTTTTCACCGGGAAAAATTTCCCGGGGTACTCCGATAATCAGAGACATGTGCTTCCCCAAGTGATGTGAATAAGTATTCTTAAGTATTCTGCGGTTCGGACAACCCGCCTTCGGCCGTCCGCCCATCCGGTACCCGCAAGCCGGCATGGGATATTTCGATTTAATAATTCTTACAGCGATCTTACACGGAATCCAAAAATTAGCACAACCGTTCTTTTTTCTCTTTTATTCGGCAATCAGCTTGTAGAGAACGATTTTTCGCAAAAAAAGGCGCATTGCTTCCGCTGTTTCGATCAGTTGAAAAAATTGAATGTACCAGCTTTTGCCACACCATTGATCACCCAATGGCAATAGTTGCGCAAAATCAAGATGGCTTCCTTTTGACGCACGATCATGCTTCACTTCAATGGCGAGATGAAACACCACGCCATGCCTCGTTGCGACGGCATGATTGGTAGCCGCAAGGTAAAATGTCGCCCTCTTCAAGGAATGTCATGTCTGAAGTCTGGAAACCCTCTGTCACTGTTGCTGCGATCGTCGAGCGCGCGGGACACTTTTTGCTGGTGGAAGAAGAAACCAGCGATGGCGTCCGTTTCAACCAGCCGGCGGGCCATCTCGATCCGAACGAATCGCTGATTCAGGCAGTCACGCGCGAGACGATGGAAGAAACCGCGCACGAATTCACGCCCACCGCCCTGGTCGGCATGTATATGTCGCGCTATGTTTCATCCCGCACGACCCAGCAGGTGACCTACTTGCGCTTTGCCTTTTGCGGCGAAGTCGGAAAAGAACATAAGCGTCCGCTGGATGTCGGCATCCTGCGCGCAGTCTGGATGACGCGCGAGGAAATGCTGGAATGCGAAAGCACCCACCGCAGTCCCCTGGTGATGCGTTGCGTCGAGGATTACCTGGCGGGCCAACGCGCTCCCTTGTCCGTCATCTATACGCATCCCAGCGTCATCGGGGAATTCCGTGGCTAAGAAACGCGTCGTCATCGGCATGTCGGGCGGCGTCGATTCGTCGGTATCGGCCTGGCTGCTGAAAGAACAAGGGTATGAAGTCATCGGCCTGTTCATGAAAAACTGGGAAGACGATGACGATTCCGAATACTGCTCGACGCGCGAGGACTGGATCGATGCCGCCAGCGTGGCCGACGTGGTCGGTGTCGATATCGAAGCGGTCAACTTTGCCGCCGAATACAAGGACCGCGTCTTTGCGGAATTCCTGCGCGAATACCAGGCTGGCCGCACGCCCAATCCGGACGTGCTGTGCAATGCGGAAATCAAGTTCAAAGCCTTCCTCGACCATGCGATGAAGCTGGGCGCGGACCTGATCGCGACCGGCCACTACGCACGCGTGCGGCAAGCGGCGAATGGCCGCTTCGAACTGCTCAAGGCGCTCGACGCCAGCAAGGACCAAAGCTATTTTCTGCACCGGCTCAATCAGGCGCAATTGTCGAAAACCCTGTTCCCGCTCGGAGAAATTCCGAAGACCGAAGTGCGCCAGATCGCGGAGCGCATCGGACTGCCGAATGCAAAGAAAAAGGATTCGACCGGTATCTGCTTCATCGGCGAACGGCCCTTCCGCGAATTTCTGAACCGCTATCTCTCGTACAAGCCGGGACCGATGATGACGCCGGACGGCACCGTCGTCGGCGAGCATGTCGGACTCAGCTTTTACACGCTGGGCCAACGTAAAGGTATAGGCCTGGGCGGCATCAAGTCGTACCAGAATGCGGAAGGCAGCAGCGATGCCTGGTATGTCGCCAAAAAGGATGTGGAGAACAATATCCTGTACGTGGTGCAAGGCCATGACCATCCGTGGCTGCTTTCGGGTGCGCTCGAATCCGCACAGGCGAGCTGGATCGCCGGCGAGCCGCCAGCTGCTGGCCAACTGGCGGCAAAGACGCGCTATCGCCAGGCCGATGTTCCCTGCATGATCGCTGCAGACAGTACGGATCGCTTTTCCCTGTCGTTCCCGACACCGCAATGGGCAGTCACGCCTGGGCAATCGGCCGTGCTGTATGACGGCCAAGTGTGCCTCGGCGGCGGCATCATCAATACGGCCGGAAATTAGCACTTCGTCGCCGGCTTTCCATGAATTTCCGGACCTGCTTCCGGATCGCGCGAAATAGTTACAATCCGCGAATTGGGAAAGATGTCGATATAAAACTGGGCCGGCTCGGAACCGCCCGAGTGAACAGGCCCGGCATCATTCGGCTTAGGGGTTCTCGGCCTCCTGCCTGGAAACCTGCATCCGCAACCGTTCTTCCTGCTCGCGTAACTCCGGCGTGAAGGCCTCGCCGAAGTCCTCTGGCTCGAAGATTTGCCGAATCTCAATGTCAGATTCCCCCAGCATCGGGTTGGGACAGCGCTTGACCCAGTCGATTGCCTCCTGCAGCGAGGCGCACTTCCAGATCCAGAATCCGGCGATCAACTCCTTGGTCTCGGCGAACGGCCCGTCGATCACCTTGCGGTCCTTTCCCGAAAAATGCACTCGTGCGCCTTTTGAACTGGGGTGCAAGCCTTCGCCAGCCTGCATGACGCCGGCGTTTACCAATTCTTCGTTGAACCGCCCCATATCGGCGAGCAGTTGTTCGCTGGGCATAACGCCCGCTTCACTGTTGCGGTCGGCCTTGACCAAAATCATGAATCGCATGTTGGACTCCTTAAGATGAGATAGCGGAACTTTCGTACTTCACCTCTACGACGATCGGGACGACGGGAAATCGACATATGCTTCGCAAAATTTGCTCCCTGATATCGCAGCCCGTCCAGTCGATTCTGCAACGTCGAGAGGCAAATAGACAATACCTTGAAAAGTTCAAAGGCCTGTTGAACCGTGGGTTCGCTTTTCCAGGAAAGCTTTGACCGTAAATCTTTGATTTTTGATGTTTTCTCGTCTCTCTTTGCCCTTACTCCTTACTTGCCTCAATAAATTATCGACAAGGCGACAAAACTGCTTGCAAACACTATGGAGTTAGTCAATAATCTAAATAAGAATTGTTCGCATTTACAAAAGGACATGAGATGGACCGACTTATGCAGCAAAAGGAAGCGACCCGTCCGGCCGCCGCGCTTGTTACCGGCGCCCATGCGCCTGTCATGCGAATCAAGAGCGAAGACCTGCTGCAGCAGCAGCGCGAAGTGGAAATCGACCACCACGGCCGGATTTACCGGTTGCGGCTGACCCAGTTGAACAAACTGATCCTGACCGCCTGACACGCGGCCGCCGCAACTTCTACCCGCCGCCAGAATGAAGCGCCAGCCATCCCACAGCGAAGACCACGCGATAGCCAGCAAGCAACGTCCCCACGTTACGAAAGGAATGTGCCATGGCTATTGACACCATCAACCCCGCCTTTTTCGAACCGGCCAGTGTGCCGTCTCAACCCGAGCTGCTGGTATCGGCAGTACTGCACCTGATGTCGCACTACACCGCGAACAATCAGGAAAGCAGTGCCTGCGCCAAGCTGGCTTCGGTCATCGAAAGGCATTTGAAGGCGCTGGCCGATCTGCCCGAGCTGGCGCCGGTATTGCGCGCCACCTGTCAGCAATTGTCGGAACAATGGGGCATGGTCGTGGAGCAAGCGATCGCGCCGCGCCAGAACCGTTTGTTCCGCCTGGTCGCGGGCAATCGTCCCAATTGATTAAATCTGTTTCCTTGTAATTCCAGTTATCACCAAGGTGCTTGAATGATTGTTTGTGTTTGCCACAATGTCTCGGAACGAAAGATTCGCCAGGCCGTCGACGAGGGCTTGACGACTATGCCGCAGCTGCGCGAAAAATTGGATGTGGGCACCTGCTGCGGCAAATGCCATTCCTGCGCCAAGACGGTGTTGCGCGAATGCCTGGAAGAGCGTGAAATGGAGGCGCAGCCGCTCGTATTCCAGGCAGCTATCGCAGCCTGAAGTTAGTGTTTGGGGCGGCGCAAGCACGGCGCCCCGTATTTCCCGCCGCAATATCGATTCCTCTTTGCACGATAAGCGGTTGTTCGACCCATGGGCCGAACAACCGCCGACTGCCTCACTGGCCGAATATGGGCCATGCGCTTCGCCCTCCAATGCGATCTGCCCTTCCTGCTTGCTGATTACAGCATCCGTTACGCTCTTGCGCCGCAATGTACCCAATCAGCAAGCAATTCCGATTCATCGTGTATGCCGGCATCGACGCGCTCCGGAATGGCTCCGGCACTAATACCAATCCCCAAGCCGCTCAGCAGTGCAGCCGCAAATCGTAGTGAAAACAATTCTCACTAACGAAATGCATGCAGGATGATGGAAAAGACAACATGGTGCGCTATCATGGATACATACCGCCGGACGACCAGACTAGTCCGTTTTACGACACTATTTCAGAGGGTTTTATGAAAGGCGATCCGAACATCATCAAGCTGCTCAATGCCCAGCTGACCAACGAACTGACAGCAGTAAACCAGTACTTCCTGCATGCGCGGATGTACCGGCATTGGGGCTTCGAAAAGATCGGCAAGAAGGAATACGAAGAGTCGATCGGCGAAATGAAGCATGCAGACAATCTGATCAACCGCATCCTGATGCTGGATGGTTTACCGAACCTGCAGGCATTGCACAAGCTGATGATCGGCGAGTCGACACCGGAAATGCTGGACTGTGACCTGAAGCTCGAACAGGCTTCTCAGAAGACCGTCAAGGATGGCATCAAGGCATGCGAAGCGGCCGGCGACTTCGTATCGCGCGAGATCCTGCGCGAGATCCTGGACGATACCGAGGAACACATCGAGTGGATAGAAACCCAGCTCGACCTGATCAACAAGGTAGGTCTGCAAAACTACCTGCAATCGCAGATGGAAGAATAAGACGCAACTATTTGACGCAACTTGCACCAAAAACAAAGGGCAGTCGAATCGATCGACTGCCCTTTTCACTTATTGCTTCGGATTTCCCAAGCTAGGGTCTTGCTTCCTAAATTCGTTGAATAAACGCGAATCGATCAATGCATGCGGCTCAATGCACCGATACGACACGTCAACTCATTGCGGAATCGTATCCTTGAACGACTGCCTTTCGGACAGCTTGTCGAACAGCTTGGCAAGATTGGGATAGTCGCCGCGCCAGTCGATCTCCGGAAAGCGGAATGCAATCCAGCCCAGCGAGCATCCAACCGCGACATCGGCCAGCGTATAGTGATTGCCGCTGCAGAATGCAGTGTCCTTGAGACCAGCCGACATCACCTTGAGGCCGGCGTGGACCTTGTCCATCTGACGCTTGATCCATTCCGGGCTTTGCTGCGCTTCCTGGCGCTGCGTGCGTTCTAGGCGCACCAGCACGGCCGCATCCAGCACGCCATCGGCCAGCGCTTCCCAGCATTTGACTTCGGCGCGTTCGCGCCCGTTGGGAGGAATCAGCTTGCAGACCGGAGTGAGCGTGTCGAGGTATTCGACGATGACGCGGGAATCGAACATCGCCCCGCCGTCTTCCATGATCAGGCAAGGCACCTTGCCGAGCGGGTTGGATTGCAGGATCTTGGTATCGGGAGCCCAGACGTTTTCGAGGATCAGCTCGTAGTCGAGCTTCTTTTCCGCCATGACAACGCGGACTTTTCTGACGTAAGGGCTGGCGGTGGAACCGATGAGTTTCATAGATGCGTATGGTATGAAGTGATGGCGATTATAACATTGAGGAAGCACACGTTATTCGCTGGCCGCGGCGTGCGGCCTGTGCCGGCGCCGCGTCTGCCGGCCTTGCGGGCGATGGTAAAATGGCGGATTGCACCCGATTGGCGCACCAGTTTCCGGCTTTTGCGCGCACTTTTACTTACCTCTTCCGTTTTTCACATCATGTCGCTTTCCGCCCTCTCCGCCCTTTCCCCGTTGGATGGCCGCTACGCCGCCAAGACCGACAAGCTGCGCCCGATCCTGTCCGAAGCAGGCTTCATGCACCATCGCGTCAAGGTAGAGATTGCATGGCTGCAGGCGCTGTCGGCCGCGGGTTTCGACGAAATCAAGCCGTTTTCGGCTGCTGCCACGGCATTGCTGGATAAACTGGCGAATGAATTCAGCGAAGCTGACGCGGAACGTATCAAGGCGATCGAGGCGGTCACCAATCATGACGTGAAGGCGGTCGAATACTGGCTCAAGGAAAAGGTCAAGGACGTGCCCGAACTGGTAGCTGCGTCGGAGTTCATCCATTTCGCCTGCACCTCGGAAGACATCAACAACACGTCGCACGGCATGATGCTGAAAGCGGCGCGCAATGACGTGCTGCTGCCTTCGCTGCGCTCGGTCATCGCGAAGCTGACCGACATCGCGCACGAGAATGCCGCATTGCCCATGCTGTCGCGCACCCACGGCCAGCCGGCCAGCCCGACTACGCTAGGCAAGGAAATCGCCAACGTGGTGGCACGCCTCAAACGCGCCGAGCAGCGCATCGCGGCGGTTGAACTGTTGGGCAAGATGAATGGCGCGGTCGGCAATTACAACGCCCACCTGTCGGCCTATCCCGCATTCGACTGGGAGTCGTTCTCCAGGAATGTGATCGAGCAGCGCCTGGGCCTCACCTACAATCCGTACACGATCCAGATTGAGCCGCACGATTACATGGCTGAATTGTTCGATGCCGTGGCGCGCGCCAATACCATTCTGCTCGACCTGAACCGCGACATCTGGGGCTATATCTCGCTGGGCTACTTCAAGCAGCGCACCAAGGCGGGCGAGATCGGTTCTTCGACCATGCCGCACAAAGTCAATCCCATCGACTTTGAAAATTCCGAGGGCAATCTCGGCCTGGCCAACGCGGTACTCAAGCACCTGTCGGAAAAACTGCCGGTCTCGCGCTGGCAGCGCGACCTGACCGACTCGACAGTGTTGCGCAATATAGGCGTGGCGTTCGGTTACACGCTGCTGGCATACGACAGCTGCCTGCGCGGGCTGAACAAGCTGGAAGTAAATCCGGCGCGCCTTGCCGACGACCTCGATGCGACTTGGGAAGTGCTGGCCGAGCCGGTGCAAACCGTGATGCGTCGCTTTGGCATCGAAAATCCCTATGAACAGTTGAAGGAACTGACCCGGGGCAAGGGCATTTCCAAGGAAGCGCTGCGCGACTTCATTACCGGTCTGGCGATACCTCAAGAAGCCAAGGATCAACTGCTGGCAATGACGCCGGCAAATTATCTTGGCATTGCGGAAAAGCTGGCCCGGGAAATTTAAACAACGCCGACCGAAAACGGCGGCCGACAGGCAAGCTCGCCAGCGATGCGAGGTGCCTGTTCACTGCGTTGCAAGACGACCGAAATCGCACCTCTTCAATTTGTCGGTCGTATCCATCCTGCCCCGTAACCGCTGCGTAAGCGTCCAGCATCGCATCTTGCCGGCATTCATTCCTTATCGACTTTATCCCTGCCGGCAAGAACTCCAATCGCTTTTATGCTACATTTAGTCCTAACTCGAACTAATTATCGTAACGCAACCATGCTCCGGTACACGCTGCCCGCCATTCTCTTGCACTGGCTGATTGCCCTTTTGATCATTTCCGCCTTTGCGCTTGGCGTCACCATGGTCGATATCCCGGGCATCACCCCGACCAAACTCAAGTATTTCTCCTGGCACAAGTGGCTGGGCATTACCGTGCTGGGCTTTGCCAGCCTGCGCCTGCTCTGGCGTCTGGGTCACAAGGCGCCGAAATACCCTGCCGTGATGCCGGACTGGCAGCGAAGCGCAGCGCATGGCTTGCATGCGCTGCTCTACGTGCTGATGTTTGCCATTCCAGTGTCTGGCTATCTATACAGCCTGGCGGCCGGCGTGCCGGTGGTTTATCTGGGCGTGCTGCCGCTGCCGGCCGTGATCGACGCCAATCCGGAATGGAAACCCATCTTCAAGCAAATCCACTACTGGTTCAACATGACGCTGCTCACCATGTTTGCGCTGCATGTGGCCGCCGCGCTCAAACATCATTTCATTGACCGGGACGGCGTGTTCAAACGCATGCTGCCCTGAACTCCCTGACCTATTCGCTCTAAAGGATATACACGATGTTCACTTCCGCGTTCCTGCGCCGCGCCGCAATGATCACTGCGATGGCATTGGCGATGCCGGCGTTAGCCGCCGCACTCAAGTCCGATCCTGCAAAAAGCAGTGTGTCGGCGGTGTTCAAACAAATGAACGTGCCGGTCGAGGCCAAGTTCAAGAAGTTCAATGCGCAGATCGATTACGACAGCGCCAAACCGGAAGCATCCAAGGCCAGCATCGATATTGACATTCCAAGCTTCGACCTTGGCGATGCGGAATTCAACAAGGAAGCGCAAAAGAAGGAATGGTTCAATGGCGCGCAATTTCCGAAAGCGAGCTTCGTTTCCAACGCGCTCAAACCTGCTGCCGGCGGCAAGCTGGATGTCGTCGGCAAACTGAGCATCAAGGGCAAGACAGCCGACGTCAGTTTTCCGATGATGATAAAGAAGGAAGGAAATACCCAGGTTTTCGAAGGTGCGCTGCCGATCAAGCGGCTCGCCTTCAACATCGGCGAAGGTGAATGGAAAGACACCAGCATGGTCGCCGATGAAGTCGTCATCAAGTTCCGTGTCGTCGCGACACAATAATCCGTCCTCATTCTCACAAGGAGCATGCATGCAACTGAAGCACATCGCGGCCGCGCTGCTGGCCATCTGCACGACCACGGCGTTTGCGCAAACCTACAATATCGAGCCGAACCATACTTACCCGAGCTTTGAAGCCGATCATCTGGGTATTTCGCTCTGGCGCGGCAAGTTTACGAAGACCAGCGGCACGGTCACGCTGGATCGTACATCCAAGAGCGGCAACGTCGATATCACGATCGATCCCAGCACCATCGACTTCGGTCATGCCAAGATGAACGAGCATGCCAAATCGAAAGACATGTTTAATGTCGCCGAACATCCGACAATCACTTACAAGGGAAAGCGCATCAAGTTCGAGGGCGACACACCGGTTGCCGTCGAAGGCGATTTGACCATGCTCGGCGTGACGAAGCCGGTTACGCTGGCGATCAACAAGTTCAAGTGCATTCCGCATCCTATGCTCAAGCGTGAAGTTTGCGGCGCCGATGCGACCGGGCAGTTCAATCGCAGCGATTTCGGCCTGAGCTATGGCGTTCCGAAGTTTGCGCCGGAAGTAAAGCTTGCGATTCAGGTCGAAGCACTCAAGGCCGACTAACTTAGACCGCATCTTTCCCAAAGCCGGCTGAGCATACGCCGGCTTTTTTATTGTGTTTTTCGAGCGGAGCCTTCATGAAAAAAGAGCGCTACCTGCGCAGCATTCGATTGCTTGCCGAATGCTTTCATGCATTCCAGCAGATATCGGATACCAATGTCCGCAGGCTGGGCCTCACGCCGCCGCAATTCGATATCATTGCCACGCTGGGCAACACGCCCGGCATGTCGTTCAAGGAATTGGGCGAAAAGACGTTGATCACCAAGGGCACCTTGACCGGGATTGTCGACCGCCTTGAAGAAAAAGGACTCGTCGTCCGCACCAGCTGCCTGGAAGACCGACGCAGCATGATTGTGCGGCTGACCGCACAGGGCGAAAACGATTTCCAGCGCTTGTTTGCCCCGCACATACAATTTTGCAAACAAGCTTTTTTAAGCTACAGTGACAACGACTTTGCCGCGCTCGACCATGAGCTGGCGAAGCTGAAACAACACCTGGATGAAGCCCTCGCCGGTATCACCCCTTGCAGCAATACGTAGCATACGCCGCCGGTTTTCCGGCGCAGCTGTCCCTGTTGACATTTCTAGAGGAGACTGTATGAAACTTGCGTTAGCCAGCATCGCCCTGACCACCCTGATTGCCGCGCCCCTGTCAGCACAAGCCCAATTCGCCAAACCGGAAGATGCCGTCAAATACCGGCAATCCGCATTTGCACTGATGGGCGCCCATACCGGGCGGGTCGGCGCAGTCGTCAAAGGTGAAAAACCATACAACAAGGCCGCGGTCGAAGCCGATGTCGCCGTCATGGAAATGATGTCCAAGCTGGCCTTTACCGCATTCCCCGCAGAGACTGATCTACCGAATTCAAAAGCGAAACCGGACATCTGGAAGGAACAGGACAAGTTCAAGGCTGCCGCCGAAAAAATGCAGGGAGAAATGGGCAAGCTCTCCGCTGCCGCAAAATCCGGTGACCTGAATGCGATCAAGACCGCATTCGGCGGCGTGGGCCAGTCGTGCAAGGCTTGCCATGACAATTACCGGAACAAGTAAGCAGCGGCTTTTACCTGCTTGATTGCTTGTAGAGTTAATGGGTGACATGCCCCTAAATTGACTCTTCACCCCAGTTGCCAATCAGTCCATTACAATCCCTTCCGAACCAAGCCTTCAGGAGGGATTATTCTTTAAAAGATGCCAATTCCGCCAAACGGCCGCCAGCAAATAAATTAAAACCAAATTCGGATCAAAGGGCAGGAATGAAAGCAGTACACCATGTCATCGGGATATCAGCGCTTTTGTTTGCAACGTCGATAGCCTGGGCGGCCAGCTTCGATTGTCATAAAGCGAGAACACCGTCAGAGAAATTGATTTGCTCCGACCCGAGCCTGTCGAAGCTGGATGAAGATTTGAACGCCGCATACAAACGGGCGCTCGAAAGCGGGCAAGACAAAACATTGATCAGACATTGGCAGCGCGAATGGCTGACCTCCTACAGTGTTACAAGCTGCACGACAGTGGTCTGTCTCAAGGAGGCTTTCAGCCTGCAGATCAAGCTTTTGAACCAGGTCGCGCTGCCTAACGCGGAGACGGCCACCTGGTCCGGCCGCTATGTCCGTTACTGGAACGGGAAGGAAGACCGTCATACCGCGTCGATTCTGCTGATCGGCTTGACGGGTGAACGTGTGTTTGCAACGGGGAGCGCCCTGTGGTTCGGGCCTAATGCGCATATCGGTCAAGTTCACACCGGTGAGATCGAAGGTGTCGGCAAGCTGCAAAACCAGCGTCTGTTAATGGACAGTATGGAAGACTGCAAAGCGAGCATGAAGAGAAAGGGAATTTTGCTCGTGGTGGACGAAGAGTCTGGCTGCGGCGGCTTGAACGTCACCTTTCTCGGCGAATACAGGAAAAAGTAATATTTAGGCACCGCGCGGCGGCAGACTGACCAGGTAGTACACGGCCAGCGCAGAGACGGCCACGATAAGTAATGCCAGCAAGCGCATGCCCCAGCCATCGTTGGCATGCGGCGCATCGAACTCGACGTGCTGATCCCCGGTCAGCATTGGTGTCACCAGATCCTGCTTCTTGCGGAAGTAATACACGGCGATGGCCAGCAAATGCATCGCAACCAGCAGGTAAAGCAGATTGGCGCTTACCTCCTTGTGGAACCAGGTAATCTGGTCCGACAAATCCTTGCTGATGAATTTGACCAGCGGCCCCTCGCTGGCAATATCGTCGTTCGCATACAGTCCGCTTATCGCCTGCGCCGCCACTACGCCGAGCATGGCAAACACCGACAGACTGCCGAGCGGATTATGGCCGATGTATTTCCCCTTCAGCGCGTCCTTTCCTCCGCGCAGGTAGCCGACAATGGTCGACGGCCCATGAAGGAAACTGACAAAGCGCGCATACCGGCTGCCGACCAGACCCCAGATAATGCGAAAGCCGACCAGGGCCAGCACTGCATAACCGGACCGAAAATGCCATTCCATTGCATTGCCACCGATCTGTTGGGTAATGATCGATACGAGAATCAGGATCGCCAGCATCCAGTGGAAAAGACGGACAGGCAAATCCCATACGCGTACTTTTTTCATGTGAGTCCTAAGCGGGTGTACAAAAATTTTTTGGCAAAGATGTAAGTCGCACGCGGGCTTGGCAGTGGAACGGGTGACTCCCTTTACCCGTCATTCGCGCGAAGGCGGGAATCCATACCGAAGTTGATTTAAGTGAGTCCCAAGTGACTCCCTATGGATTCCCGCCTTCGCGGGAATGACGATGGTTTGAGAGGAGAGGGTTCGATATTGTTCTTTCAAAAAATTTTCCCCATTTGCTTGGTTTAGAGCAGTTTCAGTCTGACTTGCCAGGCGAGGCCGAGGCGATTTGCCTGTGGAACAAGGCGCAAGTCGTGACATGCGCGACATGGCGAGCCACGGCAAGGAGGCCTCGGCGGCCCCTCGCAACGCCGTGCCGCGGGCAAAGCGTCCGGGGTCGACGGTACAGTCAGGCTGAAACTGCTCTAATAATGTGACGGATGTTCCGATGAATTGCCGGCGCAAACCCAAGCACTCTTAGCTTAGTTTAGCCGAAAAAAAAGCCGGCTTTCGAGCCGGCTTTTTTGAATTGCGGGGGGGCAGTTACACCACCGCGCCATCCGTTTCATCTTTTTCCTTGACCGGCTTGATCAAGTCTTCGCGTTTGACGCCGAGCCACATTGCCACCGCAGCGGCAACGAACACCGAGGAATAAATACCGAACAAGATGCCGATGGTCAGTGCGATTGCAAAATAATGCAGGGTCGCGCCGCCGAACAGCAGCATCGCCAACACCATCATCTGCGTCGATCCATGCGTGATGATGGTGCGGGAAATCGTGCTGGTGATCGCATGGTTCATCACATCGGCCGTCGTCATTTTTCCATAGCGGCGGTCACGGAAGGTTTCACGCACCCGGTCGAACACCACGACTGATTCATTGACCGAGTAACCCAGTACCGCCAGCACCGCCGCCAGCACGGTCAGCGAAAACTCCCACTGGAAGAATGCGAAGAAGCCAAGAATGATCACCACGTCATGCAAGTTCGCAATGATCGCCGCCACCGCGAATTTCCATTCGAAGCGGAATGCCAGATAGATCACGATGCCGATGATCACCATGCCCAGCGCCAGCAAGCCGTCATGCGTCAGTTCTTCGCCTACCTGCGGTCCGACGAATTCGACCCGGTGCAGATTGACGGCCGGGTCTTGCGCCTTCAGCGTCGCCATGACCCTTTCGCTTTGCTGGGCCGAGGTCACATCTTTGCGCGCCGGCAGGCGAATCATCACGTTTTGCGCGGTACCGAAGCTTTGTACCTGGGTATCGGTATAGCCAAGACCTTCGATCGATGTTCTGATTTTTTCCAGATCGGCCGGTTTGTTGTACACGACTTCAACCACCGTACCACCAGTAAATTCGATCGACAGATGCAATCCCTTGTACACCAGGAAAAATACCGCGGCGACAAAAGTGAGCGCCGAGATGACGTTGAAGATCAACGCATGGCGCATGAAGGGAATATCCTTGTGAATCCGGAACAACTCCATTACTTATCTTCCTTTCGCAGGTGTCCTGCTGACGGCGGCGGCTGGTTTGCCCCGCCCTCTTCAATGCATATGCCCGGGCCAACCGCCAGCGGCCGGCCCGGAGATGGATCAGGTATTCGGCTTCCAGACTTGGCCGATAGACACGCCCGACAGTTTCTTCTTGCGGCCATACCAGAGGTTGGCCACGCCGCGCGAGACGAACACCGCCGAGAAAATCGAGGTCAGGATGCCGATGCAATGCACGACCGCAAAGCCGCGGATCGCGCCCGAGCCAAAGATCAGCAGTGCCAAGCCGGCGATCATCGTGGTCACGTTGGAGTCGAGAATAGTGGCCCATGCGCGATCGAAACCGGCCGCAATCGCTGCCTGCGGCGAATTGCCGTTACGCAGTTCTTCCCGGATACGTTCATTGATCAGCACGTTGGCATCGATCGCCATACCAAGGGTAAAGGCAATCGCCGCCATGCCCGGCAAGGTCAGCGTGGCCTGCAGGGTCGACAGCACTGCGATCAGCAGCATCAGGTTAACCGCCAGCGCAAACACGCTGAAGAAGCCGAACAGGTGGTAATAGATCATCATGAAGATGGCGATCGCCGCGAAACCGTACAGGGTCGAGTTGAAACCCTTCTGGATGTTCTCGGCACCCAACTGCGGACCGATCGTGCTTTCTTCGATGATTTCCATTGGCGCTGCAAGCGAACCGGCGCGCAACAGCAGTGCCAGGTCATTGGCCGCGTCGGCGGAACCCATGCCGGTGATCTGGAAGCGGGAGCCGAGTTCATCGCGGATCGTCGCCACCGTCAGTACTTCACCCTTGTTCTTTTCAAACAGGACGATAGCCATGGACTTGCCGATCTTGCTGCGCGTCGCTTCGCGCATGCGTCGGCCGCCGTCGCCGTTCAAGTCGATACTGACAGCGGGCTGCTGGTTCTGGTCGAAGCTGGCGCCGGCGCTGGAAATGTAGTCGCCGGTGATGACAGGATCCTTGTACAGCACGACGGGTGCACCCTTGCCGATCTTGAACAGTTCGGAACCGAAAGGTATGGCAGCGGTTTCTTCAGTGCCGCGCATTACGCTTTCATCGACCATCCGCACTTCCAGCGTCGCGGTACGGCCGATGATGTCTTTTGCACGGGACACATCCTGCACGCCCGGCAATTGCACGACGATGCGGTCGGCGCCCTGGCGCTGGATCACCGGTTCCGCGACACCCAGCTCATTGACGCGCTTGGACAGCGTGCTGATATTTTGCTGGACTGCTTCTTCGGTGGTGCGCTTGAGCGCTTCGGGACGGAAAGTGCCGATCAGTTTCAGGTCGGCGCCATCGGCCGCATCCTGCAATGCCAGTTCCGACAATTGCGACACGAGCACTTCGCGCGCCCTGTCGCGGGTTTCGGCATCGCGGAACAGCACCACGATCTGGTCGCCGTTACGGCTGATGCCCGCATGCCGCACATTCTTGTCGCGCAACATGCTGCGCACGCTGGTTTGCAAACCTTGCAGGCGCTTGTTGATCACGGCCTTGGTATCGACCTGCATCAGGAAGTGCACACCGCCGCGTAAGTCGAGGCCGAGGTACATCGGCATCGCACGCAGGCTTTGCAGCCATTGCGGGGTATTGGGCAACAGGTTGAAAGCGACGATATAGGTCGGGTCGTTAGGATCGGTGTTGAGCTCCTTTTCCAGCAGGGACTTGGCGCGGAACTGCGTATCGGTATCGACGAAGCGCGCGCGCACCGAACCCTGGTTGCCGCTGAGGTCGAACAGCACGCTTTCGGGCGCCATGCCGGCCTTGCTCAATGCATCGGCTACCCGGGTCATCGTGGCCTGGTCGACCTTGACGGTGGCTTTCGCGCTGCTGACCTGGACGGCCGGCGATTCGCCGAAGAAGTTGGGCACCGAGTACAACACGCCGAACAACAGCGCGATCACGATGAGGATGTATTTCCAGAGGGGATAGCGATTCATAGCTTTCAACGTTACATGTTGAACGGGCCTGCGGACCCGTGGGAAGCGCCTGCTTGTCGAGCGAAAGAGGCGCTTGCCGGTCCGTTGTTACAGCGCCTTGATTGTGCCCTTGGGCAACAGCGTAGCAACAGCGGCTTTTTGCACGAGGATTTCGGTGCCGTTGGCGACTTCCAGCGTGACATAGGCATCGGTCACCTTGGAGACTTTGCCCAGCATGCCGCCGGCTGTGATGACTTCATCGCCCTTGGCTAGGGCTTCCATCATGGCTTTTTGCTCTTTCTGACGTTTCATTTGCGGACGAATCATCAGGAAGTACAGCACTACAAACATCAGAATGATGGGCAGGAAGCTCATCAGGCTGCTTTCGGCACCTGTGGTGGCGGCTTGTGCGTAGGCGTTGGATATGAACACGTTTTTGCTCCAGATTGTAATGGTGATCAACCCGGCATTCTAGCACCCGTCGCGGCGTTTCTTGGTGCCGCCGGAAAAGAGTCCGGGCAGCAGGAATGACAAGCGCTTGCAGCAATAACAGCAATAACTATACGCCGCGCGCCCGGTCTGCATGGAATTGCACCACGAAAGCCTGGAAGCGGTCGGCATCAATAGCGGCACGCATTTCCCGCATCAGTTGCAGGTAATAGTGCAGGTTGTGGATGGTATTGAGACGCGCGCCCAGAATCTCGCCGGCGCGATGCAAATGAAAAAGGTAGGCACGTGAAAAGTTGCGGCATGCATAACATTCGCAGCTTTCATCCAGCGGTTTTTCATCATCTTTATAGCGGGAATTCTTGATCTTCAAGTCGCCGAAACGCGTAAACAGCCAACCGTTGCGCGCATTGCGCGTCGGCATCACGCAGTCGAACATGTCGACGCCGTTGGCAACGCCGGCCACCAGGTCTTCCGGCGTGCCGACGCCCATCAGGTAATGCGGCTTGTCGGCCGGCAGGCGCGGACCCACATGTTCCAGCACGCGCATCATGTCTTCCTTGGGCTCGCCGACCGAGAGGCCGCCGATCGCAATGCCGTTGAAACCTACCTCTTCCAATCCGGCCAGCGATTCGTCGCGCAAATGTTCGAACATGCCGCCCTGGACGATGCCGAACAGCGCATTCGGGTTCTCGCCCTTGTCGAATTCATCACGCGAACGCTTGGCCCAGCGCAGCGACATGCGCATCGATGTCGCGGCTTCCTTTTCGGTGGCCGGGCGGCCATCGATTTCGTAGGGCGTGCATTCGTCAAACTGCATCACGATGTCGGAATTGAGGGCGCGCTGGATCTGCATCGAGATTTCCGGCGACAGGAACAGCCGGTCGCCATTGATCGGCGATGCGAACTTCACACCCTCTTCGGTGATCTTGCGCATCGCACCCAGCGAAAACACCTGAAAACCGCCGGAATCGGTCAGGATAGGCTTGGTCCAGCCGATGAAGCGATGCAGACCGTCGAACTTGTTGACCACATCCAGCCCAGGGCGCAGCCACAGGTGGAAGGTATTGCCGAGAATGATTTGCGCATCGATATCGTTCAGTTCCAGTGGCGACATCGCCTTGACCGAGCCATAGGTGCCGACCGGCATGAAAATCGGGGTTTCGACCACGCCATGATTGAGCGTCAGACGGCCGCGACGGGCCTTGCCGTCGGTTTTGATGAGTTTGAAGTTCATTTCAGAGTCTTGTCAGTAGCATGGCATCGCCATAGCTGAAAAAGCGGTAACGCTGCGCAATCGCATGCGCATAGGCGTCGCGAATGCGTTGGTAGCCGGCGAATGCGGACACCAGCATCAGCAACGTGGATTTGGGAAGATGGAAATTGGTCACCAGTCGATCCACGGTCTTGAACACGTAACCGGGTGTGATGAAAAGCGCGGTATCGGCGCTGCCGGCCTGCAGTTCGCCCGACTGCGACGCCGATTCCAGCGCGCGCATGCTGGTGGTGCCGACGGCCACGATGTCGCGTCCTGCCGCCTTCGTCGCGCGCACCGCCTCGACAGTCTCGGCGGGGATCGTGTACCACTCGCTATGCATTTTGTGTTCGGCCAGGTTTTCGGTGCGCACCGGCTGGAAAGTGCCGGCGCCCACATGCAGCGTCACGAACGCAAAGCGCACGCCCTTGTCGCGCAACCGGTCCAGCAAGCCCTGATCGAAATGCAAACCGGCGGTCGGCGCGGCGACCGCGCCCGGCTCCTTCGCATAGACCGTTTGATAACGCTGCTCGTCGAATTCATCGGCTGCATGCTCGATATACGGCGGCAGCGGCAGCCGGCCATGCGCTTCGATCAGGTCGAACACGTCGGCCGGGAAGGTCAGCGTGAAGAACTCGCCGGCCCGTTCGCCGACCGTGACATCGAAGGCATCGGCCAGGCGGATCCGGCTGCCGGCCTGCGGCGACTTGGACGCCCGCACCTGTGCATGCACGGTCCGGTTGTCGAGCACCCGCTCGACCAGTACCTCGACCTTGCCGCCGGTTTCCTTGATGCCGAAAAACCGCGCCTTCAGCACGCGGGTATTGTTAAACACCAGCAGGTCGCCCGGCGTGAGCAGGTCGACAATATCGGCGAAGGCGCGGTCGCGCAGCTGTTCGCCATCGACATGCAGCAGCCGCGATGCGCTACGCTCGGGCAGTGGCAATTGTGCAATCAATTCTTGCGGCAGGTCGAAATCAAAATCGGAAAGGGAATACATGCTTCAGGATCGCATAGAAAGTTGCCGCTGCGGGCGCTGCATGGCAATAGTGGCTATTGGAGCCGTCGGCCGGCGCCATTCTTAACAAGATTGCCATACAATGACAGGCGCGCTTTCAAGCGCGCGACCCGCCCGTTACGGCGAACAAAACCCGCTATTTTACCGCCTTGCCGCCCGATTTACGTATGCCCGTTTCCAAGAGCAAGCCCGCCACGACTGCCAAACCGAAAACCAAAGCCACGCTGGAAAGCAAGCTGGCCAAGCTCGGCTTGCGAAACGACATGGACCTGGTGCTGCATCTGCCGATGCGCTACGAAGACGAAACCCGGATCACGCCCATCCAGCAAGCCGGTTTCATGGGCGGCAATGTGGCCCAGGTGGAAGGCGTGGTCACCGAATGCGACATCCAGTATCGTCCGCGCCGCCAGCTGGTCGTGACGATCGCCGACGACAGCGGTCAGCTGGTGATGCGCTTTCTCAATTTTTATGGCAGCCAGGTCAAGCAGCTGGCCGTCGGCACCCGGGTACGCGCGCGCGGCGAAGTCCGGCACGGATTCTTCGGCGCGGAAGTGGTGCACCCGACCTACAAGGTCGTCGAGGAAGGCGCGCCGCTACCCACCGCGCTGACCCCGGTCTATCCGGCCGGGGAAGGCTTGTCGCAAGCCTATCTGCGCAAGGCGATCGGCAACGCGCTGACCCGTGTCGACTGGCGCGATACGCTGTCGCCGGAGCTGCTCGCCGCCCTCAAGCTGCAAGCATTCGAACCCTCGATCAAGTTGCTGCACAATCCGCCTTCCGACATCGATGAACATGCGCTGATGGAGCGCTCGCATCCGGCATGGATACGGATGAAATTCGATGAACTGCTGGCGCAGCAACTCTCGCTCAAGCGCGCGCAGGCGGCGCGGCGCGCCAAGGGCGCCAGCGCCTTGCCGGTGATCGGGGAATTGTCGAATGCCTTCCTCGCTACCCTGCCGTTCCAGCTGACCGGCGCACAGCAACGCGTGCTGGAAGAAATCCGGGCCGACCTGCGCGCATCCTATCCGATGCAGCGCTTGCTGCAAGGCGATGTCGGCAGTGGCAAGACCGTGGTCGCCGCGCTGGCCGCCGCACAGGCGATCGACAGCGGCTTTCAGGCTGCGCTGATGGCGCCGACCGAAATCCTGGCCGAGCAGCATTTCCGCAAGATCGCGATGTGGATGGAGCCTTTGGGCGTGCGCGTTGCGTGGCTGACCGGCAGCCTGAAGAAAAAGGAAAAGGAAGCTTCGCAAGCGATGATCGAGTCGGGCGAAGCGCATCTGATCATCGGCACTCATGCCTTGATCCAGGAGGGCGTCGAATTCGGCAAGCTCGGCCTGGTGATCGTCGACGAGCAGCATCGTTTCGGTGTCGGCCAGCGTCTCGCATTGCGCAACAAGGGACTGGACCCGACCACGGCCCAGACCGTGCCGCACCAGTTGATGATGTCGGCCACGCCGATTCCGCGCACGCTTGCGATGACCTATTACGCCGACCTCGAAGTCTCGGTGATCGACGAACTGCCGCCGGGCCGCACGCCCATCGTCACGCGCATCATCGATCAGAACCGACGCGATGAAGTGATCGAACGGGTGCATGCGGCCGCGCTGGAAGGACGGCAGGTCTACTGGGTATGCCCGTTGATCGAGGAGTCCGAAGCGCTGCAGCTGCAGACCGCGACCGATACCCATGCGACGCTGTCGGCTGCGCTGCCCGACCTGCGCGTGGGTCTGGTGCATGGGCGCATGAAGCCGGTTGACAAGCAGTTGGTGATGGATGCCTTCATTCGTGCCGAAGTCCATGTGCTGGTCGCCACCACCGTGATCGAAGTCGGCGTCGATGTGCCGAATGCCTCGCTGATGGTGATCGAGCATGCAGAACGCTTTGGCCTGTCGCAATTGCATCAGCTGCGCGGGCGGGTTGGCCGCGGGTCGGCTGCCAGTATTTGCCTGTTGCTGTACCAAAGCCCGCTCGGGCAAGTCGCCAAGCAGCGCCTGATGACCATGCGCGAAACCACCGATGGCTTTGAAATCGCGCGGCGCGACCTGGAAATCCGCGGGCCCGGAGAATTCCTGGGCGCCCGCCAATCCGGTCAGGCCATGCTGCGTTTCGCCGACCTGGAAACCGATCAATGGCTGGTGGAAAAAGCCCGCGATCTGGCGCAATCCCTGCTTCATCAGGATGCGGCAACAGTGGAAGCGCATCTTGCGCGCTGGTTGGGCGGCCGGGAAGAATTCCTCAAGGTATGACATAGCCGCCCGCACTTTAACGCGATGCTGCAGTTTTCTGCGTTCTCTCTATACTGATGCTATCGCAAGCACGATTGCGATTGGATTTATGACAAGGCACTTTTGTGCTGCCTTGCGCTCACGAGTACAGACATGACGCTTACCGAACTCAAATACATCGTCGCAGTCGCACGCGAAAAGCATTTCGGCCATGCGGCCGAAGCCTGCTTCGTGGCACAGCCTACCCTTTCCGTGGCCATCAAGAAACTTGAAGATGAGCTCGGCGTAACGATCTTCGAGCGCGGCGGCACCGAAATTTCCGTTACGCCGCTCGGCTCGCAAATCGTTGCCCAGGCCGAACGCGTGCTGGAACAGACCGCGGCGATCAAGGAAATCGCCAAGCAGAACAAGGATCCGCTGGCAGGTCCGCTACGGCTTGGCGTAATTTACACGATCGCACCCTATCTATTGCCTCCGCTGGTCAAGACCATGATCGAGACCGTGCCGCAAATGCCGCTGGTATTGCAGGAAAACTTTACCGCCAAGCTGATCGAATCGCTGCGGCAAGGCGAACTCGACGCCGCCATCATGGCACTGCCGTTTGCCGATCAAGGCTTGATGGTGCAAGCCCTGTATGACGAACCCTTCGTCGTCGCGCTGCCCAAGCATCATGCATGGGCGAATCGCAATGCGATCGATGCGCAGCAACTCAAAACCGAAACCATGCTGCTGCTTGGGAATGGACACTGCTTCCGCGATCAGGTGCTGGAAGTGTGTCCGGAAATGGCACGATTTTCGACCAGCGGCGACGGCATTGCGCGCACTTTCGAAGGTTCATCGCTGGAAACCATCCGCCATATGGTGGCTTCCGGCATCGGCATCACGGTATTGCCGCAAGCCTCGGTACCGGACATGCAATCGAAAGACGGCATGCTGCGCTACGTGCCCTTTTCCTCACCCGGCCCTTCGCGCCGCGTCGTGATCGCCTGGCGCAAGAGTTTTACGCGAGGAGCCGCGATTGAGGCGGTGCGGCAGGCGGTATTGTCGTGCGCATTGCACGGCGTGACGATGCTCAATGAGGCGGAAACGGCGGAAGCCTGATGTGTGGCGTGTAGCTTGTATTGCTACTTATTGCTGGTGAAACGCGCAAATGAATTTGAAATATGCGCTACGCGCTCCTTCCCCCTGCAAGGGGGAAGGAACTTTACAGTGAATCGCTTTCAGTATGTCGACTCACAGACTCATGTAATCCGTTGTTTTTCCCCTCCAAGTGGGGGGAAAACTCATAACACATTAGCCCTCAATGCGGCGCGTCGTCTCCGGATCGAACCAGTGCATCGCGCTCCCATCGAAGCCCGCTTCCACACGTTGACCGGCCTCGATCTGAACACCGGCCGGCGCGCGAATGACCAGCGTCTGGCCACCGGCCACGCCATGCACCAGCACATCGGCGCCCAGCGCCTCGACCATCTCCACCTGCATCGCAATTCCGGGCCTTCCCAGGATCAAATGCTCGGGCCGCACGCCAAGTATCGATTCGCGCGCGGACAAGCCGGACCGTGCAGCCGGCAACGCCAGCTGTATGCCATCGCCGATGGCAAGCGTCGCGCCGTCGCCGCTCACCATTCCGCGCATCAGGTTCATCGGCGGTGAACCGATGAAGCTCGCGACGAAGGTGGTGGCCGGCTTGCCGTAGACTTCCGCCGGCGTGCCGATCTGTTCGGCGCGGCCGGCATTCATCACGATCATGCGCTGGCCCAGGGTCATTGCCTCGACCTGGTCATGCGTCACGTACAGGCTGGTGGTGCCGATCGCGCGATGCATCTTTTGAATTTCCAGGCGCATCTGCACGCGCAGCTTGGCATCGAGATTGGACAGCGGTTCGTCGAACAAAAATACCGCCGGCTCGCGCACGATCGCGCGCCCCATCGCGACGCGCTGCCGCTGTCCGCCGGACAACTGGCGCGGCGTACGTTCCAGCAGCGCGCCCAGTTCGAGGATCCTGGCGGCTTTTTGCACCCGCAGATCGATATCGGCCTTGGAAAACTTCCGGATCTTCAATCCGTAGGCCATGTTTTCATACACGCTCATATGCGGGTACAGCGCATAGTTCTGGAACACCATCGCGATGTCGCGGTCCTTGGGTTCCAGGTTATTGACGACGCGGTCGCCGATCACAATATCGCCGCCGGTGATTTCTTCCAACCCGGCGACCATGCGCAACAGCGTCGATTTACCGCAACCGGAAGGACCGACCATAACGATGAATTCGCCATCGTCAATGTCGATTGAAATCCCATGGATGACGTCTATGCCCTTCGCGCCCTTGCCATAGGTCTTGGTGATTTTTTTTAAATGCACTTGTGCCATGTGTTCCCTGCTTTATCCGTCTTGTCTGTTGTATCGAGCCGGCTTCCCCACCTCGCCCGTGATTGTCATTTTTCCGAATCGACCAAGCCCTTGACGAACCATTTCTGCATCACGACCACCACCAGGCCCGGTGGCAGCATCGCGAGTATGAGCGTCGCCATCACCATGTTCCATTCGATGGCCGCATCGCCGCCGGCAATCATGGTCTTGATGCCTATGCCGATCGGATACATGCTTTGCTCGGTCGACACCAGCAACGGCCACAGGTACTGATTCCAGCCGTAGATGAACATGATGACGAACAAGGCAATCACATTAGTGCGCGACAGCGGCCACAGCACATCCTTGAAAAAACGCATCGGCCCTGCTCCGTCGATGCGCGCCGCCTCGGCCAGTTCATCCGGCACGGTAAGAAAGAATTGGCGGAACAGGAAGGTCGCGGTCGCCGACGCGATCAATGGAATCGTCAGCCCCGCATAGCTATTCAACATGCCGAAGTCGGAAATCACCTGATAGGTCGGCGTGATGCGCACTTCGACCGGCAGCATCAGCGTGACGAAAATCATCCAGAAGAATAGCGAGCGACCCGGAAAGCGGAAATACACGATCGCGAATGCAGACAGCATCGAGATTGTGATCTTGCCGATCGCGATGATCAGCGCCGACACCAGGCTTACCCACATCATGCGCGCCACCGGCGGTACCGACACATTGCCGGAAGCGCCGCTGACGATCACCGACGCATAGTTCTGGAAAAACTGGTCGCCCGGGATCAGCGATATCGGCGCCAATGCGGCCTGCTCCGGCGTCTGCGTGCTGGCGACAAAGGCAACGTAAATCGGAAAGGCGACGATGGCGACGCCAAGGATCAGCATCAGATGGCTGATCAGATCAAGGATAGGTCGACGTTCAATCATGTTTTTACGCAGTCATTTCTCACCTTCCCCTTCAAGGGGAAGGTCGGGATGGGGATGGGTTTCATGTTTTTACGCAGTCATAAAAATTCGCCATCATGAATACTGCACCTTGCGTTCCACATACTTGAACTGCAGGACCGTCAGCGTAATCACGATGACCATGAGCACCACCGATTGCGCGGCCGAGCTGCCAAGGTCCCCGCCCCTGAAACCGTCCTGAAAAACCTTGTACACCAGGATCTCGGTTTCCTTGCCGGGACCGCCGTGCGTGGTCGCCTCGATGATCGCAAAGGTGTCGAAGAAGGAATAAACGATATTGATCACCAGCAGGAAGAAGGTAGTCGGCGACAGCAGCGGAAACACGATGGTGAAAAAGCGCCTGACCGGTCCCGCGCCATCGATGGCGGCCGCTTCGATCAGCGACTTGGGAATCGCCTGCAAGCCAGCGAGGAAGAACAGGAAGTTATAGCTGATCTGCTTCCAGATCGCCGCCATCACGATCAGGATCATTGCATGCGTGCCATTGAGCAGGTTGTTCCACTCGACGCCGATATTGCGCAAGGCGTGCGCGATCACACCCAGCGTCGGGTTCATCAGGAACAGCCACAGCACACCGACCACCACCGGCGACACGGCATATGGCCAGATCAGGAAGGTCTTGTACACCGATGCGCCCTTGATGATGCGGTCGGCGAACACCGCAAGGATCAGCGACAGCGACAGGCCGAAGAACGCGACCATGATCGAAAACATCGCCGTGGTCTTGAACGACTCCAGATAATTCGCATCGTTGAACAAGTCACGGAAATTGTCGAACCAGACAAATTGCGATGTGGTGCCGAACGAGTCCTGGATCAACACGGACTGATACAGCGCCTGCGCCGCCGGCCAGAAGAAAAACAGCAGCGTGACCAGTATCTGCGGCGTGACCAGCGCATACGGCAGCCATGCCGATTTGAAGCGCGCGCGTTTTTCCATAAGTGTAGGTATTCAAGGCAAAGGAAAAGCTCCTTCCCTTTGATAGGGGAAGGCAGGAGTGAGGCGGCCCGCGTAGGGGTGGAAACGTCTTGCAATCAGAGACAGGATCGCGAACATGCTGCCCCCACCTTTTCCGCAAGCACAAAGGTGAGGGCAGCAGCGCGCGGCAACCCTGCTTACTTGTTCGCCCGCTCGAACCGCACCAGCAATTCATCGCCGCGACGCACTGCGGTATCCAGCGCTTCCTGCGCAGTCTTCTTGCCGTTCCAGACCGTTTCGAGTTCTTCATCGATGATGGTGCGGATCTGCACGAAGCTGCCGAGGCGGATGCCGCGCGACTTGGCGGTAGTCTTGACGATCATCTGCTGCACCGCGACTTCCGGGTCCGGGGATTTTTGATAGAAGCCGGATTTCTTGGTCAGCTCGTAGGCGGCATTGGTGATCGGCAGATAGCCGGTTTCCTGATGCCACTTCGCCTGCACTTCCGGCTGCGACAGGAACTTGAAGAACTTGGCGACTGCCTTGTATTCATCGGTCTTCTTGCCGCTCATGACCCACAGCGAAGCGCCGCCGATGATGGTGTTCTGCGGCGCGCCCTGCACATCGCTGTAGTAAGGCAGCGTCGACGCGGCAAATTTGAACTTGGCATTCTTGCTGATGTTGGCGTAGGCCGAGCTGGACGACGACAGCATTGCGCATTCGCCGGAATAGAACTTCGCTTCCGGCTCGTTCTTGCGACCGGCATAAGTGAAGTAGCCCTGCTTGGCCCAGTTCGCCAGGTTCTCGATATGCTTGACGTGCACCGGGCTGTTGAACTTCAAGCGCGCATCGAGGCCGCCAAAGCCATTGTTCTTAGAGGCGAACTCGATGTTATGCCAGGCGGAAAAACTTTCGAGATGCACCCAGGATTGCCAGCCGGTGGTGTAGGCGCATTTCTCGCCGTTGGCCTTGAGCTTGGCGGCGGCCGACACTACTTCCTGCCAGGTTGCGGGCGGCTTGTTCGGATCGAGGCCGGCCTTCGCGAACATGTCCTTGTTGTAGTAGAACACGGTGGTCGAGCTATTGAACGGGAAGGACACCATGTCGCCCTTGGGCGACGTGTAGTAGCCGGCGACCGCGGGCACATAGACGGAGGCGTCGAATTTTTCGCCGGCGCTCTTCATCACTTCGGTGACGGGCATGATCGCGCCTTTCGAGTACATCATCGTCGCGGTGCCGACTTCGAATACCTGCAGGATGTGCGGCGCATTGCCGGCGCGATACGCAGCGATCGCGGCAGCCATCGCTTCATCGTAGCTGCCCTTGAAGATCGGGTTGACCTTGTATTCGGACTGACTCTTGTTGAACTGATCGGCCAGGCCGGCGACACGGTCGCCCAGCGCACCGGTCATTGAATGCCACCAGGTGACTTCGGTGGCTGCATGGGCCGAAGCGGCCATCATTGCGCACAGGCTGGCGGCGGCCAGCGGCTTCCATTTAGATTGCATGTTGTCGTCTCCTAAATTTTCTATTTTATGCAGGGGATATGACCGTTGCATTACGATAACTGAAACCTTGCGTGTGGCGCTTATAATTCAATTTTGCAGTGCAATATCAGTAATAACAACGTGAATCAATGCCAAGTGTAGCCGTACGATGCGATATGCGTATTGCAATAATCAAACTCTTGCTTCTCTCTCCGTCATGAACCGCCTCGTCCTTTACGCCCGCCTGGTCCGCATCGATAAACCGATCGGTATCCTGCTTCTGCTCTGGCCTACGCTTTCGGCCTTGTGGCTGGCCTCTGGCGGCCGGCCGGACTGGACCATCGTGGTCATCTTCACGCTGGGTACTGCATTGATGCGTTCGGCCGGATGCGCGATCAATGACTATGCCGACCGCGATTTCGACAAGCATGTCAAACGCACTGCCGAGCGGCCCTTGACCAGCGGCCGGATCGCCGCATGGGAAGCGGTGATGGTCGCTGCCGTACTGGCGGTGATCTCGTTTGCGCTTATTCTGCCGCTCAATACGCTGACCAAGCAATTGTCGGTGGCGGCAGTAGTGATCGCGGCCAGCTATCCTTATTTCAAGCGCTTTTTTGCGATTCCTCAGGCCTATCTTGGCATCGCCTTCGGTTTCGGCATCCCGATGGCGTTTGCGGCAGTCCAGGAACAGGTGCCGCCCGCTGCATGGCTGCTGCTGCTGGCGAATATCTTCTGGGCAGTGGCTTACGATACCGAATACGCGATGGTGGACCGCGACGACGACCTGAAGATCGGCATCAAGACCTCGGCGATCACGTTCGGGCGATTCGATGTGGCGGCGGTCATGCTGTGCTATGCGATCAGCTTTGCGATCATCTTTGTCGTCGGCTGGCAATACGGCTTGCGCTTCTGGTTTGTCGGCGGACTGCTGGCGGCAGCCGGTTGCGCGCTCTATCACTACCAGTTGATCCGTGATCGCGATCGCATGCGCTGCTTTGCCGCGTTCCGCCACAATAACTGGCTGGGTGCGGCGATATTCGCCGGAATCGCGCTGGATTACGCCTTGCGTTAATGATCGGCGGTTTGACCCCGCGCAAAATGCGCACCTTTCCATCGCCGATACACTCCAAGCAAGACAATTCAATCATGACATGGAGGCATTTATGGAATCGAATGGACAATACGGCTCGACGCGGGACCGGCTGTTGGATGACCTGAAGCTGGTGTTGCGCGATGCCGAAGACTTGCTGCGCAGTACCGGCGAGCAAGCCGGAGAAGGCTATCAAGTGGCGCGCGCAAAGTTCGAGACCACGATGGGTATGGCAAAAGACAATCTGTCCGAAATGGAACAGCTGGTCGCGGAAAACGCACGCGCGGCGATGGAGTCCACCGATCGTTACGTGAAGGAAAATCCATGGCAGGCTGTGGGGGTCGGCGCGCTAGCCGGTTTTGTGGTCGGCCTGATTCTCGGCCGCCGCTAATCCGTACACACCCCCATCGCTAAATCGACGACCAGACTGGCCGGCTTTCACGTACCGTGCAGACTGGCGTCGTGTGTTCATATCATCTGCCTTGACGTGTACTGTCTCCAATCGCAGGCCACGTCGGCAAGAGCTTAGTCCCTCCCAAACTCTTCGCCCAATTCCTTGCCGCGTGCGGCGGCTGCCTTCAATGCCTTGCCGATTGCATCCTTGACGCCGCTGGCTTCCATGCTGGTCAGCGCCGCATAGGTGGTGCCGCCCTTTGAAGTCACGCGCTCGCGTAGCACCGAGACCGGATCGGTCGATTGTGCAGCCAGCTGTGACGCCCCCACGAAAGTTGCAATCGCCAGTTCATTGCCCTGTTCTGCCGACAGCCCCATTTCCTGCGCTGCCTGCTGCATCGCTTCGATGAAATAGAACACATAGGCGGGGCCGCTGCCGGATACCGCGGTCACCGGATCGATCAATGCCTCATCGCTCAGCCAGACTGTCGCACCGACCGCGCGCATGATCGCGTCGGCGGCTTCACGCTGCTCGGCGGACACACCGGCCAGGGCGACCATGCCGGTAATGCCTTGGCCGATCAGCGCCGGCGTATTGGGCATGGTGCGCACGATCGCGGTATGTCCGTTCATCCAGCGCGACAGGTCGACCGCACGGATGCCGGCGGCGATCGACAGGACTAGTTGCGTCGACACCTGCGGCTGCAGTTGCGCGACCACGTCCTTCATCTGTTGCGGCTTCACCGACAGCACGATGACGTCACATGCGGCAAGTTCAGGGCCGATCTGCTGCGCGCTGGTTACGCCGAACTGCTGTTGCAGGCGTTGCAGCGCATCGGCGTTCGGGTCGACCACATGAATGTTGGCGCCGTCCGTGAGCTTGCCGGCCAGGCCACCGATGAGCGCGGTGGCCATGTTGCCGCCGCCGATGAAACCGATTTTCAAGTTATTTTGCATAGTCGCGTTGTCCAAAGATTGCTGTTCCAATTCTAACGATGGTGGCGCCCTCCGCAATGGCGGCGTCGAGGTCGGATGACATGCCCATCGACAGGGTATCAAGATCCATTCCGCGCGCGCGCAAACTGTCGCGCAGTATGCGCAGCTGCCGATGCGGCTCCCGCTGCGCGTGGGAATCCGCCGCCGGTTCGGGAATTGCCATCAAGCCGCGCAGGCGAAGACGTGGAAGAGCGGCGATGCGCTGCGCGATATCGACGAGGTCGGAAGGAGACACGCCGCTCTTCGTGGCTTCGCCGCTGATATTGACTTGCAGGCAGATGTTGAGCGGGGGTAGATGCGCAGGACGCTGGTCCGATAACCGTTGCGCGATCTTTTCGCGGTCCACCGAGTGCACCCAATCGAAATGTTCGGCGATCGGTCTGGTCTTGTTGCTTTGGATAGGCCCGATGAAATGCCATTCAAGCAAGAGCTCGGGCCGCTTGGCCTTGACGGCATCCATCTTGTCCAGCGCTTCCTGCAGATAGTTTTCACCGAATGCATGCTGGCCGGCGTCGGCCGCTTCGATGACCGCATCGGCGCCGAAGGTCTTCGACACCGCCAGCAAGCGCACTTCGTCCGCATGGCGCGACACTGCACGCGCCATAGCGGCAATGCGTTCGTTGACGGCTTGCAAGTTGCGGGATATTGAGGACATAATCAGTTTGCCTGCAGCAACACCAGTATGGCGTTGCCTAATATTCATGGCTTTTCGCCAACCCAGGATTATAAATGGACATTTCCGAACTTCTCGCCTTCACCGTCAAGAATAACGCCTCCGACCTGCATCTGTCGGCCGGCCTGCCGCCGATGATCCGCGTGCATGGCGACGTACGGCGCATCAACCTGCCGCCGCTGGAGCATCGCGATGTGCATGGCATGATCTATGACATCATGAACGACGGCCAGCGCAAGGCTTACGAAGAAATTCTGGAATGCGACTTTTCGTTTGCGATTCCCGGCCTCGCGCGGTTCCGGGTCAATGCATTCAACCAGGATCGGGGCGCCGCCGCCGTGCTTCGAACGATTCCTTCCAAGGTGCTGACGCTGGAACAATTGCATGCGCCGAAGATCTTCGGCGATCTCGCGCTGAAGCCGCGCGGCCTGGTGCTGGTGACCGGCCCGACCGGTTCGGGCAAATCGACGACCCTGGCCGCGATGATCAACCACCTGAACGAAACCGAATACGCACACATCCTGACGGTCGAAGATCCTATTGAATTCGTGCACGAGTCAAAGAAATGCCTGATCAACCAGCGCGAAGTCGGGCCGCATACGATGTCGTTCAACAATGCGCTGCGTTCGGCCCTGCGCGAAGATCCGGATGCGATCCTGGTCGGCGAATTGCGCGACCTCGAAACCATACGTCTCGCACTGACCGCGGCCGAGACCGGCCACCTGGTGTTCGGCACGCTGCACACTTCATCGGCGGCAAAGACCATCGACCGTATCGTTGACGTATTCCCGGCGGAAGAAAAGGAAATGGTGCGCGCGATGCTGTCCGAATCGCTGCAGGCGGTGATTTCGCAAACCCTGCTCAAGACCAAGGATGGCAGCGGACGCGTCGCCGCGCATGAAATCATGCTGGGCACGCCGGCGATCCGCAACCTGATCCGTGAAGCGAAGATCGCGCAAATGTATTCGGCGATCCAGACCGGCAGCAACGTCGGTATGCAGACGCTGGACCAGAATCTGACCGACCTGGTGCGGCGCAATGTGATTTCCTCCGGCGCAGCCCGTGCCGCCGCGAAGATTCCGGAAAACTTCCCGGGCTAACCGATAACAATAGACAGGAAGCGACATGGAACGCGATCAGGCCACCAAATTCATGCACGACTTGCTGCGGCTCATGCTCAGCAAGAACGGCTCCGACCTTTTCATCACCGCCGAATTTCCGCCTGCGTTCAAGATCGACGGCAAGATGACACCGGTATCGAACCAGCCGCTGACGCCGACGCATACCGTCGAACTTGCGCGTGCGATCATGAACGACAAGCAGGCGGCGGAATTCGAAGCGACCAAGGAATGCAACTTCGCGATCAGCCCTGGCGGCCTTGGTCGGTTCCGGGTCTCCGCCTTCGTTCAGCAAGGCAGGGTCGGCATGGTGCTGCGTACCATCACCACCACGATTCCCAAGCTGGAAGACCTGGGTGTACCGGAAGTGTTGAAAGAAGTCGCGATGACCAAGCGCGGCCTGGTGATCATGGTGGGCGCGACCGGCTCCGGTAAATCGACCACGCTGGCCGGCATGGTGGGCTATCGCAATGAAAACAGCTATGGACACATCATCACGATCGAAGACCCGGTCGAGTATGTCCATCCGCACAAGAATTGCATCATCACCCAGCGTGAAGTCGGCGTCGATACCGCCGACTGGTTCGCGGCGCTGAAGAACACATTGCGGCAAGCGCCCGACGTGATCCTGATCGGCGAAATCCGCGACCGCGAAACCATGGATTACGCAGTGGCCTTCGCCGAAACTGGCCACCTGTGTCTGGCGACCATGCATGCCAACAGTTCGAACCAGGCGCTCGACCGTATCATCAACTTCTTCCCCGAAGAACGGCGCGCGCAATTGCTGATGGATTTGTCGCTCAACCTGAAAGCGATGGTTTCACAGCGCCTGGTACCGCTCAAGGATACCAAGGGCCGTTGCGCGGCCGTCGAAGTAATGCTGAATTCGCCATTGATATCGGACCTGATCTTCAAGGGCGATGTCCACGAGATCAAGGAAATCATGAAGAAGTCGCGCGAACTCGGCATGCAGACCTTCGACCAGGCATTGTTCGATCTTTACGAACATGGCAAGATCTCGTATGAAGACGCATTGCGCAACGCGGATTCGGTCAATGACCTGCGCCTGTCGATCAAGCTGCAGAGCAAGGATGCGAAGGGCCGCGACCTGAGCAAGGGTACCGAACATCTGGGAATTGTCTAATGACTATTTATGATTTCAGCGCAGACAGCATTGCCGGCACGCCGGTCAATCTTGGGACGTATCGCGGCAAGGTAGTGCTGATCGTCAACACGGCCAGCAAGTGCGGATTCACCCCGCAATACAAGGGACTGGAGGCGGTGTACCAGCAGTTCAAGGATAAAGGTGTCGAAGTGCTGGGCTTTCCCTGCAACCAGTTCGGCAAGCAGGAGCCAGGCTCGGCCGATGAAATCGGCGCGTTTTGCGAAAAGAATTACGGCGTGACGTTTCCGCTATTCGAGAAGATCGATGTGAATGGTGGTAACGCGCACCCGCTGTTCAAGCATTTAAAGCGTGAAGCGCCGGGCCTGTTGGGGACCGAGGTGATCAAGTGGAATTTCACCAAGTTTTTGGTGAAGAAAAATGGCACGGTGTATAAGCGCTACGCGCCGCGGACCGAGCCGAAAGAACTGATGAGCGATATCGAGAAGCTGTTGGCAGAATAGCGCAGTTTTTCCTCAACTTACAAAAGGGCGGTCATTGCACCGCCCTTTGTCTTTTTGTGCTTACTGACTAATGAAGCGACGTCTTGGTATAGCGCTTGGGCAGAACATGCCTTGCCCACAGGCAAACCAGAAATCGTCTCAAGGCGGCATCCTTCCGAGGAAAGAATGGTACGGTCCAATTCCGTTCAGTGAAATCAAATAAACCGACCAGAACCTCTTTCGCTATCAATAAGTCAATCAAAAACCTGGAATAACTGCTCTAGTTCCAATAGCTGCTTATTTCTTGCGTCGATGTTTTAATTTCTGCGTTGTTGATGTCATCAAACCAAAGGCTCCACAAGAAGAGCCTGCTACCCCACCCGCAGCACAATAAACATGGAGACAGCATGAAGAGAGCAGCTTCGATATTGCAGCGCGCAGCAAACTTCCTCAAACACGCGACCATCGCCGTATCCGCATTGGCGACCCTGCCGTCCGCATCGGCGGCAAACAACGATCCCGTAGTCCTGGTACATGGCTTCCTCGGATTCGGACCAAACGAATTGCAGGGAACAGGCATGCTCTACTGGGGCGGCTTCAACGATGTCGCGGCCCACATGCGCATCTACAACGGTTCTCATCAGGTGATGGCGGCGGCGGTGGGCCCGGTGAGCTCGAACTGGGACCGGGCGGTGGAACTCTACTACCAGATCAAGGGCGGCTGCGCCGACTATGGCGCGGCCCGCACTGCGAAATACGCGGCCTTCGGCAAAATCCAGAAACCCGCCGGCAAGTGCTGGGCGGCCGATCCGAATAACAATCCGAACAAGTATCCGCTCGCGCTATACCCGAAGTGGGATGCAAATAATCCGATCCACCTGGTCACGCACAGCCAGGGCGGCCAAACGGCGCGTACGCTGATCCAATTGCTGGAAAACGGATCGCCAGACGGCAATGAAGGCGACGGCGCGCTCTATACCGGCGGCAAGATCGGTTGGGTCAAGAGTACGACCACGATCTCGACGCCGCACGACGGTACGACCTTGGCCGATGTCATCGTCGACTATGTACCTCAGGTGTCCGAACTGATAGGCAGGTTCGTCGAGGTAGCAAACTTGGGCGGCAGTTCCAATCCGGTTTACAACTTCAAACTGGAGCAATACGGTCTGGCGCAAGGTCCGGCGGAGAATTTTCGCGACTTCCTTGATCGGGTCAAGGGCCATCCTTTCTTTTCGCTTTCCAACAAGGATGCGGCACAATGGGACCTCCGTCCCGACGGGGCACGGGAACTCAACGCCTGGGTGAAAACCTCGCCCAACGTGTACTACTACTCCATCGCCAACAAGGCGACGGAAACGGGCAGCTTCTGCTGCAATAACACTGACCGCATCATTGCGCCTTTCCAGAGCAGCCGCTATCAGTATGCGCGCAACGACATGATCTTCTTCGGAAAACCGACAGCCGGCGAGTGGGTAGTGCCTTCGATATTCAAGCGCGGCATGGGTTCATACACGCAAAGCGATCCCAGCCGCGTGATCATCGACAGCAAATGGTTCGCCAACGACGGCGTGGTTAATACGATCAGTATGAAGTCGCCCGCAGGACAACCTGTGCGCAACTATGACGGCAGTTCGGTGCGCGGCACCTGGAACTATCTTGGCCATTACGATCAGTACGACCACATGGACGTCGTCGGCTGGCTGCTGCCGAGTTGGTCTGTGTATCCGATTTACAACCACATTATGGGCATCCTGTACGACTTGTAACGGAACGCAATGACGATGAAAAAGTCTGTTGTCGCGCTCGGTGCCGCGGCCTTGTTCAGCCTCGCTTTGTTCGTCACGGCGTGGCCAGGGAAGAACGAGGATGCGACACCCAAGCTTGGCGCCGAGCCTGACATGTTTTCATTCGTAAAGCCGGGTATCGGTCCGGCACCGGATGCGAGCATGCAGGCTGCAGCGGCCCCCGCTGCGCCGCCGTCACCGCAAGCGGTCAGATCGCCCACCGTCACCGTGGAAGAATTGGTGCAGACCATGCGCACACAAGGTGCGAGCGAAGATGAAATCTACCGGATGCGTGCCGCTGCCTGGTCCCCGGAAGCGGCTGCCCGTCTCGCCGAAAGGGACCGCGCAGAAGCAACGTGGGACGCGCGCGTCGATGCCTATCGTGTCGAGAGAAACAGATTGATCAACGCCGGCGCGATTCAAACGACGTTGCAGCAGTTGCGCAACGCGCGCTTCAGCGCCGAAGAGCAAGTGCAGTTGGCAGCCTATGAATCGTCAGGCGTTCCACGGCTAATATCCCTGCCGGCGGACTGAAGCTAGATCATGTCAAAAGATGGCACGGTATACAACATGCTTCAAGGACCTTAAAACACGCCAAACAGCTTCAACATCAACGGCAATAACAATGCTGTCAACACGCCCGACAGCCCCATCGCCAAGCCGGAAAACGCTCCCATTTCTTCGCTGACCTGAAACGCACGCGCGGTACCAATGCCGTGCGAAGTCACGCCCAAGGCGAAACCGCGAATGCTGGACTCTTGAATTTTCAATAAATTGAAGACCGAGCGTGCGATCGTGGCACCCAAGATGCCGGTCAGCATGACCAGCACCGCCGTCAGCGATGGCAAGCCGCCTATTTTTTCCGACACGCCCATCGCAATCGGCATCGTCACCGCCTTGGGCGCCAGCGACAACACCGTTGCCGGCGACGCGCCCAGTGCCCATGCCACGCCCATCGCCGCAGCAATCGCAGCCGCGCCGCCGACCAATGCGCTGACGATCAGCGCAAACCAGTTACGCCTGAGCTTTTCCAGTTGCAGATAGAGCGGAATGGCCAACGCCACCGTTGCCGGCCCCAGCAGGAAATGCACGAATTGCGCGCCTTCAAAATACCTCGGATATTCGGTATCGGTGCCCACCAGCACCGCGACCAGCAGTGCCACCGCGATCGCGACCGGATTGACCAGCGGATTGAATTTCGCCCGCGCGTACAGTGCATAGGCAAGCTGGTACGCCAGCAAGGTCGCGGTCAGCCACAGCAAGGGTGAAGCGGACAGATAGACCCATACCTTGTTCAAGCCCGGCGTCATTTCTGCAATCCTTTCAACACCAGCGCGGTGACCACCAGCGATACGATTGCGCTGACGAGAAGCGCCGCCAAGATGGGCAGCCATTCCGAAGCGACCCGCTGCGCGTGCACCATGATGCCAACGCCTGCGGGAATGAACAGCAATGAAAGATGCTTGAGAAATTCGAGCGTAGTGGCAGCCAGTTTGTCGGCCATTGCAGGTCGCGCGATCAAAAAGCAGAACAGCAGCAGCATGCCAATGACAGGCCCGGGCACCGGCAGCGAAAACGCGTAGGCGAGCGTTTCGCCCACCGTTTGAAACAACAAAAGAATGGCAAAGGTATGAATCACGAGGGTCTTGGACGGATGAATAACATTCTTAGGAATGTGTACGGAATAAGTTACCGATTTGGACGCGTCCGACGGGATGCGCTGCATGGCGCGAGAAGGAGTCATAGCGAGCTATGGCGACGCCGAGCAACGCTGCAGCGCGCCCGTCAGACGTGAACCAAATCGGGAAATTATTTCGTGCACGTTCCTTAGCTTGCCTAACAAAATGCTATTGCGCAATCCTGTCTCGATCCACCACGCTGGTCGGTCGGCTAAAACGCCCCGTGAGCCGGACGGGAACTAGGGCGTGTCATGCTCCGTCTTCGGGTAACAGTTGCGGGTTATATACGACTTCCCAAAGATGCTGATCCGGGTCCTGGAAGTAACCTGCATAGCCGCCCCAGAATGTCTTACCGGCGGGCTTGACGATGGCAGCCCCAGCGGACTTGGCCTGCGCCATCACGGAATCGACTTCCGCTTCCGATGAAACATTGTGCCCGAGAGTGAACTCCGTCGCGCTGGGTGCTTGAATGGATAGCCCCGAATCATGCGCAATATTTTGACGTGAAAACAGTGCCAGCTTTAGTCCGGATTGCAGGTCAAAGAACGCTACCGCTCCATGCGCAAACTCCTGGCCGATAATGCCCTGGGTTTTCAATCCAAGGCCATCGCGGTAGAAGTGCAAGGATCGCTCAAGATCGTCAACACCGATCGTAATGACAGAAATTCTAGGTTTCATGGCGCTTTCTCCGCTGAGTATATTGCAACGCCATTGTCGCTCAGCGCCCGACCGCAAGAGCGCTGTCGATCAATTCGATCCAATGACTGACTTGCATGTCGGTGCCGGATTGCAGATGGGTCTGGCAGCCGATATTGGCGGACACGATCATGTCCGGCTTGGTGGCTTGCAGGTTTGCCAGTTTGTTATCGCGCAACTGGTAAGCCATTTCCGGCTGCAGCACCGAGTAGGTGCCGGCGGAACCGCAGCATAGATGACTATCTGCGCATAGCTGTACATCGACGCCGGCGGTGCGCAGCAATTGCTCGACCTTGCCGCGAATCTGTTGGCCATGCTGCAGGGTACAGGGCGGATGGAAAGCAACGCGCTTGCCTATCTTTCCATTCAACTTCTGTTGCAGTTCCTCCTCGAACGCCGGCAGGATTTCACTGAGGTCGCGCGTCAGGTCCGAGATGCGCTTGGCCTTTGCCGCGTATTTGTCATCATGCGCAAGCAGGTGACCATAATCCTTGACGGTCGCACCGCAGCCGGACGCGGTCATCACGATCGCTTCGGCCCCCGCTTCCACCAGCGGCCACCATGCATCGATGTTGTTGCGCATGTCATTCAAGCCGCCGTCATGATCGTTCAGGTGATAGCGGATCGCGCCGCAGCAGCCCGCCTTGGGCGCGACCAGCAATTGCACGCCGAACGCATCGAGCACGCGGGCAGTTGCCGCGTTGATATTCGGTGCCATCGCCGGTTGTACGCAGCCGTCGAGCAGCAGCATCTTGCGTGCATGCTGTGTTGTTGGCCAGACGCCAGCGTTTTGTTTCGCCGGCACCTTGTTGCGCAAGGCTTTCGGCAACAGCGGACGCACCATCTGCCCTGCCTTCATGGCCGGAGTGAACAACCATTTGCGTGGCAACGCTTCTTTCAAGGCATTGCGCATCAGACGCTGCGACAAGGGACGCGGCACTTGGTCCTCGACGATCTTGCGGCCGATGTCGACCAGCCGACCGTACTGCACGCCGGACGGACAGGTGGATTCGCAGTTGCGGCAGGTCAGGCAACGGTCCAGGTGGGTTTGCGTCTTTTGTGTTGCCGGTTTGCCTTCCAGCACCTGCTTCATCAGATAAATGCGGCCGCGCGGTCCGTCCAGCTCGTCGCCAAGCAGTTGATAGGTTGGACAAGTCGCGGTGCAAAATCCGCAATGCACGCACTTGCGCAGGATCGCGTCGGCTTCTTCGCCTTCGCGGGTGTTCTTGATGAAATCGGCTAGATTGGTCTGCATGCTTAAAACCCGGTGTACATCCGGCCCGGATTGAAAATCCCGGATGGATCGAAGGCGTTCTTGAGATGGCGATGAATCTTGGCGACAGCAGGCGCAAGCGGATGAAACACGCCTATGCCCTTGTCGCCGCCGCGAAACAGCGTTGCATGGCCACCGGCCTGTTCGGCGGCGGCGCGAATGCTATCCGCGTCGATTTCCGTGCGCAGCCAGCGCTGTGCGCCACCCCACTCGACCAGGTGCTCGCCATGCAGTGTCAGCGGCACGGCCGTCGATGGCAGCGACAGACGCCACAATGCGGTCGGACCTGTGATTGCTGCGAAATAGTCATTGTCCTGGTTACGCAAGCCTTCCCAGAACATGTCGGCCTGCGTCTCTTCCTCGCCGCCCATCTTTTGCACCGCCGACCGCAGCGCGGCTTCGGCACCGGACAGACGCACGATCAGCACGCCGCCATGCCAGGCGCTGGCTGACAATGGCAGCGGCTGGCCGCCCCAATTGTTCAGGCGCTCGATCGCCTCGGCCTTGTTCATGTCGAAGCGCAAGGTCGTTTCGGCAAACGGTTTCGGCAATACCTTGAGCGACACTTCCAGGATCAGCCCCAGCGTGCCGAGCGACCCGGCAAGCAGGCGCGACACGTCATAACCGGCGACGTTCTTCATCACTTGTCCGCCGAAGTGCAGCACTTCGCCCTTGGCATCCATCAGCACCGCGCCGAGCACGAAATCGCGCACCGCGCCGACCGCTTGCCGGCGCGGACCGGACAAGCCGGCGGCCACGATGCCGCCTATCGTCGAGGCGGCGCCATAGCGCGGCGGTTCGAACGCCAGCATCTGGTTATGCTGCGCGAGCGCGGCTTCAATTTCGGACAAGGGCGTGCCGGCCCGCGCCGTGATGACCAGTTCGGTCGGATCGTAGGCGACGATGCCCGCGTAAGCACGCGTATCGAGGATGTGACCATCAAGCGCCTGGCCGTACCAATCCTTGGTGCCGCCGCCGCGTATGCGCAAGGCGGTGCCGGCAGCCGTGGCCGAAGCAATGCTGTCGCGGAATTGCTGCAATACCTGTTCCATGAAATATCCTAAAAGCGTTCCAGCTCGGCGAACTTGAGCTGGCCACGCTTGACGTGCATCTTGCCGTATTCGGCGCAACGGTGAAGCGAGGGAATCGCCTTGTCCGGGTTGAGCAGGAAAGCGGTATCGAACGCGCGCTTGACCGAGAAAAAGGCTTCGCGCTCGGCCGGCGAAAATTGCACGCACATCGAATTGATCTTTTCAATGCCGACACCGTGTTCGCCGGTGATCGTGCCGCCAACTTCGACGCACAGTTCCAGAATGTCGGCGCCAAAGGCTTCGGCACGCTCGAATTCACCTGGCTGGTTGGCATCGAACAGGATCAGCGGATGCAGGTTGCCGTCGCCGGCATGGAATACGTTGGCGCAGCGCAGGCCATACTTGCTTTCCATTTCAGTAATGCGCACCAGCACCTGCGCCAAATGCTTGCGTGGAATCGTGCCATCCATGCAATAGTAATCGGGCGAAATGCGGCCGGCTGCGGGAAACGCATTCTTGCGACCCGACCAGAACTTGAGGCGCTCCGCCTCGTTCTGCGACACCGCGATCGCGGTCGCGCCGGACGCCTTCAAGACCTCGGTCATGCGCGCGATTTCTTCCTCGACTTCTTCCGGCATGCCATCCGATTCGCACAACAGGATGGCGGCGGCATCGGTGTCGTAACCGGCCTTGACGAAAGGCTCGACCATGCGCGACGAGGTCTTGTCCATCATTTCCAGCCCGGCCGGAATGATGCCGGCGGCAATCACGTTGGCGACCGCGTCGCCGCCTTTGACCACATCGTCGAACGAGGCCATGATCACGCGCGCCAGTTGCGGCTTCGGCACCAATTTGACCGTGACTTCGGTGACGATGCCCAGCATGCCTTCCGAGCCGATGAAGACCGCCAGCAAATCGAGGCCCGGTGCATCGAGCGCGCCGCCGCCGAGTTCGACCACGTCGCCGTCGATGGTGATCATGCGCACGCGCAGCACGTTATGCACGGTCAACCCGTATTTCAGGCAATGCACGCCGCCGGAATTTTCCGCGACGTTGCCGCCTATCGTGCACGCGATTTGCGATGACGGGTCCGGCGCGTAATACAGGCCGTGCGGCGCGGACGCTTCGGAGATCGCCAGATTGCGCACGCCGGGCTGCACGATGGCGGTCCGGGCGTAGGGATCGAGTTTGATGATCTTGTTGAATTTCGCGGTCGAGACCACTACGCCGTCGGCGATCGGCATGGCCCCGCCCGACAGGCCGGTGCCCGCGCCACGAGGCACGATGGGCACCTGGAGATCGCGGCACGTCTTGAGAATGTCGATCACCTGCGCCTCGTTCTGCGGCAGCGCCACGACCATCGGCAATTGCCGGTACGCCGACAGGCCGTCGCATTCGTAAGGCCGCGTGTCTTCTTCATTGAACAATACGCAACCGGCAGGCAGCAGCTTGTCGAGCGCGGCGACGATTTGGCGCTGGCGTTCCAGGGTAAATCGGGGTTGGGCGGGGGCGTTCATGACCGGCTCCAGAGAGTGATCCGAAAGTGTAGCGAAATATAAGATGGCTGCGTGCCGAATCCTGGCGGCGCGCCCTGAAAGCTTTGCACGCCAGCATGAATAATTTTCACCGGGCCGAGAGCGCCGCTATGCGAAGGTCCGGCGATCTGGCCTTTACAGTTTGCCGAAGGTATCCAGCAACCAGTCGATGAACACATTGACCTCCGGCCGTGCCCGCACTTGCGGCTCGTAGACGACGTAATAGGCATGCGGCGGCGTTTTCAACTGAATGTCCTTGAACAGGTGAACGACTTCGCCGCGCTCCAGCAAATCCTGTACGAAGTGCTGGCGCGTAAGCCCTACCCCATGTCCATGCCGCACCGCTTCGAGCAATAGGCCAAGGTCGTCCAGACGCAAGCCGTTCGAGGGTTCCGGCCAGTCGAGTCCGGCCACCTCGAACCACGGCTGCCAGGGCTCAAGCGCCGAGCGCAGCAGCGTCGCCTGCTTAAGGTCGGCCGGCGTGTCGAGCTTGCCGATCCGGGCAAGATAGGCGGGACTGGCGACCGCAAAGGTCGGCTCTTCGAATAATTTTTCGGTAACGGTTTCGGTGTATTTACCCGCACCGAAACGCACTTCCACATCGCTTTCCGACAGACTGAGATCGTACAGCGGGACCGACAGGAACAGTTCCAGCACGATATCAGGATGCAACGCTGCGAATTCCGACAGGCGCGGCACCAGCAGGCAGCGGGCGAACGTCGGCGGCACCGTCACCTTGATGCGCGGTTGCGCCGGTGCGGTCCGGTGCGGCAGCGGAAAATCGCTCAGCGTGCGCAGCGCCGCCTTGACCACATCGAGATAACGCCGCCCGAATTCCGACAGACTGACCGCCCTGCCATCGCGCAGGAACAGGCGCTCGCCGACAAACTCTTCCAGCAGGCGAATGCGATGCGACAGGGCCGACGGCGTGATGCATAGTTCTTCGGCGGCAAGCGCGAAGGACGCGTGGCGGGCCGCCGCCTCGAAGGCGGACAGGGCATGGACTGGAGGAAGGCGTGAGGCCATGGGCGAACTTAGCGTGTAAAAAAGGGATGGGGCGCCATGTCTACCAGCGGATGATCTTGCCCGGATTGAGGATGTTTTTCGGGTCGAAAGCGTGCTTGAGAATGCGCATGCTTTCGATCGCTTCTTCGCCGTGTTCCTGCACCAGGAAATCCATCTTGTGCAAGCCGACGCCGTGCTCGCCGGTACAGGTGCCGTCCATGGAAATGGCGCGCGCGACCATGCGTGCATTGACCGCTTCGGCTTTTGCGATATCGCCCGGGTCGTGCGGATCGACCATCATCAGCACATGGAAATTACCGTCGCCGACATGGCCGATGATGGAATAGATCATCGCGTTTTTTTCGCAGTCGGCCTTGGTATCGAGTATGCATTCGGCCAGGCGCGAGATCGGCACGCAGCAATCGGTGGAAATCGCCCGTCCGCCCGGACGCATTTGCAGCATTGCGAAATACGCATTGTGACGCGCAGTCCACAGGCGCGAGCGGTCTTCCGGGCGGGTTGCCCATTCGAAACCGATCGCACTGAATTCGGCGGCAATTTCCTGGACGATCTGCGCCTGCTCGGCCACGCCGTGTTCGCTGCCATGGAATTCGAACAGCAGCAGCGGTTTTTCCGGCAAGCCGAGCTTGTCATGCGCATTGATCGAACGCACGCTGTTTTCATCAAGGAATTCGACACGCGCGATCGGCACGCCCATCTGTATCGTGCGGATCACCGCATTGACCGCATCGGCGGTCGACGGGAACGAGCAAACTGCGGCCGACACCGCTTCCGGTTGCGGATAGATGCGTACGGTGACTTCGGTAATGATGCCGAGCGTTCCCTCGCTGCCGACAAAGATGCGCGTCAGGTCATAGCCGGCGGACGATTTCTTTGCCCGTGTGCCGGTCTTGATGATGCGGCCATCGGAAGTGACCACCGTCAACGCCAGCGTGTTTTCACGCATGGTGCCGTAGCGCACGGCATTGGTGCCCGATGCGCGCGTCGCCGCCATGCCGCCGAGCGAAGCGTCGGCGCCGGGATCGATGGGGAAAAACAGGCCGGTATCGCGGATTTCCTGATTCAGTTGCTTGCGGGTTACACCCGCCTGCACCGTGACGGTCTGGTCTTCGGCGTGTATCGCCAGCACCTGGTTCATTTGCGACAAGTCGATCGTGACGCCGCCGCTCAAGGCCAGGATATGCCCTTCGAGCGAGGTACCCGTGCCATACGGAATGACCGGCACTTCATGGCTGGCGCACAGCTTGACCGCCTGCGCGACTTCTTCGGTGGTTTGCGCAAACACGACCGCATCGGGCAGCATAGGGTCGTAGGACGATTCATCGCGGCCATGATGCTCGCGCATCGCCTGCGAGGTCGACAGACGGTCTTCGAAGATCGCTTCGAGTGCCGCCAGCAGTTCGGCCGGCAAGGGTTTCCTGAGCGCTGCCGCCTGTGCGGGATGGTTCATGCTTGTCTCCGAAGGTATGCAATTGTTTGCCTGATTTTACTCTGATGCACGCCACCCCGACATCGTCGCGCCGACGACTGCGTAACGGCCGGATTTGCCGTATGCTGGCTATTTTCAATCTACCAAGATCATCATGGGCAACCGACTTTCAAAAATCGCGACCCGCACCGGCGACAATGGCACTACGGGCCTGGGCGACGGCAGCCGTGTCGGCAAGGACAGCCTGCGCGTACACGCGATGGGCGACGTCGACGAACTCAATTCCCATATCGGCCTGCTGCTGTGCGAAGAATTACCGGCGGCGCTGCGTGAAGAGCTCGTCTCGATCCAGCACGACCTGTTCGACCTCGGCGGCGAGCTATGCATTCCCGGTTATACGCTGATCACCGAAGTGCATGTGGGACGACTGGATACGCTGCTGGAAAAATACAATGCGGACCTGCCGCCGCTGAAGGATTTCATCCTCCCCGCCGGCTCGCGCGCCGCTGCGCTGGCGCATGTCTGCCGCACCATCTGCCGACGAGCGGAACGGGCGATTGTCACGTTGGGGAATAGCGAAAAGCTCAATGACAATCCGAGGCAATACATGAATCGCTTGTCGGATTTGATGTTTGTGCTGTCGCGGGTGTTGAACCGGTTTGCTGGTGGCAGCGATGTGTTGTGGGAGAAGGAGAGGAAGCGGGAGGTGTGAGGGGGGGCAAATGTGACTCGACCGCAGCACCCCCATCCTAACCTTCCCCCTATAAGGGGGAAGGGACCGTTCAGCGGCAAGTATCAAGCAAGCACTTGGCTACCGCTGCACACAGAGGCTGTGGCATATCCCTTCTGCCGACGCCAAAAGAGTGATGCGCCAAGCGGATAAAGAAGCGCAGTTGTTTGAGCCGCAGGCGAGTTCTGCGCTTCCCGCTTGGCGCATCACTCTTTTGGGAACCCGAAGGGCGGCGGCAGTAGGGTCGCCTCGGCGGCCCCCCTTCTTTGCTTACTTTCTTTGGCGAAGCAAAGAAAGTAAGTGGCCCGCCGGGGCCAGTCCCGGCCAGCCCGTCCGAAGAACCAACAGTCCAGCATCACCGAAGAGACAAAGAACAAGGCCTCAGTTGTTCACCACCAACCGCGGCTCACCCTTACCCCCAAACCGCGTCCTCACCGAAGCCACAATCCCCTTCCCATCCAACCCGCACATCGCCAGCAACTGCCCCGCATCCCCATGATCGATAAACCGATCCGGCAATCCCAACTGCAAAATCGGCTTCACAATACCGGCCTCCGCCAGTGCCTCGGCCACCGCCGATCCGGCGCCACCCATGACAGCGCCTTCTTCAACCGTCACCAGCACCTCATGCGTCTGCGCCAACTGCTTCACCAATTCAATATCGAGCGGCTTCACGAAGCGCATATTGGCCACCGTTGCATCAAGCTCTTCGCCAGCGGCAAGACCGGGCGCGACCATCGTTCCAAACGCGAGAATCGCAATGTCCTTGCCCTGGCGCCGTATTTCACCCTTGCCCAGCGGCAGCACTGCAAGCGACTTCTCAATCGCGGCCCCGATACCAGCCCCGCGCGGATAGCGCACCGCAGCCGGTCCCGGATACTGATACGCGGTCGATAGCATCTGCCGGCATTCATTCTCGTCCGAAGCCGCCATCACCACCATGTTGGGAATGCAACGCAGATAAGCGATATCGTAGTTGCCCGCATGGGTCGCGCCATCGGCACCGACCAGTCCCGAGCGGTCGAGCGCAAATGTGACATCCAGGTTTTGCAATGCCACGTCATGAATCAACTGGTCGTAGGCGCGCTGCAGAAAGGTCGAATAGATCGCCACGACCGGCTTCAAGCCTTCGCAAGCCATGCCACCCGCGAATGTCACCGCATGCTGCTCGGCAATACCGACATCGTAATAGCGGCTGGGAAAGCGCTGTTCGAACTGCACCATGCCGGAACCTTCGCGCATGGCCGGCGTGATACCCACCAGTCGTTGATCATGCTCGGCCATGTCGCACAGCCAGTCGCCAAACACCTGGGTATAGGTCATCTTGCTCGCGGCCGCAGGCTTGATGCCTTCGTCCGGATTGAACTTGCCGGGCCCGTGATACAACACCGGATCGGCCTCGGCCAGCTTGTAACCCTGTCCTTTGCGGGTTACCACATGCAGGAATTGCGGGCCTTTCAGGTTCTTCAGGTTTTGCAGCGTCGGCACCAGCGACTCGAGGTCATGCCCATCGATAGGACCGATGTAGTTGAAACCGAATTCCTCGAACATGGTCGCAGGCACGACCATGCCTTTCGCATGTTCTTCCAACCGCTTGGCCAGTTCCAGCATGGGGCCGGGCAATACCGTCTTGCCCACGTTTTTCGCGGCGGCGTAAAACTTGCCGGACATCAGGCGGGCGAGGTAACGGTTGAGCGCGCCGACCGGTGGCGAGATCGACATGTCATTGTCGTTCAGGATGACGAGCAGATTGACGTCGTTGTAGACGCCTGCATTGTTGAGCGCCTCGAACGCCATGCCGGCCGTCATCGCGCCGTCGCCGATCACCGCGATCGCATGACGGTTTTCGCCCTTGGTCTTTGCTGCCAGGGCCATGCCCAGCGCCGCCGAGATCGAGGTTGATGAATGCGCGGTGCCGAAGGTGTCGTATTCGCTTTCGTCACGACGCGGAAAACCGGAGATGCCATTCATCTGGCGCAGCGTCTGCATGCGGTCGCGGCGGCCGGTCAGGATCTTGTGCGGATAGGTCTGGTGACCGACGTCCCAGACGATGCGATCTTCCGGCGTATTGAAAACGTAATGCAGCGCAATGGTCAGTTCGACGGTGCCGAGATTGGAAGACAGGTGTCCGCCGGTCTTTGACACCGAATCGAGCACGAAGCCGCGCAATTCGTCCGCGAGCGGCTTGAGCTGCGCGCGCGAGAGTTTTCTCAGATCTGCCGGTACGTCGATATTTTTGAGCAGGTTCATGCTAGGCTTTCCGTTGCACGATCAAGTCTGCGATTTCCCGCAAACGCCGTGCTTTTTCTCCAAACGGCATGAGCGCACGATGCGCATCATCCCGCAATTTATCTGCCAGGGCTTTCGACTCGGCGAGCCCAAGTATCGATACATACGTCGGCTTGTTATCCGCCGCATCCTTGCCGGCGGTCTTGCCAAGCGTTGCCGAATCGGCGGTGGCATCGAGCACGTCGTCCACGACCTGGAATGCAAGGCCGATCGCCACGGAATAAGCGTCGAGCGCAGCGATTTCGGCATCGGACAAGGTCTTTCCCGCCAACGCGCCAAGCAGCACCGAGGCGCGCAACAATGCTCCGGTCTTCAATTGATGCATGTGCTCCAGCTCGCCCAGCGACAATGCGAGTCCGATACTGGCAAGATCAATCGCCTGTCCGCCGCACATGCCGGCCGAACCCGACGCTTGTGCCAGCAGGCGCAGCATCGCGAGCCGGCGCGTTGCCTGGCCTTCGCCTTCTGCAACACCTTCACTCAGCACGACGAAGGCTTGCGACTGCAACGCATCCCCCACCAGCAAAGCGGTGGCCTCGTCGTATTTCACGTGCACGGTCGGCTTGCCGCGCCGCAATGCATCATCGTCCATGCACGGCATGTCGTCATGCACCAGCGAATACGCATGAATCATTTCCAGCGCCGCCGCCGCACGCTGCAAGCTTGCCGCATCGGCGTCAAACAGGTCGCCGGCGGCAAACACGAGCAGCGGGCGTACGCGCTTGCCGCCGTTGAGCACCGCGTAACGCATTGCCTCATGCAAGCGGGCCGGTACTGTCGCGTCCGATGGCAGCGATGCACCAAGCGCTTCTTCCATGGTCGACTGGACCTGTTTCATCCAATCAGCAAAACTTGCGATAGACGATGTCATTCCTCCGCCCCGGCGTCGCTGTCGGCATCAGTGACAAAGGGCTTGAGCATGTCGCCTTCGAGTACTTTTACCTGGCTATCCACCTTGTCGAGCTGGCCGCTGCAAAATTTGACCAGTTCCGACCCGCGCTTGTAGGCCGCCACAGACGCTTCCAACGGCAATTCGCCCGCTTCCATCTGGGCGACAAGCCGCTCCAGCTCGGCCATGGCATCTTCGAAGGAAGCCGGTTGTTCGGAGGGCACTGATTTCTTGGACATAGTGGATGAATCTGAAGTTTAACCCGGTATTTTAGAACAAACCACTTGATACAGTTGGATTCAAGCAATCAACATTCAGTTACTTTTGACTGCCAAAAGATGAGTTTTGTGACAAAAATCAACGACCGATAGAAATTATGCAACTTCTGCGGAGTACTGTGTTCGCATTCAAGCGGCAGTGGCTTATTCCTATCCGCTCATGAACACAGCGGAATTCTTATAAAAGACATGCAACTCCATCCTTTCATTCCCCTTCCACGTGACGGACCTCAATCAGTCGTTCAGGCAACACTCTGAGGTATAATCCTCGGTTCTGTCCAAAATTTCCGTTTCATCTTATTTGATACTGGTTTTTGCGGATTCTTTCTCTCTTAGGTTGGTGCAAATTAATTTGGGGGTGGGGATGTCCGATCTGGCTAATGTCGCCAATCTGGCGCGTTCCAACGCGCAACTTCCGGTCAACGTCTACTTCGACGACACACTGTTACAACACGAAATCACGCAGCTGTTTCAACACGGCCCGCGTTATGCCGGCCATGAATTGCAAGTCCCGAACGTCGGCGACTATGCAACGCTGGCATGGGAAAACGAAGGCCGCATGCTGGTGCGCAACGCGCATGGCATTGAATTGCTTTCCAATGTCTGCCGTCATCGGCAGGCAAAAATGTTTGATGGTCGCGGGAATGCAGCCAATATCGTCTGCCCCCTGCATCGCTGGACCTATGATCTCGAGGGCAAACTGATCGGTGCGCCGCATTTTGGCGAAACGCCGTGCCTGAACCTGTCTCGCACACCGCTGCAGAACTGGAACGGCCTGCTGTTCGAAGACAATGGCGTGAATGTCGCACAGATCATGTCCAAACTCGGCGTGACCAGGGATCTCGATTTCAGCGGCTACATGCTCGACCATGTCGAGGTGCATGACTGCGATTACAACTGGAAAACCTTCATCGAGGTGTATCTGGAGGATTACCATGTCGAGCCCTTCCATCCAGGGCTGGGCAGCTTCGTGACCTGCGACGACCTGCGCTGGGAATTTGGCGAGCACTACAGCGTGCAGACGGTGGGGGTCAATCATGCGCTATCGAAGTTCGGCACACCGAAGTACAAGAAATGGCAGGAGCAGGTGCTGCAATTCCGCAACGGTGAACCGCCGCCTTACGGCGCGATCTGGCTCACGCTGTATCCGAACATCATGGTCGAGTGGTATCCGCACGTGCTGGTGGTGTCGACCGTATGGCCGGACGGTCCGCAAAAAACCCGCAATGTCGTGGAGTTTTACTATCCGGAAGAAATCGTGCTGTTCGAGCGCGATTTCATCGCCGCCGAGCGCGACGCCTACATGGAAACCTGCATTGAAGACGATGAAATCGGCATGCGCATGGATGCCGGTCGCCGCATCCTGATGCAGCGCGGCACCAGCGAAGTGGGTCCGTACCAGTCGCCGATGGAAGACGGCATGCAGCATTTCCACGAGTGGTACCGCAGGCAGATTGCCTTGCAGGCGCGCTGACGGTCCGAGGAGCTTCTTCACGTTTCCTGCCGGTACCCAGGGCTATGCTCCGGGCACCGGCAGTACTTTGGACAGCTGCTGGATAGCTGCGAAAGGCCGCCATGGCGCCACGCCTGCTCGCCGGGAAGAATCCGCGTATCATCGAAGACCCCGCAACACCACCGCACCGGCACTTCTCTGGCGGCCTTTCCCATGCAATCACTCTGGATGCTGTTTGCCAGCTTCGTATTTTCCCTGATGGGCGTCTGCGTCAAGATGGCGTCCTCGATCTACTCCGTATCTGAAATCGTGATGTACCGCGGCTTGGTCGGGGTTTTGTTCCTCGGCTGCCTGATCGCCGTGCGCGGAGGCAGCTTCCGTACATCCCTGCCCTGGCACCATGTATGGCGCGGGATCATAGGCGTCGCGGCATTGTGGATGTGGTTCTGGTCTATCGGTCAGCTGCCGCTTGCTACCGGCATGACCTTGAACTACATGTCACCGATCTGGATCGCCGCTATTCTTTTTATCGCCGGCTGGTGGAGCGGGCAAACACGTTTCGAATGGGGGCTGGCGGCCGCCATCCTGCTTAGCTTCATCGGCGTGACCATGCTGTTGCGCCCTGCCTTCCATGCCGATCAATGGCTGGCGGGGCTGGTCGGTCTTGGCTCGGGTTTTATTTCCGCGATCGCCTATCTGCAGGTGCGTCGTCTGGGACAGCTTGGGGAGCCGGAATACCGGGTCGTGTTTTATTTTTCCCTGATGGGATTGCTGGCCGGCTTGGCAGGCGTCATCGCCAACACCATAGATGGCCGTCCCGCCGTGTGGAGTGCCCACAATGGCAAGGGAATTTTGCTGTTGCTCGCCATCGGCGTGACCGCCACGGTGGCACAAATGGCGATGACACGCGCATACCGGCTTGGCAAGACATTGGTCACGGCCAACCTGCAATACACCGGCATCGTGTTTTCAAGCGCCTGGGGCATTCTGATCTGGGGCGACGTGCCGGGCTGGCTGGGATGGTGTGGAATTGCCATCATTCTTGGCAGCGGACTGGCCGCGACCTATTACAATACGCGCAACACCGCGACTCCCGCCGCCAAGGCTACGGTCGCGCAAGCCAACGATCCGATAGCTACCGAAGTGTAGAGGAGATATGCATGCCGTATACCACGCTGATTTCTGCCAACGACCTCGCCCGGCATTACCAGGATCCGGCCTGGGTCGTTATCGATTGCCGGCATGATCTGACCAATCCGGCGGCGGGTGCCGAAGCCTACGCCGGCGGTCATATTCCCGGTGCGCGCTTTGCCAGCCTCGACACCGACCTGTCCGACAAGAGTCCGGGGTCCAACGGCAAATTCCGTGGCCGCCACCCGCTGCCTCAGCCGACGGCCTTCGTTGAAACCTTGCGGCGCTGGGGCGTCAATCATAGTTCGCAAGTTATTGCCTACGACGAGCATGGCGGCATGTTCGCAGCAAGGTTGTGGTGGATGTTGCGCTGGGTCGGCCACCAAGCGGTAGCCGTGCTCGACGGAGGTCTCCCAACATGGCTGGCACGCGGCCTGCCGCTATCGAAAGATGTCGTGACACCTGTGCGCGGCAACGTCGAACCGCATTCCTCGCTTGTCGCCACGGTGAACGTCGACGATGTGCTGGCCAACCTCAACACCCCAACCCGCATCGTAATCGACGCCCGCGCGCCTGACCGCTTCCGCGGCGAAAACGAAACCCTGGACCCGGTAGGCGGCCATATCCCCGGCGCGAAGAATCGTTTTTTTAAAGACAATTTGACGACTGACGGTCGATTCAAGTCAGCGGACGAATTGCGGTCCGATTTCTCCGCATTGCTGATATCGCCGGAAGCCAGCATCGTGCAGTGCGGATCAGGCGCGACTGCCTGCCATAATTTGCTGGCAATGGAAATTGCCGGACTTTCCGGCGCAGCGCTATATCCGGGATCCTGGAGCGAATGGTGTGCAGACCCGGGGAGACCGGTGGCCCGCGGAGAGTAATTTTTGGCGAAGCAAAAAAGAAAGTGGCCCGCCGGGGCCACTCCCGGCTAGTCGCTACGAAGAGCGGGCAGCACAGAGTCTCCGAAGAAACCTCGGAACGACGACACGCACTCAATGCGCATGATTCTGCCCCGTCAAAAACAACACAATCCCCACCCCCACCGCAATCAACACCACCTGCGGAATCGTCTCCCGCAACGTTGCCCGCCGCTGCATCTGCGGCATCAAATCGCTCACCGCGATATAGATAAATCCCGAAGAAGCAAACACCAGTACATACGGAATCCAGTCGCTCGCCCGCTCCAGCATGAAATACCCCAGCACGCCCCCCACCACCGACATCAGGCTGCACACAACGTTGTACACATAAGCACGCGTACGGGTAAATCCTGCATTGAGCAACACGATGAAGTCACCAATTTCCTGCGGAATTTCATGCGCAATGATCGCAACGCCGGTAATGATGCCCAGGCTCGGATCGGCCAGAAACGCAGCCGCGATCAGAATGCCATCGGTAAAGTTATGCAATCCATCGCCGACCAGAATCATCCATCCGGCCTTACCGGCTTCATGCGCATCATGCCCATGTTCATGCCCATGGCCATCGCCTTCGTAATGGTGCGAGTGCCGAAGAATCGCAAACTTTTCCAGCAAAAAGAAGCCAAGCAGACCGCCCAGCAGGGTTGCAAACAGCGCGTGCGTATCGGCATGCGATTCAAACGCTTCCGGCAATGCATGCAATAGCGAAGTCGCCAGCAGGATGCCGACCGAAAGGCTGACCATGCGCTCGACCATTTTCGACAGCAGCGCAAAGGAAAATATCGCCGCAGCGGTGATGCTGAGGACGCCAGCGACCGTGGTGGCCAGCAGAATGGAAAGCAGCGCGGAGTCGATGGTGTGCCTCGTTTAATATGCAACAAAGTTGCAAATTAAAGCATAGACCGGCCATTTCGGCAAACGGGAAAGTCAATTCGCTGCCTTTGGGATGCAAAAAGCCGGCATTCAGCCGGCTTTTCGATGGTTCGCTTAGCGGCGCGTGAACGCCACTTCCCGCCGACGACGCTTACGCCACGCCGTTCGCCTTGAACCAGGCAACGCAACGCTGCCAACCTTCCCTGGCATCGGCTTCCAAATAGCTTGGACGGTAATCCGCATGGAATGCGTGACCGGAATTCGGAAACACGACAAACTCCGACTTATTCTTGCCATCGGCCAGCGCGGTCTTCATCTTTTCCACTGTATCGAGCGGAATGCCGGCATCCTTGCCGCCGTATAGGCCGAGCACGGGCACCGTCAGGTTGGGCGCGATATCGACCGGGTGCGCAGGCGCCAAGGCGGTCTTGTCGCCGACCAGACGACCATACCAGGCAACGCCAGCCTTGACCTTGGGATTATGCGCGGAATACAGCCATGTAATCCGCCCGCCCCAGCAGAAACCGGTAATACCCAGCTTGTCGGTATTGCCGCCGTTTTCCTTCGCATAGGCGACGAGCGCATCGAGGTCGCCCATGACCTGTTCATCGGGCACCTTGGAGACGACTTCTTTCACGACTTCAGGGACGGTTGCATACGAAGCAGGATTGCCCTGGCGGACAAACAGGTCCGGTGCCAAAGCAAGATAACCCAGCTTGGCGAAGCGCCTTGCAACATCGGCGATATGCTCGTGCACGCCGAAAATTTCGGATACCACCAGCACCACCGGCAAGTTCGACTTGCCTTCCGGCTGTGCACGATAGACGGGAACCTTCTGGCCCTTGACCATGATGCTGACTTCGCCTGCGGTCAGGCCGGACGTGTCGGTCTTGAGCACGCTTTGCGCGGCAACCGGCATGACGGCTGCGGCAAAGCCGGTGCCTAGCGCGGTCTTGAGAAAATCGCGGCGATCGACGCCATCCGACAACGGCGTCTTGGTGACCAGGCTATCAAAATCGTCTATGAAATTTTGCACAGAACATCCTCCGGAATGATGGACTTGCTTAAGTAAGGCGCTCCCGCAAATGTTCAGGAGCGGACCATGTTTTGCTTCTTCGCTTCTTCTTTAACCGCTTGCCGGATGGCGTATCGACCGAATCGACACGGTCAGTGCGCTTCATCCCAGTTCTTGCCAACGCCGACTTCTGCGATCAGCGGCACCTTCAGCTGCGCGACGCCGCGCATCAGTTCCGGCAGCTTGTCACGAATATACGACAATTCCGCCTCGGGCACTTCGAGCACCAGTTCGTCATGCACCTGCATCACCATTTTGGCTTGCATCCGCTCGGCTTCCAGCCAGTCCTGCACCGCGATCATCGACAACTTGATCAGGTCGGCGGCAGTACCCTGCATCGGTGCATTGATCGCGGCCCGTTCCGCCGCTTGGCGGCGCGGTCCGTTTGGTGAATTGATTTCCGCCAGCCACAGCCTGCGACCGAACACGGTTTCGACAAAGCCATGCGCCTTGGCCTGGATACGCGTCTCGGCCATGTATTGCGCGACACCGGGATAGCGCTGAAAGTATTTATCGATATACATTTGCGCGGCCGAGCGCTCGATACCAAGGTTGCTCGCCAGTCCGAATGCGCTCATGCCGTAGATCAAACCGAAATTGATGACCTTGGCATAGCGGCGCTGTTCGCTGGTGACTTCGGCCGGCGTGCTGCCGAAGATTTCTGCAGCGGTCGCGCGGTGAATATCCTCGCCTTCCGAGAAGGCGCGCAGCAGGCTGGCATCGCCCGAGATATGCGCCATGATGCGCAGCTCGATCTGCGAATAATCGGCGGATACGATCACACTACCCGGCGGCGCGATGAAGGCTTCGCGGATACGCCGGCCTTCGGCGGTGCGCACCGGGATGTTCTGCAGATTCGGCTCATTCGACGCCAGACGCCCGGTAACAGCGACTGCCTGCGCATAATTGGTATGCACGCGGCCGCTGTTGGGGTCGACCATTTTCGGTAGCTTGTCGGTGTAGGTCGACTTCAGCTTGGACAGGCTGCGATAGTCGAGCAGGACCTTCGGCAATGGATAATTTTCGGCCAGCTTTTGCAATACTTCCTCGTCGGTCGACGGGGTACCCGATGGTGTTTTCTTCACTACCGGCAGTTGCAGCTTGTCGAAAAAGATTTCGCCTATCTGCTTCGGCGAATTCAGGTTGAAGGGCTGGCCGGCCAGTTCATAGGCCTGCTTTTCCATTTCCATCATGCGCGTGCCGAGTTCATGCGACTGCTTTGCCAGCAGTTCGGTGTCGATCAGCACGCCGTTGCGTTCGATCTTTTGCAAGACGATCGAAGTCGGCACTTCGATCTTTTCATAGACGAAGCGCAGTCCTTCGTGCTGCGCGACATGCGGCCACATCGCGTTATGCAATTGCAGCGTGATATCGGCATCTTCGGCTGCATATTCGGTGGCGCGCTCGATAGCGACCTGGTCAAAGCAGATTTGCGAAGCGCCCTTGCCGCACACTTCTTCGTAAGTGACAGTCTTGCGATTGAGATGGCGCAGCGCAAGACTGTCCATGTCATGGCTTTTGTGCGACTCGAATACATAGGATTGCAGCAGCGTATCGTGCGCGATCCCGCGCACGGTAATGCCGTAATTGCCGAAGATGTGGCAATCGTATTTCAGGTGCTGGCCGACCTTGGGTTTGGACGGGTCTTCCAGCCACGGCTTGAGTTTCTCAAGCACCAGCTCGCGCGACAATTGAGTGGGCGCATCCTGGTAGCGGTGCGCGAGCGGAATATATGCGGCAACGCCCGGCTGGCAGCACAGCGAAATGCCGACCAGTTGCGCCTGCATGGCGTTGAGCGAAGTGGTTTCCGTATCGAAGGAAGTCAGCGCCGCTTTATCGATCGTGTCGAGCCAGTGCGCAAGGCGCTCTTCGGTACGCACGGTTTCATAATCGCTCGTCGTGACCAGCGCCGCGGAATCGAACAATCCGCCTTGCGGATCGGCCGCTTGCGATGGCGGCGCGGTCGGCTTGCCACCGGCGGTAGGATCGCCGGTCAATTCGCGCAGCCAGGTCTTGAAACCGTAGCGCTTGAAGAATTCAATCATCGCCTCATCGTCCACCGGCATGGCGACCAGCGATTCGGGAATCGACACCATATGCTTGGCCAGGTCGCAGTCGTGCCGGATCGTGATGAGCTTGCGCCCCATCGGCAGCCAGTCGAGCGCGCGACGCAGGTTCTCGCCGACCGCGCCGCCGATATTGGCCGCCTGCGCGATGATTTCATCGAGCGAACCATGTTGCGTCAACCATTTGACCGCGGTTTTCGGACCGACCTTGTCGACGCCCGGCACGTTGTCGACGGTGTCGCCGACCAGGGTCAGGTAATCGATGATGCGCTCGGGCGGCACGCCGAATTTGGCGATCACGCCGGCACGGTCGAGCTTTTCATTGGTCATCGTATTGATTAGCGTGACATGCTCGTTGACCAGTTGCGCCATATCCTTGTCGCCGGTCGACACCACCGCTTCCAACCCATGTTCGACCGCTTGCGCGGCCAGTGTGCCGATCACGTCGTCGGCTTCCACACCGTCCACCATCAGGATGGGCCAGCCGAGTGCGCGCACCGCTTCATGGATGGGCTCGATCTGTTTTGCCAGGTCTTCGGGCATCGAGGGACGATGCGCCTTGTATTCCGGATACAAGTCGTCGCGGAAGGTCTTGCCTTTTGCATCGAATACGCAGGCCATGTATCCTGCAGCATAGTCATTGCGCAGCTTGCGCAGCATGTTGATCATGCCGTAGATCGCGCCGGTCGGCGCGCCTTCGGAATTGCGCAAGTCGGGCATGGCATGGAAGGCACGGTACAGGTAGCTAGAACCGTCCACTAACAACAGGGTTTTATTCATATGGTGTCTAAGGGAAAAAACGTGCCGCGATTGCGGCAGATCGCCGACATCAGCCGCGCCACGGAAAAGAAGGCGCGCGAGTCGTGGCATATGCTCACGATTATGGCAGAGTTTATCGAGTCGACCGAACGGCTCGCGGAGTTGCGGCCGGCAGTGTCGATCTTCGGATCGGCGCGTACCAAGACTGACGATCCGGCCTACCAGAAAGCCATCGATATCGCGCGCCGCTTGTCCGACGCGGGGCTGGCCGTCATTTCCGGCGGCGGACCGGGCATCATGGAAGCCGCCAACAAAGGAGCTTTCGAGGGCGCTTCGTCGTCGGTCGGGCTGAACATCCAGCTGCCGCGAGAACAGAAAGGGAATGAATGGCAGGATATCTCGATCAGCTTCCGTCATTTCTTCGCGCGCAAGGTCGCTTTCGTCAAATATGCGGATGCCTATGTCGTGCTGCCCGGCGGCTTCGGCACGCTTGATGAGCTGACCGAAGTGCTGACCCTGATCCAGACCGGCACCTCGCGTCGCATACCGGTGATACTGGTCGGTACCGCATTCTGGGGCGGCCTGCTGGACTGGTTTCGCACGACCCTGCTGGCCGATGGCATGATCGAAGCCAAGGACCTGGATCTGGTACAACTGATTGACGAACCGGCAAACGTGGTCGATGCCATCTTTGCATTTTATGAAGCGCGCGAAGATCTGCTCACGCCCGCCAGCAAGGAACCGGGCGCATATTTGTGACAAAGGCTGCCGAAGACCGGGGTGCGGTTTGTTAGAATGTTGCGTTGGGGCTTGAGTTTTTCGCTCTTCATCGTATTCACAACAAGATAAGCTTTGTTATGCGCACATTTTTGGTCCGGTCCCTCATGGTGGCATGCGTTGCAGCTTTTGCAATGTCGCTGACGGCAAGGGCTCAGCAACCCGTCGGCAATACGCCGCCCCCTCCCGCCCTGCAACCCCTGGACGAGGGCGAAGAGCCTGCGGTGACCATCCGCCAGCCGGACCGGCAAGGCAAGACGACGGAAAAACGTGCGCCGGGCGGCAAAGTCACCGAAATCAAGGTGACGAGCGGCGGCAGCACCTATTACCTCAAACCCAATGATTCCTCCGGCAGCGCCTTGCCCGGCGACGGCCAAGCCAGCAGCATGCGGGCTGCGCAATGGGAAGTGCTGGAATTCGACTTCAGCCGGCCACAAGAGGCAAAAGAAGTCGAAGCCGCGCAGTCCGGACAAGCCGATCTTGCGCCCGTGCCGCCCTCACCCACACCTGCGCGGAAGTAAGCGCCCAGTTTTCCCGAACCCTTTCTTTTTCGATTTCGCTCATGGCAGTCTTCACTCCGGTCAATCTGGATGACCTTACCGACTGGATGCACCAGTTCAAGCTTGGCAAGCCGCTCGCCATCAAAGGCATTGCCTCCGGCATTGAAAATTCCAACTTTTTCCTGACGACCGAGACCGGCGAATTCGTCCTGACGATTTTCGAACAACTGAGTTTTGCGCAACTGCCGTTCTATCTGCATTTGATGCGCCACCTTGCCGAGCGCGGCGTGCTGGTGCCGGTACCCATTGCCAACCAGCAGGGAGAAATCATCCATACGCTGCACGGCAAGCCGGCATCCATCGTGACCAAGCTGGAAGGCGCCTCCCAGCTTGATCCCAGGCCCGTACATTGCGCGGCAGTCGGTGCGATGCTGGCCAAAATGCATATGGCCGGCGAAGACTTCGGCATTCGCCAGCCGAATCTGCGCGGGCTGGACTGGTGGCAAGCCACCACACCGGTGGTACTGCCGTATCTGCCGGAAGACCAGCAACATCTGTTGCGCGCGGAAATCCATGCGCAGGAAGCCTTCGCCGCTTCCGCCATCTACCGGCAGTTGCCGCATGGCCCGGTCCATGCGGATCTGTTCCGCAACAATGTCATGTTTGACGGCGAACGTCTGACCGGTTTCTTCGATTTTTACTTTGCCGGCTGCGATACCTGGATCTTTGACGTGGCTGTGACGGTCAACGATTGGTGCATCGACCTTGAAACCGGTGCGCTCGACTTTGCCCGCGCACGTGCGATGCTGGATGCTTATCATGCGGTACGCCCGTTCAACGAAGCAGAAAAGCATGCCTGGAAACCGGTGCTGCAAGCCGGCGCACTGCGTTTCTGGTTGTCGCGGCTGTACGATTTCCATTTGCCGCGCGAAGCCGAAATGCTGACCCCACACGATCCGACGCATTTCGAACGCATCCTGCGCCAGCGTATCGAGAACCCGGTTCCCCAACTATATTAAGAATGGAAAAATTACCCGCAAATGCCGGTTGGCTCTGGGTGAAGGAAGGCTTTGCGCTATTCCGCAAGCAGCCCGCCGAGATGTCAACGCTGTTCCTTGCCTACATGTTCCTGATGCTTGCTTTAGGCATCGTGCCGCTGCTCGGCCAGATCCTGCCGATGGTCCTGATACCGGTGTTTTCGATGGCTTTCATGCAAGCCTGTACCCAGATCGAAAAAGGCAAGAAGGTCTATCCCAACCTGTTGCTGACCGGATTCCGCTCGCCCGCCTTTCCTTCGCTGCTCAAGCTGGGCGTACTGTATCTGGTCGCCGCCGTAGCTGCGGTCGCCGCTTCTGCATTGATCGACGGCGGCGTGTTCTGGCAAGTCATGAGCAGCGACCAGGCGCTGGACCGGGACACGATTCGCAATTCCAACATGTCATTGGCGATGCTGTTTTCAGCGGCGGTCTACACGCCGGCCGCCATGGCATTCTGGTATGCGGCGCCGTTGATTTTCTGGCAAAAAATGGGGGTCGGCAAGGCCGTGTTCTACAGCTTTTTTGCCGTCAAGCGCTCGGGCAAGGCATTTATCGTATATGGATTGTCGTGGCTGCTGATCGGCGTCCTGATGCCGGCCATGGTCAGCAGCCTGATCGCGATGCTGGTCGCCAAGGCCTTCGTTGTGATGCTGGTTCTGCTGCCCTTGTCCCTGATGCTCACGGTCATCATGTACTGCTCGTTTTACCCGACCTACACAAGCGTTTTCGGCCATCCGGAGACGACGGGAGCTGCCATACCGGAATAAGGCTTTGCGGTTAGTGTCGAGAGGCAACAAAGTAACTATACTTCCCTTGTCTCCCCGACCGGTTGCATCAGGCATCCATTCCGCAAAGGAATTCCGATGATCAAGAAGATCGGAATCCGCCGGCTCAAGCTGGGCCACGACTGGGCGGCTTCGAATGGTGCAAATTCCATTTCAATCCGCAGCATGTGCAAAGCTTCATGCGTTGCGTCGGCATTTATCCGGTGGGTACGCTGGTGCTGCTGGAATCGGGCCGTCTTGGTGTCGTGACTGAGCCGCATGAGACCAATCTGCTGGCGCCGAAGGTCAATGTGTTTTTCAGCACCAAGTCCAACACCTATATCAAGCCGATACAGGTGGATTTGTCCAAGCCGCTGGGCATGGGCGGCGGCGACAAGAGTGTCAGCCATCAGTCGCCGGAAAAGTGGCGTGTGGATCCGATGAAGTTTTTCAATCTTTCAGCGTAGCCACGATGCCGATTTCGCTATCCGCCCACCCGTTCCAGCTTCGCGATATTCAAATCCAGCAGCTTCATCCCGTGCCTGCCGAAATTGATATGCGCGCGTGAATTGGTGCCGCTGCCTTCGATATTGACGATCACGCCTTCGCCGAACTTCTGGTGCGCCACGGTTTCGCCGATGCGCCAGCCGACATCCTTGCGCACGAAGCTTTGCGCGATGGTGTTGACGCCGCTTTCGGGCGCATCATCCCATGCCGACTTCTTGTTGCCGAACCAGTGGTGCTGCAGCTTGGGCGACAGCCATTTCAGCGCGCCTTCCGGCAGTTCATCGAAAAAGCGCGACTTCATGTTGTAGCGCGTCTGGCCATGCAGCATGCGGGTCTGCGAAAAGCTCATATACAGCCGCTTCTTGGCGCGCGTGATCGCCACATACATCAGGCGCCGCTCTTCTTCCATGCCGCCTTCTTCCTTCGCGCTGTTCTCATGCGGGAACAAGCCTTCTTCCAGGCCGGTGATGAATACCGCATCGAATTCCAGGCCCTTGGCGGAATGCACGGTCATCAGCTGCAGCGCATCCTGGCCGGCCTGCGCCTGGTTGTCGCCGGCTTCCAGCGAAGCATGCGACAGGAAGGCCGACAGCGGTGACATTACCGTGGGCAGTGGCGCGTCAGCATCGATCACTTCATCGCCATTGGGCAGCGGCGTACCGGCGGTGGCCTGTGCCTTCGGCCCCAGGAAAGCCGGCGAATCGATACCGAAACCTTCTTCCGACACGAACAGCATCGCCGCACTGACCAACTGCTCCAGGTTTTCGATGCGGTCGGCGCCTTCCTTTTCGGTCTGGTAATGCGGAATCAACCCGCTCATGTCGAGCATGACCTTGACCATTTCCTGCAGCGGCAGGTTTTGCGTTTCAAAGCGCATCGCCTCGACCAGCTTGACGAAGGAACCGAGCGACGAACCCGCCTTGCCCGCAACATAAGGCACTGCCGCATACAGCGAAATGCCGTACTGGCGCGAGGCATCCTGCAGCTGCTCGATCGAGCGCGCACCGATACCGCGCGTCGGAAAATTCACCACGCGCAGGAAGGCCGAGTCGTTGTGCGGATTGTCCATCAACTGTAGGTAGGCAATCGCATGCTTGATTTCAGCACGTTCGAAAAAGCGCTGTCCGCCATACACGCGGTAGGGAATGCCGGCGGTGAACAAGGCGTGTTCGATCACGCGCGACTGCGCATTGGACCGGTACAGGATCGCAACCTCGCTGCGCAGCGCGCCCTCATTGATCAGGCTCTTGGCTTCCTCGATGATCCATTGCGCTTCCTGGATATCGCTGCTGGCTTCATAGATGCGGACCGGCTCGCCATGCCCCGCGTCGGTGCGCAGGTTTTTGCCGAGACGCTTGCTGTTGTTGGCGATCAGCGTATTGGCGGTATCGAGGATGTGGCCGTGCGAACGATAATTCTGTTCCAGCTTGATCAGGTTTTGCACGCGGAATTCGCGTTCAAAGGCAACCATGTTGCCGACATTGGCGCCGCGGAATGCATAGATGCTCTGGTCATCGTCGCCGACCGCGAATACGGCATTGTGTTCGCCGGCCATCAGCTTGAGCCAGTTGTATTGCAGGTTGTTCGTGTCCTGGAATTCGTCGACCAGGATATGGCGGAAGCGCGATTGATAATGCTCGCGCAACGGCTGGTTGCGGCTCAGCAGTTCATAACTACGCAACAAGAGTTCGGCAAAGTCGACCACACCTTCGCGCTGGCACTGATTGTCATATGCGTCGTAAAGTTCGACGAAGCGGCGATTGTATTCGTCATGCGCTTCGACATCCTTGGCGCGCAAGCCCTGGTCTTTTGCGCCATTGATGAAATACATCAGATTGCGCGGCGGGTATTTTTCATCGTCGACATTGAGCGCCTTGAGCAGGCGCTTGATCATCGATAGCTGATCGGCGGAATCGAGAATTTGAAACGTCTGGGGCAAGCCGGCGTCGCGATAGTGGGCGCGCAACAACCGATTGCACAAGCCGTGGAAGGTGCCGATCCACATGCCGCGTGTATTGATCGGCAACATTGCGGACAGGCGCGACAGCATTTCCTTCGCGGCCTTGTTGGTAAACGTCACCGCAAGAATGCCGGTTGGAGAAACCTGTCCGGTCTGCACCAGCCATGCGATACGTGTTGTCAGAACGCGGGTCTTTCCGGAGCCCGCACCGGCCAGGATCAGCGCCGGCTGCGCCGGCAAAGTGACTGCCGCAAGTTGCTCGGGATTGAGATTATGGAGAAGATTTTGCATCCACCGATTATAAGCCCGTGGCGCAACATGCTCGCGGCAATATCGGCTGCCACATGCCCGCATGGACCGGCATGTTGACAGTTTGCTTAGGCAAACTGTCAAGACTGCTATGCGAACAGACTGGCGAAACCACGCGCCGCAGTTTCGGGATCATCCACCATATATACACTGCTGATCGCAGCCACCATGTCGGTACCAAGCGCAACCAATGGAGTTGCATTTTCCCGGGTCATGCCACCAATGACGACGTTGGGCAAAGGCACTTCGGCCTTCGCCTCGGTGATGATTTCGGGCGACGTATGGAAGTCGTATTTCTTTACGCGCGAAGGATAAAAGCCGCCGAATGCCACATAGCTTGCGCCGGCGGCATGCGCCTCTTGCGCAAGCGACAGCGTGCCGTAGCATGACGCGCCGACAATCTTCGTCGGCCCGACCATCGCACGTGCCTGCGCCACTGACGCATCGGTGCCGCCGACATGAACGCCGTCGGCATCGATCTCTATGCACAGTTCCACATGGTCGTTGATGATGAAGGGGCGTGCATAACGGCGGCAGAGTTGCTGCAACGCTTGCGCCTGCTCGCGGCGCAACGCGGCCGCTGCGGTCTTGTGCCGGTATTGCACCAATGCGGCGCCGCCACGCAGCCCCGCTTCCGTTACCCGCACCAGTTCTTGTGTGTCATCCCAATCGGGTGTGACCAGATATAAACCTTTCATGCATTGTTCTCCAAAGTCGCACTGCGGTCCGGAATACGCTGACCGTCGGCGATCGCGTACGAAGATATCAGCGCATGCTGGCAATATGCCTGCGCCGATTCAAGTGCCTCGGACATCGGTTTGCCAAGCGCCAGCAAGGCCGCGATCGCCGACGCCAGCGTGCATCCGCTGCCGTGAAAATGTCCATTCAGCCTGGGCCAGGTCCAGGTGTGCTGACCGCCATGCGAATACCAGCGGTTGACGACATCGGGTTCCTGACCATGCCCGCCCTTGATCAATACGTTGGGGCACTGGAACAAAAGCTTGTCGGCCTGTGCTTCGATGCGGCGCTCTCCGCCGCACAGCACTTCGGCCTCGGGCAGGTTGGGCGTGATTATCGTCGCCAGCGGCAGTAGCATTGCCATCGCCTGCAAGGGATTGTCTTGCGACAAGGTATCGCCATGGCCGCTGGCCAGCACCGGATCAAGCACCACATGCAGATCCGGCTTGCGTTCCCTGAGCAATTTGATCGTTTCGGCGATTGCCTCGGCGTTGGCGCGGTTGCCAACGATGCCGATTTTCACCGCGGCCACGTCTATTTTTTCAATCAATACCTGTGCCTGCCGCTGCACCAGTTGCGCCGATACGGCTTGCACCTGATACACCCTGTCATTGTCCTGCACGGTAAGCGCAGTAATGACTGACAACGGGTGCGCACCCAGCGCGGCGATAGCCTGAATATCGGCCTGCACGCCGGCTCCGCTGCTGGGATCGGATCCGGCGAACACCAGCACGCTTGGTCGCATCACGTTGCCCGGCCTTCCATCGGCGACGATGGCGATGCGGCAAAACGCTTGGCGATGCGCCCGGCGAGATAGGCTTCGCGCCCCGCTTCAACCGCCAGCTTCATCGCGCGCGCCATGCGGATCGGGTCGCGCGCACCGGCGATCGCGGTATTCATCAATACGCCGTCGCAACCGAGTTCCATCGCAATCGCCGCATCGGAAGCGGTCCCGACACCGGCATCGACCAGCACCGGCACCTTGGCCTGCTCGATGATCAGCGACAGGTTCCATGGATTGAGGATGCCCATGCCGGAACCGATCAGCGACGCCAGCGGCATCACCGCGACGCAACCGATCTGTTCGAGCATCCTTGCCTGGATAGGATCGTCGCTGCAATAGACCATCACATCGAAGCCATCCTGCACCAGGGTCTCGGCAGCCTTCAGGGTTTCCGGCATGTTGGGAAACAGGGTCTTCTCGTCCCCCAAAACTTCCAGCTTGACCAGCTTGTGGCCGTTCAACAATTCCCGCGCCAGTTGCAAGGTGTAGACCGCATCCTTGGCGTTGTAGCAGCCTGCGGTATTCGGCAGGATGGTATAGCGCGAGGGCGGCACCACATCGAGCAGATTCGGCGCGCTTGGGTCTTGCCCAATGTTGACGCGCCGGATTGCCACAGTAATGATGTCGGCGCCGCTGGCTTCGGTCGCGGCACGGGTTTCTTCCAGGTCGCGGTATTTGCCGCTGCCGACCAGCAGGCGGGAGCCGTAGGTCTTGCCGGCGATGGTGAGCCCCTGATCGCTCTGAGTGATGCTGTTTTGATTGCTCATGAAATCTCCTTAATGCACTGAGTTTTTTTGCCAACTATTCAGAGAAGAATGTGATGGGCACAGTATCCTTGCCATAGCTACGCTCTCCCTCCCCTTCAAGGGCACCCGGCATAGGGGGAGGGCTGGGGTGGGGATGGGTTCAAAACATTCCAAATCATCTGAACCACTGCATCTGTTTCGGTCAACACTTCGTTATTCCAAAATCGCAAGACAGTGAATCCAGCGATAGACAACTTCGCCGAACGAATTTCGTCGTACTGATGGTTCTCCACGTGCTGAGACCCATCGACTTCAATAACAAGCTTCCGTTCCAGACAGACAAAATCCAATACGTAGGTATCGAATGGATGTTGGCGTCGAAATTTGCAGCCCAGTTGTTCTCGACGCAAACGCTGCCACAGCTTTTGTTCGGCGTCGGTCATTGTTTTTCTCAATGACTTTACGGCGGGTCTGACAAATGTGTTTGTTTGTCCTTGCATTACTTACCCCATCCCCACCCTACCCCTCCCCTTGAAAGGGAGGGAACTTCAAGGTCTTGCCAACTTGCAGTTAAAAATCGGCCTCTGAAAGTCTCACTATTCAACCACCACCAATCGCACGCACGATATCGACCCGATCGTTCGGACAAAGCAGCCGTTCAACCCACATCTGCCTCGGCACGACTTCGCGATTGATCGCCACTGCCAGCGACTTGCCAACCAAATCCAGCGAAGCAATTAATCCCTGCACGTTTTCATTGTCGGCAACCGCATGCGGCACACCGTTCAATTCAATCTCCATGGCCCTTACTGCTTGCGATAGATTTCGGCGCCGCTCTTGACGAATTCGACCGCCTTGACTTCCATGCCTTTCTTCAGCGCCTGCTCGTCCGAAATGCCCTGGCTGGCCGCATAGTCGCGCACATCCTGGGTGATCTTCATCGAGCAAAAATGCGGACCGCACATCGAACAGAAATGCGCGACTTTCGCCGAGTCCTTGGGCAAGGTCTCGTCATGGAATTCACGCGCCTTGTCCGGATCGAGACCGATGTTGAACTGGTCTTCCCAGCGGAATTCGAAACGCGCTTTCGACAACGCGTTGTCGCGGATCTGCGCGCCCGGATGCCCCTTCGCAAGATCAGCCGCATGCGCCGCCAGCTTGTAGGTGATGATGCCTTCCTTGACATCGTCCTTGTTGGGCAAGCCCAGGTGTTCCTTCGGTGTGACGTAGCACAGCATCGCGGTACCGTACCAGCCGATCATGGCCGCGCCGATGCCGGAGGTGATGTGGTCGTAGCCCGGTGCGATGTCGGTGGTCAATGGGCCGAGCGTATAGAACGGCGCTTCATGGCACTGCTCCAGCTGCAGGTCCATGTTTTCCTTGATCAGGTGCATCGGCACATGGCCGGGCCCTTCGATCATCACTTGCACATCATGCTTCCAGGCGATCTGCGTGAGTTCGCCCAGCGTCTTCAGTTCGCCCAGCTGCGCTTCGTCGTTGGCATCGTAAATCGAGCCCGGGCGCAAGCCGTCGCCCAGCGAGAACGACACGTCATAGGCTTTCATGATGGCGCAGATATCTTCGAAATGTTCGTACAGGAAGGATTCCTTGTGATGCGCGAGACACCATTTCGCCATGATCGAGCCGCCACGCGACACGATGCCGGTCATGCGCTTGGCCGTCAGCGGCACATATTGCAGCCGCACGCCGGCATGGATCGTGAAGTAGTCGACGCCCTGTTCGGCCTGCTCGATCAGCGTGTCGCGGAAGATTTCCCAGGTCAGGTCTTCGGCCTTGCCATTGACCTTTTCCAGCGCCTGGTAAATCGGCACGGTCCCGATCGGCACCGGCGAATTGCGGATGATCCATTCGCGGGTTTCATGGATGTGCTTGCCGGTCGACAGGTCCATCACGGTATCGCCGCCCCAACGGATGGCCCAGGTCATTTTTTCGACTTCTTCGCCGATCGACGAGGTGACGGCGGAGTTGCCGATATTGGCATTGATCTTGACCAGGAAATTGCGGCCGATGATCATCGGTTCGATTTCCGGGTGATTGATGTTGGCGGGAATGATGGCGCGGCCGCAGGCGATTTCGGAGCGCACGAATTCCGGCGTGATCTCGGCAGGAATCGCCGCGCCAAAGCTGTGGCCGGGATGCTGGCGCCCCATCAGGTCGGCCAGTTTCTGTCCCATCGGACCGGAGGCTTTCAGGCCCTCCAAGTACTCCTTGCGGCGCAGGTTTTCCCGGATCGCGATGTATTCCATTTCCGGCGTGATGATGCCCTGGCGCGCATAGTGCATCTGGGTCACATTCTTGCCAGCCAGCGCGCGGCGCGGCTTGCGGTGCAAATTGAAGCGCAGCTCGGCCAACTTGGGGTCGTTCAGGCGCTCGACGCCGTAGTGCGAGGTCGGGCCGGGCAATTCTTCGGTATCGTGGCGTTCGGCGATCCAGCCGGCACGCACTGCGGCCAGCCCGGAGCGGATGTCGATCTTGACCGCCGGGTCGCTGTAGGGACCGGAGGTGTCATAGACGGTGATCGGCGGGTTCTGTTCCGCGCCGAATGACGCCGGGGTATCGGACTGGCTGATTTCGCGCATCGGCACGCGGATATCGGGGCGCGAACCTTCGACATAAATCTTGCGGGAATTGGGCAGCGGCTGGATGGCGGCTTCGTCGACCGTGGCGGTGGCGGCGAGGAATGGCGGATGGGCGTTCATGTTGCTCCTTTGCTAAAACGATAAAGCGAAGGAGCGGCGGAAGAGTGGTGCGTGTTTCCGGTTGCTTCCCTTCGCTGGCATTATCCAGATCAGGTTCAAGGGTATTTCTCACCCGGCGTGCGCTTGATTCAACAATTTCAAGCGGGCCAGGACCCCTAGCATTGGTCATGTGGCATGACTTCGGCGAATTATACGCGGATCTGCGCGGATGTCAGCCATCGCGTCCTTTATAATGGTTAGTTTCGCAGAAACATAAGTTAAATCATGGAATTAGCCAAGTCTTTCGAGCCCGCCGAGATTGAGAAACACTGGCATACGGAATGGGAAAAGCGCGGATACTACACCGCGACCACCGATGCCGGTAAACCTGCATTCAGCATCCAGCTGCCGCCACCGAATGTCACCGGCACGCTGCATATGGGACATGCGTTCAACCAGACGATCATGGATGGCCTGACCCGTTACTACCGGATGCGCGACCACAATACCGCCTGGATTCCCGGTACCGACCACGCCGGCATCGCGACGCAGATCGTCGTCGAACGCCAACTCGATGCGCAAAAGATTTCACGCCACGACCTCGGCCGCGAGAAGTTCCTGGAAAAGGTGTGGGAGTGGAAAGAGCATTCCGGTTCGACCATCACCGGCCAGATGCGCCGCATGGGCGCATCCACCGACTGGAGCCGCGAATACTTCACGATGGACGAAAAAATGTCCAAGGCCGTGACCGAAGTCTTCGTACGCCTTCACCAGCAGGGGCTGATCTATCGCGGCAAGCGCCTGGTCAACTGGGACCCGAAGCTGCTCACCGCAGTGTCCGACCTCGAAGTGGTATCGGAAGAAGAAGACGGCCACATGTGGCATATCCACTATCCGCTGGCCGATGGCAACGGCCACATCACGGTCGCGACGACTCGTCCGGAAACCATGCTGGGCGACGTCGCGGTTGCGGTGGACCCGACCGACGAACGTTACACCGCGCTGGTCGGCAAGCTGCTGAAGCTGCCGCTGACCGGACGCGAAATTCCAATCATCGCCGACGAGTACGTCGACAAGGAATTCGGCACCGGCTGCGTCAAGATCACGCCGGCGCACGACTTCAACGACTATGCGGTCGGCCAGCGCCACAATCTTGAAAAGATCAGCATCCTCACGCTCGATGCGAAGATCAATGAAAACGGCCCGGCCAAATACCATGGCATGGACCGCTACGATGCGCGCAAGCAGATCGTGACCGACCTTGAGGCCGAAGGCTTGCTCGAACTGGTCAAGCCGCACAAGCTGATGGTCCCGCGCGGCGACCGCACCGGCGTCGTGATCGAGCCGATGCTGACCGACCAGTGGTTTGTCGCGATGAGCAAGCCGGCGCCGGAAGGCACGCACTTCCCCGGCAAGTCGATCGCCGAAGTCGCCCTCGAAAAGGTGTCCGGCGGCGAGATCAAGTTCGTGCCCGAGAACTGGGCCACGACCTACAATCAATGGCTCAACAATATCCAGGACTGGTGCATCTCGCGTCAGCTGTGGTGGGGCCATCAGATCCCGGCATGGTATGACGACGAAGGTAATATCTACGTCGCGCGCAACGAAGAGGAAGCGCAGGCGCAGGCTGGCGGCAAGACGCTGAAACGCGAAAGCGATGTGCTCGACACCTGGTTCTCGTCCGCGCTGGTGCCCTTCTCTTCGCTGGGCTGGCCGGAAGAAACGCCGGATTACAAAATGTTCCTGCCGTCGTCGGTGCTGGTCACCGGCTTCGACATCATCTTCTTCTGGGTTGCGCGCATGGTGATGATGACCACGCACTTCACCGGCAAGGTGCCATTCGATACCGTATACGTGCACGGCCTGGTGCGCGATGCGAGCGGCCAGAAGATGTCCAAGTCCAAGGGCAATACGCTGGACCCGATCGACCTGATCGACGGCATCGATGTCGAAGCGCTGGTTGCCAAGCGTACCACCGGCCTGATGAATCCCAAGCAGGCGGAAAGCATCGCCAAGGCGACGCGCAAGGAATTCCCGAACGGCGTTCCGGCCTTCGGTACCGATGCGCTGCGCTTCACGATGGCAAGCTATGCTTCGCTCGGCCGCAACATCAACTTCGATCTGAATCGCTGCGAAGGCTATCGCAACTTCTGCAACAAGCTGTGGAATGCAACGCGCTTTGTGCTGATGAATACCGAAGGCAAGGATTGCGGCTTCGATGGCGCATCCTGCGGCGAAGGCGGACGCGATTTTTCACAAGCCGATCGCTGGATCGTATCGCTGCTGCAGCGTACCGAAGCCGACGTGGAAAAAGGCTTTGCCGATTACCGCTTCGACAATATCGCTTCCGCGATCTACAAGTTCATCTGGGACGAATACTGCGACTGGTATCTCGAAGTCGCGAAGGTACAAATCCAGAATGGCAATGAAGCCCAGCAGCGCGCAACGCGCCGCACCTTGCTGCGTGTGCTCGAAACCGTGCTGCGCCTGTCGCATCCGGTCATTCCATTCATCACCGAACAGCTGTGGCAAAAGATTGCGCCAATGACCGACCGCCGGCTCGATGCAGCCGGCGAATCGATCATGCTGCAAGCCTACCCGCAGCCGAACGCGGAAAAGATCGATGACAAGGCGGAAACCTGGATGACGCAGCTCAAGGCCATGACGGATGCATGCCGTAATCTGCGCGGAGAAATGCAATTGTCGCCTGCACAGCGCGTCCCGCTGGTTATCGAGGCGAGCGGTGAAGAACAGGCGCATGTGCAATCCTTCGTGCCCTACCTGCAGGCATTGGCGAAGCTGTCCGATGTGCAGGTAGTCAGCACCTTGCCGGAATCGCCGGCGCCGGTCTCGGTAGTCGGTACTGCCAAGCTGATGCTGAAAGTGGAGATCGATGTCGCGGCCGAACGCGAACGCCTGTCGAAAGAGGTCGCGCGACTCGAAGGCGAGATCACCAAGGCCAACGCCAAGCTCGGCAATGAAAGCTTCGTCGCCCGTGCCCCTGCTCAAGTCGTAGCTCAGGAGAAAGAGCGTCTCGTGACCTTTGGAGCCACGCTGGAAAAACTGCGCGAGCAGTTTGAGAAACTGCAAAAAAGCTAAGAATCCCGTACGGGACACTTGGGTCTGTCGCGCTATACCAGCAGCGGCAGCCCCAACGGTACTTCAGGAGACAGGACACTATGATCAGAATAATGATTGGCTACGGCATCGCCATCGCGGCGCTTGCCGGATCTGCCGCGTGGGCGCAGGACGCGTCGCCGGTGGGCTTATGGAAAACCATTGATGACGAGACCGGCAAGCCGAAGTCGCTGGTGCGGATCACCGACAATGGCGGCGAATTGCGCGGCAGGATCGAGAAACTTTTCCCGGAAGCCGGCGCGGAACCCAATCCTAAATGCGACAAATGCGAAGATGCACGCAAAGACCAGCCGATCGTCGGCATGACCATCATCACCGGCATGAAAAAAGACGGCAACGAATACAATGGCGGCCAGATCCTCGATCCTGGCAACGGCAAGGTTTACAAAAGCAAGATGTCGCTCAACGATGGCGGCAAGAAGCTGGATGTGCGCGGCTATATCGGTGTGCCCATGCTGGGCCGGACCCAGACCTGGGTGCGCGCGGAGTAAGCAGAACCGGCAGAAACAAAACCCAAAGGGCGCCCGCATTGCAGGCGCCCTTTGGGTTTTGAACAGTTTGCTTTACGTCGTTGAATCAAATCCCGATTCAAACAAAGGAAATCGTCAATCCCGGCAGACTGACACCCGAAAACGCGGAGGTCCAGGTTTCACCCGGCTTGATCGGGCACACATCGGTCCAGGTACCGGTGGTAATGATTTCACCCGCCTCCATCGGTGCAAATTGCGGCTGCTCGCGCAGCAATTGATGCAGATGCCATAAGGCGTGCAAGGGGCTGCCGAGCACATCGCTGCCGAAGCCGGCCGATCGCAATTCGTCGCCACAGGACAGCGACAGGCTGGCATTGGCCAGTACATCGGCCAGATTGCGCCGGCTTGCCGCCGACAGCATTCTTGGCTCTCCCACGATCAGGGATCCATGCAGACCGAATGCGGCGATCGAATCGGCCATTTCAAATTTCCAGCCAGGGAAAGGGCAAATCACGATTTCGAATGCATGCGCCATCCATTCGATGCAATCGGCAAGCTCTTCCATCGTCGCGTCGGGAGCCGGTGTGGAACCAAGCTTGAATACCAGCTCCGGACCGATGCGGGGTTGCGTCGCGCCGAGCAGGCTCTGGATGCCGCGATTGTCTTCGGTAAAACGCACGGTGGCATCGAATACCGGAGTCCAGATCGGGGTGCGGATCGGCTCGCGCTCGCCATACTTGGACCATATCTTGCGATTGGTAAAGCCGATTTTTCGCCCGATTGGAGTTTCCCCTTGTGCAATACGAATGTCCATGGTGCAGCGGACGATGTCATAGCTGTCCGCAATGGAAAGGGATGATTCCGCGGACAACGGCGGCATGAGCTGCGCCCGCGCCCGCGCATCGAGCAGTTGATGCGCATAGCGGTTGGCTTGCGTGGACATGAGCATGGTGGAAAACTCGATCGGGGGATGGGGAACGGGTTGGACACCGCATCCTGTAGCTAGCCGTACAGCCTTTACGTGGCATTGCCGCAGGCATGCGCTTTTTCAAACAAAAAAGTGCGACCGTGCTTTAACAGGCCATTATAAGGTGATCTTTGCCGATTCTTTGCGCAAGACAAAAATTACCGTATTACTACGCATGTCAAAGTAGCAACCTAAGTATTAACGAGTTGATCAGACTAGCTTTGCGGCAGAAGGTTGCAGTCGGGTCGTCAGAGCCGGTACCCGGCTTAACCGGATTGCTGTTCCCACAAGTCACCGGTCGGACCTGTACGCGGGGCCGTGACACCGAAATGGGTATAGGCAGCCGGCGTAGCAATCCGCCCGCGCGGCGTACGCTGCAAGAAACCTTGCTGGATCAGGTAGGGTTCCAACACATCTTCAATGGTGTCGCGCTCTTCGCCGATCGCCGCCGCCAGGTTGTCCAGACCGACCGGGCCGCCGTTGAACTTGAACAGCACAGCTTCCAGCAGCTTGCGGTCCATGAGGTCGAAGCCGACCGCGTCCACGTCCAGCATCTTCAGCGCAGCATCGGCCATCACGCGGGTGATTTCGCCATTGCCCTTGACTTCTGCATAGTCGCGCACGCGCCGCAGCAGGCGGTTGGCAATTCGCGGCGTGCCGCGACTGCGCTTGGCGATTTCCAGCGCGCCGTCGGGGACAATGACTGCATGCAGCAGCGACGCGCTGCGGGTAACGATTTTGGCAAGTTCTTCCGGAGTATAAAACTCCAGCCGTGCGACGATGCCGAAGCGGTCGCGCAGCGGGTTGGTCAGCATGCCGGCCCGCGTGGTCGCGCCGACCAGCGTAAACGGCTGCAGGTCAAGGCGTACGGAACGTGCCGCCGGGCCTTCGCCGATCATGATATCGATCTGATAATCTTCCAGCGCCGGATACAGGATTTCTTCAACGACCGGTGAAAGCCGGTGAATTTCATCGATGAACAGGACGTCATTCGGTTCCAGGTTGGTCAGTAACGCCGCCAAGTCGCCGGCGCGCTCAAGCACCGGGCCGGATGTCTGACGCAGGTTGACCCCCATTTCTCGGGCGATGATATGGGCAAGCGTTGTCTTGCCCAAGCCGGGCGGTCCGAACAGCAGCGTGTGGTCTAGCGCTTCGCGGCGCTGGCGCGCAGCGGTGATGAAAATATCCAGCTGGGCATGAATTTTTTCCTGTCCGACATATTCGTCAAGATGCTTCGGCCGCAATGCGCGTTCGATGGCCTCTTCGTTGGAAGAAGCCGGTGTGGCGGCAATGATTCTTTGTTCGCCAAAGTTATCGGTCTGAATGCTCATCCTGGGCCTGTCGTCGGTTAGTCTTTACGGCTTCATTACGCTTTCGACAGCGCCTTCAACGCAAGCTTGATGCCTTCGGAAACGCCGGCACCCGCTGGCACCTGCTTCAAGGCCAGCATGGCTTCCTTGTCGGAATATCCCAGCGCCACAAGTGCATTGAGAATATCGGAAGTCGCATCGCTATGCGGCGCGCCACCGACCGCGCCAAGATCGGCGCCCAACTTGCCCTTGAGTTCGAGCAGCAGACGCTCGGCAGTCTTTTTGCCTATGCCCGGTATCTTGGTCAGACGTCCAGCTTCCTGCAGCGTAATTGCCTGCGACAAATCGCCCACCGACATGCCGGACAGAATGGACAGCGCGGTGCGCGCGCCAACTCCGGAAATCTTGATCAATTGCTTAAAGACATTGCGCTCTTCAACGCTGCCAAAACCATAGAGCAAATGAGCATCTTCACGTACTGCCATATGCGTGAGCAGCACGACCTTTTCGCCCATTGCGGGCAGGTTATAGAAGGTGCTCATGGGCACATCGACTTCATAGCCGACCCCGTTGCAATCGATCAGCAACTGGGGCGGATTTTTCTCAAGCAGGGTTCCGGAAAGGCGGCCTATCATAGATAACAAGTCGAAATAAAGTCAGTTGCATGATACAGGACAATTGGTCCCCATCCCAATGACGCAAAGGCGTGCTTCTTGCGTGGCAAAGCATTCCGGACAAGGATATTTCCCGATGAAAGAAACTCCAATACAGGACATGCAAGACGTAAATATTTTTCGCTTCACGCCTGAACGCAAGTCGGGGCAGTTTAGCCTGCGGCAATTATTTAAACGGCGAATGCTCCAGTTCATCCAACGTGTCGCGCATAGCAGTGTAGTGCGCACGCCTCTAGCTTGGGCGGGCACCCTGTTCGGCATCGCATGGGCATCGCCGCTCACTGCAGCCGGCTTGCTGCTGGCTTTGCCGATTGTGGTATCGCGCGGGCATGTGCAGCTGGTGCGCGGACATACGGTGGCCTTGCTGGTGCGCGGGCCGCTCGCCGATTTCATGCTGCGCCGACATCCGTTTGGCGTAATGAATGCCATGGCGATAGGCCACGTGGTGATTGCCTCGGACGAAGGTCTGTCTTCGCGCGTACTGATCCACGAACTGACCCATGTCAGGCAAGCCGCACTCTGGGGTCCGTTGTTTCCGTTTGCCTATCTTGCGTCCAGCGCCTGGGCCGCATTGCGCGGCAAGGATGCGTATTGGCATAACCGCTTTGAAGTCGCCGCGCGCAGGTCCGAGAAACGCTTCTAGGGCAAAATCCTAGCCGATCAGCCGGCCTCGCCGCACACGCAAGCCTTTCTTCGCAAGCGCCGGCGCGAGTCCGCCGAGAGTGGACAATACGTCCCCGCTGTGCGCATGGCAGATCGCGACACCCAGCGCATCAGCCGCGTCGGTACTCGGCATCCCTGACAGCAGCAGCAGGCGCTGCACCATATCCTGCACCTGCTGCTTCTGCGCCTTGCCGTGACCAACGACCGCCTGCTTGATTTGCAAGGCGGTGTATTCCGCCACCGTCAGGTCGGCATTCACCAATGCGCAAATCGCAGCGCCGCGCGCCTGGCCGAGCAGCAGTGTCGATTGCGGATTGACGTTGACGAAAACCTTTTCAATCGCGGCGCAATCGGGGGAATAGGTGCGAATGATTTCGGACACGCCGGCCAGAATAGTCTTCAGGCGTTGCGGCAGATCCGCGTCCGGGGTCTTGATGGTACCGGATGCGATATAACGGAGTTTGGTGCCCTGTTTGTCGATGACGCCAAAGCCGGTAGTACGCAAGCCTGGATCGATGCCGAGGATTTTCATTGTACCGATCGATGGCGGGCGCCACGCAAGAGGAAGTAAGACTGGGACGGTATGCTGGTCATGGTTGGTTCGCTCTAGCATTCGCGCCATAAGGTGAACGCGATTCACGTCTGATTCTAGAGCAGTTTCACCCTGACTGTACCGCCGATGCCGGACGCTTTGCCCGCGGCACGGCGTTGCGGTTCCTTGCCATGGCTCGCCATGTCGCGTCGCCGCGCCTTGTTCCACGGGCAAATCGCCTCGGCCTCGACTGGCAAGTCAGGGTGAAACTGCTCTAGCGAATCGGCAAGCGTCAACCAAACGAATTTACCTTGAACGGCAAGCGGCGCAGCGTAAGGGCAACAAAGGCGCGCGAACCTCGCACGCCTTTGTTCTCAAGACCGGACCGGGCTCGCGTTGCGAGCCGGTCCTGCATAGAGAGTTGCACATCAATGACGGAAGTGGCGCGTACCGGTGAACAGCATCACCACGCCACGCTCGTCGGCTGCATCGATCACTTCCTGGTCGCGCATGGAGCCGCCCGGATGAATCACGCATGTCGCGCCGGCATCGACCACGACATCGAGGCCGTCGCGAAATGGGAAGAAGGCGTCGGACGCGACCGCAGTGCCGGTCAGCGACAGGCCTGCATTCTGCGCTTTGATCGAGGCAATGCGCGCCGAATCGATGCGGCTCATCTGACCGGCACCGACGCCCATGGTCATGCCATTGGCGCAGAACACGATCGCATTCGATTTCACGAACTTGGCGACGCGCCAGGCAAACATCAGATCCTGCATCTGCTGCGGCGTCGGCTGTTTCTTGGTCACGACCTTGAGTTCGGCAACGGCAACGTTCTTTGCGTCAGGCGACTGCAGCAGCAGACCGCCGCCGACGCGCTTGAAGTCATAGGCATTGACGGCGTTGGCCAAGGGGATTTCCAGCAAGCGGACGTTTTGCTTGGCAGCGAATACCTGCTTTGCTTCCGCTGTAAATGCCGGCGCGATCAACACTTCGACGAATTGCTTGGCCACCGCTTCGGCTGCCTTGCCATCTAGCTCGCGGTTGAACGCAATGATGCCGCCGAACGCGGAAGTCGGGTCAGTCTGCAATGCCTTGCTGTAGGCCTCGAATGTCGACGTGCCGACCGCCACGCCGCATGGATTCGCATGCTTGATGATGACGCAGGCAGTCTCTTCGAAAGTCTTCACGCATTCCCAGGCGGCGTCGGCGTCGGCGATATTGTTGTAAGACAGTTCCTTGCCCTGCAGCTGGCGGTAATTGGCCAGCGAGCCGGTGACCGGTGCGAGGTCGCGATAGAACGCTGCCGACTGGTGCGGGTTTTCGCCGTAACGCATTTCCTGCACTTTTTCGAAATGCATGTTCAGTGTCTGCGGATAGGCACTGCGCGTCGCATGCTGCTTGTCTTCACCGAGCGCGGTCAGATAATTGGTGATCGCGCCATCGTATTGTGCGGTATGCGCAAACACTTTCTTGGCCAGCGCAAACTTGGTGTCGTAACCGACTTCGCCATTGTTCGCTTTCATTTCATCCAGCACGCGGCTGTAGTCGGCCGGGTCGCAGACCACCACCACGTCCTTGTGGTTCTTGGCCGAGGAACGCAGCATGGTAGGACCGCCGATGTCGATGTTTTCAATCGCGTCTTCCAGTGTGCACTGGTCCTTGGCCACGGTTTGCTGGAACGGATAGAGATTCACGACCACCATATCGATGGTTGGAATGCCATGCTGTTGAAGCGCGGCCACATGCTCGGGAAAATCCCGGCGCGCCAGAATGCCGCCATGGACTTTCGGGTGCAAGGTCTTGACACGACCATCAAGCATTTCCGGAAAGCCGGTGTAGTCAGCCACTTCGGTGACTTTCACGCCATTGTCGGCGAGCAGCTTTGCGGTGCCGCCAGTGGACAGGATATTGACGCCTTGTGCCGCAAGCGCCTTGGCGAAGTCGAGTACACCCGTCTTGTCGGAGACGGAAATCAATGCTTGTTTGATCATGATGGACATGCAGTAAGTGATGGATAACGTAAACGGTGGCGCTTAGGCGCCGCTTGCTTGGGCTCCTGCAAAACCGCTTACGTTATGAATCACAGCAAGCCGTGCTGTTGCAATTTCTTGCGCAGTGTATTGCGATTGATGCCGAGCATGTCGGCAGCCATGGACTGGTTGCCGTCGGCCCGCTCCATCACCACTTCCAGTATCGGCTTTTCCACCGTAAAGACCACCATTTCATAGACATTCGACGGTTGTTGCTCGCCGAGATCCTTGAAGTATTTTTCAAGGCTTTTCTTGACGACGTCCTGGATATTGTCTTTGCTCATGGGAATCTGTATTGGTGTTTTTATTCGGGTCAGGCGGCCAGCTTTTGCGCGGCAAGGCCGTATTGTAACCGTTCGCCGTATTGCAATTGCGATTCGAAAAAGCTGTCTACTGCCGCCAGCTGTTCGTCACATTCTTCCATCCGGTTCATGCGCTGGCGGAAGTCTTCACCGCCGGGCAGGTCGCGCACATACCAGCCGATATGCTTGCGTGCGGTGCGCAAACCCATGAAATCGCCATAGAACACATAGTGGGCGCGCAAATGTTCATTCATCAGCTTGCGCACTTCGGTCACCGCGGGCGCAGGCAAATACTGCCCGGTTTCCAGAAAATGGACGATCTCCCGAAAAATCCACGGCCGTCCCTGCGCGGCGCGGCCGACCATGATGGCATCGGCGCCGGTGATAGCAAGTACCTGCCTCGCCTTTTCTGGCGTAGTGATGTCGCCATTGGCAACAACCGGGATCGATACCGCAGCCTTGACGGCAGCAATAGTGTCGTATTCAGCGTTGCCGCTATAGCCATCGGCACGCGTGCGGCCATGCAGGGTAAGCATCGCGATGCCGGCTGCTTCCGCCATCCGTGCAATCGACAACGCATTCTTGTTTTGCCGATCCCAGCCGGTACGAAATTTCAGCGTGACGGGCACATCGACCGCTGCAACCACGGCGTCGAGAATGGTGCCCACGAGCTTTTCATTTTGCAGCAGCGCCGAACCGCACCAGCTATTGCAAACCTTCTTTACCGGGCAGCCCATGTTGATATCGATGATTTGCGCGCCACGATCGACATTGAATTTTGCGCTTGCGGCAAGCATGGCCGGGTCAGCGCCTGCGATCTGGACCGCCTTGGGTTCCATTTCACCGTCGTGATTGATCCGGCGCGAGGTTTTTTCGCTGGCCCACATACGCGGGTCGGACGCGGCCATTTCGGATACTGCATAGCCGGCGCCAAGCTGCTTGCATAGCTGACGGAAAGGCCGATCCGTTACTCCAGCCATGGGAGCAACGAAGACATTGTTACGGAGGAAATGAGGACCGATATTCACAGGATGGGTTTGCGCAAGCCAAACCGCTATTTTAGCCGGTTCGGCTAGTCCATCATATGCACAAAAATGCGGCAGTGCAGTTATCCGGCGCCGCCGCGCTTCATCGGGCAAGCTCGTCCAGGGCGGTGAGTTCCAGTGGCTCCAGATGGGTGACATCGCCCCAGTGTGCCAGTCCGAGTGAAATGCCGTCCCAGGTAAAGCGATTGACGCTGGCGTTGAAGATATCGAAAGTGCGCTCCTGCGCGAAATCCATCCCGTGCGCGGCACGATAGGCGCATTCAAGCACGCCGCCGTGAGATACCAAGGCAACTCTCCGATATTTGCCCGCGCTGACAATTCGTGTGATGGCGGCAATTGCACGCGTCGAGAATTCGCGCATTGTTTCGGCCACATGTACGCCCCTCGGAAAGCGGGCATCGATGTCCCGCGCCTTCCATGCCGCAAAAGCATCCGGATAGCGCTCGCTGATATCCGCGTAGAGCATGCCTTCGAACGCGCCGTAGCAGCGCTCGCGCAAGCCCGGCTCAATCTGCACACTCACGCCTCGAGGCGCGGCGATCGCCTCGGCGGTTTGCCGGGCGCGCAGCAAGTCGCTGGAAAACACAGCATCAAGCTGCTCGCCCGCCAGCGCCCGCCCGAGCGCTACCGCCTGCCTCTGCCCTTCCATGTTGAGCGGAATATCCAGATGGCCTTGCAAACGTTTTATAGCATTCCAAGCGGTCTCGCCGTGGCGGATCAAGAGAATTTCTGTCACAGGGTCTCCGTTTGCCTATCGCGCGCCGGCGACTTGCGGATTCAGGGTGTAGGTACCGACGATCTTTGCCTCGCCGAGGATATGGCCGCGCATGGCTTCACGTACTTGCTGTCCGGTGAACTTGCCGCTCGCATCCAAACGGTCGACATCAAGCGCGAACAAGGTGAATACATAGTGATGGACGATCGCATCATTCCATGGCGGGCATGGGCCGTCGTAACCGCAATAGTCGCCAGCCATATTGGGATCGCCGGCAAACCAGCCGGTATAGTCGTTGAGGCCATGACGGCCGGGACGACTCCCACCGATATCCGGACCGGGCTTGCCGCGAGCGGTGACTTCGCTGCTGTACTGCGCGGCTGCAATTGAGGCCATCGAGGGCGGCAAGTCGATCAGGGTCCAGTGAAAAAAGTCAACGCGCGGCAAATCCGCCGGCACAGTTTTTCCCTCTTGGTTGACATCGTCGCCGCGCGACGGCACATCGCGATCATGGCAGATCAGTACGAGCGATTTTGTGCCGCTTGGCAAGTCGCTCCATGCGAGATGCGGATTCCGGTTGGTCGACAGCGCGACATGCGCAGCCGGATCAATCACGCCAAAGGCAAATTCGCCGGGAATCGGTTCGCCATTCTTGAATGAATCGCTCCAGAGTTTCATATGCTCTCCTTTTGCTGGTTATAGGCAGTTGCGCGGTATCGCAGACTCAAAATCGCCTGCATCGACTGCGTATTGTCGTTCAAGTCTGCACTTGCGGTTTGACCTGCAACCAAAATGTTACCGGTCCATCGTTGGTCAAGGATACTTGCATGTGCGCACCAAAACGTCCTGTCTCCACGCATGCATGACTTTCTCTGGCACATGCAACAAAATGCTCAAACAGGCGACGCCCCTCGTCGGGTGAAGCGGCCGGCGTAAACGAAGGGCGCGTACCGGAACGGGTATCAGCGGCGAGTGTGAATTGCGGTACCAGCAGCAGGCCGCCTTGCACATCGGCGACGCTGCGATTCATCTTTCCGGCATCGTCAGCGAACACGCGATAAGCCAATAGCTTGGCCAGCAAAGCGTCGGCTTCCTTTTCGGAGTCATAGCGTTCGGCGCATACCAGTACCATCAAGCCGGCACCGATTTGACCAACCGTCGCACCATCAACCAGCACACGCGCTTCGAGCGCGCGCTGCAACAACGCAATCATCGGATCAGGAAAGCGTCACGCGCGCAAACTTGCGCTTGCCCACCTGCAAGACGAAGGTTCCTGCATCGACCTTCAAGCCTTTGTCACTCACGGCGTCGCCATCGATACGTACCCCCCCCTGCTCGACCATACGCAAGGCTTCGGACGAAGAAGGACAGAGATTGGCTTGCTTGAGCAGTTGGCCGATACCGAGCGGCGCTCCGGACAGGCTGAGCTCAGGAATATCGTCCGGGATGCCACCCTTGGCGCGGTTGTCAAAATCCAGCAACGCATCTTCCGCCGCTTTCTGTGAATGGAAGCGCGCAACGATTTCCTGCGCCAGCAGCACTTTGATATCGCGCGGATTGCGGCCTTCTTCGACTTCTTTACGGAACTGCGTGATTTCGGCAATCGAGCGGAAGGACAGCAACTCGTAGTATCGCCACATCATGGTGTCCGAAATGCTCATCAGTTTTCCGAACATGGTATTGCCGGGCTCCGTAATACCAACGTAGTTTCCCTTGGACTTGGACATTTTTTCGACGCCGTCCAGTCCTTCCAGCAAAGGCATGGTCAGGATGCACTGCGGCTCTTGTCCATAGTCCTTTTGCAGTTCGCGCCCGACCAGCAAGTTGAATTTCTGATCGGTGCCGCCAAGCTCGAGATCGGATTGCAAGGCGACTGAATCGTATCCCTGCATCAATGGATAGAGCAATTCATGCACGGAAATAGGCGTACCAGCTTTGAAACGTTTTGTAAAATCCTCACGTTCCAGGATGCGCGCCACAGTATATTTTGCGGAGAGCTGGATCATTCCGCGTGCACCCAACGGATCCGACCATTCGGAGTTGTAACGAATCTCGGTTTTTGCGGGGTCGAGCACCAGACTGGCTTGCGCGAAGTAGGTTTTCGCGTTTTCTTCGATCTGTTCGCGGGTAAGCGGCGGACGGGTGACATTGCGGCCGGATGGGTCGCCGATCATCGACGTGAAATCGCCGATGAGAAATATCACGTTGTGGCCCAAGTCTTGCAGTTGCCGCATCTTGTTCAGCACTACGGTATGCCCGAGGTGCAAATCGGGAGCAGTAGGATCAAGTCCAAGTTTGATGCGCAACGGTTTGCCGGTTTTTTCTGATCGCGCGAGCTTTTGTGCGAATTCGGATTCGATCAACAGTTCATCGACCCCGCGTTTGGCCACTGCCATGGCTTCCTGAACGGAATCCGATAAAGGCAGGGGCTGCGTTGATTTATTGTCGTTTTGCAATGTCTTGGAGGCGTCCATGTCTGAGAAAAAATAAGATTTAAGTGCGAATTAGCAATACCATGTGTTTGGTATAATCGCCGCTACTTTTCAGCCTTGTAAGTGACAATAGCAGCGGTGGAAAAAGCGGAGCTTGCAATACGATTCGTGTGGATTCGAATCAGGACAGGAAGTGCTGCCATTCGATGGAATGGCAGCAGTACGCATCCAGCTGGATTGCGCATCCCGGTGCAAGCTCTTTGGCTAAACAGCAAATTCTAACTTATTGCATGCTCCCTACAGACAAATTCCTGAGCCTGGGCTCGAGCAGCAAGCTACTTTTCGGCGCGTCGCGCAAAACCCGCATTCTATCCATGTCGGCGTTGTTCATGGCCGTCTGCGCTTTTGGTGCGGCTGGCGTAGCGCCGATGGCACCCGACGCCGCAAATCTTCCGGTTCGGTCAATCACCGAAGAACTCGCGGTCCCGAGCCTGTCCGAACAGATTGCACAGTTACAGGCTGCGGATCAAACCTTTCTGCGCGAAGAAAAAGTACGGCCAGGCGACACGTTGGCCACCCTGCTTGCCCGGCTTGGCGTACATGACGACGCCGCCGCCAACTTCATCAAATCCGACAAGATCGCATACAGCGTGCTGCAGTTGAAAGCGGGACGTCGCGTGCACGCACAAACGGACCGCGACGGACAACTGCAGCGCCTGATGACAACGCTCGTCGACAACACCGGCCAGCCTACGAAGAACATCGTGATATCGCGGGAAAGCAATGGATTTACGGCGGCCGAAGCATCGGCCAAGCTAGAACGCCGCGTCGATATGCATTCCGGGGAAATCCGCTCATCACTGTTTGCAGCAACCGACGCGGCGCAAATTCCGGACAGCGTCGCTAGCCAGATTGTGGACATGTTCTCCACCAACATCGATTTTGCTTCGGATCTGCGTAAGGGCGACCGCTTCAATGTGGTGTACGAAACCTTCTGGCAAAACGGCGAGTTTGTTCGCCCTGGCCGGGTACTCGCCGGCGAATTCGTCAACGGAAACAATAGATACCAGTCCGTATGGTTTGACGAACCGGCCAGTAAGCAGGGCGGCGGATATTATTCATTCGACGGCAAGGCCCTGAAAAAAGCGTTCCTCAAATCGCCGCTTGAATTTTCACGCGTGTCGTCCGGCTTCTCGATGCGGCAGCATCCGATCTCCGGACAATGGCGACAGCATCAAGGGGTGGATTTCGCTGCGCCGACCGGTACTCCGATCCGTGCTTCTGGCGACGGGGCCGTGGAATTCGCTGGCGTCCAAGGCGGTTACGGCAATATTGTCATTATCAAGCACTGGAATAACTATACGACCGCTTATGCACACATGAGTCGCTTTGCCAGCGGGATGCAAAAAGGCATGAAGGTGAACCAGGGTGACGTGATCGGCTACGTAGGTTCGACTGGCTGGTCGACGGGGCCACATCTACATTATGAATTCCGTGTCAACAACCAGCCACGTGATCCAATGTCGGTGGATGTCCCCAATGCTCAACCGCTGGCTGGCGCTGAATTGCAGCGCTTCCGGATGGTAGCAAGTGAAATGAGTCATCGGTTCGCATTGCTTGCTCCGAAAGACAGTGGCATCAAGCTGGCATCTAAATAATCCGGCGCTGCGACAACAACAAACCGTTCTGTGGCCTGTAGAATCGACAGGCTACTGAACGGTTTTTTTATGCCTGAATCCCAACTTATCATCGGCCTGATGTCCGGTACCAGCCTGGACGGCGTCGACGGCGTGCTCGCCGCCTTTTCATCTTCGGATAATGCGCCTGCGCACATTGATACGGTGGCGACCGCGTATCTTCCTTTCCCTCCCGTTTTGCGCAAAGAGCTAATGCGCTTGCAAGCCCCGGGAGACAATGAGATTCACCGCGAAGCGCTGGTGGCAAACCAGTTGGCGGAGCTGTATGCAGAATGCGTTGACAAGCTTTTAAGTGAGACAAGTGTCGATCCAACGCAAGTGCGCGCGGTGGGTGTTCATGGGCAAACAATACGACATCGGCCGGAACTAGGATATACACGACAAACCAATAATCCCGCGTTGATCGCTGAGCTGTGTGGTGTCGATGTGATTGCCGACTTTCGTAGTCGGGACATTGCGGCAGGGGGCCAAGGCGCTCCGCTGGTCCCGGCATTCCATCAGGCGGTTTTTGGCAACAGCGATACGGTGCGCGTGATTGCCAACATTGGCGGGATAAGCAACATTAGTGTATTAGGGTGCGACGGAGATATATTAGGCTTTGATACCGGCCCCGGAAATGTGCTGATGGATGCCTGGGTCGCAGAACATAGAGGTGTCGCCTATGATGCCAATGGTCTATGGGCATCAGGAGGCAACGTTGTATATGCCCTTCTCGCAGATATGCAGGCCGAACCCTACTTAGCCGTTGCGCCGCCAAAAAGCACCGGCCGCGACTTGTTTCATCGTGCCTGGTTGGCACAAAAGCTAGCCGGTTTTCCAAATCTCAATGCACAGGATGTGCAAGCGACCCTTGCTACGTTTACCGCGACGACTTTGGCCGACGCAATCGCACAAAACGCCCGCAATGCATTAGAGGTATATGTGTGTGGAGGCGGGGCCTATAACGCGCATTTGATGCAATTGTTACAGCAGGCACTGGGGGAGCGAAATCATCCCGGACTTGTACATTCAACCGACATATTGGGGGTTTCGCCGAACCATGTCGAGGCGTTGGCTTTTGCCTGGCTAGCCTACCGCCACATTAATCGGGAAGCAGGAAATCTCTCAGCGGTGACTGGAGCGAAGGGCTCACGCGTCCTTGGGGCGCTTTATCCGAAGTAATATGAATAATACTCTTGCGGTATAAGAGGATGGCGGCATTCTTTTCGGCCCTTTTTTGAACGCCGTTTTTCGCATTGCGTCGGGATGAGGCGAGCAGCGAGGGAGCGGTGGTGCTTGGTGCGTGGGCCGCACAAAGTAAAACGCCCCCGGCGGTTGGGCTGGAGGCGTTTTGGGGGTACGAGCCTGACGATGACCTACTTTCACACTGGTTGCAGCACTATCATCGGCGCGAAGTCGTTTCACGGTCCTGTTCGGGATGGGAAGGGGTGGGACCGACTCGCTATGGTCATCAGGCATAACTGGTAGTGTTGCTTGCAGGATCGTTATTGCTAATCCGTCAAACAACGCAATCTGGGAAGAAGTAGTGCGCAGGGGTTCTGCGCTTATTTTGGCGGGCGTGATGTCCAATCGGGCATACGCTTCATACTTGTGTATAACTACCAAGGTTATAGGGACAAGCCGCACGGGCAATTAGTACTGGTTAGCTTAACGCATTACTGCGCTTCCACACCCAGCCTATCAACGTCCTGGTCTCGAACGACCCTTTAGCAGGCTCAAGGCCTGGGGAAGTCTCATCTTGAGGCAAGTTTCCCGCTTAGATGCTTTCAGCGGTTATCTCTTCCGAACTTAGCTACCCGGCAATGCCACTGGCGTGACAACCGGTACACCAGAGGTTCGTCCACTCCGGTCCTCTCGTACTAGGAGCAGCCCCCCTCAAACTTCCAACGCCCACGGCAGATAGGGACCAAACTGTCTCACGACGTTTTAAACCCAGCTCACGTACCACTTTAAATGGCGAACAGCCATACCCTTGGGACCGGCTACAGCCCCAGGATGTGATGAGCCGACATCGAGGTGCCAAACTCCCCCGTCGATATGAACTCTTGGGAGGAATCAGCCTGTTATCCCCAGAGTACCTTTTATCCGTTGAGCGATGGCCCTTCCATACAGAACCACCGGATCACTATGTCCTACTTTCGTACCTGCTCGACTTGTCAGTCTCGCAGTTAAGCACGCTTATGCCATTGCACTATTAGCACGATGTCCGACCGTACCTAGCGTACCTTCGAACTCCTCCGTTACACTTTGGGAGGAGACCGCCCCAGTCAAACTGCCTACCATGCACTGTCCCCGATCCGGATAACGGACCAAGGTTAGAACCTCAAACAAACCAGGGTGGTATTTCAAGGTTGGCTCCACGGCAACTGGCGTCACCGCTTCATAGCCTCCCACCTATCCTACACAGATTGGTTCAAAGTCCAATGCAAAGCTACAGTAAAGGTTCATGGGGTCTTTCCGTCTAGCCGCGGGTAGATTGCATCATCACAAACATTTCAACTTCGCTGAGTCTCGGGAGGAGACAGTGTGGCCATCGTTACGCCATTCGTGCAGGTCGGAACTTACCCGACAAGGAATTTCGCTACCTTAGGACCGTTATAGTTACGGCCGCCGTTTACTGGGACTTCAATCAAGAGCTTGCACCCCATCATTTAATCTTCCAGCACCGGGCAGGCGTCACACCCTATACGTCCACTTTCGTGTTTGCAGAGTGCTGTGTTTTTATTAAACAGTCGCAGCCACCAGTTTATTGCAACCCCTTCATCCTCAGGCCGCAGGGCCTTCAAACTACCAGGGCGTACCTTATCCCGAAGTTACGGTACCAATTTGCCGAGTTCCTTCTCCCGAGTTCTCTCAAGCGCCTTAGAATACTCATCTCGCCCACCTGTGTCGGTTTGCGGTACGGTCTCGTTAGACTGAAGCTTAGAGGCTTTTCTTGGAACCACTTCCGATTGCTTCGCGGCACAAGGCCACTCGTCGCACACCCTTGAATTGCGCGCCCGGATTTGCCTAGGCGCCTTCTTCGATGCACAAACCGGGACATCCAACACCCGGACAACCTTCCGCGATCCGTCCCCCCATCGCATCTAACGACGGTGCAGGAATATTAACCTGCTTCCCATCAGCTACGCATCTCTGCCTCGCCTTAGGGGCCGACTCACCCTGCTCCGATGAACGTTGAACAGGAAACCTTGGGCTTACGGCGTGCGGGCCTTTCACCCGCATTATCGCTACTCATGTCAGCATTCGCACTTCTGATACCTCCAGCATCCTTTACAAGACACCTTCGCAGGCTTACAGAACGCTCTCCTACCATCTGCATTACTGCAGATCCGCAGCTTCGGTGACTGGCTTAGCCCCGTTACATCTTCCGCGCAGGACGACTCGATCAGTGAGCTATTACGCTTTCTTTAAAGGATGGCTGCTTCTAAGCCAACCTCCTGACTGTTTTAGCCTTCCCACTTCGTTTTCCACTTAGCCAATCTTGGGGACCTTAGCTGGCGGTCTGGGTTGTTTCCCTCTTGACGCCGGACGTTAGCACCCGACGTCTGTCTCCCAAGCTCGCACTCACCGGTATTCGGAGTTTGCAATGGTTTGGTAAGTCGCGATGACCCCCTAGCCATAACAGTGCTCTACCCCCGGTGGTGATACTTGAGGCACTACCTAAATAGTTTTCGGAGAGAACCAGCTATTTCCAAGTTTGTTTAGCCTTTCACCCCTACCCACAGCTCATCCCCTAACTTTTCAACGTTAGTGGGTTCGGACCTCCAGTACCTGTTACGGCACCTTCATCCTGGCCATGAGTAGATCACTTGGTTTCGGGTCTACACCCAGCGACTGAAATCGCCCTGTTCGGACTCGCTTTCGCTACGCCTTCCCTATTCGGTTAAGCTTGCCACTGAATGTAAGTCGCTGACCCATTATACAAAAGGTACGCAGTCACCCCTTGCGAGGCTCCTACTGTTTGTATGCACACGGTTTCAGGATCTATTTCACTCCCCTTCCGGGGTTCTTTTCGCCTTTCCCTCACGGTACTGGTTCACTATCGGTCGATATCGAGTATTTAGCCTTGGAGGATGGTCCCCCCATGTTCAGACAAGGTTTCACGTGCCCCGCCCTACTTGTCGCAAGCCTAGTTCCACAATACCGATTTCGCATACGGGGCTATCACCCTCTGTGGCCGGAGTTTCCAATCCGTTTTGCTATCGCTACTGCTAAATCTTGCAGGCTGTTCCCATTTCGCTCGCCACTACTTTGGGAATCTCGGTTGATTTCTTTTCCTGCAGCTACTTAGATGTTTCAGTTCGCCGCGTTCGCTTCACACACCTATGTATTCAGTGAGTGATGACCCAAAGGGCCGGGTTTCCCCATTCGGAAATCTGCGGATCAATGCGTGTTTGCTCGCTCCCCGCAGCTTATCGCAAGCTACTACGTCCTTCATCGCCTGATATCGCCAAGGCATCCACCATGTGCACTTATTCGCTTGTCCCTATAACGTTGGCTTCTGTCGCCAGAATCCCGTTATAAAGTATGAGTTTGAATATGCCGTAGTCCAGACTACTCGCGTGTTACCACGAGAACTCTTTCCTACCTATGATTGATACAATCACAACCCACCAGTATCTCCCAACGCGCTCATCACGAACGCATCAGTCCATACTGATAAATTCTTTACTACTTCTTCCAGATTGTTAAAGAACAAAAACAGCCAATGATCTCAAAAGATCAAACCTAAATCGCCCGCGCCCCACGGCGCCCCGACTTAGGTTTGATGTCTCAAAGAAGTGGTGGAGGTTGACGGGATCGAACCGACGACCCCCTGCTTGCAAAGCAGGTGCTCTCCCAGCTGAGCTAAACCCCCGAAACTTTGATGGTGGGTCTGGTTGGGCTCGAACCAACGACCCCCGCGTTATCAACACGGTGCTCTAACCAACTGAGCTACAGACCCGTTCGGATCAGTACCTAGCCAAACCCCCGGCAGACTGTATTGCGTGCCGACTGCCGACTTACACTGTTCTTGCTGTCTCTACCAACATACCGATAAGTGTGAACGCTTGACGCGATGGCTTTACTCTAGAAAGGAGGTGATCCAGCCGCACCTTCCGATACGGCTACCTTGTTACGACTTCACCCCAGTCACGAATCCTACCGTGGTAAGCGCCCTCCTTGCGGTTAGGCTACCTACTTCTGGTAAAACCCGCTCCCATGGTGTGACGGGCGGTGTGTACAAGACCCGGGAACGTATTCACCGCGACATGCTGATCCGCGATTACTAGCGATTCCAACTTCATGCAGTCGAGTTGCAGACTACAATCCGGACTACGATACACTTTCTGGGATTAGCTCCCCCTCGCGGGTTGGCAGCCCTCTGTATGTACCATTGTATGACGTGTGAAGCCCTACCCATAAGGGCCATGAGGACTTGACGTCATCCCCACCTTCCTCCGGTTTGTCACCGGCAGTCTCATTAGAGTGCCCTTTCGTAGCAACTAATGACAAGGGTTGCGCTCGTTGCGGGACTTAACCCAACATCTCACGACACGAGCTGACGACAGCCATGCAGCACCTGTGCGCCGGTTCTCTTTCGAGCACTCCCAGATCTCTCCAGGATTCCGACCATGTCAAGGGTAGGTAAGGTTTTTCGCGTTGCATCGAATTAATCCACATCATCCACCGCTTGTGCGGGTCCCCGTCAATTCCTTTGAGTTTTAATCTTGCGACCGTACTCCCCAGGCGGTCAACTTCACGCGTTAGCTGCGTTACCAAGGAAATTAATCCCCGACAACTAGTTGACATCGTTTAGGGCGTGGACTACCAGGGTATCTAATCCTGTTTGCTCCCCACGCTTTCGTGCATGAGCGTCAGTGTTATCCCAGGGGGCTGCCTTCGCCATCGGTATTCCTCCACATATCTACGCATTTCACTGCTACACGTGGAATTCTACCCCCCTCTGACACACTCTAGCCGTGCAGTCACAAATGCCATTCCCAGGTTAAGCCCGGGGATTTCACATCTGTCTTGCACAACCGCCTGCGCACGCTTTACGCCCAGTAATTCCGATTAACGCTCGCACCCTACGTATTACCGCGGCTGCTGGCACGTAGTTAGCCGGTGCTTATTCTTCAGGTACCGTCATTAGCCCAGGATATTCACCCAGACCGTTTCTTCCCTGACAAAAGAGCTTTACAACCCGAAGGCCTTCTTCACTCACGCGGCATTGCTGGATCAGGGTTGCCCCCATTGTCCAAAATTCCCCACTGCTGCCTCCCGTAGGAGTCTGGGCCGTGTCTCAGTCCCAGTGTGGCTGGTCGTCCTCTCAGACCAGCTACTGATCGTCGCCTTGGTAGGCTTTTACCCTACCAACTAGCTAATCAGATATCGGCCGCTCCACGAGCATGAGGCCTTGCGGTCCCCCACTTTCATCCTTAGATCGTATGCGGTATTAGCTAATCTTTCGACTAGTTATCCCCCACTCTAGGGCACGTTCCGATACATTACTCACCCGTTCGCCACTCGCCGCCAGGATTGCTCCCGCGCTGCCGTTCGACTTGCATGTGTAAGGCATGCCGCCAGCGTTCAATCTGAGCCAGGATCAAACTCTTCAGTTCAATCTCTGTTTGTGCCATTGCTGGCAACCTCCGAAGAGGCGTCGCCCACTCAAAATACTGACAAGTAACATCTTGCGATGCTTACCTATATTTCTTCGTGAGCACTTGATACTTGTGTAATGCCAATGGCCGAAACCATCAGCTCCACCCCACCAAGCGCCCACACTTATCGGCTGTTAGTTGTTAAAGATCACCTGCTCGCGCCAGATTCACATCTGTCGCAACGCCGTCAAATCGTTGTGTTTGTCAGCAGCAGAGAAACGAGATTATGCAGCATGCTCCGGAAATCGTCAACCACCTGACTCGATTTATCTGCAACGTTCTACTTGAGCAATAGCGCCGCTGGATGATTTAATTTGACCGCCTCGAAAAGCAATATGCTCCGGCACATGCAAGCTGAAAAAATTCAAGCAGGCTTATAGCCGGAGCATAAAGAGAAAAAGCGCAGGGCTGGCCTGCGCTTTTGCTTTTTGAATATGCTGCAAATGTTTATGCGGAGAACGAAGAGCCGCATCCGCAAGTCGTTGTCGCATTCGGGTTCTTGATTACGAACTGCGCCCCTTCCAGATCATCTTTATAATCAATTTCGGCGCCGACTAAATATTGGTAGCTCATCGAATCGATCAACAACTGGACGCCATTCTTTGCCATAGTTGTGTCGTCTTCGTTGACGATTTCATCAAAGGTAAATCCGTACTGAAAACCGGAGCAGCCGCCGCCCTGCACGAATACTCGGAGTTTAAGATCAGGATTACCCTCTTCCTCAATCAACTGAGCAACTTTCGCAGCTGCACTGTCGGTAAAAAGGATAGGGGCGGGCATTTCGGCAACGGCATTCATGTGAGGGCTCCTGCTAAAGCAAAGGTCAATGCTTGATTATAGACGCTTGAGAAAATTCACGTATTTGACAAAGCAAGCTTGAGGACGGGTTCGCTAACCTGATCATGTGTCAGCTTACCAGACACCAAGGCACCGCCATGCATTTCCAGAGCCTTGTAATACACATCTCCTGTTATGCGAGCACGAGGCTGTAATTCAAGCAGTTCCGAAGAATGCACCGGTCCTATGATTTCCCCGTTAACAACGAGATGCGCGACCCGAACCTCACCTTCGACTTTTGCATGTTCGGAAATGACCAGCATACTCGGCTCGTCACCATCTGCTATAACATTGCCCTTGACGTGACCATCAATGCGCAACCCGCCTTGAAAATGCACATCACCATGGATATTAGTTGAAATTCCGATCAGGCTGTCGATCGTGCCTTTTGTCTTGCGGCCTAACATGTTCAGTCTCCTTTTACAAACTTGCTGACTGTTGCGCCCGAATTTGACCTTTCTCGAGCACTCGCGCCTGGACCTGCTTGGTCGTAGCACCTTCTGGCAAAGTAAGGACGCCTTCCACACGCTGATAATACCGAAAGCTCAGCTTAAACTTTTCCTGTTCTGCCGGGCTGATATCCGGGAAAGTCATCATAACACTCTTGCCACTCTGCAAAATAGGCACAATCAATTGGAGATTCCCGGCAAACAACTGATCTCCCTTGCCGCCTTGCATGATGAGCAAACGATAACGCACCTGATTCGGCGCGACTTGATCAATCTTCAATCGACGAATGGTTATGCCTTGGGGACCGGTAGCATTTGGCAACAAACTCTCAAAAAACGCGAGGTCTTCTTTTAATCTGACGTTTTCTGACTCAACTATTTTTAGCTGCGCAGCAAGTTGTTTTTGTGCCGATCGCTCTATATTGAGCTGGCTTTCAGCAGCATTTGCAGTTGCCGAAAATTGATCGCGTTCAATAGTGAGCGCTTCCACACGCTCCTTGTACTTGGCTACCTGTGCGCGGGCGTTTTCCGGATCAAACCCGGGCAAGCCGCGTCCGGTATCATAAGTCCACATCGCTGCAGCACCTATGACGCCGACCACAATAACGAAGAGTGCGCGTAACGGCCACGGCAGTTCTCGCCGGATCGTCAGTTTGGGCGACGAGGTCAGCATACGCCGACGCCATAGTCGATATTTTGCAGCGCCGAATGGGGAACTGGTTTGGGTCATGCGACAGTTAATTACTTACGGCAATACGGGGATGTGCATCAATCCTGCACCTTCTTCAATGCCGAACATGATATTCATGCATTGCACTCCCTGACCTGCAGCCCCCTTAACCAAATTGTCTTCCACTACCAAGATCACGAGCAAGTCACCTCCGTCGGGCTGGTGAACGGCAATGCGAAGCTTGTTCGAAGCCCGCACCGACCGGGTTTCAGGATGACTACCCGGCGGCATTACGTCAACGAATCGTTCGCCTTTGAAGTGGTTTTCGTACAACGCTTGAAAGTCTGTATTTCGAGCCTCAGGCAAGATCGTTGCATATAAGGTGGAATGGATGCCACGAATCATCGGCACCAGATGCGGTACAAACGTCAGTCCAATCTTTCTACCTGCGATTGCCTGCAATCCTTGCGTTGTTTCGGGCAGATGACGATGCCCCTTTACACCGTATGCCTTGAAGTTGTCCGCAGCCTCCGCTAACAAAGTATGGACTTCAGCCTTGCGCCCAGCCCCGGAAACACCGGACTTGCAATCAGCAATCAGCATTGCCTCATTGACCAACGGTTTTTCCTTGGCAAGCAACGGCGCATAACCAAGCTGCATTGAAGTCGGGTAACAACCTGGCAATCCGATGATGCGAGCGTTTTTGATCGCTTCCCGGTTCACTTCTGGCAAACCATAGACGGCTTCTTCCAAGATATCCGGGCAGGAGTGTGGCATGCCGTACCACTTCTCAAAAACTGCGGTGTCCTTGATACGAAAGTCAGCGGCCAAATCGATTACCTTAACCCCTGCGGCAAGCAGCTCACGTGCCTGCGCCATTGCGACTCCGTGTGGCGTGGCAAAAAACACTACATCGCATTCGGTCAATTTCGCTTTGTCGGGCGAAGAAAATGCGAGGGAGACATGACCTCGCAATGAAGGATACATGTCTGCAACCAGCATCCCGTCTTCCTTGCGAGACGTTATCGCAGTGAGCTGCACTTCTGGATGGGCGGCCAGCAGGCGTAGCAGTTCAACGCCCGTATATCCTGTACCTCCGACGATGCCAACTTTGATCATGTTCTTTCCTTGCTGAAGAATTGAGTGCGATTTTGAAATTTTAACAGTGCATCGCCAAGTACTTACCTGCCCTGCCGTTAAGGCGTATTCAAAATACCCATATCGACTGCAGCACAAAAGCAAAAAGCCGCCAGGCGCATACCTGACGGCTTTTCGATACTCTGAAAACGCAGATTAGCGCTTGGAGAACTGTTTTGCGCGACGTGCTTTGCGCAGACCAACTTTCTTACGCTCGACTTCACGTGCATCACGAGTGACGAAACCGGCTTTTGCCAGATCGCTCTTCAGGCCCGCATCATAGTCAATCAGCGCACGAGTAATGCCATGACGAACAGCACCTGCCTGGCCGGATTCACCGCCGCCATGCACGTTGACCATGATGTCGAAACGCTCGACATTGCCAGTCAGTTCCAGCGGTTGACGGATGACCATCAGACCAGTTTCGCGCGAAAAGTATTCCGCTGCCGGCTTGCCGTTGACAACGATATTACCGCTGCCAGACTTGATAAAAACACGAGCCACTGCACTCTTGCGACGGCCGGTTCCGTAGTTGTAGTTACCGATCATGTCCGTTCCTTAGATTTCGAGTGCTTTTGGTTGCTGGGCAGCGTGCGGATGTGTGCCATTGGCATACACTTTCAGCTTCTTGATCATCGCGTAGCCAAGCGGGCCTTTAGGCAACATGCCCTTGACAGCCTTCTCCAGCGCACGACCCGGAAAACGCTGTTGCATTTTCAGGAAATTGGTTTCATAGATACCGCCCGGATATGTCGAGTGGCGATAATAGATCTTGTCGAGAGCCTTGTTGCCGGTCACGCGCAGTTTGTCTGCGTTGATGACAACAATGAAATCGCCCGTGTCGACGTGCGGGGTGAACTCAGGTTTGTGCTTGCCGCGCAGTCGGAGTGCCACTTCGCTGGCAACACGTCCGAGGACTTTGTCCGTTGCGTCAATCACGAACCACTCGCGCTTTACCTCATGGGCTTTAGCGGAAAAGGTCTTCATGATGATGTCCTAAATAAATTAACTCGCTCAAATGGTGGTTCCACACTTGCTTCATGCGGACTCTGCCTTGTTATCTTTTCCTGAGCGAACGGAAAGCCTGAAAGTATAGCCTTTTCAAAGACTTGGCGTCAAATCGATATTGAGCAGAATATGAAAAAAAGCCCGAAACAAATGTTTCGGGCTTAATCCACACCAAAGGAGGAGGTGGAGGAGACAATCGATCGGCCGCAGGGTAAATATATCTTAACGACCAGCAAGGAAAGTATAGCCAAATGCATTGTGCATTGCAAGAAAGCGTCCTTAAATTTCGGGTCTAGACGCCAAACATTAGAAAAAACCCTTATGAATCATAACCTTGGAAATTTCATATTGTGAGCACATGCGTCACATTGCGATGCCCTGACGGCCGCAAAATAGAAGGCGTCACCTTGCTCAGCTAATCCAATAAGTACTTTGAAAGAAGCTAAAATATTTGTTTTACTTTTTTGCGAGACGACGAATGGAATGCACGGTGCGTTGGATGGGACCCTCGGGGATGACTTTTCTAACAGAGACAGGATCCGGACACGTCATCGCGATGGATGGTGCCCCTGAAGGCGGCGGACGGAATCTTGCGCCTCGTCCAATGGAAGTAGTGCTTGCAGGGACCGGGGGGTGTACGGCCTATGATGTTGTGCTGATACTTCGCAAAAGCCAGCAAGACGTGCGAGGGTGCGACGTGACATTGAAGTCAGAACGAGCCGAAAAGGATCCCAAAGTATTCACCAAGATCCATTTCCACTTTACCGTTCGCGGCCGCAATCTGAAACCCAATATCGTCGAAAGAGCGATCAAGCTTTCACATGAAAAATACTGCTCAGCCTCCATCATGTTGGAAAAAACTGCCGAAATAACCCATTCCTTCGAAATCATCGACGATTTGGTCGACGCAGTAGCGCCATAACGAAAAGGTGAAACTGCGCTAACTTGTGAGAGGCGCGACGATACTGTGGCTGGAAGCCAATTTGCCAACACGCGTCCTCTTTGGTTATTGGTTATACATGGTAAGCAGTCGTTGTCATTACCTTTGCCATTGTTCGCATGGCGCCGCGCACAGGGGCTGGCATCACGGTAGCGCCCAGCTCTTGCGCCTTTGCCCCATGCGCCACTTCGTCAATCCGCATCTGATCGACGATTGCACGTGATTTCAAGTCCTGCTCTGGCAATGTGCGGAGATGTTCAACAAGGTGCGCCTCGACCTGCCGCTCTGTCTCGACAACGAATCCAAGGCTACGTGCGTCTCCTAGCTGAGCCGCAATGACTCCAATGGCATACGATCCGGCGTACCAGAGCGGGTTCAGAAGACTTGTTTGCGAACCCAATTCCCGCAAGCGCTCAGAGGTCCACGCTAGGTGGTCTTCTTCTTCGCGGCCAGCTTGCCTGAATTGTTCCCTAAGCGCTTCACTCTTGGCAAAGCGGCTTTGCGAATCATATAACGCCTGCGCGCACACTTCGCCCACATGATTAACCCTCATGAGCCCTGCACTATGGCGCCGCTCGGCGTTGTCAAGCAAATTGTCTTCGAGTCGTAATGCCGGATTTTGGCGTGATGAGGTAGCCACTCCGGCGACCGTCCTTAACATTTTGTCAAATCCAGTTATCCAATGATCGATATCTATCATCACCGCTCCATGTGCTTTTAAAAATTGTTACTGAAACAAATAAATGAAATCTCTAACTGGCGGAGCTCTCATCTAACTTTTTGTCGACTTGAATGGCTCGTTAAATTTTCACAAAGCACGTCAAAATTTACTTCTAAGCAAGTCCATGACCTTTCCCTGAAGATGACCAATTACCAAGTAATTGCCTATATGGAAACGGATCGGAAGTTTCTGTTGTTGAGAAGCCACATAAACCGTGGCTATTCCTCTCCGCGGCCAAATTGTCTTTGCTGAAACAGGCCACTTTTGATGAAATCACCATTAGCTTCTTGATCAGAAGGTCGGAGGTTTCGGCGGGGACGCTACCACTAGTGACCACGCTGAGGGAAATAAAAGGCAATTCAAAAAAATTTTAGCACGCCAACCCTTGGAGATTTATTAATGAAAAAGTCGCTTCTCGCACTGGCAGTTCTTGGTGCATTTGCAGGTGCAGCTCAAGCACAATCCGCTGTTACGATCTATGGCTCGTTCGATGGCGGCGTGCGCTATCGCACAAACGTGGACGCAGCTGGTAACAACAATGTGACCATGAGCTCCAATGGCACGTTTAACTCCAACCGTATTGGTTTTCGTGGCGTCGAAGATCTCGGCGGCGGTCTGAATGCCCACTTCACATTGGAAACAGGCTTCAACACTGGCACCGGCGCACTAAACAATACGGCAAACCGCCTCTTCGAGCGTACCGCTTCGGTCGGTCTGGGCGGCAGCTGGGGCAGTGTTGACCTTGGACGTCAGTACACCAACGCGTTCCAAACCATCGCTTCTTACGATCCGTTCAGCTACAAGTACCCAGGTATCGCGGATGCGGTCGCTGCAACGGCGGGCACTCGTTATGACAACGACATCAAATATGTTGGCAAATTTGGTCCGGTAACTGCACGTGCAGAATATGCTCTTGGCGAAGTAGCTGGCAACACCAGCGCAAGCTCCGCAAAGTCCATTGCGGGCACTTTCAGTTCTGGCGCATTCACTGCTGGCGCGGCTTATACCCTGCGCGAAGATGCAACCGGTACTTTTGACACAGACCACTGGACTGTTGGCGGCGCTGCTAAGTTTGGCCCTGCCCGTGTTGCAGTCGGCTACGCAAATCAAGAAGCTGACAACGCAACTCCAGTTGATGCAAAAACCCGCTGGATGTGGATTGGCGGCAACTTTGCTCTGACCCCTGCTTTTGAACTGACCGCTGCGTTCTACAAGACAAAGCTGAGCGGCTCAACTGTCGGTGACAAGGATAACTTGATGCTGGGCGCGACTTACGCACTGTCCAAGCGCACCAATCTGTACACACTGCTCGACACACAAAAGTATGATGGTGCAGCACGTGTTGCGGCGGCGGGTAACAGCCGTCAGCGTGGCATTGCAGTCGGCGTGAATCACCTGTTCTAAATATCTATTTGGAGCACTTCCGCGAACTAATCGCGGTTTATATGGAAAAGCCCACAACGTGGGCTTTTCTTTTATCTACACAATTCTTTATCGTCGGCACAGCATATTGAGGACATCCTAATACCGCGTTCTCTGCGAGAATTTGCAGTATTTGAAATGTCCCGCCTCAAAAAAACGCACCAATTCAGTGCAAATTCCTTTCTTTTTGATCATATATCGTTGTACCTCCACCACAAAAATGTGAAAACCGATGCCAAAACCGAAATTCCCTTTGTCCTGACGGCCGATATTTGATGAAATAACCATCGCGTTCTTGATTAAATAATTAAGAAGCAAAGCTTTCTGGCAGGGGCGTTTAACACTAGTGGCCTTGCCGAACGCACTACTAAAAATTTAGCTCGATAAACCTTTGGGGATTATTCAATGAAAAAATCGCTTCTCGCGCTGGCAGTCCTGGGTGCATTCGCAGGTGCAGCTTCTGCACAGACTAACGTCACCATCTACGGTGTTGCAGACGTCGGCATTCAGCGTATCGATACAGATACCACGTCCGCTCGTTGGGGCCTGGACAGCGGCATCCAGTCCGGCAGCCGTCTCGGCTTCAAGGGCAGCGAAGATCTCGGTGGCGGTCTGTCCGCAATCTTCACTCTGGAAAGCGGCTACAACATTGACACTGGTACAAGCGCACAAGGTGGCCGTCTGTTCGGTCGTCAGGCATTCGTTGGCCTGAGCGGTGGCTTCGGCGCCGTCAAGTTCGGTCGTCAATACACACCGATCTTTATCGCACACGACACGATCGACCCGTTCGGTACAGGCATCGTCGGTGATGCAAGCGGTATCTCCGCAACATTCAATCCATACGGCGTTCGTATGGACAACACCGTCAACTACTCGCTGACAGCTGGCCCGATCTCCGGTCAAGTCGCGTATGGTTTCGGTGAAGTTGCTGGTTCGACCTCCGCTAACCGTCAGATCGGCGCATCGCTTGGTTACGCAAATGGCCCGCTGACCGTTGTTGGTGCCTACCACGATCAAAACGGAGCTGGAACAACTGCGGCAAGTGTTGATGCGCGTACTGCTTTCATCGGTGGCGTATTTGACCTCCGCGCAGTGAAGTTGCATGCTGCATTTGCTGACAACCGTGCTGAAACAACCACTGGCGGCGCTACAACTCTGCGTAACCGTGACTACATGCTGGGCGTGAGCGCTCCGATCGGCGCTGGCAACGTCATGGCGTCGTATGCACGTAAGGACGATCGTCGCGCTGGCATTGCCAATGCGGATGCTGACTTCTGGGCAGTTGGTTACACCCACAACGTGTCCAAGCGTACCAACCTGTACACTTCCTACTCCATCATCAAGAACGACCCGGCTTCGACACTGGGTTCGGGCGTTGCTGGTTCGGACATCAGCTGGTTCAACGTTGGCGTTCGCCACAAGTTCTAATTGCTCGCGGACGTAAGTCTGCTGTGATTTAACTTTGCTGTATTGAAAAGGCACCTTCGGGTGCCTTTTCTGCTTTCCGACTATATGGAATGGGTTTCTCGGCAATATGCGGAAATAAAACTATAAGGGTCTCTGTTGATCTTCTAATCTTGTTATTCAGAAAGTTCAAACATGTCCATCAAGCTGCTGACCGACAATTACACAGAAGTCCGTTTCTTTGGTCGAAAAACTGCAGTGTCTGCATAAAAACCCCTGTCCTGCCCGCCCCACCATCCGGGAATGCCAAGCACTGGCAGCGGCATAAAATCAGCCGTTTTCAAATCGCCTTTGAGTGTAGCGACTGCCGCATCATCCAACCAGCGGCGGCGGTCTTCCATCGATGACGTGAAATAGGCCGGTTCGGCCACAAGAACTCGAGCATGGGCAGTAATTGCCTTGAAAGGTGTTACTAACTTTTCAATCAGCGCATGGCCGAATAACCAAGTGTCACAGTCGCTGGCAAATTGCTCCCGCCGCTCAATCCAGACTTCAGTCCAACGATGCGCTCGCAAATCCTCGACAAGACCAAGATCGCGCACAACTAACAACGCTGCATTTTCATCAAAAATAGTCGCCGCATCTCTAAGCGGCCCGCGTCGTGGCGGAGAAGTCGGCGCAACCCGTGGTAGCTCTTCCAGTGCCATTGCCTGCAGGGCATTGAGCCGAACTTTTGTCTTTGGGAAGTGAAGCCAGACTAAGGCATTGAAAAAATCGTGGAGATTGTCTCGAGTCGGCACCGCGCCGGTCTGACTGATAAACGCTTCATACGCGATATCTGGTGGCAAACTGGCTTGTGGCACAAAATGGATCGGCAAGCCGCGGTGGTTATACAGTCCAAGGTCAGCCGCCGCCGCATTTAGCGCATCACGCCAATTGTGTGCATGTATCAGCGGCTCTGCTATTGAACGCAGCGGCACAAGCCATGGACTGCCCCAGTCAATTGCCTCAAAAAGACGGACACCGGTCATGACTGTGTCCGCATGTGCGGTTCCAATTCCATTGCTTGCCTTGTTGCGATTACCAGCGCTTCAAACAAGCTTCCAGTGGATTTGCTCACCACCGTTCAGTGGAACAACAGTGGCCTCCCCCATAGGGACTTCTGCGGGCAAGGTCCAGGATTCCCGCTGCAAAGTTACGGTACCCGTATTGCGCGGAAGTTGGTAAAACGACGGGCCGTTGAAACTGGCGAACGCTTCCAGCTTATCCAATGCGCCAGCCTGCTCGAACGCTTGTGCATACAGTTCCATCGCATGCAAAGCGGTGTAGCAACCGGCACAGCCGCAGGCGTGCTCTTTCAGGCCTTTGGGATGGGGCGCGGAGTCGGTACCAAGAAAGAACTTGGTGTTTCCTGATGTCGCCGCCCGTACGAGTGCCTGACGATGCTCTTCGCGCTTAAGCACAGGCAAGCAGTAAAAATGGGGTCGGATACCGCCCTTGAAGATTTCATTGCGGTTGTACAGCAAATGATGGGCGGTAATGGTTGCGCCGATCGGTCCTTCCGCCTCGTCGACATATTGTGCCGCGTCGCGTGTCGTAATGTGTTCAAAAACGACTTTCAGCGCCGGCATGTCGTGTCGCAGCGGCTGCAGCACACGATCGATGAAAACTGCTTCGCGGTCGAACAGATCAATATCTGTATCGGTGACTTCGCCATGGACAAGAAATGGCATCCCGACCTCTTGTATGACTTCCAGCGTCTTGTAGCATTTTTTTAATGCGGTGACACCCGCGTCGGAATTAGTCGTCGCACCTGCCGGATAGAGCTTGACCGCATGGATGAACCCGCTATCTTTCGCACGGCGGATTTCGTCAGGCGGGGTATTGTCAGTCAGGTAAAGCGTCATTAGAGGCTCGAATTGCATGCCTTCTGGCAATGCCGCAAGAATTCGCTCGCGATAGGCGGCAGCCTGTGACGTAGTCGTGACCGGAGGCTTGAGATTCGGCATGACAATCGCACGCCTGAATTGGCGTGCGGTATGGGGCAGGACACTGGCCAGCGTTGCGCCATCGCGCAAGTGTAAATGCCAGTCGTCGGGGCGCGTCAGCGTGATGCTGGAAGGAGAAGAGTTAGCTTGAGAATTGGACATGTCGATTCTTTCGTGTAGGTCGCTATTTTACCTGCGGACGTCCATGAAAGAACCCGGCTCCACCAGCAAAAAGGCCGATTCCGCAGCTTGCAGAATCGGCCCATGGCGGTATTTCATGCCGGCAGGCAATAATCAGTGAATGATTTTTGCGAGGAAGTCGCGTGCGCGCTCCGAACGCGGCGCTCCGAAAAATTCTTCCTTGGTACAGTCTTCGACGATGAAGCCCTTGTCCATGAACACCACACGGTTCGCAACTTTTTTGGCGAAGCCCATTTCATGCGTCACAACCATCATGGTCATGCCTTCCTGCGCGAGACCAACCATGACATCGAGCACCTCATTGATCATCTCGGGATCGAGCGCCGACGTCGGTTCATCGAACAGCATAGCAATCGGGTCCATCGACAACGCACGCGCAATGGCCACACGCTGCTGCTGGCCGCCGGAAAGTTGGCCCGGAAACTTGTCCTTTTGTGCCAATAGGCCGACGCGATCCAGATACTTCAAGCCCTTCTGCGTTGCTTCCTCTTCGCTACGGCCAAGCACCTTTACCTGGCCGATTGTCAGATTCTGCCGGATCGAGAGATGAGGAAACAATTCAAAATTCTGGAACACCATCCCGATACGCGCACGCAGCTTGGACAGGTTTGTCTTCGGGTCGCCGACTGCAATTCCATCTACCTTGATCTGCCCCTTCTGAAACGGTTCCAGACCGTTCACCGTTTTGATCAGTGTCGACTTGCCCGAACCGGACGGACCGCAGACAACCACTACCTCTCCCTTGGACACGCTGGTCGTGCAGTCGGTAAGGACTTGAAAGCTGCCATACCATTTGCTGACATCGTTTAATTCAATCATGTTTTCTCCTGAATTCTGTTCTGAAGCATTCTGTTTTTAGCCGGCCAGCGCCCTACCCGTGATCACACGGGCAGCTCGCCAGCAGTTATCGAATAATCGCGACCTTCTGCTGCAGACGCTTGACCAACAGGGACAAGCTGAAACACAGCACAAAGTAGACAACCGCGACGAACAGGTACATCTCAACCAGACGTCCGTCGCGCTGGGCGACTTTCGAAGCAGCACCAACGAAATCGGTAATCGACAATACATACACCAGCGAGACATCCTGGAACAGGACGATCGTTTGTGTCAGCAATACCGGAATCATGTTACGGAAAGCCTGCGGCAAGACGATGTTGCCCATGGTTTGCCAGTAATTCATCCCGAGCGCTTGCCCCGCCCACACCTGTCCGCGCGGGATCGACTGGATACCCGCCCGCATGATTTCGCAGTAATAAGCAGCTTCAAACAAAATGAAGGTGATCAACGAGGACGTGAATGCGCCCACCTTGATCGGTTCATTGGCACCGATGATCCAGGCGCCGATATAAGGAACCAGAAAGTAAAACCAGAAAATGACGAGCACCAATGGAACCGAGCGGATCAGATTCACATAGGTGGTCGCCACCGTCGAAATAAGCTTGTTGCTCGACAAGCGCATCATCGCAAGCAGGGTACCGATGACAATGCCGCCAACCATTGCCAGCCCGGTCAATTCCAGCGTGAATGCCATCCCGGTCTGGAACAGGTAGACCCAGCTGCGTTCGATGACGTCGAAATCAAAGTTGATCATGCTTACTTTCCTCCCGTTCCGGAAGTAATGTAGCCAGGCACCGCCACCTTCTTTTCAATGAAGCGCATCAGGTTGACGACGACGATATTGACCAGAATGTAAATGATGGTGGCGGCAGTGAAGGCTTCGAATACCTGAAAGGAAAACTCCTGCATCGAGCGCGCTCTGGCAGTCAATTCCATCAAACCAATCGTGAGCGCCACTGCGCTGTTCTTGATGATATTTAGAAATTCACTGGTGAGCGGCGGGATAACAATGCGAAACGCCATCGGCAGCAACACATAGCGATACGTTTGCGGCAAGGTCAGACCAAGCGCAGTACCCGCCATTTTTTGGCCGCGCGGCAGAGCATTGATGCCCGCGGATACCTGCACCGCGACGCGCGATGAGGTAAAAAAGCCAAGGCAGATCACTGCAGTAACGAACGGTGCGTTCGGCAATTGTTTAAGCCAGTCGCCTATCGCTGTCGGCACCAGTTCCGGCATGACGAAAAACCACAGGAACATTTGCACCAGCAGAGGTATGTTGCGGAACAGCTCGACATAACCATTGGCCAGGCGCACTGCCCACTTGTGCGGCATCGTGCGGATGGTCCCGATGATGGCGCCAAGGATGAGCGCCATGACCCATGCGATCAGCGCGGTTGCCAGTGTCCAGTACAAACCCGCCAACAGCGTGTCCATGTAGGTGCCGATGGCGTCGGGAGATCGCTCCCAGAAAATGCCCCAGTTCCAGTTGTAATTCATATCATGCCCTCGTTTCTTGCTGAAGTCTGTTTGTTTGCCTGCATCCGAGAATGCCGCGGCGTGGCGCGTGACTGTCTAACGTCGCCGTTTCATTGAAATCAGTTCACTACAAAAAACGGGAGGCGCCTGCCCCCCGTTTTGTCCTATGCCGTTACCGCTTATTTGTAAGCGGCCGGGTCACCGGAATCAGTTGGACTCGCAATGACTTTTTTCAGCTGATCATTCATCGGCCAGTTCAGATTGACACCCTTGGGTGGGATCGGCGACTGGAACCATTTTGCATAGATGCGGTTGATGTCGCCGGACTTGAATACCGCGACAATCGCATCGTCCACCACTTTCTTGAATGCCGGATCGTCGCGACGCATCATGATGCCGTAGGGCTCGAGCTCAAGCGCGTCCTTGGTGATCGAGTAATCGGCGGGCGACTTGGAATTCGCCGCCAGCGATGCCAGCAGAATATCGTCCATCAGGAAGGCAACTGCACGGCCGGTCTCAACCATCAGGAAAGCCTCGGCATGATCCTTGGCCGACAAGATGTTCAAGCCCAGATTCCTTTCGGTATTGAGACCGGTGATCTGACGCATCGACGTTGTACCGGCAGTCGACACCAGGGTCTTGCCCTTCAGGTCGTTAAGCGAACTGACGTTCGCCGACTTCTTTGCCAGGAGACGGTTACCCGATACGAAGGTAGTCGGGGCAAATGCAACCTGCTTCTGACGCTCGATATTGTTGGTGGTCGAACCGCACTCAAGGTCAATGGTGCCGTTGGCCATCAGCGGGATACGCGTTGCCGAAGTAACCGGATTCAACTTGACGTTCAGCTGGGTCAGGCCAAGATGCTTTTGCAGCGCCGTGACGGCCTTCAGGCACAGGTCGATCGAATAGCCTTGGTACGACTGCTTGTCGTCGAGGTAGGAGAACGGAATCGAAGAGTCCCGAACACCCAGTGTAATGGAGCCCGAATCCTTGATCTTTTTCAGTGTGCCGCTCTCTTGAGCTTGCGCGGCTCCTGCGATGACCCCTGCGCCGATCAGGACAGCGATCAATTTTGCTAGTTTCATTTTATCTCCTGGAAAAAAAGTAGCAAGTTAGTGTACCAAAAGCTATCTTTATTAAGCATGATTTCTGTTCGATTTAAGGCGGATAGATAGCTCTATTTCCTTGTAATCGAACATGTTCTTGTTTTTGCTGTTGCGCAATACGTACTTTTACGGATCAGCTCCTTAGGAATAAGGCTTCATCAACCGTCCCTTAGTCGCCCACCTTGTCGGTCGGAAAACGGAAGGTATCCCTCAGTAAATGCCCCATAGGCATGTTCATGTTGATTCCTTTGGGCGGGATCGCGGTTTTAAACCATTTGCCATAGAGCTTAAGGATTTCGCCATCGTGGATGATTCGGCATGATCGCGACCTTCGATAAGCTTAAGACTGAGGGCGCGCACCTTGTCGCGCTCAATCAACAGCTTGACGATAGTCGTGCCCTTGGTCGTCACGACCTGTTTGTCGCGCAGATCCGAGCAGTTGGCGATCCCCGAATCAGTACGCACGACCATCCGTGCAGCCGCGAAAAAGTGGGGAATGGTGAAGGCTACCTGCTTGCGCCGTTCGGCATTATTGGTGGTGGATCCGCATTCGAGGTCGGCCTTGCCATCCATGATGGCCGGGATGCGGGTACTTGGTGTGACTGCGAGGTAATCGACGTTCAGCCGGTCCAGTTTCAGTTCGCGGCGAACCGCATCTGCGATTTTGACGCAGAGATCAACCGCATAGCCGATTAGCTTCTTGCCGGCGTCATAATAAGAAAACGGAACCGACGCTTCGCGGTGCGCGATGGTGATGGTGCGGCTATCCCGGATTTTTGCCAGAGTATCGGCAGCGGAGGCCGAAGTGGCGGGCAGACAGCATGAAGCCGCCAAGCAAACGCTGAGAATACGCTTAGCCGTAGTGGCGTGGTGCATAAGGTCTCCATCTCATGCTGCAGGGACAGCATAACGGCGGTAATCGGAATTGCAGATCTACCGCCGCGCCCTGTCTGTGCAGCCACCGGTACATTGCCGGCAGCTTGCCTGTGATCAGTGCATCCGATGTATCAGGGGTAAAGCCCTCGCATTTCCCGTGCCTGCAATACGCGGGTACAAGCAACGATGAACGCGGCGGTTCGCAAGGATACTTTCTTTTCGTCCGCGAGTTGCCATACTGACGTAAAAGCCTCACGCATGATGCGTGTCAGGCGCTGGTTGATTTCATCTTCGGTCCAGAAGAAACTGGAAAAATCCTGCACCCACTCGAAGTAGCTGACGGTCACGCCGCCGGCATTGGCGATGACATCCGGAACGATCAACACGCCTTTGTCATGCAAAATGTCGTCGGCTGCCGGTGTCGTGGGGCCATTGGCGCCTTCCAGAATGATTTTTGCGCGAATCTTTGCGGCATTGGCTTCGGTGATCTGTTGCTCGAGCGCGGCGGGAATCAGAATGTCGCAATCGACTTCCCAGAAACGGCTGCGGTCGCTCACGATATCGGCGCCGCCGAAGCCGGCGACACTGCCGTGCTGGGTAACATGCGCCTGCAGCGCCGTCACGTCAATTCCACTGTCTCGCACCACGGTGGTGACGTGGTCTTGCACCGCAACGATCTTAGCGCCGGCTTCGACAAAAAGCCGGGCAGCAATGCCGCCGACGTTACCGAACCCTTGTACGGCCACGCGCGCACCCTTGATCTCCAGTCCGCGTCGGGCGGCCGCTTCGCAGCCTACGACATAGACGCCACGCCCCGTCGCTTCATGCCGGCCCAGGCTGCCGCCGAGCGAGATGGGTTTGCCGGTCACCACGCCGGACGCGGTGCTCCCCTGGTTCATGGAATAGGTATCCATCATCCAGGCCATGATTTGCTCATTGGTGTTGACGTCGGGCGCCGGAATATCCTTGTTCGGGCCGATGATGATATTGATTTCGCTGGTATAGCGGCGGGTGAGCCGCTGCAGTTCGCCCATCGACAAGGTCTTCGGATCGACCCGGACGCCGCCCTTGGCACCGCCGTACGGCACATTGACCGCGGCATTCTTGACCGTCATCCAGGCCGACAGCGCCATCACCTCGGACAGCGTGACATCCTGGTGGAAGCGAACCCCGCCCTTGCCTGGGCCGCGCGAGGTATTGTGCTGCACGCGATAGCCTTCAAAGTGGGCGATGCTGCCGTCGTCGCGTTCGATCGGCACGTCGACGATGAGGATACGTTTCGGCCGTTTCAGGGTTTCGACCCAGCGGGCCAGCGTCCCGAGGTGCGGAGTAACGCGGTCGATCTGTTCGAGATAGACGCCCCAGGGGCCGATCTCGCGCTGTGTCAGATAGGAAGGGACTTCATGTTGAATGGACATGGTGCGGTTGCTCCTTGTAAGTTCAGTCGGCCGCCATCACGGTGGCACTCGATACAGGAAGGGATGCTAGTGCAACGCATTGCACCAAATCCAATGCTTTGTAAGCATGTAACTATGCATGAAATGCATAACTATGTCTTACCGCGAAAAATCAGTCACACGGCTTTTTTCGCTGCCTTGCCCGACTTGCGCGGTCGTCCGGCAACCTCGCCTCGTTCGACCAGATATTCCCAAAGCCGCGACACGATCGGCTTGCCCGGGCGCTGAGACGAAGGTCGTTCACGGTAGAGGCGAATCTCCATGCTGAGTTCCCAGTCAGCTTGTCCAGCATCGGCGCGCGCGAGCTGTTTTTGCTTCACTTCGCGCGGCACTGCCGACTCGGGCAGAAAAGCGATGCCATGGCCTTCGAGCGCCATCATCTTCAAACCTTCCGCCATATCGGTTTCGTAGCGCTTTTCCAGATGCAGCGGCCGCTTGGCATCGGCGAGTATCAGGTCGACCATGCGGCCAAGATAAGCATTGCTGGTATAGGACAGAAACGGTAGCGGCGCTTTTGCACTGCCTGGCAACAGCAATTCGGGCACACCTGCTTTGTTGCAACGGGCGTAAGCGCGCAATGCTTCATTGCCGAGCGTAAGCATGTCATAGCGGCTGGCATCGAGCTGGACCGGCTGACGCGGGTGGTGATAACACAGCAGCAGATCGCAGCCGCCTTCCACCATGGTCAACACCGCATCGTGTACGTTGAGGGCGATCAGGCGCGAGTTCAGCGTGCCAAATCCATCTTTCAGCTCCGTCATCCATTTCGGCATGAAGGTCAGCGACAAGGTGTGTGGCACCGCAAAATCGACTGTAGTGTGTGCTGTTGGGCGTTTTCCGCGCATTAGCGCACGCGCGCTATTGATCTGACCGAGCATTTCCAGCGCCTGCTCGTAAAACACTTCGCCCGCCGGGGTCAGTCGCGTCGGATAAGAAGTGCGGTCAATCAGGTCGGCGCCCAGCCATGCTTCCAGCGATTGAATGCGACGCGAGAACGCTGGCTGCGTCACATGGCGCAACTCAGCCGAGCGGCTGAAGCTGCGTGTTTCCGCCAACGAAATGAAATCTTCCAGCCATTTGGTTTCCATGGCGCTATGTTAGAGCAGTTTCACCCTGACTGTGCCGCCGATGCCGGACGCTTTGCCCGCGGCACGGCGTTGCGGCTCCTTGCCATGGCTCGCCATGTCGCGTCGCCGCGCCTTGTTCCACGAGCAAATCGCCTCGGCCTCGACTGGCAAGTCAGGGTGAAACTGCTCTAGGAGTCTGCGCGGCAGAAGGCGTCGAAGCGAAATGGGTGGGAAAAGATCCCAGTTTGATCCCGCTTTCGAGGACTGTAGCCGTAGCTACAGCCGGAGAAACGGGGTCGAAGTGGGACTTTTCTCCGCCCATTGCAGCCGACGCATTTCTGCCGCGCAGACTCCTAGTCGCCTTCCCGCCGCGAAGCAAAGTGCCGCCTCAGGCAGGCGCCAAGGCCGGTTTCTTCATCTACGCCACGATGGATTCTGCGTCGCGATCGTCGGCACGCGGGGAGGAAACAGGCACCTCTTGGCGCGCCTGCTGACGTTCCCACATCTGCGCGTATGCACCGTTTTGCGCCAACAGCTGCCCATGTGTACCGCGCTCGATGATGCGCCCATGGTCAAGCACCAGGATTTGCGAAGCATCGGCAATCGTCGATAAGCGATGCGCGATGACAAGGGTGGTGCGATCCTTGGCGATCTCTTTCAATTGCGCCTGGATCGCCTGTTCGGCACGAGAATCGAGCGCCGAAGTCGCTTCATCGAAAATCAGGATCGCGGGATTTTTCAGCAGGGTGCGCGCAATTGCGACACGCTGCTTTTCTCCGCCCGACAACTTGAGACCGCGTTCGCCCACCATGCTGCCGTAGCCGTCAGGCAGGCTTTCGATAAAGTCATGAATATAGGCCGCCTTCGCCGCCGCCACGATTTCTTCACGCGTAGCGTCCGGCTTGCCATAGGCGATGTTGTATTCGATCGTGTCATTGAACAGCACTGTGTCCTGCGGCACGATCCCGATCGACTTGCGCAGCGAAGTTTGCGTCACATTGCGTAAATCCTGTCCATCGATGGTGATGCTTCCGGCATTGATGTCATAGAAACGGAACAGCAGGCGCGACAGCGTCGACTTGCCGGAACCGCTATGACCGACGACCGCAGTCGTGGTACCGGCGGCGATCGTAAAGTCGACATCAAACAGGATCTGGCGTTTTGCCTCGTAGCTGAAGTCGACATGGGCGAACTTCACTTCCGCACCTTTCACTGCAAGTGGCTGTGCATTCGGGACGTCGGCCACTTCGCGATGCTGGTCGAGCAACTTGAACAAGCGCTCCATATCGGCCAGGCTTTGTTTGATCTCGCGATAGATGACGCCGAGAAAGTTAAGTGGAATATACAACTGGATCATGAATGCGTTGACCAGCACCAGATCACCCAGCGTCATGGTTCCGTCGATGACGCCCTGCGTTGCCCGCCAAAGAATCAGCGTGACCGCGGTCGCAATAATGAGGGATTGCCCGGTATTGAGGATAGAGAGCGATGTCTGCGATTTAACCGCGGCCGTTTCCCAGTTCTGCATGCTGTGGTCGTAGCGTCGCGCTTCATAATCTTCATTGCCGAAATACTTGACGGTCTCGTAATTGATCAGGGAATCGATTGCGCGCGTATTCGCCTTCGAATCCAGATCATTCATCGTACGGCGGAAATTGGTGCGCCACTCGGTAACCGCCACGGTGAAACCGATATAGACAAGCAAGGCCACGATCGTGATGCCGGCAAACCAGATGTCGTAATGCAGCACGAGATAACCGATCACCAAGGTAATTTCAACCAGCGTCGGCAGGATGCTGTACAGCGTGTACGACACCAGCGAAGAAATGCCGCGCGATCCGCGTTCGATGTCGCGCGTCATCCCGCCGGTCTGGCGGTTCAGATGGAAGCGCAGCGACAATGAGTGCAAATGACGGAATACCTGCAGCGCAATGGTACGGACTGCACTCTGGGTGACCTTGGCAAATACGAATTCGCGCAGTTCGGTGAACATCGTCGTGCACAGGCGCAAGGCGCCATAGGCGACCAGAATGCCCACAGGCAGCACCAGCAAGGCCTTCGGGTTGTCCGGGCTGATCGTCATGTGATCGATCAAGGCCTTCAGCACCAGCGGCACGCCGACATTGGCCACCTTGGCGCCGACCAGAAAAGTCAGCGCCAGCAACACCCGCCACTTGTAAGCCCACAAATACGGAAGCAGGGTCTTGAGCGTTGCCCAGTCGTTGCGTGTACCTTGATTGGCGGGAGGTTCGGAAGAAGAAACTGGGTGACGTCGCATGAAAATTGGTCTTTGGAATGGTTTATGCTGTGGCTTTAACGATTGTAGCCCAGCGCCTGTCGTCTAACAGGTGAGGTAAAAAAGGAGAACCGCAATGACAAACAAACACCAGACCACTCTTCCCGAAGGAAAAGTTCCACAATTGCGGGTGATGCCGATGCCGGCCGATGCCAATGTGCATGGCGACGTCTTCGGCGGCTGGATCATGGCACAGGTCGACATCGCCGGCTCGCTGCCGGCGGTACGGCGCTCCAACGGACGCGTGGCAACGATTGCTGTCAATTCCTTTGTCTTCAAGCAGCCGGTGTTCGTCGGCGATCTGTTGTCTTTCTACGCAGACATTGTCAAGGTCGGCACCACCTCGATCACCATCAATGTCGAAGTCTATGCCGAGCGCAATCGGCTGCAAGTCGAAACCGTCAAGGTGACCGAAGCGACACTGACGTACGTGGCAACAGATGAAAAGCGCCAACGACGCCAGATCCCGCCTGTCGCCGAATAAACCACATCCGGTCCTCGACGCCCACCCTGCGGAGAGTGCTTGCTGCAAGGGCTTGGGTGTCCGACCTTTCCGCTAATTCAACATGCGAACCGACCGCCGACTCTTCCTTGCCCGCTGTATGCGGCTGACCTATCTCGCCGCGCTCTCGGCATCCTTTCCCGGCTTGGCGCTGGGCCGCACGGCATCGTACCCATTTACGCTGGGCGTTGCTTCCGGTTCCCCGCGTTCCAGGAGTGTGGTGCTGTGGACACGTATCTTGCCCGACCCGCTCAATGCCTCGTCATCGGGTTCGCAACCGTTTGCGGTGCAGTGGGAAATAGCAGAAGACGAGGCATTCAAGCGAATTGCAGCGAAGGGTACGGCAATCGCTTTGCCCGAACTCGCACATAGCGTACACGTCGATGCAAGCGGTTTGCATCCTGGTCAATGGTATTGGTACCGTTTCATGCTGGGCGACGCCGTCAGCCCGACCGGCCGTACACGTACGGCGCCAGCCGCCGATGCAACGCCATCTTCGCTGCGGCTGGCGGTCGCTTCCTGCCAGCACTGGGAATTTGGCACCTATGCAGCACACCAGCACATCGCCACTGAGGCGCCGGATCTTGTCGCTTTTTTGGGCGATTACATTTACGAATGGGGCCAGTACGACCTGGTTCACCCTGCAGCGCCGCGCAAGCGCGTCAATGAAAGCCTGACCTTGGCGGATTACCGCGCGCGGTATGCGCAATACAAGTCCGACCCGCAGTTGCAGGCGTCACACCAGGCCGCGCCATGGCTCGTAACCTGGGACGATCATGAAGTAGCCAACGACTATGGCAAGGATCGTGACGAAAGACTGGATGCCAACTTCCTCGCGCGCCGCGCTGCAGCGTATCAGGCTTTCTATGAACACATGCCGGTGCGCCTGCCGGCTTTGCCCGACGGGCCGCAAGCGTTTGCCCATATGCGCATCTATGACCGGTTCGACTGGGGACGGCTCGCACGCTTTCATGTGCTTGATGACCGCCAGTACCGCTCGTATCAAGCCTGCCCACCACCAGGACGTGGCGGATCTACCTCGGTCTCGGCTGCCTGCAGTGAACGCAACGAGGCAACACGTACACTGCTCGGCGACGAGCAGGAAAAATGGTTATCGGAAGGCCTTGGATCGTCCCGTGCGCAATGGAACTTTATTGCGCAGCAGACGCTGATGGCGCAGTGTTCTCACGCACCCATTGGAAATGAAGGGGACGGCCGTTTCTGGAATGACGGTTGGGACGGCTATCCTGCGGCACGGTCGCGATTATTCCGCGAACTGATGAAGCATGATGTGGGCAATCCGGTCGTGCTGTCCGGTGACGTGCATACTTTTTATGCGGCCGAATTGCGGCCGGATTTCAACCGCCCTGTTTCCACGGACAATCCGGTCGTCGCGACTGAATTCTGCGGCACGTCCATCACATCGAATTCGCGCCCGCAATCTCGAGTCGACCAATACCTCGCACATAATCCGCATATCAAATACGGTCGTAGCGACATGCGCGGCTACATGTTGCTGGAACTGCAGCCCGGCCAGCTGTCGATGCGCTTCCAAGGCTTGGCAGACGTACGACAGGCAAGATCTCCGGTATCGACGATTGCCCGTTTCATCGTAGAGGATGGTAAGCCGGGACTGGTCAAAACAGGATAATGCTGACGAAAAAAAACCGCCTGCGAACCAGGCGGTTTTTTTGTTTGCGGAAGCTGATTGCTTACGCGGCTTTCTTTTCGTCGCGCAGTTCGCGGCGCAGAATCTTGCCGACATTGGTCTTCGGCAGTTCATCGCGGAACTCGATGTACTTCGGCTTCTTGTAGGCAGTGAACTGTTCCTTGCAGTAGTTCATCAATTCGTCGACGGTCAGCGATGGATCCTTGCGTACCACGAAGAGTTTGACCGCTTCGCCGGAATTCGCATCTGGCACGCCGACGCATGCACATTCCAGCACGCCCGGATGCGCAGCCACGACGCCTTCGATCTCATTCGGATAAACATTGAAGCCCGACACCAGAATCATGTCTTTCTTGCGATCGACGATCTTCACGAAACCGCGTTCGTCCATCACGCCGACGTCGCCCGACTTGAAGAAGCCATCCGGCGTCATGACCTTTGCCGTCTCATCCGGACGGTTCCAGTATCCAGCCATGACTTGCGGACCGCGAATCGATATTTCTCCAGGCTGGCCCAGCGGAACTGGCTGGCCGGCATCGTCAAGAATGGTGATTTCGGTACTCGGGATCGGCAGGCCGATGCTGCCCGAAAACTCGGTTGCAGTAGCCGGATTGCAAGTCGCCGTCGGCGCGGTTTCGGACAAACCATAACCTTCGACAATCGGGCAACCGGTGACTTTCAGCCATTTGTCGGCAACCGCCTGTTGCACGGCCATGCCGCCACCGTTGCAAATCTTCAGGCTGGAAAAATCGAGCTTGGCAAATTCGGGGTTGTTCAGCAAGCCGTTGTACAGCGTATTGACAGCCGGCAGCAGGTTGAACCGGTGCTTGCCCAGTTCCTTGATAAAGCCGGGAATGTCGCGCGGGTTGGGAATGAGAATATTCATCGCGCCCCAACGGGTTCCCATCAGCATGCAGGCCGTCAATGCAAAGATATGGTAAAGCGGCAACGCGCACACGATGGTCAGAGGATCGATCTTCGGTTCCTGGTTGAGCGCCGGCTGAGCCCATGCATCGTTTTGCAGGACATTCGCAATCACGCAACGGTGCGTGAGCGTCGCGCCTTTCGATACGCCAGTCGTGCCGCCTGTATACTGCAAGAAGGCCAGGTCATCGTGGTTGAGTTCGACTGGCTTGAGCGTCATGCGCGCACCATCCGAGAGGACTTGCTTGAAGCGGATGGCATTGGGCAAGGAGAACGCGGGCACCATTTTCTTTACGTTGCGTACAACGAAGTTGACCAGCATGCCTTTGGCGGCGCCCAGCATTTCGCCCATGCTTGCGACCACCACATGCTTGACCTTGGTCCTGCCGATGACCTGCTCGAGCGTGGTCGCGAAGTTTTCCAAAATGATGATCGCTTCGGCGCCGGAATCATTAAGCTGATGTTCGAGTTCGCGCGGTGTATAAAGCGGATTCACATTGACCACGCAATAGCCGGCGCGCAGCACGCCGGCAATCGCGACCGGATACTGCAAGACATTCGGCATCATGATGGCTACGCGCGCGCCCTTCTTCAAACCACGTGCCTGCAACCACGCGCCCACCATCTTCGACATCCCGTCGAGTTCGCCATAGGTCATGAACTTATCCATGCATACATAGGCATTGCGAGATGCGAATTTACGGAATGACTCCTCGAGCAGATGTACCAGCGAGCGATATTGGGTCGGATCGATTTCTGCGGGTACGCCCGGGGGATAGGATTTCAGCCAAAGCTTTTCCATTGTCTGCCTCTTACATTGGTGGGATTGGTTATGCGGCCATAAATAAAAGAACGACCGATTCTTTTTTTGTTAGCGTAGATGCTATCGGGCGGCGTCCACACTTGCAAGTCTTTTACGCGACATCAGAATAATCCTTCTAGCGAATTTATGTTTTTGCGGCGCAGCAATATCGCATAGGTGACAATTGCGGCACAGGGCTGCGACGCGCATAAAAAAAGCGGTCATCAAGACCGCTTTTTATTTTGTGATGAGACGTAGACCTGTCGTGTCGACCAAGCGATCTGAATCGTTCGCTTCAACGCATGTCGTTGCCCAGCGTATTCCCGGCGGTGACCGACGTCGATTCACCCAGGCCGGCAAGTTGACGATGACGTTCATCCTTATTCAGGGTAGACAGGGAACGCACGGCAGCATAAAACTTGCCAAGGTCCTTTTGCTTCGCAAGCATGGCGCGAAAGCCCGGTACGAAATCATGGTAAGTGGCAATCGCCGACAGATGCGCATTTGACAGCGGTTCCGCGAACCAGCGATCATAACCGCTGTAGCCGCCCCAGTTCTCTTTCAGCACCAGGTATTCATCCTTGAGCGCCTGAAAGATGGCAGCCTTTTCCTTGCGCTTGTCGTCATCGCTGACATCCCGTTCATAGTTGGCCGTTAACGCCTTGCGCTGCTTGAGCAGCAGCGCCAGAAAATCGCGCTTGCGTTCCTTGTACGCGCCATAGGCCTTGCGGGTCTTTTCGTCGCCATGCAGTTCCATCCAGCGTTCAACACCTGCTTCTTCGACCGCAACGGCAAAGGACTCGTTGAATTTGGAATCACCCGGCACGTACACCACTTGATGCGCCAGTTCGTGAAAGACCAGGCGCGCCAGCTCGCCGTCCGGATACTGGATGAAAGTCGACAGCACCGGATCCTTGAACCAGCCCAGCGTCGAATAAGCAGGCACGCCGGACACTTCGACGTCATACTTTTCCGCCCGCAGTTCGGCCGCATAGGCTTGCGCCTCACCCTTGCTGTAGTAGCCGCGATAATTGACGCAGCCAGCCACCGGGAAACACCATTGCAAGGGCTTGAGCGACAGCTCAGGGGTGGCGACCACATTCCACATCACATAAGGTCGCTTGAGGTCGGCGTAAGTGGTGTAGCTGTCATTGTCGGGCAAGCCAAGTTCGCGGGCAGCGAATGCACGGATTTCCTTTACCCGCGTCAAGCGACTCTTCAATTTTCCTTCAGTGCCGGGACTGGAAATCCATTCATCGATCGGTCGCGCCTCCGACAGCAGCGAGAATTGCCCGTGTGCCGCCTGCACGAAATATCCGATCTGCGCGCAACCGCCAACCAAGACTGCGATCCCGCAGCATACCAATGCCCGCCACTTCATCTTCATTTCTAAGCTTTCTCCACCTGCACCAGCACGTCATAAAACGTTGGCGCGTTACCCATGTCGGCAAGACGCTGGCTGGTCACCTCATTGGCATTCTTGCCATCGGTGGCAAACTTCTTCCACCAGATGGACAAACCAACCACCAGTCCCTTGCGCGCCTTGTCGGTCACGCGCGCCGTCGCGACGAACGATCCGCGGTCATTGAAGATCCGCACTTGATTACCTGCTTCGATCCCGCGCTCGGCGGCATCGACCGGATGAATATCAAGATGCGGCGTGCCTTCCGTGTCACGCAGACTCTTCACATTGACGAAAGTGCTGTTAAGAAAGTTCCGTGCCGGAGGAGAAATCATTCCAAGTGGATAGCGTTTCGCCAACTCGGGATTACTGGCAACAGATTCATAGGGAGGAATATATGTAGGCAAAGGATCAAGTCCATCAGCCTGCATGCGTGCGCAATAGAATTCGCATTTGCCGGATGGCGTAGGAAAACCGCCATGGGCAAACGGTGCATCCGGTGCGTTCAGCTTTTGCCAGCCGCGTTGCTTGAGCGCGTCCCAATCAAAGTGGATTGCGCGCACATCGTTTCGATTGAAGGCTTGGGCAGCGATTTCATCATCGCTTTCGCGGAAACATGGATCATTGAAATCCATGCGCGCTGCGAGCAAACGAAAGATTTCCGTATTCGGCTTTGCTTCGCCCAGCGGGGCAATCGCGGCATTGTTAGCCATCATGTACAAATGGCCATAGGTTGCATGGATGTCCACATGTTCCAGTTGCGTCGTTGCCGGCAGAACGATGTCGGCATAATCGGCGGTGTCGGTCTGAAAATGTTCGAGCACGACGGTAAACAAATCCTCGCGCGCGAAACCCTGTGCAACTTTAGGAGACTCGGGAGCGACTGCGACAGGATTGGAATTGTAGACGATGAGCGCTTCTATCTTCGGCCCGAATTGCTCCGACGCGTCGTGCAGCAATTCATCACCTATCGTGCTCATGTTGATGGTGCGCGTCGGCTTCTGCATCAAATCCGGCCGCTGCAGTGCGGCGTTGTTCTTGGGGAAGGTATCCGAACTGGATAATTGCACGCCGCCTGCCGCATGGCGCCACGCACCGACCAGCGCCGGCAGACAGCAGATGTTTCGTACCGCCATGCCGCCGCCACGCACGCGTTGCAGGCCGTAGTTAACACGAATGGCAACCGCATCGCCCTGCGTTGCGCACATGCCATAGTCGCGCGCCAGCTGTTCGACTTCTGCAACCGTGATGCCGCAGGTTTCGGCAGTGCGCTGCGGCGTCCATTCCTGCAAGCGCTCTTGTAACGCGTCGAAGCCCAGGGTGTACTGTGCGATATAGTCGTCATCGAGCAGATTGTCCCTGACCAAGACATGCATCATTCCGAGTGCCAGTGCGGCGTCGGTACCGGGCAACAATGCAATGTGCTGATGGCATTTCTCTGCGGTCAATGAGCGGTAGGGATCGATTGCAATCAGCTTGGCGCCGCGTCGCTTTGCTTCTTGTGCACGCATCCAGAAATGCAGGTTGGAAGCGATCGGATTGCCACCCCAGATCAGGATCAGTTTGGCATTTTGAAATTGTTCGATATCGGTACCGATACGCGCACCAAGCGTGTACTTATAGCCTGCGCCACCCGCCGAAGCGCAGATTGTGCGGTCGAGCAGAGAGGCGCCCAGCCTGTTGAAGAACCGTGCGGCCATCGATTCGCCTTGCACCAGACCCATGGTGCCGGCGTAGCTGTAAGGCACGATGGCTTGCGGATCGCGGCGCGCGATGTCTTTCAATTTTCCGGCAATGGTATCGAGCGCTTCATCCCAGCTGACACGCTCGAAACGGCCTTCTCCCTTGCGCCCAACGCGCTTCATCGGATGCAGCAAGCGGTCCTTGTGATAAGTACGTTCGGTATAGCGGGACACCTTGGTACAGAGCACCCCTGCCGTGGTCGGATGATCGGGATCACCGCGTACTTGTGTTGCTACGCCGTCGTCCACGGTCACCAGCATGGCACAGGTATCGGGGCAGTCATGGGGACAGGTGGCGCGTACTATTGATATCGTCATAATTCTTTCCATAGTCGATCGCCCGGTTCTTATGGAAGACCGGGCGCTTCGTCGGATATTTTCTGGGATGCAGAAAATATTCGGTTAAAAATAGCTGATTAAGCATTGCGCAAAAGGCAGCTAAGTTCCCGCAGTCGATTGCGTAATCGATAGAATAACCTGTAAGCGATAGGCGTAATATACCGAGATTGGGCCCTACCCGCATGCTGTGCGGCAACGCTGCCGGCAGTGGACATCAATGGAGAACACCATGAAGCTGATCGATCCGATCGTCGATTTTCAAGCTGAACTGCAACAAATCCGGCGGGATATCCACGCCCATCCGGAACTGTGTTTTGAAGAGCAACGAACAGCAGACCTCGTCGCGCAGAAATTGACGGACTGGGGCATACCTGTGATCCGCGGCCTGGGTATTACGGGCGTAGTTGGCATCATCAGGAACGGCTCAGGCAAGTGCGCGATCGGTTTGCGCGCGGACATGGATGCATTGCCGGTCCAGGAAATCAACACCTTTGCTCATGCCTCCAGGCATCAGGGCAAGATGCACGCATGCGGGCATGACGGACATGTCGCAATGCTGCTGGGGGCCGCGCATTATTTGTCCAAACACCGGAATTTCGATGGCACCGTCTATGTCATTTTCCAACCCGCCGAGGAAGGCGGTGGTGGCGCAAAGCGCATGATGGACGACGGCTTGTTTGAACAGTATCCGATGGACGCCGTATTCGGCATGCATAACTGGCCAGGCGTCCCGGTCGGCACCTTCGGCGTGACGGCCGGGCCGATGATGGCGTCCTCGAATGAATTCGAAGTCGTTATCAAAGGCAAGGGAGCACACGCCGCGCAACCGCACAAAGGCATCGATCCTATCATGGTCGCCGTCCAGATTGCGCAGAGCTGGCAAACCATCGTTACGCGCAACCGCAATCCGCTGGATGCCGGCGTCTTGTCCATTACGCAAATCCATGCAGGCAGCGCAACCAATATCATTCCGGATGAGGCGACGCTGATCGGGACGGTACGCACCTTCAGCACCGAAGTGCTCGACCTGATCGAAGAAAGGATGCGCAACATTGCTCAACACACCGCTGCCGCATTCGATGCAACAGTCGACTTCCGTTTTCATCGCAACTACCCGCCGCTAATCAATCACGCCAAGGAAACGGCTTTTGCCGTCGAGGTGATGAAATCCATCGTTGGCGAAGAGCGGATCGATGCGCAGGTAGAACCCACGATGGGTGCGGAAGATTTTGCCTTCATGTTGCAGGAAAAACCGGGCTGCTATGTATTTATCGGCAACGGTGAAGGCGAACATCGCAGCGCCGGCCACGGCTTGGGTCCGTGCAATCTGCACAATCCAAGCTATGACTTCAACGATGAGCTGCTTCCGTTAGGAGCGACATTCTGGGTACGCCTGGCGGAATCGTATTTGCCGGTGCCGCGCGACTGATGCAGTCAACCGGCGCACCGATAACAGGCAACGAAACGGTGGGCACGCATGCATCCGCCTTTGCGCGTATTGCGCTGGACAACATTGCACGGGAATATCCGCACAAGCTTGATCATCTGGTCAGCAAAGACGGCGACTTGCGGTTACCGCGCGCATTGCATCCGGTGTTTTACGGCAGTTATGACTGGCATTCGTCGGTACACATGCACTGGCTGCTGGCTTCATTGCTGCGGCGGGTGCCGGATATCGCGGAAGCGGAGCGCATCGCAGAATCCTTTGATCGCCATTTCACACGCGCAAATGTCGCCGCCGAAATCGACTATCTGCAGCACCCCGAACACCGTTCGTTTGAACGCACCTACGGTTGGGCATGGCTGTTGAAGCTGCAAGCCGAACTGAGGATGCTGGCGTTGCGCAATACGCGAGCCCAGGCCTGGTCCGATGCCTTGCAGCCGCTGGCCGACCTGCTCGTTGAGCGTTACCTGCATTATCTGCCCCTGGCCAATTATCCAATCCGTGCCGGCACGCATGCCAACAGTGCATTCGGGCTGCTGCTTGCGCTGGACTATGCGGAGCAAGTTCAGCACCTGGCGCTGCGCAAGCTGATTATCGGCAAGGCAAACAGCTGGTTCGGACGTGACCGACGCTATCCTGCCGGGTATGAACCGGGCGGCGAGGATTTTCTATCCGGCGGATTGCTGGAAGCCGCGTTGATGCGGCGTGTGGGGGACAGCTGCAGTTATGCGGATTGGTGGGAAGTGTTTTGTCCCTCGCAGCAGGATCTGCTGGTCTGGCTGACGCCGGTTGCGGTCAGCGACCGCAGCGATCCCCGTCTGGCCCATCTGGATGGACTGAACCTATCGCGCGCATGGTGCTGGAAAATGCTTGCCGGCGAATTACCGCAGCACCTGCGACAACCTGCAGCCGAGGCAGTCACCGCACATCTGCAGGCGTCGCTGCCACAAGCCATCGGCGGCCATTACGTTGGCACCCATTGGCTGGCAAGTTTTGCCTTACTCGCTCTGGCCGACGACTAGCGACTCTGTACCGGTACCATCGGCCGCGGCACGGATGGCGCGCTTGCGCAACAGGCGGATATCGCCATACCAGGCTTCCACTGTCTCGCCGGTATTGTCGGTGTCGGTCAGTACGCCGACACCGATCAGTTTTCCTGGTTTCTCGCCAAATGCCTTTTCATAATCCTCGACGATATTGCGCGCAAAGCTGCGCCATTCGCCAATGCCGCGTGTTCCCTGGGCTGCGACCATCATCTTGATGCGGCTGCTATGGGTACTGCGAATGACCGTGCCGATCGGCGCCTTGTTTTCCCAGATATACATCAGCGTTGCATAGGGAAAGTCATAGCCGGTGACGACCTTTGCCGTCTCGAACAAAATCTGGTCGGCGAATGGTAACGAGTCCTTGTCGCCATCAAAACCAAGGATGATGCGCACCGGCGAGTCTTCTGTAGCCCGTTGCGTGTTGTCGGCGGCCTGTACCAGGTCGGTTATTTTCCATTGCCATTCCAGCCATGGCTGCTGCATCGGATCGATGGCAACCTGCTGCATCAATCCAGAAGAAGCGCTTTCCGCGCGCGCATGCAGCACAGTACGGTTTTCCTTGCTCACCAGTTGATATTGCGTCTGTTTCTTGGTGCGCAGGATCACCAGCGGCTCCCACCCGGCAGGCAATGCGCCGGCGGGACTTGCGGAGAAAACGGATAAGCTTGTATCCCGAATTGGCTGCGTCGCTGTCGTCTCGGATGGCTTCACGGGCTGCTGCGCGCAGCCGGCAAGGCCAGCCAGCAACGTCACTGCAAGCGGTACAAAGAATCGGTTCATGGACTGGCTAGGTTTGACGTGCCTAAGCATGCTGCGGCAGCACAATGGTGTTTTCATGAATTGCCTGTTTTGGATGGCAGGATTGTATAGCGTTGCTGCTGCGTAGCGCGCGCTAACGCCGCTGCATCTTCGGCAGCATGAACAAACTGCCAACGTATCTGATGGTATTTCGCAACGGCCTCACGATGTGCAATGCTGACCACGCTGGCATTAGGCAAGTCTTTCAGCAGTAAGTCATACAGCTGTTCTTCGGTTTGCGGATCGAGCGCACTGGTGGCTTCATCCAAAAACAATATCTGCGGCTTCGCCAACAGCGCGCGCACGAAAGCGAGTCGCTGTTGCTCACCGGGCGACAAGCGCTGACTCCAGTTGTCGGGCTCATCGAGGCGCTCCAAAAGATGGGGCAGCTTGCACGCTTCAAGGTAATGCAGGATCGCGCGCTCCTTATACGCGTTTTCCGCCGCCGGATAGGCGATTGCGGCACGCAACGTACCGATCGGCAGGTATCCTTTCTGCGGCAGGAACAACAGGCGAGCATCGTTTGGCACTTCAATGCTGCCGCGACCATAAGGCCAGATACCGGCGATCGCGCGAAACAGCGTCGACTTGCCACAGCCTGAACGCCCAGTCACGAGAATGCGCTGACTGGGGCGGATCTCTGCGCTCAGCGGTTCTGTTAGTACTGTGCCGTCGGGCAGGTGCAGCGTGACGCGATCGAGCAGAATTGCACCGACGTTATTGCGCTCGACGGTGATGCCAGAAACATGGGTGCGGGCGGCCACGACTGCGGCGTGAAATCCGGCAAGCCGGTTCACGCTGGCTTTCCAGCTTGCCAGCGAGCTGAAGGCATTGATGAACCAGGACAGGGACTCCTGCACATGGCCGAATGCCGAACTGATCTGCATGAGGCCACCGAGCGTGATTGCGCCGGAAAAATAACGCGGTGCACCGACCAGGAATGGAAAGATCACCGCGAACTGGGCATAGAAAGTCGATGTGGCATTGAGCCGTTTGGTGGTACGCATAATAGTCCACCAGTTTTCCCAGATACGTTGGAAGCGGGTACCGAGTTGCTGCTTTTCCTGGATCTCGCCGCGATACAGCGCGACGGCTTCGGCATGCTCCCGAATCCGTATCAAACCAAAGCGAAAATCGGCTTCATACCGCTGCTGATTGAAATTCTGGTCCACCAATGGGCGCCCGATCCAGAATACGATCAGGGATCCGACACCTGCGTACGCGATGGCGAACCAGACCATGTAGCCGGGAATCGTCCATTGCTGTCCGCTCAACATGAATGAGAGTGGGCCGCTGACCGACCATAAGATGCCGACAAAAGAGGCAAGCGAAACGACACTGGATAACAGGCCGAGCGATAAGGTAAGGGAGCCGTTTGTCAGGAATTGCAGATCTTCTGCAATACGCTGGTCTGGATTGTCGGCCAAACGGGTTTGTTCAAGTCGGTAATACGCTTGATTTTCCAGCCACTCGTCCATGTATTGCCGTGTCATCCATGCGCGCCAGCGGATTTCCAGCGCTTGCATCAGGTAGATCCGGTAAATCGCGACCGCGATATAAATGAATGCGAGATAGGAAAAGCGCCACAATTGGGATCGAAACGCGGCAAAGTCCTTATTCTCGAGTGCATTGTAAAAATCTCGGTTCCATGCATTGAACTGCACATCGAGATACACCATGCCTAATGCCAGCGCGATCACAGTAAAAAGCAGGCCGCGCGCTTTCCACTTTTCATCCGAGCTCCAGTAAGGGCGAATGAATTGCCATACGGCGTGCCAGTTGGTGCGTGTGGTGTTAGTGATGGAGGTGGACGATGCGGACGGGATGGGAAGCGCTGCTGTCATGGGAGGCGGTCAAGGCCAATACGGCTGTTATGTCGAGCGGCGACACCTTACCGTGCCGCCGCTTCGCTTTGTTGTAAGTTGCTTGTCGTGCGGAAGCTTCAATCGACCTTGGCGCCGGAAACCTTGACTACTTTTGCCCATTTCTGGCTTTCAGCCTGCATGTGTGCGGCAAACTGTTCAGGCGTATTTCCGACCGGATCAGCGCCTTGGGACACCAGTTTTTCGTTGACTGCGGGAGCGGCCAGCGATTTCGCGATTTCCTGCTGCAGTTTCTTCACTATGTCAGGCGGCGTACCGGCGGGCGCCAGTATGCCGAACCAGGAACTGGCTTCGAAGCCGGCAAGATCGCCGCCCGTCTCGGCAATGGGCGGTACTTCCGGCAAGGCTGGAGACGGCTTGCTGCTCGTCAGCCCCAGCGCGCGCAGTCGTCCAGCCTTGATATAGGGCAGTGCGGAAGGCAAGTTATCGAACATAAGATCGGCTTGTCCGCCTAACAAGTCGGTAATTGCAGGCGCTGAGCCGCGATAGGGAATATGAACCATGAAGGTTTTGGTCTGTGTCTTGAACAGTTCACCGGCCAAGTGAATCGACGTACCGTTGCCGCTCGACGCCATGTTGAGCCTGCCGGGATTGGCTTTGACATAAGCGACAAAGCTTTTCACGTCGGTGATCTTGTTTTTGTCGGCCAGTGCCGCATTCAGCACAAGAACATTCGGAACCGAAGCAACGACGGTGACCGGCGCAAAATCTTTTACCGGATCGTAAGGCAGCTTGGTATACAACGATTGATTGATGCTGTGCGTGCCCACGGTGCCCATCAGTAGCGTATAGCCGTCGGCAGGTGATTTGGCGACGATTTCGGAACCGATGTTGCCGCCCGCCCCGGGGCGATTGTCGACAATGACTTGCTGGCCGAGTGCCTTGCTCAACTCCGCGCCGACGGCGCGCGCAAGGATATCGGTGGTACCTCCAGGTGGAAACGGAACAACCAGCTTGATTGATTTGGCAGGATAGCTTTGCGCGCTTGCACCGCCGGCGGCGGCAAGCGTGATGGAAGCAGCAACTAAGGCCAATAGGGCTTTCAACTTCATGACGTCTCCTCTTTGTTATCAGGGTAGTTGATCCGGCCCGTCGCCAACCCGCTTGCCCGGATTCATGCGTTCCAGCGCAATCAGGGCTGCCGACTGATCGGCGTTTGGTACGACATCGAGAATCGTGCGATACAACTCGGTAAGCAGTTCCGCCAGTGGTAGGCGCACGCCGCCGGAAGCGGCGGCGATCAAGACGTTTTCCAAGTCTTTGGTCTGGCTCTTTACCTGCCCACCGGGCAAGAAATTACGTTCCAGCATGCGCTGTCCATGCACATCGAGAATACGGCTTTCCGCAAACCCGCCGCGGATCGCGGTTCTTACCGCCGCCGGATCGGCTCCGCCTGCCTGCGCCAGCATGAGTGCTTCGGCCACGATGCCCAGCGTACCGCCGACAATCAGTTGATTACAAAGCTTGGCAATCTGCCCGCAGCCTGCAGGCCCTACGCGCGTGGGGCGGCCAAGAAGTTTGAGGATGGGCTCGGCCCGGGTGAAATCGCTTTCACTGCCACCGGCCATGATGGCCAAGGTACCGGCTTCGGCACCAAGAACGCCGCCTGAGACCGGCGCATCCATGAAATTGACATTACGTGCGGCCAGCCTTGCGTGGAATTCCTGCGCTTCGGATTGCCGGGTAGAACTCATGTCGATAACAAGGGTGCCCGGTCGCAGCGCCGCTTCCGCTTGCGCTATGACGTCACGCACGATGGCCCCAGCCTCCAGCATCGTGATGACGACGTGTGCGTCACGGACGGCGTCCGCGGGGGTATCTGCGATATGGGCATTGAGGGTAGCCAAAGGCGCGGCCTTTGCCCTTGTGCGATTCCATACGGTGACGGAAAGGCCTGCCTGCAGCAGGCGTGTGGCCATAGGTTTGCCCATCAAGCCTATGCCGAGAACGGCGATGTTTTGTGCGGGCGCGGAACTGCTCACGTTCGTCTCCTCTAGTGATTCCAAATCATTGCATAATGGTGCACCATCATCTCAAAAAAGCAACTTCCATGTCGACGAATGAAATACGTCCCGTGCTGGATACCCCGATGTTGCTGGGAGAAACACCTCTCTGGCATCCCGAGGAGTCGGCGTTGTTCTGGATCGATATTGCAGGGAAATCGGTACACCGTTTTCGTCCTGCAGATGGCACACATCAACACTGGAACCTGCCGGCAGAGCCTGGCTGCATTGCCTATATCGAAGTTGGGAAACTACTGGTGGCCATGCGGTCGGGTCTCGCGGAATTGGATACCACGACCGGTACGTTGATACATCTTTCGGATCCGCCTTACGACCCGTCGAAAGTGCGCTTCAACGACGGCCGCTGCGATGCGCGTGGTCGATTGTGGGCGGGGACGCTCTTCGATTCGCGTGAACGCCCAGGTGGCAGCTTGTTCTGCGTTGAGCAGGGAAACGTGCGTGATATTGGCAAGCCGGTTACCGTATCGAACGGCGTCGCATTTAGTTGCGATGGCCGTACGCTTTACCATACGGATACGACCGCTCACCGGATCATGGCATATGAGTTCAACGTGGAGACAGGGGAAGTTGGCGGCGCACGGCTGTTCAAGCAATTTTCGGCGGACAAAGGAGCGCAATATGGTGGCCGGCCGGACGGTGCCGCTGTGGATAGCGAAAATGCCTATTGGTGCGCAATGTATGAAGGCGGACGTGTATTACGCATTTCGCCCGACGGAGAAATACTTCGAGAAATAACCTTGCCGGTACGCTGTCCCACGATGGTAGCGTTCGGCGGTGAGGACATGAAGTCCTTGTACATTACGACGGTGCGGCATAACCGTTCGGCCGATGAACTCGTGCGCCATCCTTTATCCGGGCATGTTTTGACGATGCATGTAGACGTTCCCGGTCGGCTTGAATTTGCTTACCGGCTTTAACGGAAGTGAAGGCGTTTTCGACATGTCCGTAAATTGATGCCGGCAGATAAGAGCGCAAGCTGATACGGATTGCAGGAAGAAATTCGGTTAGTTCGAATCGTGACGAATCAACATCTGCGAGAATATTGTCGGCATTCGTTCTGATGAATTGCTAATACACCGGGCGTCCGTTATTGGAGATTAGAATTGATAAAGAATAAAAACGTCGTTAAAGCACTCGTTTTAGCAGCAGGCTTTTGGGGAATGCAATCAGCTACACATGCCGTCGACAGCGCTTCATTGGAAATTGGATCGGGTAATAAAACGCAACTGGCGCGCGTAGGCCTTCAATGGAAATGGGATAGCAAGTGGTGGCAATCGAACGGTACGCACATTGGCGGACATTGGGATTTGACGCTGTCGCAATGGCGCGCTGATAGATTTCACAATATTCCGGGAAACTCGCAGAACCTTATTGATATCGGATTTACTCCGGTTTTTCGCCTGCAGAACGACAACCTCAAAGGATGGTATCTGGAAGGTGGTATCGGTGCTCATTATCTCAGCAAAGTTTATGACAATAACGATCGTCAGTTTTCAACGAAATTTCAATTCGGCGATCACCTCGGGGTGGGATATGTATTTTTGAATAACTTGGACGTCGGCCTGAAAATACAGCACTTTTCAAACGGTAGTTTTAAACAGCCGAATGACGGTACAAATTTTGCGGTGCTTCGCGCCAGTTACGCATTCTGAGGTATTGGTCATGCAAGTAGGCATGCGAACAGCGCCAATCGTGTTCAACGTCAACGATGTCGTTGGCTGAGTAGCGAGAAGAAAAAGCAAGAATTGTGATTGTCATTACCGCAGTTCGTCGGAAGGTGCGTTAATTTTTCCGCATATTTGGCATTGGCTGGGTCGATAGCGCGGCCCGGTGGGGCGCTTTGCTGTCAGTGAAGGGACCGGAGTTGGCGCTACCGGATCGAGGTCCCTGCGGGGCGAAATGGGTAGGGCTGGGCCGAGGCTAACGCAATCGGACAAAGCGGCCGCGCAAAGTAAAACGCCCCCGGCGGTTAAGCTGGAGGCGTTTTGGGGGGTACGAGCCTGACGATGACCTACTTTCACACTGGTTGCAGCACTATCATCGGCGCGAAGTCGTTTCACGGTCCTGTTCGGGATGGGAAGGGGTGGGACCGACTCGCTATGGTCATCAGGCATAACTGGTAGTGTTGCTTGCAGGATCGTTATTGCTAATCCGTCAAACAACGCAATCTGGGAAGAAGTAGTGCGCAGGGGTTCTGCGCTTATTTTGGCGGGCGTGATGTCCAATCGGGCATACGCTTCATACTTGTGTATAACTACCAAGGTTATAGGGACAAGCCGCACGGGCAATTAGTACTGGTTAGCTTAACGCATTACTGCGCTTCCACACCCAGCCTATCAACGTCCTGGTCTCGAACGACCCTTTAGCAGGCTCAAGGCCTGGGGAAGTCTCATCTTGAGGCAAGTTTCCCGCTTAGATGCTTTCAGCGGTTATCTCTTCCGAACTTAGCTACCCGGCAATGCCACTGGCGTGACAACCGGTACACCAGAGGTTCGTCCACTCCGGTCCTCTCGTACTAGGAGCAGCCCCCCTCAAACTTCCAACGCCCACGGCAGATAGGGACCAAACTGTCTCACGACGTTTTAAACCCAGCTCACGTACCACTTTAAATGGCGAACAGCCATACCCTTGGGACCGGCTACAGCCCCAGGATGTGATGAGCCGACATCGAGGTGCCAAACTCCCCCGTCGATATGAACTCTTGGGAGGAATCAGCCTGTTATCCCCAGAGTACCTTTTATCCGTTGAGCGATGGCCCTTCCATACAGAACCACCGGATCACTATGTCCTACTTTCGTACCTGCTCGACTTGTCAGTCTCGCAGTTAAGCACGCTTATGCCATTGCACTATTAGCACGATGTCCGACCGTACCTAGCGTACCTTCGAACTCCTCCGTTACACTTTGGGAGGAGACCGCCCCAGTCAAACTGCCTACCATGCACTGTCCCCGATCCGGATAACGGACCAAGGTTAGAACCTCAAACAAACCAGGGTGGTATTTCAAGGTTGGCTCCACGGCAACTGGCGTCACCGCTTCATAGCCTCCCACCTATCCTACACAGATTGGTTCAAAGTCCAATGCAAAGCTACAGTAAAGGTTCATGGGGTCTTTCCGTCTAGCCGCGGGTAGATTGCATCATCACAAACATTTCAACTTCGCTGAGTCTCGGGAGGAGACAGTGTGGCCATCGTTACGCCATTCGTGCAGGTCGGAACTTACCCGACAAGGAATTTCGCTACCTTAGGACCGTTATAGTTACGGCCGCCGTTTACTGGGACTTCAATCAAGAGCTTGCACCCCATCATTTAATCTTCCAGCACCGGGCAGGCGTCACACCCTATACGTCCACTTTCGTGTTTGCAGAGTGCTGTGTTTTTATTAAACAGTCGCAGCCACCAGTTTATTGCAACCCCTTCATCCTCAGGCCGCAGGGCCTTCAAACTACCAGGGCGTACCTTATCCCGAAGTTACGGTACCAATTTGCCGAGTTCCTTCTCCCGAGTTCTCTCAAGCGCCTTAGAATACTCATCTCGCCCACCTGTGTCGGTTTGCGGTACGGTCTCGTTAGACTGAAGCTTAGAGGCTTTTCTTGGAACCACTTCCGATTGCTTCGCGGCACAAGGCCACTCGTCGCACACCCTTGAATTGCGCGCCCGGATTTGCCTAGGCGCCTTCTTCGATGCACAAACCGGGACATCCAACACCCGGACAACCTTCCGCGATCCGTCCCCCCATCGCATCTAACGACGGTGCAGGAATATTAACCTGCTTCCCATCAGCTACGCATCTCTGCCTCGCCTTAGGGGCCGACTCACCCTGCTCCGATGAACGTTGAACAGGAAACCTTGGGCTTACGGCGTGCGGGCCTTTCACCCGCATTATCGCTACTCATGTCAGCATTCGCACTTCTGATACCTCCAGCATCCTTTACAAGACACCTTCGCAGGCTTACAGAACGCTCTCCTACCATCTGCATTACTGCAGATCCGCAGCTTCGGTGACTGGCTTAGCCCCGTTACATCTTCCGCGCAGGACGACTCGATCAGTGAGCTATTACGCTTTCTTTAAAGGATGGCTGCTTCTAAGCCAACCTCCTGACTGTTTTAGCCTTCCCACTTCGTTTTCCACTTAGCCAATCTTGGGGACCTTAGCTGGCGGTCTGGGTTGTTTCCCTCTTGACGCCGGACGTTAGCACCCGACGTCTGTCTCCCAAGCTCGCACTCACCGGTATTCGGAGTTTGCAATGGTTTGGTAAGTCGCGATGACCCCCTAGCCATAACAGTGCTCTACCCCCGGTGGTGATACTTGAGGCACTACCTAAATAGTTTTCGGAGAGAACCAGCTATTTCCAAGTTTGTTTAGCCTTTCACCCCTACCCACAGCTCATCCCCTAACTTTTCAACGTTAGTGGGTTCGGACCTCCAGTACCTGTTACGGCACCTTCATCCTGGCCATGAGTAGATCACTTGGTTTCGGGTCTACACCCAGCGACTGAAACGCCCTGTTCGGACTCGCTTTCGCTACGCCTTCCCTATTCGGTTAAGCTTGCCACTGAATGTAAGTCGCTGACCCATTATACAAAAGGTACGCAGTCACCCCTTGCGAGGCTCCTACTGTTTGTATGCACACGGTTTCAGGATCTATTTCACTCCCCTTCCGGGGTTCTTTTCGCCTTTCCCTCACGGTACTGGTTCACTATCGGTCGATATCGAGTATTTAGCCTTGGAGGATGGTCCCCCCATGTTCAGACAAGGTTTCACGTGCCCCGCCCTACTTGTCGCAAGCCTAGTTCCACAATACCGATTTCGCATACGGGGCTATCACCCTCTGTGGCCGGAGTTTCCAATCCGTTTTGCTATCGCTACTGCTAAATCTTGCAGGCTGTTCCCATTTCGCTCGCCACTACTTTGGGAATCTCGGTTGATTTCTTTTCCTGCAGCTACTTAGATGTTTCAGTTCGCCGCGTTCGCTTCACACACCTATGTATTCAGTGAGTGATGACCCAAAGGGCCGGGTTTCCCCATTCGGAAATCTGCGGATCAATGCGTGTTTGCTCGCTCCCCGCAGCTTATCGCAAGCTACTACGTCCTTCATCGCCTGATATCGCCAAGGCATCCACCATGTGCACTTATTCGCTTGTCCCTATAACGTTGGCTTCTGTCGCCAGAATCCCGTTATAAAGTATGAGTTTGAATATGCCGTAGTCCAGACTACTCGCGTGTCACCACGAGAACTCTTTCCTACCTATGATTGATACAATCACAACCCACCAGTATCTCCCAACGCGCTCATCACAAACGCATCAGTCCATACTGATAAATTCTTTACTACTTCTTCCAGATTGTTAAAGAACAAAAACAGCCAATGATCTCAAAAGATCAAACCTAAATCGCCCGCGCCCCACGGCGCCCCGACTTAGGTTTGATGTCTCAAAGAAGTGGTGGAGGTTGACGGGATCGAACCGACGACCCCCTGCTTGCAAAGCAGGTGCTCTCCCAGCTGAGCTAAACCCCCGAAACTTTGATGGTGGGTCTGGTTGGGCTCGAACCAACGACCCCCGCGTTATCAACACGGTGCTCTAACCAACTGAGCTACAGACCCGTTCGGATCAGTACCTAGCCAAACCCCCGGCAGACTGTATTGCGTGCCGACTGCCGACTTACACTGTTCTTGCTGTCTCTACCAACATACCGATAAGTGTGAACGCTTGACGCGATGGCTTTACTCTAGAAAGGAGGTGATCCAGCCGCACCTTCCGATACGGCTACCTTGTTACGACTTCACCCCAGTCACGAATCCTACCGTGGTAAGCGCCCTCCTTGCGGTTAGGCTACCTACTTCTGGTAAAACCCGCTCCCATGGTGTGACGGGCGGTGTGTACAAGACCCGGGAACGTATTCACCGCGACATGCTGATCCGCGATTACTAGCGATTCCAACTTCATGCAGTCGAGTTGCAGACTACAATCCGGACTACGATACACTTTCTGGGATTAGCTCCCCCTCGCGGGTTGGCAGCCCTCTGTATGTACCATTGTATGACGTGTGAAGCCCTACCCATAAGGGCCATGAGGACTTGACGTCATCCCCACCTTCCTCCGGTTTGTCACCGGCAGTCTCATTAGAGTGCCCTTTCGTAGCAACTAATGACAAGGGTTGCGCTCGTTGCGGGACTTAACCCAACATCTCACGACACGAGCTGACGACAGCCATGCAGCACCTGTGCGCCGGTTCTCTTTCGAGCACTCCCAGATCTCTCCAGGATTCCGACCATGTCAAGGGTAGGTAAGGTTTTTCGCGTTGCATCGAATTAATCCACATCATCCACCGCTTGTGCGGGTCCCCGTCAATTCCTTTGAGTTTTAATCTTGCGACCGTACTCCCCAGGCGGTCAACTTCACGCGTTAGCTGCGTTACCAAGGAAATTAATCCCCGACAACTAGTTGACATCGTTTAGGGCGTGGACTACCAGGGTATCTAATCCTGTTTGCTCCCCACGCTTTCGTGCATGAGCGTCAGTGTTATCCCAGGGGGCTGCCTTCGCCATCGGTATTCCTCCACATATCTACGCATTTCACTGCTACACGTGGAATTCTACCCCCCTCTGACACACTCTAGCCGTGCAGTCACAAATGCCATTCCCAGGTTAAGCCCGGGGATTTCACATCTGTCTTGCACAACCGCCTGCGCACGCTTTACGCCCAGTAATTCCGATTAACGCTCGCACCCTACGTATTACCGCGGCTGCTGGCACGTAGTTAGCCGGTGCTTATTCTTCAGGTACCGTCATTAGCCCAGGATATTCACCCAGACCGTTTCTTCCCTGACAAAAGAGCTTTACAACCCGAAGGCCTTCTTCACTCACGCGGCATTGCTGGATCAGGGTTGCCCCCATTGTCCAAAATTCCCCACTGCTGCCTCCCGTAGGAGTCTGGGCCGTGTCTCAGTCCCAGTGTGGCTGGTCGTCCTCTCAGACCAGCTACTGATCGTCGCCTTGGTAGGCCTTTACCCTACCAACTAGCTAATCAGATATCGGCCGCTCCACGAGCATGAGGCCTTGCGGTCCCCCACTTTCATCCTTAGATCGTATGCGGTATTAGCTAATCTTTCGACTAGTTATCCCCCACTCTAGGGCACGTTCCGATACATTACTCACCCGTTCGCCACTCGCCGCCAGGGTTGCCCCCGCGCTGCCGTTCGACTTGCATGTGTAAGGCATGCCGCCAGCGTTCAATCTGAGCCAGGATCAAACTCTTCAGTTCAATCTCTGTTTGTGCCATTGCTGGCAACCTCCGAAGAGGCGTCGCCCACTCAAAATACTGACAAGTAACATCTTGCGATGCTTACCTATATTTCTTCGTGAGCACTTGATACTTGTGTAATGCCAATGGCCGAAACCATCAACCCCACCCCACCAAGCGCCCACACTTATCGGCTGTTAGTTGTTAAAGATCACCTGCTCGCCACAGATTCGCATCTGTCGCAACGCCGTCAAATCGTTGTGTTTGTCAGCAGCAGAGAAACGAGATTATGAAACACTTTCTGTTTTGCGTCAAGCCTTTTTACTTCCAACTTTTCGCATAACCGCTTCTTTTTACAAGGCTTTTCAGACTTCAAATCCGCTCGGAATCGTTTTGTTCGCGAGCAGCAAAGAGGCGAGATTATGGTTGATTTTGCTGGGCCGGTCAAGGAAATTCATTGCCCAATTTTTTAAGATAAGAGCAGAATGGGTTGAGCGAGATCAAAGTCCGTGAGGGGGCTGGAAGTATCATTTCAAAGATCGCCGGTCGCTAATATCCGCCGACCAAATCTAACTACGCGGGTGCTCGTATTATCTTGCCGACTTGGCCTTTGAAGATTACGGGCAAAAAGTTTAGCCGAGGCAATACTTGCTTCCTGATGCCGTCTTCGCAGCTCAAGCAGGATGATGCCACCCGCAATGTCTTCGGCCGATCTTGACGTTCACGTATCAAAGGCAGGGTTTTCTGCCTCCTCATATTCTCCCTGCCATGCATTTTCGGAGCGCCCGACATGGATTATTTGCATCACGATCTCTTTGAAGCCCTGGAACAGTTGAGCGCTGTAGAAGATAGCGAGTTTGTCAGTGAATACGCTCGGATTGTCCATCGACTTGAGCGTGTTTTTAGGGCGGAAGAAGATTGGATGGATGAAACAAATTGCGTCGCAGCGCTTGCGCATCAGGAACAGCATGCACGAGCGCTAAGCGTTTTGCATCAGGCTCATGCACGTATTATGGCGGGCGACATCACATTTGGCCGCGATCTCGTTATGAACGCCTTACCGCAGTGGCTGGCTTTTCATAGCGCAACCATGGACTTGGCTCTTTCTTTGTCAATTCAAGAAAAGAACAAGAAGGAAGCGGCTAGCCAACAATAACTCCTCACGTTGAGCGGACAGTGTGCGACGCGGCAAATATGACATCTCATGCGTTGTACATGATTGTATCCACTCCTTTATTTCGCTGCGAGCGGCCTCGCCAATTTCGGCAACAACACCCACATCGCTCCCCGCTGTTTCATTTTGCCGGCCTTGTTCCCAGCTTCAGTACCGAATCCCCAGAAAAAATCGGCACGCACGTTTCCTTTGATAGCTCCGCCGGTGTCCTGTGCAATTGTCAGCCGCTGCATGGAAATATCGGTGCTTGGTTGTGTCGTGGAAAGAAATACTGGGGCACCAAGCGGAACAATTTGCGGATCGACAGCAATCGAACGTTGTGGCGTTAGCGGGACACCTAGTGCACCCTTCGGACCTTTCGCCGCGTCAAGCAACTTTTCTTCGTTAAAGAAAACATAACTTGGATTTGCGTTCAACAGCTCCTGTTGGCGCGCAGGATTGGCGGCGTACCAAGCTTTAATGCTTTGTGCTGAGGCTTGATCCAGGGTCAACTCGCCCTTGTCGACGAGATAGCGTCCTATCGATTTGTAAGGATGTCCATTCTGGTCGGCATAAGCGACACGCACGATTTCCTTGCTATCGGCGAGCTGAACACGCCCCGAACCTTGCACTTGAAGAAAAAAAGCCTCGATCGGATCATCGACCCACAATAATTCCTTACCGTTCAACGTGCCGGACTGAAGCATTTCACCGCGCGACAAATAGGGAACGACTTTGTTGCCAACGACGCGTCCACGCAAGCGCATCCCTTTGAGTTCCGGATACACACCACTCATGTCGATTGTCAACATATCATCCGGACTACGATGCAACGGCGTCTGAAAAGGGCCGCCGCGCTTGCGGGCACCGCGCAACATTGGCTCGTAATAGCCGGTTACCAGGCCACTATCGGTGCCATCCGCGTTGAAGGCCTGATAAGGAACGAAGAAGGCTTCAAAGAATGTGCGGATCGCCGGCTCGCTTGCAGCATTCACATCGCGCGCGATCGTGCAAGGCTCCTTCCAGTCAGCGCGCTTTATCAGCACATCGCATGAAGCCATGAACGCTGGCCAAGCCTCGCGTAACTTGTCCTTGTCCCAGCCCGGCACGGCCGCAAACGTTGTCGGACGCAAAACTTCTTTGGGCGCGTCTACCTGTTTGGGAGGTGTTGCCGGCTGCGTTACCACCGGCGGTTTTGCAGTCTGCTGCGGGGGTACAGTAGTACATGCGGATATTGCAAGAGCAACTGCGATGGCAGATGCGAGTAAACTTGGGCGTATGACTGACATGAAGGAACAGAAAAATGTGGCTATTAATGCTTGAAGCGGGCGTTGCACTCTTCCTGCTTGTGTTTATTGTCTGGTGGACGATGTTCCATGGCCGCGAGCCGGACAAGGCTCCACCGCCCGAGCACACAGGTCGCAAAGACGATGTGCAACAGTAAATTAGTGCAGCGTGCGTGGCAATGACAAGATGAATTCAGGGATGGCCGTTTCAAATTTTTCGCCATCTTCTGCAACACAGAAATACGTACCTTTCATGGATCCCTGTGGCGTAGCGAGCGCTGTGCCGCTGGTGTATTCAAACTGCGCACCGGGTGCGAGCAGTGGTTGGTGACCGACGACGCCAAGCCCCTTCACTTCCTCGACCCGGTTGTTGCCATCGACAATGATCCAATGCCGCGAGATCAGCTGCGCAGGTAGCTCACCGGTATTCTTGATCGTGATCGTATAGGCAAAGACATAATTCGAGCGATCAGGATCGGATTGCTCGGCAAGATATTGCGTGCGTACGGACACGGTAAATTCATAGGCGGCCATGGAAGTCCTTGTTGTTCTTGTCAGTCAGTCAGCATGTCACTGCACGTGGCAGCATCCGGCTCATTGCACACCAATTCGGTCAACAATGCAACACGTCGGGTTCGGATGAGCAGGTAAAATAGCGCATTCTTTATAGCGCATCCTCTTGAAACCTGCTTGCCATGGCCAACTATCGCATCGCCCCCAGTATCCTGTCCGCCGATTTTGCCCGTCTGGGCGAAGAAGTCCGTAACGTCGTTACAGCTGGTGCCGACATCATTCATTTCGATGTAATGGACAACCATTACGTACCCAATCTGACAATCGGCCCACTGGTTTGCGAAGCGATCCGACCGCATGTCCAGGTGCCGATCGACGTGCATCTGATGGTCAAGCCGGTTGACCGCATCATTCCCGATTTTGCCAAAGCGGGCGCGAATATCATCACCTTCCATCCGGAAGCATCCGTGCACATCGACCGTTCATTGCAACTGATTCGCGATCATGGCTGCAAGGCCGGCCTGGTCTTCAATCCTGCAACACCGCTGCATTACCTCGACCACGTCATGGACAGGCTGGACATGATTCTCATCATGTCGGTCAATCCCGGATTCGGTGGCCAGTCATTCATTCCGGAAGCACTGTCAAAGATTGCTGCGGTTCGGCGACGCATCGATGACTCCGGCCGGGACATCATGCTCGAAGTGGATGGCGGGATCAAGATCGAGAATATTGCCGAGGCAGCGCGCGCCGGCGCGGACACCTTCGTGGCGGGTTCGGCAATCTTCGGCAAGCCGGATTACAAGACCGTGATCGACGCGATGCGTGGTCAGCTGGCGCAAGTATGAACGCACCGGAAAGGCTGTCCTGGCACGGCATTCGCGCCGCCATCATCGACCTCGACGGCACGATGATCCATACCGCGCCGGACTTTCATGTGGCGGTCAATCGCATGCGGGCCGATCTCGCGCTCGGTCCGCTCCACATCGACACGATCACGCATTTCGTCGGCAAAGGAACGGAAAACCTGATGCGGCGCGTGCTGGCTGTCGACTACGGACCAGAGGATGTAGAGCTGCATTTTCCGGTCGCGCTGGCATCGTATCAAAGGCATTATCTGTCTATCAACGGCGACTATTCGACCCTTTACCCGGGCGTGCGCGAAGGCTTGCAAGCGCTCCAGGCAAAAGGTTTGCGATTGGCATGCGTGACCAACAAGCCCATTGCTTTCGCCCTGCCATTGCTGGACAAAACAGGTTTGCGCCCGTTCTTTGAAATCGTCTATGGCGGGGATTCTCTGCCTCGCAAAAAACCGGATCCCCTTCCCTTGCTTACCGTATGCAGGGACTTCTCGCTGGCGCCCGGACAGGTGGTGGCGATCGGCGACTCGTCCAATGACGCGGAAGCGGCGCGCGCTGCCGGATGTCGGGTACTGAACGTGCCTTACGGGTACAACCATGGCGAATCTATACATCACGTCGATTCCGATGGTATAGTTCCAACGCTGCTGGACGCAGCACAACTTATTTCTGCATAAACAACGCATCCATAATGTTTCTCGGCAAAAAACGTAACGTAACCTCACCGGGCCTGTTTGAGGCCTGGCTGTGGCGACGCTGGCAATCCTGGTCCAACTGACCCCGATCGCCGCTGGCCGCTCATGTCTTGAGCTTGCAAGGCCGGCAACGTTTTTGCACTATCACCCCCGCTATAGGACTCTCGTTCTACAATAGCGCCCGGAGAGAAACATGACTGAACTCGAATTCAAATCGCTGGCCACGCAAGGCTACAACCGTATTCCGCTGATTGCCGAAGCTTTTGCGGACCTCGAAACTCCCCTGACCCTGTACCTGAAACTGGCGCAGCCTCAGAATGCCGGCCGCAATACCTTCCTGCTCGAATCGGTTGTCGGCGGCGAGCGGTTCGGACGCTATTCCTTCATCGGTCTGCCCGCATCCACATTGATGCGCAGCTATGGCACCAGGACGGAAGTGGTCAAGGATGGCAAGGTCATCGAAACCCACGAAGGCAATCCGCTCGAATTCATTACCGAGTTCCAGGCGCGCTACAAGGCTGCGATCCGTCCCGGCATGCCGCGCTTTTGTGGCGGCCTCGCTGGTTACTTCGGTTACGACACCGTACGCCATATCGAAAAGCGGCTCGCCAATTCGACGCCCAAAGACGACCTCGGGCTGCCGGACATCCAGTTGCTTGTCACGGAAGAACTGGCCGTCATCGACAACCTGTCGGGCAAACTCTACCTGATCGTGTATGCCGATCCGACCCAATCGGAAGCCTATTCGAAGGCGCGCCAGCGACTGAAGGATTTGCGCGCAATGCTGCGCCGCGCGGTCGATGCGCCGGTAACCTCTGCATCGGTGCGCACCGATACCGTGCGCGACTTCGACAAGGCCGATTACATCCGCGCAGTCGAACAGGCCAAGGAATACATCATGGCCGGCGATTTGATGCAGGTGCAGGTCGGTCAAAGACTCAAGAAATCCTACGTCGATTCGCCGCTATCGCTGTATCGCGCACTGCGTTCGCTGAATCCTTCGCCGTATATGTATTTCTACAATTTCGGCGACATGCAGATTGTCGGCGCGTCGCCGGAAATTCTGGTGCGTAACGAACAGACCAATGACAGCAAGCGCAAGGTGACGATACGCCCGCTCGCAGGCACCCGCCCGCGCGGCGCGACACCGGACAAGGATGCCCAGCTTGCCAAGGAATTGCTGGCCGACCCGAAAGAGATCGCCGAGCATGTCATGCTGATCGATCTCGCACGTAACGATATCGGCCGGATTGCCGAGACCGGCAGCGTGCAGGTGACCGACAAGCTGGTGATCGAAAAGTATTCGCATGTGCAGCACATCGTGTCGAATGTCGAAGGTATCCTGAAGCCCGACTTGTCCAATCTCGACGTGCTCAAGGCCACCTTCCCCGCCGGCACACTGTCCGGTGCGCCGAAGGTGCGCGCGATGGAAATCATCGATGAACTCGAGCCAACCAAGCGCGGCATCTACGGCGGCGCCTGCGGCTATCTGTCCTTTGGCGGAGAAATGGACTTGGCGATCGCGATTCGCACCGGTGTCATCAAGGACGGTACCCTGTATGTGCAAGCTGCTGCCGGCGTGGTCGCCGACTCGATTCCCGAGATGGAATGGCAGGAAACCGAAAACAAGGCGCGCGCCGTATTGCGCGCGGCCGAGCAGGTACAAGACGGACTGGATGGGGAGCTCTGACATGCTGCTGATGATCGATAACTACGACTCCTTCACCTTCAATCTGGTCCAGTACTTCGGCGAGCTTGGTGAAGACGTGCGCACTTTCCGCAACGATGAGATCACGCTGGATCAGATCGCAGCCATGAAGCCGGACCGTATCTGCATTTCTCCTGGCCCTTGCACGCCGAACGAAGCGGGAGTATCGGTAGCGGTCTTGAAGGAATTCGCGGGCAAGCTGCCTATCCTCGGCGTATGCCTGGGGCATCAGGGAATCGGCGCGGCCTTTGGCGGCAAGGTGATCCGCGCGAAACAAGTCATGCATGGCAAGACTTCGGTGATTCATCATACCGGCGTCGGCGTATTCAAGGATTTGCCCAATCCGTACACGGTGATCCGCTACCACTCGCTTGCGATCGAACGCGAATCGCTGCCCGACTGCCTCGAAGTCACCGCGTGGACCGACGATGGCGAGATCATGGGTGTGCGGCACAAGGAATTCGACATCGAAGGCGTGCAGTTTCATCCGGAATCCATTCTGTCCGAGCACGGTCATGCGTTGCTGAAGAACTTCCTGACCAGATAAATGCGATCAATCCCTGTTCCGGAAGGTAGAGGGATTAAGACAAACAATTCTTGAAGAGGCTGCCATGCCGATCACCCCGCAAGAAGCGCTATTACGCTGCATTGAGCATCGCGAAATATTCCATGATGAAATGCTGTCGCTATTCCGCAAGATCATGGGTGGCGAAATGTCGCCCGTGATGATTGCGGCGCTGACCATGGGATTGCGCGTCAAGAAGGAAACAATCGGTGAAATCGCCGCGGCGGCCCAGGTCATGCGTGAATTCGCCACCAAGGTCCCAACCAGGAATACCGAAAACCTGCTGGACATCGTCGGCACCGGTGGCGACGGTGCACATACCTTCAATATTTCCACTGCATCGATGTTTGTCGCTGCTGCTGCGGGCGCACGTGTTGCCAAACATGGCGGCCGCAGCGTGTCGTCCTCATCCGGCAGCGCGGACGTACTGGAAGCTTTGGGCGCCAACATCAATCTGAAACCCGAGCAGGTTGCGCAATGCATCGAGGAAACCGGCATCGGCTTCATGTTCGCGCCCAACCACCATGCGGCGATGAAGCATGCAGCACCGGTACGCAAGGAACTCGGCGTACGCACGATTTTTAATATTCTTGGACCGCTGACCAACCCGGCCGGCGCGCCCAATATCCTGATGGGCGTGTTCCATCCGGATCTGGTTGGCATCCAGGTGCGCGTGCTGCAGCGGCTGGGCGCACAGCATGCGCTAGTGGTCTGGGGTCGTGACAATATGGATGAAGTTTCGCTCGGTGCCGGCACGATGGTCGGCGAACTGGTCAATGGCGAAATTCGCGAATACGAAATCCATCCGGAAGACTTTGGCCTGCAGATGGTGGCAAGCCGCAACCTGAAAGTCTCGGGTGCGGACGAGTCCAAGCAAAAAATTCTCGAAGCGCTCGACAATACACCGGGCCCGGTACGCGACATTGTGGTGCTGAATGCGGGTACGGCGCTGTATGCTGCCGGCATCGTACCGGCGATCGGCGACGGCTTGATGAAAGCGCGCGAAGTCTTGGCGTCCGGCGCTGCCCGCAGCAAGCTGCAGCAATTCATTCAGGTTACGCAACAGCTCGGCGCGGCGTAAGCCCCCGATCGCGTCCACTACAGGCTCATCAAGAACATGTCCGATATCCTCAATAAAATCCTAGACGTCAAAGCGGATGAAGTCGCCGCCGCGAAGAAATACCGCGACTTGGCCAGTCTGCGGCGCGAGGTGGAAAACGATACCGAAGCAAGGCAAACCCTGCGCGGATTCGAAGCCAGTCTACGTGCGAAAGTCGCTGCAGGACATCCAGCCATCATCGCAGAAGTAAAGAAGGCTTCGCCTTCCAAAGGCGTCTTGCGCGCCAATTTTCGTCCAGCTGAAATTGCAGCAAGCTATGCCGACCATGGCGCCGCTTGTCTGTCCGTATTGACCGATGTGCAGTTCTTCCAGGGCGCGCCGGAGTATCTGAAACAGGCACGCGCCGCCTGCGCCATTCCGGTGCTGCGCAAGGATTTCATGATCGATCTGTACCAGGTGTATGAAGCACGCTCCTGGGGCGCGGACTGCATCTTGCTGATCGTTTCCGCGCTCGACCATGGGTTGATGGCGGAACTGGAAGCCTGTGCGCATGAACTCGGCATGAGCGTACTGGTTGAAGTGCATGACGGCGATGAATTGGATGCCGCGCTGCGCCTGAAAACCAGGCTGGTCGGTATTAACAACCGCAACCTGCGCACCTTCGAAACGTCTCTGCAGACGACCCTCAAGCTTCTACCGCGCATTCCGCCCGAAAAACTGGTCGTGACCGAATCCGGCATCCTCAAGCCGGACGATGTGAAACTGATGCGCGACGCCGACGTTCATACCTTCCTGGTCGGTGAGGCATTCATGCGCGCTGAAAATCCGGGCGTGGAATTGCAACGCCTGTTTTTCTGAGCGTACTAGCGCCGACGTTCGATCAGCGCCCGCGCGACTAGCCCCAATGCGAGCATTGCATAAATGCCTGTCAGCGAAGTATTCGATAGTCGCTTTTCATACCCAGGAGTAAAGCGTCTCGGCACCAGATAGTAATCGGTGACGTAGGCGCCCGCAGTGACCACTGCCGCCCCCACCAGTGGTCGCAACGGAGAACTGCTGCGATCTCCTGCCTGTGGGGCAAACCACTTTTCATAGATTGATGCCCAGAACACGGTTGCCGCGTGATTCAGCAAAAATCCGGTCACGGTGTATTTGAGCGAAGGCTTGTCTTGCCATGCCGCCTTTTCGCCCCAAACCACATGGCTGGTGGCATTCAGCGGAGCGGCATAGGAAGCTGTTTCCCGCTTGCCGGCAAGTGATGCCGCCAGCGCCGTAGTGACGCCGGCAACCGTGCCGGAAATCAGGGAGCGGCCAATTACGCTGTTGGTTTGCACATTCATGTTTTCTCCTCGCATCATCAATGCACTTTTACCTGGCTTGTCGCTTTGCACCAGATGGGAAGAATGCCGTTGCACTCTGCCACCTTTCCGAAACGCATCTGCGATTGCGCATCTCGTGTTCTCGTTCGCTGCCGGTAAAAACCTCACGCATTTGTACAGCGTACAAGAATAGAACACAGAAAAAGTCTATAAAGTGCTTTTCTAGGCCAAAGTCAGAAAGGGAATGGCAAATTGCATGCCATCGAAGACGCGCGTATGCCGTCTGGCAGCATGCGGAGCGCCAACAAACCGTCAGGCTATTGCTGTCGACAACCAGCGTGCACGCTTGCGTGCCAGCGATGCAGTCTTCTCCTGCACCTCTAATACAAACTGCGGTGCCTCACCTTGAGCCAATATGACATTGAAAGTCATCAACTCATCGCGCCGGAATGCATGAACTGCAACAGTGTCGCCCGCACGATAACGCGATAGCAAGGCATCAAGGTTGGTAGCGGATACGCGCAAACCATTGATCGCCACCAGCAAGTCACCAGCGGATAAACCGGCCTGATGTCCCGCCTCGCCCTCATAGACATTGGCCAGCTTGCAATCGTTACCGTCGCGGGTGGTGCGCACACCCAGGCCCGGCTTCGCAGCCTTTCGATTGTCCGTGACAGTGATGCCGTATGGCGCCATCAACTTTCCGAAGGGAATATCCTCGGTGCCGCGCACGTAGCGATCAAAGAATTTTTTCAGCTTCAGGCCGGTGACTTCCTCGAATAAGGACTCGGCTTCCGCCTCGGCGATACCCTGTCCCAGCGATGCGAAATCCCGTCCGTAACGCAGCCACAAGGCGCGCATCACATCGTCCAGGGATTTCCTGCCATTCGTCTGCTCGCGTATCGTCAGGTCGAGGGCCAATCCAACCAGCGAGCCTTTCTGGTAATAGCTGACGATGGCATTCGGCGCGTTTTCATCCTGGCGATAATATTTGACCCAGGCATCGAAACTCGATTCAGCCACGCTTTGCTTGGTGCGGCCGCTTCCGCGCAATACGCTATTGATGGTTTTCGCCAGCGTCTTGAAATACTGTTCTTCATCCATCAGGCCGCTACGCACCAGCATCAGGTCGTCGTAATAGCTGGTGAAACCTTCGAACAGCCAGAGCAGCGAAGTGTAGCCTTCGGTACGCAGATCGTAGGGCGCAAAGACCGCGGGCTTGATACGCTTGACGTTCCAGGTGTGGAAGTATTCATGGCTGCATAGCCCAAGGTAGGTGCGATAGCCGTCACTACTTTCGCGCTGCCCTTTTACCGGAAGGTCGGCGCGCGAACAGATCAGCGCCGTCGAAGCGCGATGTTCCAGACCGCCATATCCATCACCGACCGCCATCGTCATGAAGACGTAGCGCTCCATCGGCGCGCGTCGCGTCTTCGGTTCGAACAATGCGATTTGCGCTTCGCATACCTTCTTGAGGTCAGCGCACAGCCGTGCCATGTCGAGGTTGGGCACACGTCCCGTGACGACGATCTCGTGCGGCACGCCATGCGCCTTGAAGGTCGCACGCTCGAAGGTGCCAAGCTCGACCGGATGATCGATCAATTCGTCGTAATCGCCCGCTATGTACGTACCGAAACCATAGCGCCGCGCCTTCAGCTCGGGCAAGGCGGTCGCCACTCGCCATGACTTGTATTCATCGCCCTCCGGCCGCCGGATATCAACCACATGCGGCAGATTTTCCTGTCCTTGCACGCACAGGAATACGCTAGTGCCATTGAAGAAACCGTGCGTCTGGTCGAGATGCGCGGCACGCACCGACAAATCCCATGCATAGACTTCATAAGTCAATACGAGCCGCCCGACGCAAGGCGCGGCCAGCCAGCTATGCTTGTCGGTCTTCGTCAATGCAACCGGGCCCGCCTTCGATTCGGCGCGAATGCGCACGATGTTGCGTGCAAATTCGCGAATCATGTAACTGCCGGGAATCCATGCCGGCAGCCAGACCACCTGGCCTTCGGGTGCGGGGCGATCGACCGTCAAGCTCACTTCGAATAAATGCGCGGCCGGATCTTTGGGAGCGATGATGTAGTTGATGGCATTTTTCATTCGATTCTTATCCTTTGTTTAGCCCCGCACATTTGCGGCGATGACGGAAAGCATCAAGGCGGCTATCACAATGCAGGTTAGCTTCAGTCGCAAGGGCACAAACCAGTCGGGCATTCCGTACCAGACGGACAAGCGCTTATCGGCTTGATAGGCGGCGATAAACCCGAGCATCAGTACCGCAAAGCCGAAACCGCCCATCAAGGTCGACGACCAGGCAATCAGTGCCGGCGAAATACTCCAGACTAAGCCCTTGCGCGTTTGTTCCATGGTCAGGTCGGGCGATACCATCACCGCGCCCCAGTGAATACCGCCGAGGAAAGAGAGTATCGCGATGCCATAAGCCAGCTGTCCTCGGATGAAATCACCCAGCCAGTCCGGATGGGCAACCCAGCATCCCAGCATGAGCAGGACGAAAGGAATAAGACCGGCATAGCCAAGGAGATGGGCCACGCGCTTGTTGACGAAATGGGTGTTCATGCAGGGTCGGTGTTGGCCGTCGAATTGTCAGACTTGTAGTGTACCGGCAATGCAAGAGCGTGTTCCATCCGGCCGCCTTGCGCCATGGCGGCAATCGCGTTCAGACACCGTTCCGTATGGATGCATCGAGATCTTCCAAGGTATCGATATCGCGCACTATGCCGGGGTCGGACGTCTCGATCTCGATGACCGGATGCCTCTGCAGCAGGCGCCGTGCCCCTTCATCGCCGCGCAGGGAAAGCAGCTCATCCAAATGAATACGCGAGAACGCAACGGGATTGCCGCGCCTTCCGTTTTGAGTGGGTACCGCGATGCCGGCGCCGGCGTCGAGCGTAGCGGCCAGTGCCTGAATAGTTGCCGGCTGCACGAAGGGCATGTCGGCCAACGCAATTACCCAGCCGGCGGATTCCCTGGTCTCCGACAACGCATGCACCAGCGAGACCGCCATGCCTTGTACAGCAGCTTCGCATAGGGTGACATCGCATCCTGCATCTTTCAATTGTGTAGCGAGCTGGATATTGTCCGCACGGACCACGGCCGTTACCGACGGCATTGCGGCAAGCAGATGCCTGGCTGCCGCAACGGCCACCGTCGTCCCATCGGCAAGGACTTGCTGCAACTTGTCCTTTTCGCCGCTTGGATCGAAACGTCTGCCGCTTCCGGCGGCCAGCAGAATGCCGATCGTTCGCATCGATGCCGGGGTTTTGGTATCAGGCGTTGACATTGACCACCAGACGTCCGCGCACCTTGCCCTGAATGATGTCTTGAGCCTTGATCATGGCATCGGCCAGCGAAATTTCCGACGTGATCTGTTCGAGTTTCGATGCAGGCAAGTCGGTCGCAAGGCGGTTCCATGCCGCAATCCGCTTTTCCCTTGGTGCCATGACGCTATCGATACCGATCAGCCGGACGCCGCGCAAAATGAACGGCGCGACAGACCCGGGCAGGTCAAGACCTTGGGCCAGACCGCATGCCGCCACTGCGCCGCCATAGCGTATTTGAGCGATCGAATTGACCAGCGTATGCGAACCGACCGAATCGACGACGCCGGCCCAGCGCTCTTTCTGCAAGGGTTTTCCTGGCGCGGACAGTTCAGCGCGATCGATGACATCGGCGGCACCCAGTGCCTTCAGATAATCGGCCTCGGCTGCCTTTCCGGTCGACGCGATGACGCGATAGCCCCAGCCGGAAAGAATCGCGATTGCCACGCTGCCGACGCCGCCCGACGCACCCGTCACCAGTATCTCTCCGCTATTCTTGTCGATACCCTGCTCCTGCAATGCGATCGCGCACAGCATCGCGGTGTAGCCGGCGGTTCCAATTGCCATGGCATTGCGTGCCGAAATTGCAGCCGGTCTTGGAATCAGCCAGTCTCCTTTCAGTCTCGCACGCTGCGCAAGGCATCCCATGTGCACTTCGCCCACACCCCAGCCATTCAAGATGAATGCATCGCCGGCTTTCCATTCGGGATGCGAAGAAGACAATATCTCGCCGGCCCCATCGATGCCGGGCACCATCGGCCATTTGCGCACGACCGGTGATTTGCCGGTGATCGCCAAGCCATCCTTGAAATTGATGGTCGAATAATCGATGCGTACCGTGACATCGCCATCAGTCGGCAATTGCGCATCGTCGAGCTGCGTCAGCTTGGCAGCGGTGGTGCCGTCATCGTTCTTGTCGAGAAGAATTGCATTGAACATGGCTTGTCTCCGTTTTTGGTCGATTGATTATAGTTCCAGACCAAAAAGCTTGTTTTGCATGAAAAATGGCGCGGTCCCTTGCGGGAACGCGCCATTTTTGATTGCAGTTTGGAGCCGCTTACTTGATCGATGCGAGTTTGCCTTCCAGTGCCTTGGCATCGACCGCGCCAGGAATGCGCGTGCCATCGGCAAAGAACACGGTGGGCGTGCCAGTCACCTTCAGCTTCTGTCCCAACGCAAACACCTTGTCATGCGGCGCCGTGCAATTGGCTGGTGCGGCGGGTGCGGCCTTGCCGTTTAACATCCACTCATCCCACGCCTTGACACGGTCCGACGAACACCAGATGTTGCGGGACTTGGTGACGGAATCCTCGGACAGGATGTTGTACATGAAGGTATAGACTGTCACGTTATCCATCTCGTTGAGCGTCTGGCGGAAGCGCTTGCAATAACCGCAATTCGGATCTTCGAATACGGCGATTACACGCTTGCCGTTACCCTTGACCATCTTCATTGCAGAATCCAGCGGCAAATCGGAGAACTTGATCTTGTTGATTTCATCGACCCGCGCCTTGGTGTAATCCTGCATGGTCTTGGTATCGACCACGCGACCGATGAACAGATAGTCGCCCTTGGCATCGCTATAGAAGATATCGCCGCCGATCCGGACTTCGTACAGTCCGCCATACGGAGTCTTGGTGACGGAATCGACTTTGGCCCCGTCGCCCAGCCGCGGTTCGAGCGCCTTCTTGATCGCCTGCTCCGGCCCGGTCTGGGCAAGCGCTGCACCGGCAGCAAGGCTAAGCAGCGCAGCGGCTGCGAGTCTGGTCAATTTGATCATGTTCTCCGGTTCCAATCCTTCGTAATTGCTTGATGATGCTTGATGTGTCCTAAGTTCGCTTTCCCATTGCATGGGAAATCAACGCCCGTTTTATGACCGGCAACTTGTTGACCAGGTTCAATCCTATATTACGCGCAATTCTGACCGGCTCGAAGTCCGTGGCGAACAAGCGCTCTAGACTATCGGTTGCAAACTGCATAAGAAAGATATCTTCCTTGCGCAGACGTGCATAGCGTCCCAGCAGCCTTTCGTCGCCGCAATCGCGATGGGCCTCGCGCTCGACCATCGTTTTTACGAGCGTTGCGACATCTGCAAAACCGAGGTTCATACCATGTCCGGCAAGAGGATGGATGACATGGGCTGCATCCCCCACCAGAGCGACGCGCGGTGCGGTGATCGCATGCGGCCGCATCAGGCTGAGAGGAAAGGCCTTGACGACTTCCGGTTGCACCGGGTGCAGCGCACCAAGCTGATGTCCAGAGATCTGGGCCACGCGTTCCGCCAGTTGTGCAGGCGAACCCGCCAGCAGCGACTGTGCAAGCGTGTCTGGCGCCGACCATACCAGCGATACGCGCTGTCCCGGCAAAGGCAGCAAAGCAACAATGCCTTCAGCGGATGTGAACCATTGATAGGCGGCACCCTGATGCGGTTTTTCACACTCGAAATTGGTGACGATCGCCCGCTGGCCGTATGATCGGTAGTCAAGCCCGATATCACATTGTCCACGCACCCATGATTGCGCCCCGTCCGCGCCGACCACCAGCGAAGCGACAAGCGTGTCGCCATTATCGAGGTCGATCTGCGCAGCCGGGCCGACGGTTTGCAGCCTGTTTGCCCGCGCCGCGACGATCCGCAGATTCGGGGCAAACTTCAGCGCGGCATCGAGCGCGCCATTGAGATTGCTATCCTCGACAATCCAGGCCAGCGCCCCGGTACGCGCGCCAAAGGCATCAAAATTCAGGTTGCCCGCCTGCGGGCCGTCGCCCTTGACGATCATCGCATCGACCGGCGTCACGCGAGCGGCATCGAGCGCACTCCACACCTTCAAGGATGCCAGCAACTCATGCGCGACATGATTAAGCGCATACACGCGCACATCCCAACTGCCTTCATGCACGGTGGATTGACTGGAGCCCGGCGGCACCAGCAAGGTAACGCTCAGGCCGGCCTGGGCGAAACCGAGCGCGGCAGCCTTGCCGATTGCGCCATTACCGACGACACAGATATTGCTCTGAATTTGCATAAAGCTAAGCTTGGTAGGAAACATGGCGGCGCATCTCTGACCACCGTCGATGAGGCATTATAGCCTTTGCGCAGATCACCGTTTTCACAAAGGCTTTGCAATTTCCAATAGCTTTGTTATACTTGCGCGCCTTGGCCTGGTAGCTCAGTCGGTAGAGCAGAGGATTGAAAATCCTTGTGTCGGTGGTTCGATTCCGCCCCGGGCCACCAAGAAAAATCAAGGGCTTACAGCGATTTCGTTGTAAGCCCTTTTGTTTTTGTGGAATTCCCGCATAAGCACGACAAAAGGTTTGGCAGTCCGGCAACTGCAACCATTCAAAATCCGCCCCCCTGAGTTTCGTCCTCTTATTGTCCTGAGCCTTCATTGCACTTTGCAAATGCTGTGCGTTTTGATGGGCATGGCGCATCACTGCCACAACCGCTTTTGACTCTAGAAATAATCAGCCATCTTTTTTCAAATTCTTTTTCAACGAAGAAGCTTGAGATTCAAAACAATATTTCCTTAAGACGAGAACATCATTGATTTGGCAAAGTGCTCAGGCCCTTTGCACTCTATTGGTGCTTCCCGGACTTCGGCCCTTGGGCCTGTCGCTTTCCATGGCTGTCAACCTGATAATGACTACCGGTATTGCCGGCGTGACGATGAGGTCGACGATACAATGGGCCGTATGGATGGCTCTGGCAATGTTGACGTCGCTGGCATCGGTGACGGCGGTCCCGCAACTGGCCTTGTGGCTCCCGCAACAATTGGGGTACTAAAGTGACGCAAAACATTTGCCATATGAGCGCGATGGATATGGCGCACGAGATTCGCTCCGGCCATCTTTCGGCACGCGAAGTGATGCAAGCGCATCTGGACCGCATAGAGAACGTCAACCCCAAGGTCAATGCGATCGTGACGCTGCATGCCGAACAGGCAATGGCGGCAGCGGACGCAGCCGATGAGGCACAGGCGCGCGGCGCGCAGCTCGGGCCGCTGCATGGGCTGCCGGTCGCGCACAAGGACCTGCTGCTGACCAAGGGGATGCGCACCACCTTCGGATCAAAAGTTCATGAGCGCCTGGTTCCAAATGTGAACGCGCTGATCGTGGAACGCCAGCAACGGGCCGGCGCGATCAGCATAGGCAAGACCAATACGCCTGAATTCGGCGCCGGGTCGCAGACCTTCAACGCCGTATTCGGCGCTACGCGCAATCCCTACGATTTGTCAAAAACCTGTGGCGGATCGAGCGGCGGGTCGGCGGTGGCTCTGGCAACCGGCATGGTCGCGCTGGCCGACGGGACCGATATGGGCGGCTCGCTGCGCTGCCCGGCAAACTTTTGCAATGTCGTCGGGCTGCGGCCATCGGTCGGGCGCGTACCCCAGGTACCGGCACTCGACGGCTGGGACAGTTTATCGGTGAGCGGCCCCATGGCGCGCAATGTCGAAGACCTTGCGCTTCATCTCTCCGTGATGGCTGGACCTGACTTGCGCGACCCGCTTGCAATCGCCGAAGACGGTGCGCGCTTTCGCGCTCCGCTCGCCCGCGATTTCAAGGGAGTACGCGTTGCATGGAGTCCAGACATGGGAGGGCTTCTCGTAGACAAGCGGGTGCTGCGCGCCCTTGAATCAAAACGGCAAGTGTTTGCAGACCTCGGCTGCGTGGTCGAAGAAGCCTGCCCTGATTTTCGCGATGCGCATGAAGTGTTCATGGCCTTGCGCGCCTATGCATTTGAATCGGGACTTGGGGCGGTCATGGACCATCATCCCGGCGTACTGAAAGAGACGATCGTTTGGAATATCGAAGAAGGGCGCAAGCTCAGCGCATCCCAGCTTGCTCGCGCCAACCACCTGCGCACCGGGCTATTCCAGCGCATGCATCGATTCATGCAAAACTATGACTTCATTGTCCTGCCGGTAAACCAGGTGCCGCCATTCCCGATCGAGCAAGCCTACGTCACTGAAATCGAAGGTGTGCAAATGGAAAGCTATATCGAATGGATGCGCTCCTGCTATCTGATTACTGCGACCATGCATCCAGCCATTTCTCTGCCCTGCGCCTTTACTGACGAAGGATTACCCGTCGGCATGCAGATTGTCGGCCGCCATCAGGGCGAATTCGAATTGCTGCAAATTGCGCATGCCGTTGAACAGAGGACAGGCATATTGGGCAGACATCCTGCCCTCTAGTCACCGTGGTGCTGCAGACGAAAGCAGGCGTTGTATCGCAAGACGCTGGTATTGCCGGCAAGCCTTACAATGCCTCCTCACTAATGAATTGCGTGGAAGCACGCTGCAACAATTGTCCTTATGTCTACCGAGCGCATCGCCATCTTCGCACATGACCATAGCGCACCCGAAGCAATACAGGAGATAAGCGATGCGCTATCCAGCGCTGGCTATGCCTGCGTAACGTCGTCATATCGAGATGCCGTCGCAACCGCACAACCGGATCATGTTGACCTGTGGATATGCGACTGGCCGGGAGATGATCCGATAGCGGACATATTGATTAGAACACGGCAAACCGACACTTGGCGCCCCGTGCTTGCCGTCATCGAACGCGGACAAACCGACGACGCGCTGGCAGCCCTCAATGCAGGCGCCGATGACTACATAGTCCGGCCGCTGCGGCGCACGGAGCTCGTGCTGCGTATCAACGCCTTGCTCGGCCATGCTTATCCGGAGCGAAAGTCTGTCGATGAAGCACTGCAGTACGGTCCATTTCGGTTTCATACAAACAAGACCTTGGTCACTCGCGATCGCATGTCGGTGGAATTGACGCAAAAAGAATTTGAACTGGCCCTTTTGTTTTTCAGAAATCTCGATCGGCCATTGTCCCGCGCCTTTATCCAGGAAACGGTCTGGTCGCGCGAACCCGACATACCGTCGCGCACCATGGATACACATATCTCACGCATTCGCAGCAAGCTCGGCCTGCGCCCCGAGAACGGTTTTCGGCTTGCACCCGTCTATAGCTATGGATATCGGCTCGAGCAAACGCCTTGACCTGCGGTGATCCGGCAAAGATCCGCCGGCCGACCGCTTTGATACCTTTTTGGTAACACGGTATGCGCCGATGCAACAGGCTATAATACGAACTCGGAATTCCCTCGAAGTCAACACTGCAATGCAGCTTCTCGCCGTTGGTCTTAACCACACTACTGCGCCGGTATCCCTGCGCGAAAAGGTAGCTTTTCCGGCTGACCAGATTGGTCAGGCGGTAGCGGCTGCACGGTCGTGGTTCGGGCGCGGTACTGCCATTGGCGCCACTGACGAAGCGGCCATTCTTTCCACCTGTAATCGCACCGAGCTGTACGCCGCCAGCGATATCCCCGGCGGCGTCGATGCCGCCATTGATGCGACCGCGCGTTTCCTTGCCGAATACCACAAGCTGCCTTACGCAGAACTGCGGCCGTTTCTGTACACGCTGCCGCAAGACAACGCGGTACGGCACGCATTTCGCGTCGCATCGGGCCTTGATTCCATGGTCCTCGGCGAAGCGCAGATCCTCGGCCAGATGAAGGATGCGGTCCGCCTGGCCGATGCAGCGGGTGGATTGGGCACTTATCTGCACCAGATGTTCCAGCGCACCTTTGCCGTGGCAAAGGAAGTGCGCACGACCACCGAAATCGGCGCGCACAGCGTGTCGATGGCGGCAGCAGCAGTACGCTTGTCGCAACGCATTTTCGACAAGGTGTCGGAGCAGAATGTGCTGTTCATCGGCGCCGGAGAAATGATTGAATTGTGCGCGACGCATTTCGCAGCGCAGAATCCAAAATCGCTGACGATTGCAAACCGGACGCTGGAACGTGGCGAAGTGCTCGCCCATCGATTCAACGGCCGTGCAATCCGCCTCGGCGATCTGGCAGACCAGCTTGCGCAGTTTGACATCGTGGTATCCAGTACCGCATCGTCGCTGCCTATCATCGGCCTCGGCATGGTCGAGCGCGCGATCAAGGCGCGCCGGCACAAGCCGATGTTCATGGTGGATCTAGCCGTGCCGCGCGATATCGAATCAGAAATCGGACGCCTCGACGACGTCTTTCTCTACACCGTCGATGATCTCGGCTCGGCCGTACAGACCGGCATGGAAAATCGCCAGGCCGCTGTTGCCCAGGCGGAGGCCATCATTGAAAACCGGGTCCAAGCCTTCATGCACTGGATCGACAGCCGCGCGGTCGTACCACTGATCCGTGAATTGCACGACACCAGTGAAGCCTTGCGCCTGGCCGAACTCGAACGCGCAAAAAAACTGCTCGCCAAAGGCGAAGACATCGATGCGGTGCTTGAAGCCTTGTCCAAGGGATTGACCGCAAAATTCCTGCATGGTCCGCAACAGGCTTTGCACAACGCTCAAGGCGATGAACGCGCACGGCTGGCCGCGCTGCTGCCGCAACTGTTCCGCACCAAGCGCTAGCGACGCTCCGACTTTGCCGGAATCGCGCAGATTCCAGCCTCCGTAGCGCCGCGGCATGCGGCCGCGTCATTGTCCGATTGCTCACTGAATTCTATGAAACCTTCAATGCTTACCAAACTCGACCAGCTCACCGAGCGGCTGGAAGAGGTCAATAACCTGCTGATGCAGGAAGGCGTTACTGCCGACATGGAACAGTACCGCAAGCTGACGCGCGAGCATGCGGAGCTGGGACCGCTGGTCATGCTGTACAACGACTATGTTCAAGCCGGCGCCGATATCCAGACCGCGCAGGAAATGATGGCCGACCCGGACATGCGCGACCTCGCACAGGAAGAGATTACTTCCGGCAAGGCACGCATCGAGCAGTTCGAAATCGATTTGCAAAAGATGTTGCTGCCGAAGGATGCGAATGACGAGCGCAACATTTACCTCGAAATCCGGGCGGGCACCGGCGGCGATGAAGCGGCCCTGTTCGCCGGCGACTTGCTGCGCATGTACACACGCTACGCTGAACGCAATCGCTGGCAGGTGGAAATGGTGTCAGAGTCGCCTTCGGAAATCGGCGGTTACAAGGAAGTCATCGTGCGCGTGGTTGGCTACGGCGCGTATTCGCGGCTGAAGTTCGAGTCCGGCGGCCATCGCGTGCAGCGGGTGCCGGCCACCGAAACCCAGGGCCGCATTCATACCTCCGCCTGCACGATCGCGGTCATGCCGGAAGCCGACGAAGTGAGCGACGTCGATATCAATCCGGCCGATATCCGGATCGATACTTTCCGTGCCTCCGGCGCCGGCGGCCAGCACATCAACAAGACCGACTCGGCAATCCGCATCACGCATTTCCCGACCGGGATCGTGGTGGAATGCCAGGACGATCGCAGCCAGCACAAGAACAAGGCATCGGCATTGAAGGTATTGGCCGCGCGCATCAAGGATGTGCAGCTGCGAGAGCAGCAAGCCAAGGAAGCGGCGACGCGCAAATCGCTGATCGGTTCCGGGGACCGCAGCGAGCGCATTCGCACGTACAACTATCCCCAGGGCCGGATGACCGACCATCGCATCAACCTGACGCTGTACAAGCTGGATTTCATCATGGATGGCGATCTGGAAGATTTGACGGGGGCATTGATGGCCGAGCATCAGGCGGAGTTGCTGGCGGCTTTGGGCGACGACGCATAATAATAGCCATCCCCAAATAACCGATTGGAAACAGTTGCACTTTGGAACCATATGGCGAGGTGTTAGTCACATGGCATTAACCACTCATACAAAAGCAACAATGAAAACTTCAAAGTCCCTTTTGCTGGCTGTCGGCATTCTCTGTTTTGCGCTGGTCGGTTTTGCACTGTATCTGCAGCATGTAAAAGAAATGCTGCCCTGCCCCTTATGCGTACTGCAGCGCTATGCATTCGTCGCTGTCGGCTTGCTATGCCTTGTTTTTGCCGCACTGCCCGCGGCGGCTGCGCGCGTGGGAGCGGGGCTTGCTGCGCTGGCCGCGCTGGTCGGCGGCGGTATCGCGGGATGGCATCTGTGGGTGAAAGCGCATCCTAACGTTTCCTGCGGCATCGATCCGCTTGAGACTTCGCTCAACAAGATTTTTACCGCCGAGCTGATGCCTTTTCTGTTCAAGGCCGACGGCCTGTGCGCCACCGAATACGCGCCGATCATCGGCCTCTCGATACCGCAATGGTCGCTGATCTGGTTTGGCATCTTTGCGCTGTTGCTCGCCCGTGCGGCCTTGCGTCGAAGCCGCTAGGTTTGCCTTTTCACGCAAACACGATCATGCAACATACACCGGACGTCCAACCACAGACGTATGCCATACCGGCCGGTTGTACGATCAGCACAATCCTGCGCAATCCGCCTGTCAACGCGGTCGATGCGCGCATTCTGATTGCCCATGGCCTAGGCTTCTCACGCGTGCAGCTCATCACGCAATCCGAGCTCTCTCTTGATAGCGAACAGGCCGCGCGGTTGACGGCTTTGTTCAGACGTCGCATCGACGGCGAACCGATCGCCTATATTGTCGGCGAGCGTGAATTTTTTGGCCTTGCCCTGTACACCACGCCGGAAGTGCTGATTCCTCGTCCCGAAACGGAATTGCTTGTTGAGCTGGCACTCGAACGGCTGCCACAGCATGGGCGTGTTCTGGATATGGGTACGGGATCGGGCGCCATCGCGATCGCCATCGCGCATGCGCGGCCGGACGCGCAGGTCATCGCGATCGATGCCAGTTCGTCCGCCCTGGACATCGCACGTCGCAACAGCTTGCGACACAACGCGCGGGTGTTATTGAAGCAAAGCGACTGGTACGCCGCGTTAGCCGAGTGCAAATTCGATCTGATCGTATCCAATCCGCCATATATCGTCGCGAATGACCCGCACCTGTCGCAGGGCGATCTGCGTTTTGAACCGGTCGATGCGCTGACCGATCATGCGGATGGCTTGTCGGCGCTCAGAAGCATTGTCGCTGGCGCCCCGCCCTATTTGGCGGACGGCGGCTGGCTGCTGATGGAACATGGCTACGACCAGGCCGACGCAGTACGCAATCTGCTGGCCGCGAGCTTTCAACAGGTCCAAAGCTGGAAAGATCTGGCAGGTATCGAGCGGGTCAGCGGCGGCATGCTCTCCATTGCAAAGTAAATGCCCGATTGCCATGCCATACCGGCAAGCGATTACGCCGCCGTCTTTTTTCGGCCTGTCAAGACTGGCGCATTCGCATAATTTGCGTATCATCATCCGCTTGATTTTCTTCCTGTTGAATTCTCATGCTGCCTTCGATTGAACAACGTCTCGCGGTTGAACTCGTCGCCAAACCGGCTCAAGTCGCCGCCGCCATTGCATTGCTGGATGAGGGTGCGACCGTCCCCTTCATTGCGCGCTATCGCAAGGAGGCGACCGGTGGGCTGGACGACATCCAGTTACGCCTGCTGGAAGAGCGTCTGCGCTATCTGCGCGAACTGGAAGACCGGCGCGCGGCAATCATTGCGTCGATCCAGGAACAGGGAAAGATGACGCCGGAATTGCTCGATGCCATCACGCATGCGGAAGACAAGACCCGGCTCGAAGACCTTTACCTGCCATACAAACCGAAGCGTCGCACCAAGGCACAGATCGCGGCGGAAGCCGGCCTGACCGAACTGGCAGATGCCTTGCTCGCCAACCCAACGCTGAACCCGGAAGAAGAAGCGGCCAAGTTCCTGAAACCAGCCTTCACGACCGACAATGGCGACAATCCCGGCGTGGCCGATACCAAGGCGGCACTTGATGGCGCGCGCCAGATTCTGATGGAACGCTTTGCCGAGGATGCGACGCTGTTGCAGGCCTTGCGCGAATATCTGACCGACCATGGCATCGTCGAGTCGAAAGTGGTCGAGGGCAAGGAAGATGCAGGCGCCAAGTTTGCAGATTACTTCGACTATTCGGAAACGATCAGTACGATTCCATCGCACCGCGCGCTGGCGCTGTTTCGCGGCCGGCGTGAAGAAATCCTGAATGTGTCGCTGCGGCTGGACACGGAAGAAGAGAAGCCGAAATGGGATGCGCCGCACAACCCGTGCGAAGGCCGCATTGCGGTGCGTTTCGGCATCAGCAATCAGGGCCGTCCCGCCGACAAGTGGCTGGCCGACACCGTGCGCTGGACCTGGCGCGTCAAGGTATTCATGCACCTTGAAACAGAGCTGATGACCGGCTTGCGCGAGCGCGCCGAAATCGAAGCGATCAATGTGTTTGCCCGCAATCTGAAGGACCTGCTGCTGGCGGCACCGGCCGGTCCGCGCGCAACCATGGGCCTGGACCCGGGGCTGCGTACCGGCGTGAAAGTCGCCGTGGTGGATGCGACCGGCAAGGTGGTCGATACGACCACCATTTATCCGCATCAGCCGCGCAATGATTGGGACGGCTCCTTGCATACCTTGGCGCTGCTTGCGCAAAAACACAATGTTGCGCTGATCTCGATCGGCAACGGCACCGCCTCGCGCGAGACCGACAAGCTGGCCCAGGATTTGATCAAGCAACATCCGGAACTCAAGCTGACGAAGATCGTTGTGTCGGAAGCAGGCGCGTCGGTTTATTCCGCATCCGAGTTTGCCTCGCGCGAACTGCCGGAACTGGATGTATCCCTGCGCGGCGCCGTATCGATTGCCCGGCGCCTGCAGGATCCGCTCGCTGAATTGGTGAAAATCGATCCGAAATCCATTGGTGTCGGACAGTATCAGCACGACGTCGGTCAAACCCAGCTTGCACGCTCACTGGATGCGGTTGTCGAGGATTGCGTGAATGCGGTTGGTGTCGATGTCAACACTGCTTCGGCGCCCTTGCTGGCACGGGTGTCGGGCTTGAATGCGAGCGTCGCTCAGAGCATCGTGACTTACCGCGACATGAAGGGCATGTTCACCTCCCGCGCCGCGCTGCGTTCAGTGCCGCGGCTGGGGGAAAAGACCTTTGAGCAAGCCGCGGGTTTTCTGCGCATCATGAACGGCGACAATCCGCTCGATGCATCGGCGGTGCATCCCGAATCCTACCCGGTCGTGGAAAAAATTCTTGCCGATATCAAAAAGGATGTGAAAGGCGTGATCGGCGACAGCAAGCTGCTCAAGTCGATCAGCGCGGCCAAGTATGCGGATGAAAAATTCGGCGTACCGACCATTACCGATATCCTGAAGGAACTGGAAAAACCGGGCCGCGACCCGCGTCCGGAATTCACTACCGCAACCTTCAAGGACGGCGTGGAAGATATCAAGGACCTCCGCCCGGACATGATTCTCGAAGGTGTGGTGACGAACGTTGCGGCATTTGGCGCATTCGTCGATATCGGCGTGCATCAGGATGGCCTGGTGCATATTTCGGCATTGTCCAATACCTTCGTGCGCGACCCGCATACCGTGGTCAAGGCGGGTCAGGTGGTGAAGGTCAAAGTCCTTGAAGTCGATGAAAAGCGTCGTCGCATCGCGCTGACCATGCGCTTGTCCGATGCACCTCAGCCGGCCGGTGCCCGCCCCGAGCAGCGCGGCGACCGCAATGATGCGAAACGCCTGTCGCAGCATCAGCAGCGTGCGCAACCTGTCTCAACAAACAATGCGATGGCGGCCGCTTTTGCGAAACTGAAGTCGTGAGGATCGGCGTCCGGCGTTTTTCGGTGTGCCGGGACGCTGAACGTTAGAGCAGATTTCGTATCAGTGCACGGGCGCTGCGGGCCGCTTTGCCGCGCATGGCCGCGTTGTTCGTCGTTTGTGTGGCTCGCCACACGGCACTCCTCGCGCCTTGCCCTGCCCCCCCAAATCAACCCGCGTCTCCCATACACCGACACGAAATCTGCTCTAGGTGCAGGAAACCTGCCCGGGTTTTCTCGGCGTCGGCTTTCCATGCCCGGCAGATCGCTTTGCCGTCACCCTGAGCCAGTGTTTTTCATATAATGGTGAACATCTTTCCACTTTCGAGGTTACACCATGAGCGACATACAATCCTGGATCAAAGAGACCGTGACACAAAACCCTGTCGTGCTGTTCATGAAGGGGACGGCGCAATTCCCGCAGTGCGGCTTTTCCGGACGCGCCATTCAAATCCTGAAAACCTGCGGCGTCGACAACATCGTCACGATCAACGTGCTCGAAGACGCAGATGTGCGTCAAGGCATCAAGGAATTCTCCAACTGGCCCACTATCCCACAGCTGTATGTCAAGGGCGAATTCATCGGTGGCTCCGACATCATGACAGAGATGTACGAATCCGGTGAACTGCAGACCCTGCTGAAGGCTTGAGGCGCTCGTGTCCGCAAAGACGGCACAATCCACAATGCCGGTGAGACGGATCATCATTGCGATCACCGGCGCTACCGGCGCCATCTATGGCGTACGCCTGCTTCAGGTACTACGCGAAATACCGGGCATCGAACTGCACTTGATGGTCTCCGACGCAGGTGTGTTGAATCTGCATCAGGAACTCGGCATGGGACGCAAGGAAGTCGAAGCGCTTGCCCATGTCGTGCATCATATTCGTGATGTGGGAGCGGCAATCGCAAGCGGGTCATTTCAATCCGACGGAATGATCATCGCACCTTGCTCGATGAAAACCCTGGCTGCCGTAGCGCACGGTCTGTCGGACAATCTGATCAGCCGTGCTGCTGACGTGGTACTCAAGGAGCGCCGGCGGCTGATTCTGATGGTACGCGAGACACCGTTCAATCTAGCTCACCTGCGCAACATGACCGCCGTGACGGAAATGGGCGGGATTATCTTTCCTCCCCTTCCCGGCTTTTACCATCGCCCGCAAAGCATTACTGAAATGGTCGATCATACAGTCGGTCGCGTGCTGGACCTGTTTGCCATTCCGCATACACTGACGCCGCGCTGGAACGGCATGAAGCAAGACGACTGACATTGATCTTCGCCATCCGACTGGCGCCCCTGATGGCTTGCCGCATGGCGATAACTCTTGTGTGCGTGCCGCAGCAAAAACACATGCCACAAAAGGAAAAACCCGTAATCATTTCTGATTACGGGTTTTTATTGGTGCCGGCTGCCGGATTCGAACTGGCCACCTGATGATTACAAGTCAACTGCTCTACCAAATGAGCTAAGCCGGCGAAAACTTGAAGACAACAATTATACGCTATTTGATCCGAGTCAGGGTAGGTCTTCCACCTTTTTTTGGTGGATCGTTGTCATCCTGGGGATTCGTACCTTCTGCTGGACGAGGTGCTGCTTCTTCGACCGAGGGAACCGCAGAAAGTGCCGGTGACTTTGCCGCCTCTTCTTCGCCCGCTCCCTCCTCGCCACGTGCTGGCAGATTGGTTACTTCGAATGCCATGCCTTGACCGTTTTCGCGTGCATAGATCGCAACGACATTATCGACAGGAATGGAAATCTCTCGCGATACACCGCCGAAGCGTGCATGGAAACTAACGAAATCATTGTCCATTTTCAGCCCGCTTGTAGCAGTAAAGCTGATGTTCAAGACAATCTCGCCATTCTTCACGAATTCGCGCGGCACGAGCGTGTTCGCATCGACCGCGGCAGCCAGATAAGGAGTATAGCCATTGTCGGTGCACCATTCGTAAATGGCACGCAACAAATAGGGCTTTGTAGAAATTTCAGACATGATTTCCTGAACTCAATGCATGCAAGCCTACAGAAGCGTGAGCAACCTGTTCGGCTGCAGGCATGTACAGAGATACTTAGCGACGCATTACTTTTTCGGACGGCGTCAATGCTTCAATATAGGCCGGACGAGAGAAAATGCGTTCTGCATATTTCATCAGAGGGGCAGCCGTCTTCGATAGTTCGATACCGTAGTGATCCAGACGCCAGAGCAAGGGCGCAACAGCGACGTCCAGCATCGAGAATTCATCACCCAGCATGTACTTGTTCTTCAGGAACAACGGCGCCAGTGTTGTAAGACGGTCTCGGATTTCCGCGCGCGCTTTTTCGTGGACCTTTTCGGAGCCCTTGGACTTGTCGTTTTCGAGCGTATGCACGTGAACAAACAATTCCTTTTCGAAATTGAACAGCATCAGCCTTGCACGGGCACGCATCAGCGGATCCGCCGGCATCAGTTGCGGATGCGGAAAGCGCTCGTCAATGTATTCGTTGATGATGTTGGATTCGTACAGAATCAGATCGCGTTCAACCAGAATCGGCACTTGTCCGTAAGGATTCATGACCGAGATATCTTCCGGCTTGTTGAACAGGTCGACATCGCGAATCTCGAAGTCCATGCCTTTTTCAAACAGTACGAGACGGCAGCGTTGGGAAAACGGGCAGGTAGTGCCTGAATAGAGAACCATCATGTTGTAGTTCCTTAGAAACAAAAGGGTGAGACGTCGTACGGCTCACCCTGGAATAAGAACCTGCAATCCTTTCGGATGCAGGCGAAAGATTACTTGACTTCTTTCCAGTACGACGCGTTGAGGCGCCATGCCAGCAGGAGGAAGACGCCGAGGAACAAGAGAACAATTACGCCCAGACGCTTACGGGTGTTCTGTGCCGGCTCGCCCATCCACTCCAGGTAGGAAACCAGGTCCGCCGTTGCATTATCGAAGTCGAGCGCCGTCATCGTGCCCGGCTTGACTTGTTCGAAGCCGCTGAACTTAGGCACGACCTTGCTTGCATCGTGCGGATCTTTCTCGTCGACGAACTTGACGTTACGCACACCCTGAAGTTCCCACATGGCGTGCGGCATGCCGACGTTGGGGAATACCAGGTTGTTCCAGCCGGTCGGACGGGTATCGTCCTTGTAGAAGGTGCGCAAATAGGTGTACAGCCAATCAGCACCGGAACCTTCACCAGAAGCCTTCGCCCTGGCAATCACCGACAGATCCGGCGGCACTGCACCGAACCAGGTCTTCGCGTCCTTGGGCGACAGCGAGACCGTCATCAGGTCGCCAACTTTTTCAGAAGTAAACAGCAGATTGTTCTGGATCTGCTCTTCTGTCAGGCCGATGTCCTTCAGACGGTTGTAACGCATAGCCGATGCCGAATGGCAATTCAGGCAGTAATTGACGAACAGCTTTGCGCCATTCTGCAGCGACGACAAGTCGCGTGTCCTGTCCGGCGCCTGGTCCAGAGGAAAGGTCGCCTCGCTGGCCAGCGTCAATGCGGGCGCCAGAGCCAAGACCGCAATCAGTTTTTTCAACAATTTCATGGTTCTTATTTCCCTTTTTGCGGCTTAGTGGGGCTGGAACGTAATACGATCAGGCACCGGGCTAAAGCGGCCCATTGTGCTCCACCATGGCATCAGCAAGAAGAAGCCGAAGTAGATGAACGTGCAGATCTGCGCAACCAGGGTGCCCACCGGTGTCGGAGCCTGCACACCGAGATAGCCGAGCGCAAGGAAAGCAATGCCGAATACCAGGTAGACATAGCCGTGCCATGTTGGACGGTAACGAATCGATTTCGCCGGTGAATGATCGAACCATGGCAGACCCGCGAGGATCACCACCGATGCGCCCATCAGCACGACGCCCCAGAACTTTGCGTCGAATACGAACATTGCAATCACGATGACCGCGCCGATGACTGCAATCGCAGTCTTGATGGCGCCGGAAAGACGCGTCTTCAGCAGCACCAGCGCGACATAGGCAATCACACCGGCGATCAATGCGTACATGAATTGCGAAGTCGTCGCACGCAGGATTGAATAGAAAGGTGTGAAATACCAGACCGGCGCAATGTGCGGCGGTGTCTTCAGCGGATCAGCCGGAATGAAGTTGTTGTACTCAAGGAAGTAACCGCCCATTTCCGGTGCGAAGAACACCACTGCCGTGAAGACGATCAGGAAGATGGCGGAAGCGAGGATGTCATGCACGGTGTAATACGGGTGGAAAGGAATGCCGTCCAGCGGCACGCCGTTCGCATCCTTGTTCTTCTTGATCTCGACGCCGTCCGGATTGTTGGAACCGACTTCGTGCAATGCCACGATATGGCCGACCACGAGGCCGATCAGCACCAGCGGAATTGCGATCACGTGGAACGAGAAGAAGCGGTTCAGCGTTGCATCGGACACCACGTAGTCACCGCGGATCCAGAGCGACAGATCAGGACCGATGAAAGGAATCGCGCCAAACAGGTTGACGATCACCTGCGCGCCCCAATAGGACATCTGGCCCCATGGAAGCAGGTAGCCGAAGAAAGCCTCGGCCATCAGGCACAGGAATATGCCGACGCCGAACAGCCACAGCAACTCGCGCGGCTTGCGATAAGAACCGTACAGCAGGGCTTTCGTCATGTGCAGATAGACCACGACGAAGAAGGCCGAAGCGCCCGTCGAGTGCATGTAACGCACCAGCCAGCCCCAAGGCACATCGCGCATGATGTACTCGACGGAAGCGAACGCAAGGTTGGCATCCGGCTTGTAGTGCATGACGAGGAAAATACCGGTGACGATCTGGATGACCAGGACCAGCAGGGCGAGCGAACCGAATGCGTACCAGAAGTTGAAGTTCTTCGGCGCATAGTATTCGGAGATATGGGCTTTCCAGGTCGACGACAGCGGGAAGCGTTCATCGATCCATGCCAACGCCTTGCCGGACGCCAGAACCGGCGTGCCGGTCGGTTTTTGTTGTGTCGCCATGATTATGCTTCGCCTTTCTCGTCTTTACCGATCACGAGTTTGGTATCGCCGACAAACATGTGCGGCGGCACTTGCAGGTTGTCCGGCGCGGGAACGTTCTTGTAGACGCGGCCCGCGAGGTCGAATGTAGAGCCATGGCAAGGGCAAAGGAAGCCGCCTTGCCAGTCGTCGGGCAGCGAAGGCTGCGGACCTGCTTGCAGCTTTGTCGTCGGCGAGCAGCCGAGATGCGAACAGATACCGACCGCAACCAGAATTTCCGGTTTGCGCGAACGGTATTCATTGCGGGCGTATTCGGGGGTTAATTCTTCGGGATTGCGTTCCGACTTGGGATCGGCAACCTGGCCATCGGTCTTCTTCAGCGATGCAACCATTTCCGGCGAACGCTTCAGGATCCACACCGGCTTGCCGCGCCATTCGACCGTCTTCAGTTCACCAAGTGCTAGGTCGGCAATATCCACTTCTACCGGAGCGCCGGCGGCCTTAGCCCGCTCGGAAGGCTGGAAGGTGGACACAAAGGCCCCCGCCGTGGCCAGCCCAGCCACACCGCCCGCCGCACATGTCGCGACAAGCAAGCCACGTCGACCAGAGTCGACCTGCTTTTCGTTACTCATACCAACCCCAATCTTTGTAAATGCAAAATCTGTACGAAACTTCTAGCAACCTTAGATTATAACGGACGCCGAATCCGATTTAAAGGGAATAGCTTTTGCATTGCGCCATTTCGAGGAACTTTTTTCTCGCGATCCTGCAGTATCAAAACTGCTGCTTCGGCATTCCGGAGTTTTCTGGAAGAATGTTGAAAACCCGTAGCGAGGCAAACTCGCATTATGTTTTTTATAACAACTTCAAAGGACCATCATGGGAATGATGCAGGAATTCAAAGCGTTTGCAATCAAGGGGAATGTGATCGATCTGGCTATCGGCGTCATCATCGGCAGCGCGTTCGGCAAGATCGTCGATTCATTGGTGCAGGATGTGATCATGCCGGTGGTGGGGCGTATCTTCGGCGGACTCGATTTCTCCAATTATTATTTGCCGCTCGACGGGCAAGGCATGACCATGACGCTGGCGGAAGCGAAAAAGGTCGGGCCGGTGCTGGCCTATGGCAGTTTCATCACGATCCTGCTCAACTTCATCCTCCTTGCCTTCATCATTTTCCAGATGGTCCGCCTTGTGAACAAGGCCAGGCGCAAGGAGTCGGAGGTCGCACCGGCACCTGCAGTGACACCCGAAGATATCGTTCTTCTGCGCGAAATCCGCGATTCGCTGAAAAGATAGGCTGCTTATTGCCGCGCTTATTTCCGCAAGCGCGGCTGACCCAACTGCAACAGGCCGCGACGGTGGGCTTCAAAGACGGCCTCGCCGCGCGAATGCACGGCGAGCTTGCCGTAGATGTTTTTGATATGCGTCTGCACGGTGCCGACCGACACCGATAAAAGCTTGGCAACTTCGCCGTAGCTGTCGCCCTGTGCAATCAGATCAAGAATCGCCGATTCGCGCTTGGTCAGGCTGGCCGAGGCCTCCTGCTCCGCGGCGATCGCCGGTTTCTTCACATCGCGTACCTTGGCCAGCACCATGCGCGCAATCGCCGGACTCATTGGCGCACCACCTGAACGCAGGTCGAGTACGGCCCGCGCGATATCTGTCTTGCCCGCCGTCTTGAGGACGTATCCCGATGCGCCAGCCTCGATGCAAGCAAGTACATTGGCTTCGTCGCTGGACATCGTGACCACCATGATATCGGCACCCGGATGCCGGTTTGCACATGCGTGAATGATTTCCAGCCCTGAGCCGTCGGGCAATCCGAGATCCGTCATCAGCACATCCGGCGCACTGGTCTCGAGCCAGGACAGTGCCGGTTTGACACTGTCGAAGGCTGCAAGCAATTTCAGCTGCGGCTCCGATTCGATTGCCAGGCACAATGCTTTTCGCGTTACCGCGTCGTCTTCGACGATCAATACGCCGATCGCGTCGCGCGATGTTTCTTCGACCATAATTCTTTCCTCACCTGCCGTAATCATACCCTTAACTTAACCAGGGGAAATGACCGACTATCGGTTTATCCGATTCAAACGGGATTATCGATATCAATGAAGCTGTGTTCAATGCCGAAGTGATCGGCGAGATGGGTGCCCAGCGCCTGAATTCCATACCGCTCGGTCGCGTGGTGACCGCATGCCAGATAGGCAACTCCGCTTTCGCGCGCCAGATGCACGGTGGGCTCGGAAACTTCGCCACTTAGATACACACTCGCCCCGGCAGTGATGGCATTGTCCAGCATGCCGTGTGCTGCCCCGGTGCACCATGCAATACGCCCCAGGCTTTGATTCGGATCCCCGATCAACAGAGGCGTGCGTCCGAGTCTTGCCTCCACTTCGCGCGCGAGGTCGCCGACGGTTTTCAGATGTGACTCCTGCGCATGGCCAAGCCAGCCGATATCATCGTCTCCAAACCGGCCATCTGCGGTCAGTCCAAGACGCATTGCCAGTTGTATGTTGTTGCCGAGCTCGCGGTGCATATCGAGCGGCAAGTGATACCCGAACAGATTGATATCTTGGGTTAACAGCAGCTTCAGGCGCTTGTGCTTGGGGCCAATGACCCGTGCATCCTCGCCGCGCCAGAAGTAGCCGTGATGCACGATGATCGCATCTGCATTGCGAGCGGCGGCGGCTTCAAGCAGGGCAAGGCTGGCGGTGACGCCCGATACCAGCCGGTGTATTTCCTGACATCCTTCAACCTGTAACCCGTTTGGGCAATAGTCGCGAAACCGGTTAATATCGAGCGTTTGCTCCAGATATTTTGCGAGCTCGTCCCTGTTTACTGATCCACGCTTCATTCTCACCTTCCTATGCGACGCCTCTGGTTATTGTTTGCGCAAACCGTCACTGTCGGTTTGGCTATCTGGTTCATTGTAGCGAGCCTGAAGCCCGAGTGGGCAGGCACGCTGCTCGGCGCAAGTCGCAACGCAAGAATTGCAGCGACCTCGGTGCCGATTCTGGAAGCGCCGTCCAATACGCCTGCCATACAAGGTTCTTACCGCGATGCGGCCAGGCTCGCGATGCCGGCCGTCGTCAATATCTTTACCACCAAAGGCACGGGGCAGCCAAAGACCCCGTTCACGGAAGACCCGCTGTTTCGCCGCTTCTTTGGCGACCAGCCGGACGATCGCCAGTTCAGTCTCGGCTCGGGTGTCGTGATCAGCCCGGAAGGCTATGTCCTCACCAATAATCATGTGATCGAAACGGCCGACGAGATTGAGGTCGCGCTCGCCGATGGACGCAAGGCCGTGGCCAAGATCGTCGGAACGGATCCTGAAACCGACCTGGCGGTCGTGAAAATCGATTTGCAAAACCTGCCGGCGATTACGCTGGGCAATGCCGATCTGGCCAAGGTCGGCGATGTGGTGCTGGCCATTGGGAACCCTTTCGGCGTCGGTCAGACCGTCACCATGGGCATCATTTCCGCACTTGGGCGAAACCACCTCGGCATCAACACGTTTGAAAACTTTATCCAGACCGATGCGGCGATCAATCCCGGCAACTCGGGAGGTGCGCTGATCGATGCGAACGGCAATCTGCTGGGTATCAATACTGCGATTTATTCGCGCAGCGGCGGCTCGCTCGGAATCGGTTTTGCGATTCCAGTGACCACCGTCAAGGATGTGATGGAATCGATCATTGCCACCGGACAAAAAGTGCGCGGCTGGATCGGCGTCGAACCGCAAGACATTACGCCGGAACTGGCCGAAAGTTTCAACCTCACGCGCAAGTCAGGTGCGATCATCGCGGGCGTCTTGAAAGGCGGTCCAGCCGACAAGGCAGGTATCCGCCCGGGTGACATTCTCGTGGCGATCGAAGGCAAGCCGATCACTGACACTACCGACATGCTCAATCTGATCGCACAGCTTACGCCGGGCAACAAGGCGAAAATGACGGTATTGCGCAAAACGCAGGAATCCACCATCGATGTGGTCGTCGGCAAACGTCCGAAGCCGCGGCGCGAAGAACAGGAATAAATAATCCATTCGGGAGTCTTGCAGCTCATGCATACACGCGATCTCATTCAATACCTGGGCGAACTGGCCGAGAACAACAACCGCGCCTGGTTTGTGATGAACAAACCGCGCTATGACATTTTGCGTGCCGAGTTTCTGGAACTGGTCACTGGGCTGATCCCGCAGATTGTCAAATTCGATCCGGCAGTGGCCGGCTGCAACCCCAAGAAGGCATTGTTCCGGATTAATCGCGACATGCGCTTCTCGAAAGACAAGAGCCCCTACAAGACAACGTTTTCCGCTGCAATCACTGCAAGCGGCCTGAAAAAACCGAGCCAGGGCGGAGGTCCCGCTTACTACTTTCATATCGATGCACAGGGCACGCTATTGGTAGCCGGCGGCGAATACATGCCGCCAGCCGAGCGCTTGCGCATGATCCGGCAACATGTCGTCGACGACGCTGCTGGCTTTACCAAGGTATTGCGCAATAAGCGCCTGAAGGAAAGCTATGACGATCTGCAGGATGAAGGCAAGCTGGTGCGCCCGCCAAAAGGCTTCGACGCCGATGCGCCGCACATCGAATACGTGAAGCACAAGAGCTTTATCGTCTGGAAAGAGACCAGCCTGAAGAAAAAGATTCCAGCCGATCTGGGCAAGGAATTGGCCGCTGGCTTCAAGGATGCCTATCCGTTGGTAGCCTGGTTGAGGGAAGCGAAATAAAGCTTACGCCGAGACAATCCAGTTCACGGCATTCACCCGGCGCACCTATACCGCTTCTTCCGGCGCTTGGGTCGCCCGCGCAAACATGGGTGCAATAATCAGCCCGACTTCATACAACAAGCAAAGCGGAATCGCCAGCAAGAGTTGACTCATGACGTCGGGCGGCGTCACGACGGCAGCAATCACGAAAGCACCGACAATCACGTAGGGTCTGATTTCTTTTAACTTTTCTACCGTCACCAAGCCCATCCGCACCAGCACGATCACGACAATAGGCACCTCGAAGGTCAGACCAAAGGCAATGAACATCGTCATCACGAAACCGAAATAGCTTTCGATATCCGGCGCTACCGAAATCGATGCAGGCGCAAATTCGTTGATGAACTTGAAGATTACGCCGAATACGAAGAAATAACAGAATGCGACACCGACGATGAACAGGACCGACGACGAAATCACGAGCGGTGCGATCAGCTTCTTTTCATGGGTGTACAAGCCGGGAGCAATGAAGGCCCAAGCCTGATACAGCACGACAGGAAGCGCAATCAGGAAAGCCACCAGCAAGGTGACCTTGACCGGAATCAGGAAAGGACTGATGACACCGGTCGCAATCATTTTGCTGCCCTCCGGCAGCGCCAGCATCATCGGCATGGCTAGCCAATCGTAGATGGTGCCAGCCCAAGGCATCAGGCAAAGGAAAACGATGATGATGGCAATCGATGCCTTCATCACGCGATTGCGCAGTTCTACCAAATGCGAAATGAAGGTATCGCCGGCAGCGTTGGAATTTTGGTCGTCGCTCATACGGAAGTGTTGCCGATACCGATTGTTGCAGTCGTTTTTAGCCGAAAGGCGGCTTGCGGTTGTCCGGCCATGGTGTCAACACATGAGCTTGCGCCGGAAAAAATGATGTGCATTGACGCCTGCTTCAGGAATGAAATGAACCGGCGCTCTTGCCAGCGGCTGGGCGAAATTTGGCCACCCTTGCCGCGCCGGAAATCACGCGGGTACGATGGCCGTTCTGCTTCTTGTACCAGGACGGGATTGCCGATGTGCGCGCCAGTTTCTTCCTGCGGAAGTCTTTGGCCTTTACATTGATCTGGTCAGGTGTTGGCGGATCTTGCAAAGGATTGGACAGGGCTTCCTGCACTTCGGTTTGCAATTCCGCGACATTCTGCGCAATGGTCTGCTCGACGCTGCTCGCCGCCTCCTGCATGTCCTTTTGCATCTTGCGCAGCTCTTCGAGTTCGATCTCGCGGCTGACTTCCGACTTCACGTCGTTGATGTAACGCTGCGCGCGGCCGAATAGCGTTCCGGCCATGCGCGCAACCTTGGGCAGGCGCTCGGGGCCGATAACGACCAGCGCCACGACACTGATCAGTGCAATTTTGGTGAGACCGAGATCAATCATGATTGGACGGGTACAGGAGGGACGCGTGCAGGGCTAAACGCGCTGCACGTTGTTTCCTTGCCTGGACCGCTATCAGCTTTTCTTTTCCTTGGCATCGACGTCGATCGTCGATTTGTCGGCAGCGGTTGCTGTCTTGTCTTCGTCACCCTTGACGCCGTCCTTGAAGCCCTTGACTGCCTTGCCGAGATCGGAGCCGACATTGCCAAGCTTCTTGGTGCCAAAGATCAACATGACAACCACCAGCACGATCAGCCAGTGCCAGATGCTAAATGAACCCATTACTTTCTCCTAAGTGGACGCATGCGTCCCTGAATCAACTATTGCCGGCAAGATTCCGGTTATCGCAGGCCGCGCCAGGGACGGGGTCCGCCGATCACATGCAGATGAAGATGGTACACCTCTTGCCCGCCATCCGGTCCGGTATTGAACAGCGTCTTGAATCCTCCGCTGCCCACTCCTTCCGCCTCTGCATAACCACAGCCCTGTTCCTGCGCCAGCTTCGGCGCCAGCAACATCATTTTACTCAACAAAGCGCCATGGCTTTCGTTGCAGTCCGCCAGTGTAGCAATATGTTGTTTCGGGACAATTAAAAAATGCACGGGCGCAGCAGGATTGGTGTCATTAAACGCAATGACATCGTCGTCCTCGTAGACAGCTTTCGTCGGAATCTGTTTCGCGGCAATCTTGCAGAAGATGCAGTCTGTCATGGAATGTCCTGAAGAAATACGGCGTTGATAAAGATAGGGCTATTGGCGACTGGCTTTTTCTTCGATGCCCGAAAGGCCTTCGCGCCGGGCCAGTTCATCGAGCACATCTTGCGGCGTCAGGTCGAACTGAGCAAGCATCACCATCGAGTGAAACCAGAGGTCGGCGCATTCATACAGCACCTTGGATTTGTCGCCGCTGACGCGCGCGTCTTTTGCCGCCATCACGGTTTCCGTGGCCTCTTCGCCTATCTTTTTGAGAATCGCATCGTCGCCTTTGGCGAACAGACGCGCGACATAGGATTTGTCGGGATCGCCGCCATTGGCAAGCTTGCGCGATTCGATCACGGCGGCAAGGCGTTTCAGGGTTTCACTCATCGGCTGGGGCGGCGCCTGCCTGATCGGCCAGCGCCTGCTTTCTAAGATCATGTCACGGCACGCTCGCTGGCGTCGCCGCGCAAATGGGTTGGGTTATTTGTAAATACTTTCAGGGTCTTTCAGCACCGGGTCGACGGCTTGCCAGTCACCGCTTTTCATATCGCCTTCAAACTGCTGGAAAAAGCAGGAATGACGGCCGGTATGGCAGGCAATACGGCCTAGCTGTTCAACCTTGAGCAAGACCACATCTTCATCACAGTCGAGACGGATTTCATGCACCTTCTGGATATGCCCCGATTCCTCGCCCTTGTGCCACAGCTTTTTGCGGGAGCGGCTCCAGTACACGGCTTCGCCAAGTTCGACTGTCTTGGCCAGCGCATCGCGGTTCATCCAGGCAAACATCAGTACATCATTGCTGCCGACTTCCTGCGCGATCACAGGCACGAGACCATGCTCGTCCCACTTTACCTTGTTCAGCCATTTTGCGCCGGCGCTCATGCGATCCTCATCGGAATGCCTTGACCGGACATGAATTGCTTGGCTTCCTGCACGGTATGCTGGCCATAGTGGAAAATGCTGGCAGCCAGTACCGCATCGGCCTTGCCCAGCTTGATGCCGTCGGCCAGATCTTGCAAGCCGCCGACGCCACCGGAGGCAATCACCGGGATCGAGACCGCATCGGAGACCGCGCGCGTCAGATCAAGGTCGAAACCGCTCTTGGTGCCGTCGCGATCCATGCTGGTCAGCAAGACTTCGCCGACGCCCAGGCCTTCCATCTTTTTCGCCCACTGGACCACGTCAAGGCCGGTCGCCTTGCGTCCGCCATGCGAAAACACCTCCCAGCGGCCTTCGGCATTGCGCTTGGCATCGATGGCGACCACGATGCATTGCGACCCGAATTTGTGGGCGGCGTCCGCCACCATCTGCGGATTCGCGATCGCGGTGCTGTTGATGCTGATCTTGTCCGCGCCGGCGTTGAGCAAACGCCGCACATCGTCGACGGTGCGCACGCCGCCGCCGACTGTCAGCGGAATGAAGACCTGCGAAGCGACGGCTTCGATGATATGCAGGATCAGGTCGCGGCCATCGGAGGTGGCAGTGATGTCGAGGAAGGTCAGTTCATCTGCACCCTGCTCGTCATAACGGCGCGCGATTTCGACCGGATCTCCGGCATCGCGCAGCTCAAGGAAATTGACGCCCTTGACGACGCGGCCAGCGGTCACGTCAAGACAGGGGATGATGCGTTTTGCGAGGGACATGCTTACTCTTCTTCCGCTTCTTCTTCCAGGCCGCTCAGTTCATCAGCGCGCTCCTGCGCGGAACGCAGATCGAGCGTACCTTCATAAATCGAACGGCCGCAGATCACGCCTTCGATGCCTTCGTCCTGTACCACGCACAGTGCTTCGACGTCCTTGACGTTATGCACACCGCCGGAAGCGATCACGGGAATGGTCATGCTTTGCGCCAGCTTCACGGTCGCTTCGATATTGACGCCGCCCATCATGCCGTCGCGGCCGATATCGGTGTAGACGATCGCTTCGCAGCCGTAGTCTTCAAACTTCTTTGCCAGGTCGATCACTTCGTGGCCCGACAGTTTGCTCCAACCATCGGTCGCAACCTTGCCATCCTTGGCGTCGAGGCCGACGATGATCTGGCCGGGAAAGGCGCTGCAGGCATCATGCAGAAAACCGGGATTCTTGACCGCCGCCGTGCCGATGATGATGTAGGACAGACCGTCATCCAGGTAACGCTCGATGGTATCGAGGTCGCGAATCCCGCCGCCGAGCTGGATAGGAATTTCATCGGTGTCGTTGTCGATCGCGAACTCGCGCACGACCTGGATGATGGATTTGACCGCGGCTTCATTCTTTGGCTTGCCGGCAAACGCACCGTTCAGGTCGACCAGATGCAGACGTCGCGCGCCTTGTTCCAGCCAATGCCGCGCCATCTGGGCGGGATCCTGGGAAAACACGGTGGCTTGTTCCATATCGCCCTGTTTCAGGCGCACGCAATGACCGTCCTTGAGGTCGATAGCAGGTATGAGCAGCATGGCTACATTCGAGGTGGAGTGAGGTTAATGAAATTTCCCGCAATGCAAACGACGACTTCTCACTGGAGTCAGGGATTCCAGTGCACGAAATTTTTATACAGTTGCAAACCGGCTGCGGCACTTTTTTCCGGGTGAAATTGCGTCGCGAAAATATTGTCCTTGGCTACCGCACATGCAAACGGTGCACCATATACGGTTTCACCGGCAGTATGCGCAGGATTTTCCGGCAATGCGTAATAACTGTGCACAAAATAGAAGTAACTGTTATCGGCAATGCCATTCCACAGCGGATGGGACAGCGCTTGCCTTACCCGGTTCCAGCCCATCTGCGGCACCTTGAAGCGCGAACCATCTTCCTGCAATTGCCCGTCCAGCCTGAACCGTACCACCTTGCCGGGAATCAGGCCAATGCCTGGCGTATTGCCTTCTTCGCTGATATCGAACAGCAACTGTTCACCGACGCACACGCCGAGCAGCGGCTTGCTGCGCGAGGATTCGATGACGGCTTCCTGCAAACCGGATTCGCGCAGGCAGCGCATGCAGTCGGGCATTGCGCCCTGTCCCGGCAGCACGAGGCGGTCGGCGGACTTGATATCGGCGAGTTCACCGGAAATGCGGACATCGGCTTCCGGAGCGACATGACGCAGCGCCTGCGCTACCGAGCGCAGATTGCCCATGCCGTAATCCACTACAACTATCTTGTTCATGGTTGAAATGTCAGTCAACGCGTTGCGTTGTTACAGGCTGCCCTTGGTCGAGGGAATCGTTCCCGCTGCACGCGGGTCCAGTTCGATGGCCATCCGCAGTGCGCGGCCAAATGCCTTGAACACGGTTTCGCATTGATGATGCGCATTCTGGCCGCGCAGGTTATCGATATGCAGCGTGATCAGTGCATGGTTGACAAAGCCCTGGAAAAACTCGTGCGTGAGGTCGACATCGAAGCCGCCGATCATCGCGCGCGTAAAGGGCACATTGAATTCGATACCCGGACGCCCGGAAAAGTCGATCACGACACGCGACAGCGCTTCGTCCAGCGGCACATAGGCATGACCGTAGCGACGGATGCCCTTCTTGTCGCCGACTGCCTTTGCAAAGGCCTGCCCGAGGGTGATGCCGACATCTTCGACGGTATGGTGCGCATCGATGTGCAAGTCGCCCTTGGCTTCGATATCGAGGTCGATCAATCCATGGCGCGCGATCTGGTCGAGCATATGGTCGAGAAAAGGAACGCCGGTATTCAGCTTTTGCTGGCCGGTGCCATCGATGTTGATCACGACGCGGATTTGCGTCTCGTTGGTATTGCGAGTGACCTCAGCAACGCGGGGCGTGGACATGTTAAATGGGTACTAAAGATTATGAAGCGAGGGATGCCATCACGGCATCCAGCAGTATCCGGTTTTCTTCCGGGGTGCTGACGGTGATCCGCAAGCAGTTTTCCAGCAATGGATGCATTTTACCGACATTTTTGACCAAAACCTTACGGTCTAACAGGGCAGTAAATACCTCATTGCTATTAATTTTTTCGGTTTTTACCCGAATCAGCAGGAAATTGGCTGCCGACGGGAAAACTTCGACGCCCGACAGCGCGGCCAACGCCGCCGCCAAGCGGGTTCTCTCTTCGCGCAGCGACGTTGCCTGAGCGTCTAGCACATCGACATGCTCAAGCAGGAATTCTGCCGCGGCCTGGGTCAGCACATTGATATTATAGGGCGGCCTGACCTTGTCGAATTCGGTGAGCAAGTCCTCGCTTGCCGACATGTAGCCCAGGCGAATACCGGCCAATCCAAGCTTGGATACCGTGCGCATGACGACCAGGTTGGCAAATTCCGGCAGGCGCGACATAAACGTTGCCTGCGCAAACGGCTGATAGGCTTCATCCACGACAACCAGGCCGGTGTCACCTACTGCGCGCAGGATTGCCACCATGTCATCTTCATCGAACAGGTTGCCGGTCGGATTATTCGGATACGCAAGGTAAGTGATCGCTGGCTTGTGCTGTGCAATTGCGGCAAGCATCGCGTCCCGGTCCAGCGACAGATCGGCCTTGAGCGGCACGCCGACGAATTCCAGTCCGGCGAATTTGGCCGACATCGCATACATCACAAAACCGGGCGTCGGCGCCAGCACCTTGGCGCCGGGTTTGGCGCAGGCAACCGAGAGCAACGTGATCAATTCATCGGAGCCATTGCCGAGCACGACATCGTAACCGGCCGGAACGCCCAGCTGCGCCCGGATCTTTTCCTTCAATGCGGAGTAGGATGGCACCGGATAGCGGTTCATCGCGACATCAGCCAGCCGGCGGCCGAGCTCAACGCGCAGCGGCTCGGGCAAGGTGTACGGATTTTCCATCGCATCGAGCTTGACGAAGCCGGTCGCGTCCGGCACATGATAGGCGGCAAGCGCGCGGACGTCAGGGCGGATGATGTTTTCGATCAGGGACATGGCGGGTTCTCAGGCAGCGGCCGGCTTGTCGAGCTCGGCGAGGCGGTTTTCAATCAATTCACAGTAATCGGGGTTCAGCTCGAAGCCGACAAAATGCCGGTTGCAACGCTTGGCTGCCACCGCGGTGGTGCCGCTGCCCATGAACGGGTCGAGCACCACGCCACCCGGCGGACAGGACGCCTTGAGCATGCGCTCGACGATTTCCAGCGGCTTCTGGGTCGGATGGTCGGCGCGCTCGCGGTGTTCGCGGTGCAGGCGCGACACGCTCCAGACGTCCTTGGGGTTATAGCCCATTTCCAGCCATTTGGCACCGACGAAAATCGAGCGCGACCGCGCCTTCTTGGTTTCCGCATCATAAGGAATGCGCACCGCATCCAGATCAAAATAATAGTCCCGGGCTTTCGCGAAAAAGCCGACGGTATCATGCACCGAAGAAAAGCGCCGCGTACTGCCTCCCATCGACGGCACCCGGCGATCCCAGATGATTTCGTTAATCATTGTCATGCGTTTTTTCAGCATCACAAAGATTTCGGGCGAATAGCGCCAGGTCAGGAAGATGTACAGGCTGCCGCTGGCCTTGAGCTTGGGCAGCGCCGCATCGATCCATTGCTCGGTCCATTGCAGATAGGCATCAGCATCCAGTTTGTCGGAATCGTTGCCGTAATCCTTGCCGAGGCCATACGGCGGGTCGGCGATCAGCAGGTCGACGCTGGCGTCGGGAATACGCGCCAGGCCCGCGATCGCGTTTTCGCAATAGATGCGGTCAAGCCAGGACGTCACCTTGCCGCCTTCCGCAGGCCGGCCATCGGGTAAAAAAAGACTGATGTCATTTCAGCCGCAATTCCGCAGAAGCTGCATGCGCCTGCAAGCCTTCGCCGTATGCGAGTTCGGCAGCCACCTTGCCAAGCGTCTGCGCGCCGGCTTCACTGACGTAAATGATGCTGGAGCGCTTTTGAAAATCGTAAACCCCGAGCGGCGACGAAAAGCGCGCGGTGCGTGAAGTCGGCAGCACATGGTTGGGCCCCGCGCAATAATCGCCCAGCGACTCGGAGGAAAAGCGTCCCAGGAACATCGCGCCGGCGTGCCGTATCCGGTCCGCCCATTGCTGCGGGTCGTCGGCGGAAATTTCGAGGTGCTCGGCGGCGATCAGGTTAGCGATGTCGCAGGCTTCTTGCATATCACGCACCTTGACCAGCGCGCCGCGGTTGGTCAGCGAGGTGCGAATCACTTCCTTGCGCGGCATCGTGTCCAGCAGCTTGTTGATGCTGGCTTCGACCCTGGCGATATACGCGTCGTCCGGGCATACCAGGATCGATTGCGCCAGTTCGTCATGCTCGGCTTGCGAAAACAGGTCCATCGCGACCCAATCCGGATCGGTGCTGCCATCGCACAGCACGAGAATTTCGGAAGGCCCGGCAATCATGTCGATGCCGACGATACCGAATACGCGGCGCTTGGCAGCAGCCACATACGCATTGCCCGGACCGACGATCTTGTCGACTTGGGGAACGCTTGCGGTGCCGTAGGCCAGAGCGCCGACTGCCTGCGCGCCGCCGATCGTAAATACGCGATCGACGCCGGCGATCGACGCCGCGCCAAGCACGAGTTCGTTTTTCACGCCGTTCGGCGTCGGCACCACCATGATGATTTCTTGCACGCCGGCGACCTTGGCCGGGATGGCGTTCATCAGCACCGATGAAGGATAGGCCGCCTTGCCGCCTGGAACATAAATCCCGACGCGGTCGAGCGGCGTCACCTTTTGTCCGAGCACCGTGCCGTCGGCTTCGGTGTAGCGAAACCCGTCGCCGCCGGTTTCCTGCTTTTGCCGCTCGTGATATGCGCGCACCCGGTCCGCAGCGGTTTGCAACGCGGCGCGGCGCGCCGGTGCCAGGCCGTCGAGGGCGGCTTGCAATTCTTCCTTGCCGATCTCCAGGCTGCCGATGGTCTGCGCATCGAGCTTGTCGAAGCGATTGGTATATTCCAGCACGGCTGCATCGCCCCGCGCCTTGACGTCGGCCAGGATCTGGGCGGCGGCGCGATCGATCGCTTCGTCTTCGCTGGCTTCGAATGCGAGCACTGCCGACAGGCGTGTCTTGAAATCGGCGGCGGTGGAATCGAGTTTGCGGATCTGGATAGTCATGTTGGTCATGCCGGCTGCGACGCTTTTTCGAAAGCGTCGAGTATCGGCTGCAGGCGTTCGCGTTTGAGTTTCAATGCGGCCTGGTTCACCACCAGCCGCGACGAGATATCCAGAATGTGTTCGACTTCCACCAGATTGTTGGCCCGCAGCGTGCTGCCGGTACTGACCAGATCGACGATCGCATCGGACAGGCCGACCAGCGGGCCGAGTTCCATCGAACCATACAGCTTGATCAGGTCGACGTGCACGCCCTTGGCGGCGAAGTGCTCGCGCGCGCAGTTGACGTACTTGGTCACCACGCGCAGGCGTGCGCCCTGCCGAACCGCGCTCGCATAGTCGAAGCCCGCCGGCACCGCGACCGACAGGCGGCATTTGGCGATATTGAGGTCGATAGGCTGGTACAAGCCTTCACCGCCATGCTCGAGCAGCACATCCTTGCCGGCCACGCCGAAATCCGCCGCGCCATACTGCACATAAGTCGGCACGTCGGACGCGCGGACGATGATGACGCGCACATCCGGATCATTGGTCGGCAGAATCAGCTTGCGCGACTTTTCCGGATCTTCGGTGACGGTAATGCCTGCTGCTGCCAGCAATGGCAGAGTTTCTTCAAAAATGCGGCCCTTGGACAAGGCAAGGGTCAGTTGCTGGCTCATTTATTTGACTCGCTGAATGTTGGCGCCGACGGCCGAGAGCTTGACTTCCATGCGGTCATAGCCGCGATCAAGATGGTAGATGCGATCGACCAGTGTTTCACCCTGCGCCGCGAGCGCGGCAATCACCAGCGATGCCGATGCGCGCAGGTCGGTCGCCATGACCGGCGCGCCCACCAGCTTGTCGACGCCTTGCATAATCGCGGTGTGGCCATCGATTTCGATCGAGGCGCCGAGGCGATTCAATTCCTGTACGTGCATGAAGCGGTTTTCGAAAATCGTTTCCGTCACGCGACTGCTGCCTTCGGCAATGCAATTGAGCGCCATGAATTGCGCCTGCATGTCGGTGGGAAAGCCCGGATATTCGATGGTGCGGAAGCTGATCGCCTTGGGACGTGCCGACATCTGCACGCGAATCCAGTCGGGACCGCTGGTCAGGATGGCGCCGGCCTCGCGCAGCTTGTCGAGCGCAACTTCAAGGATATCGCTGCGCGTCTTGCGCAGGGTCACGTCACCGCCCGCTGCGGCCACCGCGCACAGGAAGGTACCAGTTTCAATGCGGTCGGCAATCACTTCGTGCGACGCGCCATGCAGCTTGTCGACACCTTGGATCACCAGGCGATCGCTACCGATGCCTTCAATCCTGGCACCCATTGCCACCAGCAGGTTGGCAAGATCGGTGACTTCCGGCTCGCGCGCGGCATTTTCAAGCACGGTCTCACCTTCTGCCAGCGTGGCCGCCATCAACAGATTCTCGGTACCGGTCACGGTAATCATGTCGGTGACGATGCGCGCGCCTTTCAACTTCTTGGCTCGCGCATGGATGTAACCGGCTTCGATCGTGATGTCGGCGCCCATCGCCTGCAGACCCTTGATGTGCTGGTCAACCGGACGCGATCCGATCGCGCAACCGCCGGGCAGGGATACCTTTGCTTCGCCGAAGCGCGCCAGCAGCGGACCCAGCACCAGGATAGACGCGCGCATGGTTTTCACCAGTTCGTAGGGCGCTTCGCAGCTGGTGATGGCGGCGCCGTTCAATGTCATGCGATCGCCTTCCTGCTCGACGCGCAAGCCCATCTGCTTGAGCAGTTTGAGCATAGTGTTGACGTCTTGCAGATGCGGCACATTCGACAACTGAACCGTATCGCCACTGAGCAAGCCTGCACACAGGATGGGCAGCGCGGCATTCTTGGCGCCCGAAATGGTGATGTCGCCGGACAGGCGATTGCCGCCGGTGATGAGCAGTTTGTCCATTATGTCTGGAATTCTTCCGGAGTAAGGGTCTTCATCGACAGCGCATGGATTTCTTCCCGCATGCGGTCGCCGAGCGCGGCGTACACGAGTTGATGGCGCTGGATCAGCCGTTTGCCGGCGAAGGCGCTGGACACGATGACGGCATTGAAATGCTGGCCGTCACCTTCCACTTCGAGGTGGGTGCAGTCGAGTCCGGCGGCGATGTAGCTTTTGACAAGCTCGGGTGTGGGTAGCATGGTCTAACCTTTATTGACCTTTTCGGTCGTCATCGCGTCACAAGCCTGGCGGTCATCCAGGATTTAGTGGCGCAGCTTGTATCCATTCTTCAGCATCCGGATCGCGAATCCCGACAACACGAGGAAAAACACGCCGACGATGGCAAAACTGGCAAACGGATTCACATCGGACTGACCGAAAAAGCCGTAACGGAAGCCGTCAATCATATAAAAAAACGGATTGAAGTGCGACACCGTTTGCCAGAAGGCCGGCAGCGAATGGATGGAATAAAACACGCCGGACAAAAAGGTGGCCGGCATGATCAGGAAATTCTGGAACGCTGCGAGCTGATCGAATTTTTCCGCCCAGATACCAGCGATCAAGCCCATGGTGCCCAGAATCGCGGCACCAAGCAGGGCGAAGATGGCAATCCACCACGGCGCGAAAAAACTCAGCTCGGCGAACCAGGCGGTGATCAGGAACACTCCGGCGCCCACCGCAAGTCCGCGCACCACGGAAGCCAGCACATACGCGGCAAACAAATCCCAGTGCGACAAGGGCGGCAGCAGCACGAACACCAGGTTGCCGGTGATCTTGGACTGGATCAGTGACGATGAACTATTGGCAAAGGAATTCTGCAGCACGCTCATCATCACCAGGCCGGGCACCAGAAAGGCGGTGTAGCGCACATTCGGATACACCTGCACATGCTCTTCCAGCACATGACCGAAGATCAGCAGATAAAGCATCGCGGTCAAGATGGGCGCGGTGATCGTCTGTGTCGCCACTTTCCAGAAGCGCAGTACTTCCTTGTAGAACAGGGTCTGGAAGCCGGTCATTATTTTTCACCTTCCATGATCTGGATGAAGACGTCTTCCAGATCGGCTTGCTGCAGGTGCATGTCATCGATGACCGCCCCTGCCTCGCGTAGCGTGGCGAGAATGGGTTCGACATCGGTATATTCGTTGACGCGCAAGGTGTATTTGCGGCCGGACACGAGTTCGTCGGGATGCGACACCAATGGCTTCAGGCCATCCGGCAAGGCGCCACGCGCCAGATGCACGATGAGCTGCGAACCGGAAATGCGCTTGAGCAGCGCGGAAGTCGAATCGAGCGCGACGACCTTGCCGGCTTTGAGCATCGCGATGCGATTGCAAAGCGCCTGCGCCTCTTCCAGGTAATGAGTGGTCAAGACGATGGTATGCCCTTCGCGGTTGAGACGGGAAATGAATTTCCACAGCGTCTGGCGCAGTTCGACATCGACCCCGGCGGTGGGTTCGTCCAGCACGATGACCGGCGGCTTGTGAACCAGTGCCTGTGCGACCAGCACGCGGCGCTTCATGCCGCCCGACAAGGCGCGGGTGTTGGTATCGGCCTTGTTGGTCAGATCGAGGTTGGCCATGACTTCGTCGATCCAGTCATCGTTGCGTTTCAGCCCGAAGTAACCGGATTGCATGCGCAGGGTTTCGCGCACGGTGAAGAATGGGTCGAATACCAGCTCCTGCGGCACCACGCCCAGGCGCTTGCGCGCTTCGCGGTAGTCGCTGACGACATCGTGTCCATCTATCGATACGGTGCCGGAATCCGCGCGGTTCAAGCCCGCGATGATGGAAATCAGTGTGGTCTTGCCGGCGCCGTTCGGCCCAAGTAAACCAAAGAATTCACCCGGTTCGACGGAAAGCGAGACGCCGCCAAGCGCCTGCAGCGACTTGTAGCGTTTTTCGACATTAACGATTTGCAAAGCAGCCATGGCGGCTTGGTCATTTTAGAGAGGAGGGGCCGGTCCGCTCGCCTGACGGGCGGGACCTTTGGCGGAACCCTTGATTATATTGGATTTCCGGTCAGGAAGCCGGAACGCGGCGGGTCGGAACGGCAGCGTCAATGATGCAGCAGATCGCTGCGTGGGGCGGCGGCCGCCGCGATCACGAGAAGTTCATCGACGCCATACAGCGTGATCAGGCTTTGCAGGTTGGCGGAAGGATTGCGAAAGAGGAGCTTCTTGCCGGTGCGTTGCGCTGCACGTTGCCAGGCAAGCATGGTGGCAACGGCGCCGGAATCGACCACGCTCAGATCGGCAAGGTCGATTTCGGTCTGGCCGTCGGCAATGGCGCGCAAACCAGCTTCGAGTGCGGTTTGCGCGTTATTGACGGTCAGCGTGACTGCGGGACGATACATGTGGTCAGGACTTGACTGTCTTGGCCGCGCTTGCTGCCAGTCGCTTGTTCTTGTCGGACAGGGTCTTGATCAGGCCATCGATACCGCCCTTGCCGATTTCGGCGGCAAAATTACCCTTGTAGGTTTCCACCAGCCATGCGCCAAGGACATTGACGTCATAAATCTTCCAACCGCTCGGCAGCTTTTCCAGGCGATAGTTCAGCTGGATAGGATCGCCACCGCGCGGTTGCACGACCTGAGTCCGGACTTCCACTTCAGTATCGGTTGCGTCGCCGCGCATTGGCTTGAATTCCAGTTTCTGGTCCTTGACCTGGGAAATAGCGCCCGAGTAGGTATAAATCAGCAGCGTGCGGAATTCAGTGGTGAGCTGCTTTTGCTGCTCTGGTGTCGCTTCACGCCAGAAGCGACCGGCCGCAAGCGCGGTCATGCGCTGAAAATCCACGTGGGGCAGAACCTTGGCTTCCACCAGTTCAAGCACCTTCTTCTGGTTGCCGGCCTGGATATCCTTGTCGCTCTTGGCGATATCGAGAACTTCCTGGCTGATGCGCTTTACGAGCGCATCAGGCGCTTCCTGAGCGGATGCGGTCGGTACAAATGCCAGCGCGCCGACGGCGAGACTGGCAAGGGCAAATAATTTCTTGAGCAGTTTCATAAGATCCTGAATGAGATGAACAGCGCTGCAAGGGCAGCGCGTATTGAAAAACGCGTGACGGTGCCGATTGGTCTACCGCCGGGGAAATTATTGTTTTGCTTCCGTGACCAGGGTAGTTGCCACCGTATCATTTTGTTCCAGTTTGACAACCGGCTTTTCGGCTGGTTCCGGCATGGCGGCACCCTTGTCGTTGATCGCCGGCAAGTCCTCGGCAGCGGTCGGACCAACATCGTGTTCATAGGTGGACGATGGCACCTCGCCATCGAACACCTTGCTCTGGCGACGCTGCATATAGGCGTCCCTTATGAAGACATAGCGATCCAGCGCCGCTTCTTCAACCAGATTGGAGGCGTCGAGCACGCTGGACCGCAAGTCGATAACCCGAATGGTGGATCCAACATTGCGCACATGCACCGGGGCTTTGTAATGCCAAGGGTCACCCTTGAAGTCGAGCGGAGTTGCAAAAGTGTCACGCACGGTAGATGAACCGAGGATAGGCAGTACCAGGTATGGGCCGGATGCAACGCCCCATTTGCCTAATGTTTGCCCAAAGTCTTCCTTGTGCTTGACCAGGCCTGCTTCGCTACCGATATCAAGCACGCCGCCGAAACCCATTGTCGTGTTGACCGCCACGCGCATCACGTCGGACAAGCCATCGGCAATTTTGCCTTGGAGGAAATTGTTAACACCAGTCCATACATCGCCAAGATTGCCAAAAAAATTGTTGATGCCGATTTGCACGAATTGTGGCAACAGCGTGCTATACACTTCGGCCGCCGGCTTTATTGCGGCTTGATCGACAGTATCGTTAAACGTGAACATTGCCCGATTGAAGTCTTCAAACGGATCCTTGGGATTGGTTGTCGCACAACCAGTAAGCAGCAACGCCGCAGCAAGTATACTGATTTTTATTTTCAGGGCGGACCTCATTACTTGTCGCCATCCTTTCCTTCTGCAGCTTTGCTGTAAAGAAACTGACTGATCAGATTTTCCAGTACGACTGCAGATTGTGTCATTTTGATACGATCGCCGGCAGCCAGATTATTGGTGTCGCCGCCGGCCTCAAGGCCGATATATTGTTCACCCAGTAATCCGGCGGTCAGAATCTTCGCCGAGGTGTCCTTGGGAAATTTGTAAGTGTTTTCCAGGTCAAGGGTGACAATCGCCTGAAAACTTTTGTCATCAAAGCGGATGTCGGCCACGCGACCGACCACGACGCCGGCACTCTTAACCGGCGCGCGCGGCTTGAGGCCACCGATATTGTCGAACTTCGTGGTGACGGCATAGGTCTGCGCAAACGAAAGCGAACTCATGTTTCCGGCTTTGAGAGCCAGAAATACCAGTGCCGCTGCGCCTAACAAGACGAACATGCCGACCCACAGGTCTAATGATTTACGTTGCATGAAGCTTACTCTAACTATATGTCGTGAAACCTGTAGCGGGGTTTCATACCGTGAAAGGTTATATATTTACTAGGTGACCACCGGATGACGATGGTTCCTTCTGCAGCAACTGTTCAATTGAACATGAGGGCCGTCAACAGAAAGTCCAGCCACAAGACTGTCAGTGATGCGATGACGACTGTGCGTGTTGTCGCTCGGGCAACGCCTTCCGGTGTCGGTTGCGCTTCGTAACCCTGGAACAATGCTATGAACGTTACCGCAAATCCGAACACCACGCTTTTGATCACACCGTTGGCGATGTCTTTCCATACATCGACGCCGGCCTGCATCTGCGACCAGAATGCGCCTTCATCGACGCCGATCAACTGAACGCCGACGATGTAGCCGCCGAGGATGCCGACCGCACTGAAAATCGCGGCCAATACCGGCATGGCGATCACACCTGCCCAAAAACGCGGCGCGATCACCCGCTGCATGGGATTGACCGCCATCATTTCCATCGCCGACAATTGCTCGCCAGCCTTCATCAAACCGATTTCCGCCGTCAGCGAAGTCCCTGCGCGCCCGGCAAACAACAAGGCGGTGACCACGGGACCGAGTTCGCGTGTCAGCGACAGGGCTACCAGCAAGCCCAGGGCCTGCTCGGAGCCGTAGCGATTCAAAGTGTAATACCCTTGCAGCCCAAGCACAAAGCCGACGAACAGGCCCGACACGGCAATAATCACCAGCGAATAATTGCCAATGAAATGAATCTGGTCGGTGACCAGCCGAGGTCGCCGCAGCATGCCGCCGGACGCGCCAAGCACGGCAAGAAATGAGCGTGCAGCAAAGCCAACATTGCTGACCGATTCACGCACCCGGCGCCCGAGCCCCGCAATCAGGTCGACTATCATTGCGGCTGCCCCAGCTGCAAATCCTCTGCGAGCGAACGGCCTGCATAATGGAATGGCACCGGACCATCGGCTTCCGCATGCACGAACTGCTTTACGTAGAGATCGTCCGAAGCCTGCATCTGCGCCGGCGTCCCGTGTGCAACGATTTTCCCTTGCGACAGAAAATACACATAGTCGGCAATGAGGAAGGTTTCATGCACATCATGCGACACGACGATCGAAGTCGAGCCCAGTGCATTATTTAACCGCCGAATCAGGTTCGCCGTCACTCCCATGGAAATGGGATCGAGGCCGGCAAATGGTTCGTCGTACATGATCAATTGCGGATCCAGCGCGACGGCACGCGCCAGTGCGACCCGGCGCGCCATGCCGCCGGATATTTCCGATGGCTTCAACTGCGCCGCGTTGCGCAATCCGACTGCATGCAATTTCATCAGTACCAGGTCGCGGATCAGCTCTTCCGGCAGGCGCGTATGCTCGCGCAGCGGGAAAGCGACATTTTCAAATACCGAGAGATCGGTAAACAGCGCACCATGCTGAAACAACATGCCCATCTTGCGCCGCAATGCATAAAGCGCATCGGTCTTGCGTGGATTGACAGCTTCGCCGTCAACGGTAACAGTACCCCGTTGCTGGGCAATTTGCCCACCGATCAGGCGCAGGATCGTGGTTTTCCCGGAGCCGGAGCCGCCCATGACCGCGACGACCTTCCCGCGCGGGAAATCCATCTGGAGTCCCGACAGGATAGGACGGGGGCCATAGGAGAAATGCAGGTCACGGATTTCGACAAGGTTAGGCACAACACGAACTTTTTACGCAAAGACGAGATTGTAGTGCAGAAAGTGCAATCGCACTTTTGAACTAACCCAAGAGTCAGATAAAAAGCCACAAAAAAACCCGCCAAATCTTTCGATCAGGCGGGCTTTTTGCAATAAATATAGCTTATCGGGGCAGAACCGATGATCCCATCAGGTATTCATCGACCGCTTTTGCGCACTGACGGCCTTCACGGATCGCCCAGACCACGAGCGACTGGCCGCGACGCATGTCGCCGGCGGCAAATACCTTGTCCACCGAGGTCTTGTAGCAGCCGTCGCCGTCGGTTGTCGCCTTGGCATTGCCACGCGCATCCTTGTCGACGCCGAACGCATCCAGCACCTGCTGCACCGGTGATACAAAGCCCATGGCCAGCAATACCAGGTCGGCCTTCAGTTCGAATTCGGAATTCGGCACTTCCTGCATCTTGCCGTCCTTCCATTCGACGCGGGCAGCGATCAGTTTTTCGACCTTGCCATTCTTGCCTTCGAGACGCTTGGTGGCGACTGCCCAGTCGCGGTCGCAACCTTCTTCGTGCGAAGACGAGGTGCGCAGCTTGGTCGGCCAGTATGGCCAGACCAGCGGCTTGTTCTCTTCTTCCGGCGGTTGCGGCAGCAGTTCGAATTGCACCACCGATGCGGCGCCGTGACGATTGGATGTGCCGACGCAGTCGGAACCAGTATCGCCGCCGCCGATCACGATGACGTTCTTGCCGGTCGCCATGATCTGGTCTTTCAGCTTGTCGCCGGCATTGACCTTGTTTTGCAGCGGCAGGAATTCCATTGCATAGTGCACGCCCTTCAGTTCGCGGCCGGGAACCGGCAGGTCGCGCGGGGTTTCCGCGCCGCCGGCGATGACGATCGCGTCGAAATCTTTCTTCAACTGTTCAGTCGAGACAGTTTCCTTGGCCCAGTTATAGACATTGGATGGGAAATCCTTGCCAACGAAAACGCTGGTGCGGAACGTCACGCCTTCGGCCTTCATCTGTTCGACACGGCGGTCGATATGCGACTTTTCCATCTTGAAGTCGGGGATGCCGTAACGCAGCAGGCCACCAACACGGTCATTCTTTTCAAACACGGTGACGTCATGCCCGACGCGCGCCAGTTGCTGAGCCGCTGCAAGGCCGGCAGGACCGGAACCAACGACGGCGATTTTCTTGCCGGTTTTGGAAGTCGGGAGCTGCGGACGAACCCAGCCGTTTTCCCAACCCTTGTCGATGATGAAGTGCTCGATCGACTTGATGCCGACCGGGTCGCTGTTGATGCCGAGCGTACAGGCGGCTTCGCACGGCGCCGGGCAGATGCGACCGGTGAACTCGGGGAAGTTGTTGGTGGAATGCAGGTTGTCCAGCGCTTCCTTGTAATTGCCGTGGTAAACCAGGTCGTTCCAGTCCGGAATGATGTTGTTGACCGGGCAGCCGTTATTGCAGAAAGGGATGCCGCAATCCATGCAGCGCGCGCCCTGCACCTTGGCATCGGCGTCGCTCAGATGGACGGTGAATTCCTTGTAATGCTTCTTGCGCGAGGTCGGTGCTTCGCTTGCTTCCTGCAAGCGTTGGAATTCCAGAAAGCCGGTTACTTTTCCCATGATGTTCCTTGAGTATTTTTTCTATCGCTGCTCGGTTCCCCTCCCCCATGCAGGGGGAGGGTTAGGGTGGGGGTAGTGAGCTTGATTTGACGATAACGCCTGTTCAACCTGCATAGCCTACGCGGCCCGCCCCATCCTAACCTTCCCCGTATCAGGGGGAAGGAGCTGGCCAGTCGTTGATGTTTACGCTGCGATCTTTTCTTTTGCCTGAGCCGCCGCATGCAGTTCGCCGAGAGCACGCTTGTACTCGGTCGGGAAGACCTTCACGAACTTGTTGCGGGCATTGGCCCAGTCGTCGAGCAGGTTGCGCGCACGCGTGCTGCCGGTGTACTTGAAGTGACGCTCGATCAAGCCCTTGAGGATCGCCTCGTCGGCCTGGCCTTCGCCGCCGCGTACGGTTGCATGCCAAATCGCACGGTCGATCTTCGCTTCCTGGTCGGCAGCGGACAGCACCGGATCCAGCGTCACCATCGACATGTTGCACTTCTTGGCGAAGTCGCCGTCCGGGTCGTACACGTAAGCGATACCGCCGGACATACCCGCCGCGAAATTGCGGCCGGTGGCGCCGAGCACGACGACGGTGCCGCCGGTCATGTATTCGCAGCCGTGGTCGCCAGAGCCTTCGACGACAGTGATCGCGCCGGAATTACGCACCGCGAAACGCTCGCCTGCGACGCCGTTGAAGAACGCTTCACCGGAAATCGCGCCGTACAGCACGGTATTGCCGACGATGATGTTGTCGACCGCCCAGCCGCGGAACTCGGTGTTCGGACGCACGATGATGCGGCCGCCCGACAAGCCCTTGCCGACATAGTCGTTGCCTTCGCCGACCAGATCCAGCGTGATGCCGTGCGCGAGGAAAGCGCCGGCCGACTGGCCTGCGGTGCCTTGCAGCTGGATGTGGATGGTGTCATCCGGCAGACCTTCATGGCCGTATTTCTTCGCGACTTCGCCCGACAGCATGGTGCCGACCGTGCGGTTGCGGTTCTTGACCGGCGAGATGAAGGACACCTTTTCACCCTTGTCGATCGCAGCCTTCGCTTGTGCGATCAGCTTGTGATCGAGTGCGTTTTCCAGACCGTGATCCTGCTCTTCGACCTGGTAGCGCGGCTCGGATGCCGGAACGTCAGGCTGATAGAAGATCTTGCTGAAATCCAGGCCCTTGGCTTTCCAGTGGGCGATCGCCTTCGACTTGTCGAGCAGATCGGAACGGCCGATCAGTTCGTCGAAAGACCGCACGCCAAGCTGGGCCATGATCTGACGCGCTTCTTCGGCGACGAAGAAGAAGTAGTTCACGACATGCTCGGGTTTGCCCTGGAACTTGGCGCGCAGCACCGGATCCTGGGTCGCAACGCCAACCGGGCAAGTATTCAGATGGCACTTGCGCATCATGATGCAGCCTTCGACCACCAGCGGTGCGGTCGCGAAACCGACTTCGTCGGCGCCCAGCATTGCGGCGATGACGACGTCACGGCCGGTCTTGATCTGACCGTCGGTCTGCACACGGATACGGCTGCGCAGGCGGTTCAATACCAGGGTCTGCTGGGTTTCCGCCAAGCCGAGTTCCCATGGCGAACCCGCATGCTTGACCGATGACAGCGGCGATGCACCGGTACCGCCGTCGTGGCCGGCGATCACGACGTGATCGGCCTTGGCTTTGGCGACGCCTGCGGCGACCGTGCCGACACCGACTTCGGATACCAGCTTGACCGAGATCGATGCCTTCGGATTCGCATTCTTCAGATCGTGAATCAGCTGTGCCAGATCTTCGATCGAATAGATGTCGTGGTGCGGCGGCGGCGAAATCAGGCCGACACCCGGCACCGAGAAACGCAGCTTGGCAATGTACTCGGACACTTTATGGCCGGGCAGCTGACCGCCCTCGCCCGGCTTCGCGCCTTGAGCCATCTTGATCTGGATCTGGTCGGCCGAAGTCAGGTACTCGGTGGTCACGCCGAAACGGCCCGATGCTACCTGCTTGATCTTCGAACGCAGCGAGTCGCCGGCCAGAAGTGGCAGGTCGACTTCGACGCGGTCCTTGCCGATCACGGAAGCGAGCGTTTCGCCCTTCTTGATCGGGATGCCTTTCAATTCCTGACGATAGCGGTTCTCGTCTTCGCCGCCTTCACCGGTATTCGACTTGCCGCCGATGCGGTTCATTGCGATTGCCAGTGTGGCGTGCGCTTCGGTCGAGATCGAACCGAGCGACATCGCGCCGGTGGCGAAACGCTTGACGATGTCCTTGGCCGATTCGACTTCGTCGATCGCGATCGCTTTGGACGGGTCGATCTTGAACTCGAACAGGCCGCGCAAGGTCATGTGGCGCTTGGATTGATCGTTGATGATCTGCGCGTATTCCTTGTAGGTGTTGAAGTTGTTCGAGCGGGTCGAATGCTGCAGTTTGGCGATCGCGTCCGGCGTCCACATGTGGTCTTCGCCACGCACGCGGAATGCGTACTCGCCGCCGGCGTCGAGTGCGTTCGCCAGCACCGGATCGTCGGAAAACGCCAGCTTGTGCAGACGCAGCGCTTCTTCCGCGACTTCGAACACGCCGATACCTTCGACGTTGGATGCGGTGCCCTTGAAGTACTTGTCAACCAACGCCTTGTTGAGGCCGATGGCTTCGAAGATCTGCGCGCCGCAGTAGGACATGTAGGTCGAAATGCCCATCTTGGACATGACCTTCATCAGGCCCTTGCCGACTGCCTTCTGGAAGTTGTAGATTGCCTTTTCCGGCGACAGCGTGCCCGGCAGGCCGTTCGCCATTTCAGACAATGTATCCATCGCGAGGTAGGGATGGATGGCTTCCGCGCCATAGCCGGCGAGCAGCGCGAAGTGGTGAGTTTCGCGTGCGGAACCGGTCTCGACCACGAGGCCGGTCGAAGTGCGCAAGCCCTTGCTCACCAGATGCAGGTGGATCGCGGATGTTGCGAGCAATGCCGGGATCGCGACCTGGTCGGCGTCGACCTTGCGGTCCGACACGATCAGGATGTTGTGGCCGGACTTGACCGCATCGACCGCTTTCGCGCACAGCGACGCGATACGCGCTTCAATGCCTTCCTTGCCCCAGGCTTTCGGATAGCAAATGTTCAGTTCATGCGACTTGAACTTGCCGCCGGTATGCTTGCTGATGTTGCGCAGCTTGGCGATATCCGCATAGTCGAGGATAGGCTGCGCCACTTCAAGGCGCATCGGCGGGTTGATGTTGTTGGTGTCAAGCAGGTTCGGACGCGGGCCGATGAAGGACACCAGCGACATCACCATCGCTTCGCGGATCGGGTCGATCGGCGGGTTGGTCACCTGGGCGAACAACTGCTTGAAGTAGTTGTACAGCGGCTTGCTCTTGTTGGACATGACGGCCAGCGGCGAGTCATTGCCCATGGAACCGACTGCCTCTTCACCGGCGCTGGCCATCGGCGCCATCAGGAACTTCAGGTCTTCCTGGGTATAGCCGAACACTTGCTGGCGATCCAGCAACGGGATGTCGGACCTGACTTCTGCCGGCTCGGCGTCGAGCTCGTCCAGCTTGATGCGGACGGAATCGATCCATTGCTTGTACGGCTTGGCGTTGGCGTAGGTGTCCTTCAGTTCCTTGTCATCGATGATACGGCCGGCATCGAGGTCAATCAGGAACATCTTGCCCGGCTGCAGACGCCATTTCTTGATGATCTTGGATTCCGGAATCGGCAGCACGCCGGATTCCGATGCCATCACGACGAAATCGTCATCGGTCTGGATATAACGCGCGGGACGCAGGCCGTTGCGGTCCAGCGTGCCGCCGATATGACGGCCGTCGGTGAATGCCATGGCGGCGGGGCCGTCCCACGGCTCCATCATCGCGGCATGGTATTCATAGAAGGCGCGACGGTTGTCGTCCATCAGCGTATGGTTTTCCCAGGCTTCCGGGATCATCATCATCATTGCCTGGGCCAGCGGATAGCCTGCCATCAGCAGCAGTTCGAGCGCATTGTCGAAGCAGGCGGTGTCGGACTGGCCTTCATAGATCAGCGGGAACAACTTTTGCAGATCGTCGCCGAGAACGGCCGACTTCATCACGCCTTCGCGTGCGCGCATCCAGTTGAAGTTGCCCTTGACGGTGTTGATTTCGCCGTTGTGGGCGATCAGGCGGTACGGGTGAGCCAGCGGCCACTCGGGGAAGGTATTGGTAGAGAAGCGCTGGTGCACCAGGGCCAGCGCGGACACGCAACGCGCATCCTGCAGGTCCTTGTAATACACGCCGACCTGGTCGGCCAGCAGCAAGCCCTTGTACACGACGGTACGGGCCGACATCGATGGCACGAAGAATTCCTTGCCGTGCAACAGGTTCAATGCCTGGATCGCATGGCCGGAAGATTTGCGGATTACGTACAGTTTGCGCTCCAGCGCATCGGTCACCATGATGTCCGGGCCGCGGCCGATAAAGATCTGGCGGATCACCGGTTCCTTGTCGCGCACGGTCGGCGACATCGGCATCTCGATGTCGATGGGCACGTCGCGCCAGCCGAGGACGACCTGGCCTTCAGCTTGCACCGCACGCTCGATTTCCTGTTCGCAGGCGATGCGGGAAGCGTTTTCCTTGGGCAAGAACACCATGCCGACGCCATATTCGCCGGGCGGCGGCAGATTCACGCCCTGCTTCGTCATTTCTTCGCGGTAATACTGGTCAGGGATCTGGATCAAAATGCCCGCGCCATCGCCCATCAGCTTGTCGGCGCCGACTGCGCCCCGATGGTCCAGATTTTTCAGGATCAGCAAGCCTTGTTCGATGATGGAATGGCTTTTCTTGCCTTTGATGTGGGCGATGAAACCGACGCCACAGGCGTCATGTTCATTGGAAGGATCGTAAAGACCTTGCGCGTGCATAAGCTTTCTCCGCAACTTTTGATGTATCGAAGCTGAAGGATAGTGCAGCGCAATACTTTGTTCAATCGAAATAATTTAGGGTCAGAGTAACTTTTGTATTTGAGCTTCGTTTGCACCAAAATAAATAGGGACAGAGTGTTTTTCCGGGCATTTTAGCTCGATGGCATAGCAAATTAGATAAGCTTAGGCGCCGCGCAGGAATAAGTTGTGCAATTTGACGGACGTCGCGGGATGCGCTGCAAGGGGCCCGCCGAGGGGCGGGAGGAGGAGTCATAGCGAGCTATGGCGACGACGAGCAACGCCGCAGCGCGCCGGGGGCGCCGAGCCCGCTACGGCCAGCAGAATTGTGCAAGTTATTCCTGCGCGGTGCCTTAATGCTGAATTAGCTTGTCCCGCTGATGATCAGGACTTGCCGCAGTCTTGAGTGGCCGCCCGCGTCGCGCCGGTGTCACCCGCCGGTTTGTCTGCTTGGCCAGCATATTCTTGAATTGCTCCGAACCCAGTGGCCAGCCCTTTTGGGTCGCCTCGCGGAAGGCGGCAATCTCGGTTTCGCTTAAGCCATGGTTGATGAAGTTGCGATAAGCCGCTTCGCGATCGAAAGGCGTATTTCCCAACGCCCAGAACAGGCGGTGGTCATGGATGACGGGATCGGAGCGCATTCCGACATGGTGGGCAAGGCTGGACCATGGATATTCGTCCGCCGAGGCCACCAGGCCGGCACGTGCAGGATTGAGTTCGATATAGCGGCTGCATTGCAGAAAGTACTGGTCGGAATCGATGATCGTGGCTTTGTAGCGGCTTTGCCACAAGGTGCCGACGCGCTGATACTTTGCATTGAAATAAGGGACATAGTGCCGCCCTACCCATTGCATCATGCGCGCCAGGCCCGTTGTATCCGATGGCGACACTAGCAGATGCAAGTGATTCGGCATCAGCACATAAGCATGGACGGCGACCTGGAACTGTTTTGCCGCTTCCCTAAGCCAGCCGAGGAATGCCGCGTAATCGGCATCGTCGCGGAAAATGGCTTGCCGGTCGATACCACTCTGAAGGATGTGATGAGGCTGATGCGGAACAACGAGTCGCGGAAGTCGGGCCATAGCGTGCAATCGGACCGCCATCTGGTTTGGCGGATGATGCGATTCTATCGCAGGCCTGTCGCCGGGATGGCCGGCTGATGCTGCTGCTTCGTTAAATATGTGCGTTCGCTGCGTTGCGCCAAGGTGTGTCGGGACGACTGAAGTTGATCACCCCAGCGCTGTCGGATTTTCCATTCGCCGCTGCGGCCTTGTTGTTCACATAAATGCTGCTGCGAATCTTGGCTGCGGATGGCAATCGCTTGGACGAAAACCGGATTACCGAAATACCGGCGCTCCGAAGGCATGAAGCATTCCATGCACAGATCGACAACTAATTTTCCATTTGTTAACATTGTTTATCCAAGCAGGTAAATTAGCCGTCGTTCCGGCAGGAAGTATTGTTATTTAATAAATAACTACTCTAGCGATTGCTGATGCCAACCGTTTGCACTCCGAAAAAAGCTGCTCTCCGGTTCTGCAATGAATTCCGCTACTGCGGCATCGAGCCGCCATATCGCAATCGAAACCGATGCAGGGTCGGTATTACCTGATGACGTAATGACGTTGAAGGAATTTGGCGCCGCCGGGCGGGTGCGATGCGACACCGCAGTTCCAGCCCCGCAGAGGATGAAATGACGCGGCACTGCCGGAAACGCCGCATGTGTCGTGGTCACCAGCGGTACATGGACATGGCCGCTCAAGACGATATCGATCCGATGGCGTGCAAACGCCTGGGCGGCATCGCCTGCACCGATGAGAATTTCATGGAGGTCTTCCGGCCATGCGGTATGCAGCGGCTGGTGCGCGCATGCGATGCGCAAAGGCTCGGTATCGGATGCGGGAATCTGGCTTGCCAATGCCGAGAGCTGCGAGATATCGAGTCTGCCGCGGGTATGGCGCAAGGGAGTGGTGCTGTCCAGGGCAAGAATTACCATATCGCTGCCGGCCCATATCTGATGTGATTTTCCAAACGCTTCGCAATAATTGCGATAAGGCCATGCTGTCCGTGCGAAGACATTAAAAAGCGGAATATCGTGATTTCCCGGAATCACAAGTACTGCCGGAGCACTGAGCGTATCAAGAAACTGACGTGCACTTTGAAACTCATGCTTGCGGGCACGTTGGGTGACATCACCAGACACAATCACGACATCGGGTTGCAAGCGTTGAAGCGCCTTGCGCAATGCCTCGACGACAAACGGAATCTCAGTGCCAAAATGGGTATCGGAAAGGTGGGCAATAATACTCATTCGCCTTCCTTTGCGATGACGCCATTCGTCTGCGGCACGATGACTCCTAGCGCATGCCGTGCCACGCGGAACGATAAGGGAGTCGCGCAACGCACGATTTCGCCATCGACCACCACATCGACATGCCGCCTGCGCGTTTCGGTATCGAATGCATCCGTGCAAAAGGTTTCCAAATGCGGATCGCTCGCCAGATTACGAAACGCGCCGCGCAGCAAGAGCCGCAGCATGTCAAGACGTCCGGTGGGCCGCAACACGAATACGGCTAGCCTGTCTTCCGGCGTCGCGCCGGCAAGGTCGGTATCGAGCTTGGAAAGCTGCAGCAGATTATTGGCGACGAATACCATCGAAGTTTTTCGCAGCAGCGATTCATTGCCTATCTGCAGCTGCACGCCGAATGGGCGCACCCCGCTCAGCAATGAAAACAGTGCTGACAGCACAGCTACCACCCGGAAACGCCCGAAGCGCGCCTTGTCTTCTTCGCGGTTGCGTATGAGCTTGCTGTACAGGCCGAAGCTGGCATTGTTTAAAAACAGTTTGCCGTTCACATAGCCGACGGACACTTGTGCAATATCCCCTGCCAGCAGCAGTTTTGCCGCCGCGTCCGGATCTTCCGGAATCCCAAGATCACGCGCGAAATAATTGAAGGTCCCAGCGGGGATGATTCCAAGCGGAACCCGATATTCACAACAGAGCGATGCGATCGTATTGACAGTGCCGTCACCACCGGCAGCAACGACAATCCCACCCGTCTGACTGGCGTTGAGCACCGCTTTGCGGCCGACTTCAAGTAGCTTTTGGCCAGAGGCCACCTCGACGATCGTGCATGGATAGTCAAGTGCAGACAACGCCTGTTCGATCCGGCTACGCGTCATTTGCGCAGCGGTTCCGCCGGCGCCAGCATTCAGAATAACGGTGATGGAAGTGTGTTGCAGCGTAACTACGGCTTGCTGAGATAGCGGTCCAGTCATTGCAATCGGTGTCCGCCGGCTGGCTTACAGGGATAAGAATGGCGTTAGCTTGCTTTCAATCCTCTCGCCGCGCATTGATTACCGTCATGGATATCCGCGGGCCGATTGCCGCATTCCGATATCAGAGAATCTTGCGCGCCCAGGCCGGCTCCGGTTGCCGGCGCTGCTCAAGTGCATGCATGACCAGGGTCCGCAATTCGTTCAAGGGCGCGATTTCAGCCTGTTCGATCTTGCTGGGTGGCTTGGTCATATCCCAGTCGCCATAAATGAAACCGACCGGACGTCGATTGACGGTCAGCGGCAGCACCATGAAACTGCGCACGGTCGGCAACGCATCCTTCCACCAGCGCGGCACCTTGCTGATAAATGCGGCGTCCTGCGCATTCTCGACAAAGATCATTTTGTCGTTCGCCAGTGCCGCATGAAACACATCCGGCTGGTAGGCATCGCCGAACACCAGGCGTGGCAGCAACTCTTGCACACCGTCGCCAAAACACATGTTGGCGGCGTATTGCGATTGCTCCTGATTACGCAGAAACGCAATCGTGCGGCTAAAGCTCAGGCCCTGATAAACGGTTTCCAGAGCCATCGTCATGACCTGGCCGGAACTGGTCGACTGCAATGCGTCGCGCATGTCCGCCACCCCGCGCGCCAGACGCGCCGCCGCGTCGGCCGGCTTGCCGACGATCGGTGCCGCCGGCTCCTTGTGTTCCGTATTGCTTCGTCGCTGCGTACGAACGACGACGGAATCTTCGGACGCAGCCGTTTTTTGCGCATTCTCCAGCGCAAGCAGCATCTGTCCGGATTCAAGACCCAACATATCGGCGTAGTCACTGGTCAGATCGGCCAGTATTTCTTCTATATCTCCGTTGTCGGAAGTCAGTGCATCGGCACAGCGCGATGATACGGTCGCAATCGCAGCAAGCCAGTCCTTATGGTCCAGCGGCTCTCCGATCGGCTTGGGCGGCATGTCTTGCAGGGTATCCACTACTGCAGCAGGCAAGCCCCAATGCTGAGCCGCGTGCCGGCCGATATCGTCGAACCGCAATCCGAGAATTTCGCGTGCCGCTTCATTCTCATCGGCCCCAGTGCGAACGCTATACTCCTGCACCAGGTGCCAGCGATCCGACAGATAGAAAGTCGCCATCATGCGGCCGAGCGAATGCAGCATCGAGCAGACCACGGCTTCTTCCGCATCGCGTGTATTCGCGGACGACGCCATCTGTCGCGCGATGTGCCCTGCCAGCACCGACTTTTCCATCTCGACGCGTGCATTTGCCGATTCGGACGAAGCGGCGGACAAGCCGTCGACCAGCTTCAATCCGAGCGCAAGATGGCCGATCGCCTCGGTGCCCAGCACGATGACGGCTTTGGAAACGGTATTGATACCCTGCCCGAACACCGAATACATCGCGCTATTGGCCAAACGCAATACCTTTTGCGTAAGCGCCGGATCCTGCAGCACGGTGCGGGTCATATTGAACTCGCGATCGTCATCGCCGCGCATGGCGCCGATGATGGCGCTGACCACCTTGGAAAAACCGGGCAGATCGCCGCGCTGGCGCACGCGCGACCAAAGCAGTTCCATGGTTTTTTCCGCACTGACCGGGCCGGTATTTGAAAAGGCATGCATGCAGTCGGTCTCGCTCTACTCTATTGTGCAGCGGTTAGCGCAGGACTTGCCTGCTCGGCCTTGAGCAAGGCAATGATTTCATCGGGCACCAGGGGACGCCCTGTGTGGTATCCCTGGATCAGGCCGCAGCCGTGCGCGGCGAGAAAATCGAGCTGTTCCTGGTTTTCGACGCCTTCGGCAACGGTGTTCAGATTCAGATGGCTGGCAAGGCTGAGCACGACATTGCAAATGGCCACGTCCTTGACAGAGCTGGGCAAATCCTTGATGAATGCGCGATCGATCTTGAGCGTGGCGATCGGGAAGCGTTTGAGGTAGGCGAGCGATGAATATCCGGTTCCAAAGTCGTCAATCGCGATGCGCACATTACGCGATGTCATCGCGGTCAGCAGGGCTTCGGCATGCTCCGGGTCGGACATCAGGATTCCTTCGGTAATTTCGAGCAGCAGCTGCTCACCGCTCAATCCGGAAAGCTGCATCGCCTCGTCCATGATGTCGAGGAATTGATCGTTGCGGAACTGGCGCGGACTGACGTTGACCGACACATACAATGGCCGCCGCGCGACTTCTTCGAAGCGCCTGATCTGCACGCATGCCGCCTTCAGCGCCCATGCGCCCAGCAGGTTGATCAAGCCATTGCTTTCCGCCATCGGGATGAACTGGGCCGGCGACACCAAACCTTGTCCCGGACGACTCCAGCGCATCAAGGCTTCGAAGCCCATGATCTGACGGCTGCGCGCATCGACGATGGGCTGGTAATGCAGCAGGAATTCGCCATCGCGCACGGCCTGGAACATCGCCGCTTCCATCGACACATCGTGTTCCGGCTGCGTGAATTTCTCGTGGTTATAAACCACGCAGCGCGCCTTGCCGGTTTCCTTGGCACGGTACATCGCGGTGTCGGCATGGGCCAGTAATTTGACTTCACTATCGCCGTGCTCGGGAAAGACGGCTGCGCCGATCGAGGTGCCGACGTACAGCGTGTGCCCCTGGATCTCGAACGGCAGCTGCATTGTTGAAATCATGCGGCGTCCAATGATCTGGATTTCTGCCTCGGAGACCGCGCCGGGCAGGACCGCGACAAATTCGTCGCCACCGACACGCGCCAGCGTATCGACATCGCGCAGTGTCTCGGACAGTCTCATTGCGGCAACGCGCAGCAAGGCGTCGCCAACAGGATGGCCCAGCGCATCGTTGACCTTCTTGAAACCGTCCAGATCCAGCGCGACAACGGAAAAGCCGCGGCCAGTGCGGCGCGACTGTGCGATCGCCATGCGGATCCGGTCCGACAGCAGCGAACGATTGGGTAAACCGGTCAACGCATCATGCGTAGCCATGTGGCGCAATCGTTCTTCTGTGGCTTGCTGGCCGGAGATGTCGCGGCCGACGGCCAGCAATTCCTGCTCTCCCGGTCCAGCTTCATAGGCCATGACTTGCAGCTCGATCCACAGCGCGTTACCCAGGGTCTTGATGCGCACATTGGTCTTGCTGGGCTGGCTGGAACCCGCCGCTTGTGCAATCACGGCATCGATGGCCGGGCGGTCGACAGCAAGCACGAAAGCGTTCAAGACCTGCCCTACCAGTTTTTCACCGGGACAGATAAGTTCGGTCGCGCGCCTGCTTGCGTAAATGATGGTCCCGTGTACGCTTAACCGGAATACCGCATCGCCGGCAGCCTCCATGAGGCTGTCCAACTGCGTTTTTGCAGTAGTTTCAGTCCGGTCTTGACGAGTGGAAAACATTGTCAGAAGCTTATCTCAGATAAAGGCTCGGCTGTGGGCAAGGTTTTTCGGCCGACAAAGCCGCCGCTCCGCCAGCGACTTCAGGCATCTTAGCAAATTGTAGTAGGGAAATTAACGCTTGATCCAAATGTTAGAGAAGAAAATGCAGAAAAAGAATCAAAGCCATGATTTTTCAACAAAAAAGCCCCGAGGTCAGACTTCGGGGCTTTCTTTATTTGCGAGGTTTGCGGCAAAAATCAGAACGGGATATCGTCATCCATGTCGCTGAAGTTCGGCGCCGGGCGCGATGCGCCGCGCGCGGCTCCGCCGCCGCCTGCGCCCGCGCCTGCACCGGCGGAACTCTGGCGCGGCGCCGGGGCGCTGCTGCCGTAATCGTCATCCATCGGTGCGCCGGCACCGCCGCCCATTCCCTGGCGGCTTCCCAGCATCTGCATCGTGTCGGCGATGATTTCAGTCGTATAGCGCTCCACGCCATCCTTGTCGGTCCATTTGCGTGTTTGCAAACGGCCTTCGACATAAATCTGCGAGCCTTTTTTCAGGTACTGGCCGGCGATTTCCGCGAGCTTGCGGTAAAACGTGATCCGGTGCCATTCGGTGAGTTCCTTCTTTTCGCCGGAGTTCTTGTCTTTCCAGCTTTCGGTGGTCGCAACCGCAATATTGGTGACGGCGTCGCCGTTCGGCATGTAACGCGTTTCCGGATCGCGTCCCAGATTGCCGACGATGATGACCTTGTTGACCGATGCCATAAATTTCTCCTCAAGCTGACTCAATAGTGATCGTGGTGCCACAACGGCGATGCGCAGGCGGTGCTTGGCGCATCAGGCTGCCGCGACAGCCGCCGCCCTCCGCGGCAGGTTCTTCATGCTGGTGGCAATTATAAGCCAGACAACTGTCAGCGCCGCGCCAAGTACGAACACGGAAGACGGTCCGGCATGCTGCTTCAACCATCCGCCGAGCGCGCCGCCGCAAAACAGTCCGAGCGCCTGCAGCGTGTTGTATACGCCAAGCGCCGATCCCTTGGCCGCCGGCGGCGCGATGCGCGACACCAGAGACGGCTGACAGGCTTCAAGGATATTGAACGAAACGAAGAAGGCAAGCAAGAGCAAGACCAGTACCGACCAGTGCATCGCCGGCTGCGCCATGAACAGCCACAGGCCAAGCTGGACCAGGAGCATCAGGGCAATGGCACCGACGAACACCTGTTTCATCATGCCGCGCCGTTCGCCGGCAAACACTGGCGGCAGCATCAGGGCGAACGAGGCAAGCACCACCGGCAGGTAGACTTTCCAGTGGGCGGCAATCGGCAAGCCGGCGTAATCGACCAGTGCGGCGGGCACGACGACAAACATGGCCATCTGCGTCACATGCAGCGCGAATACGCCGTAATTGAGCCGCATCAGTTCGCCGTTGGCGAGTATCCGTGAGAACGGTACGCGTTCCACGATTTTTAACTTCGGGGCCGGCGGAACGATATAGATCACGATGCCGATCGCGAGCACCGACAGGATGCCGGTCAACGCAAACAGTCCGCCCATGCCGATCAAGTCATACATGACCGGGGCGGCGATCAGTGAAACGGCAAACGTCAGGCCAATCGATCCGCCCACCATCGCCATCGCCTTGGTGCGATGCTCATCCCGCGTCGTATCGGCGATGAAGGCGGTCACGGCAGCCGAAATCGCGCCTGCCCCCTGGATTGCACGACCGACAATGACCCATGCCAGCGTGGTCGAGGCAGCAGCGATAAACGAGCCAATCGCAAACAAGACCAGCCCGATGATGATGATGCGCTTGCGTCCGTATTTATCGGATGCCGCGCCAAACGGAATCTGGCCGAAAGACTGGGTCAGGCCGTAAATACCCATTGCCACTCCGACCATGGTCGCGCTGTCACCGCCCGGCAGGGTTTTGGCATGCACCGCAAAGACGGGCAGGATCAGGAACATGCCCAGCATGCGCAACGCGAAAATCGACGCCAATGACAGACTGGCACGAATTTCGTTAGAGGACATGCGGGTGCCGAGATCATCGGCGGAAGTGGTGGCTGATATGGTGCTCACGGCGGGGGATCCAGAGGATACGGCGGACTTTAAAACCCGTTATAGTATCAGGTTGACCCGTACAAAGCGCCGAAATGGCCGCACGTTGAAAGCAGTTCATGGAAGAAATAAGAATTCGCGGTGCCCGCACCCACAACCTGAAGAACATCAATCTCGAATTACCCCGCAATCAGCTGATTGTGATCACCGGCCTGTCCGGATCGGGTAAATCCTCGCTGGCGTTCGACACGCTGTATGCGGAAGGCCAGCGCCGCTACGTGGAATCGCTGTCGGCGTATGCGCGCCAATTCCTGCAGCTGATGGAAAAGCCCGATGTCGACTTGATCGAAGGCTTGTCGCCGGCAATCTCGATCGAGCAGAAAGCGACTTCGCACAATCCCCGTTCGACGGTCGGTACCGTGACTGAAATCCACGATTACCTGCGCCTGCTGTACGCGCGAGTCGGCACACCTTATTGCCCTGACCACCCGGAAAATGCGTTGGCCGCGCAATCGGTGTCGCAAATGGTCGATGCGGTTCTCGCCATGCCGGAAGACACCAAGCTGATGATCCTGGCGCCGGTCGTGGCCAATCGCAAGGGCGAGCATGTCGATCTGTTTGAAGCGATGCAGGCACAGGGCTTCGTGCGCTTTCGTATCCAGAGCGGCACCCATACCGCCAGGATCTATGAAATCGACGACCTGCCGAAGCTGAAAAAAACCGAAAAGCACACCATCGACGTCGTGATCGACCGCATCAAGGTCAAGGCCGATGTCAAGCAGCGTCTGGCAGAAAGCTTCGAAACCGCGTTGCGCCTGGCCGAAGGCCGGGCGATTGCGCTGGAAATGGATAGCGGCAAGGAGCACCTGTATTCGAACAAGTTCGCCTGCAACACCTGCGGCTATTCGCTGCAGGAACTGGAGCCGCGCCTGTTCTCGTTCAATAATCCGATGGGCGCCTGCCCGGAATGCGACGGCTTGGGCCACATCGAATTCTTCGACCCCAAGCGCATCGTCGCCTTCCCCAACCTGTCGCTGGCCAGCGGCGCGGTAAAAGGCTGGGACCGGCGCAACCAGTTCTACTTCCAGATGCTGTCGAATCTGGCCGAGCACTATAACTTCGACGTCGACACGCCCTTCGAGAAATTGGCCGACTCGGCGCAGCAGGTTGTGCTGTACGGCTCGGGCCGGCAGACAGTGCCATTTACCTATGTGAACGAACGCGGCCGCGCGGTGGTGCGCGAGCATACGTTTGAAGGCGTGGTCAACAACCTGCAGCGCCGCTATCGCGAAACCGATTCGATGGCGGTCAAGGAAGAACTGGCAAAGTTCATCAACCAGAAGCAATGCCCGACCTGCGACGGCGCACGCTTGCGCGTCGAAGCGCGCTATGTCAAGGTCGGCAACGGCAAGCAGGAACGGTCGATCTATGAAATCGCATCGACGCCCTTGCGCGAAACGCTGGAGTTCTTTGAAAAACTCAAGCTGACCGGCGCGAAAAAGGAAATCGCCGACCGTATCATCAAGGAAATCGTGTCGCGCCTGAAGTTTCTCAACAATGTGGGCCTCGACTACCTGTCGCTGGAGCGCAGCGCCGATACGCTGTCCGGCGGCGAAGCGCAGCGCATCCGGCTGGCGTCGCAGATCGGCTCCGGCCTGACCGGCGTGATGTATGTGCTGGACGAGCCGTCGATCGGCCTGCATCAGCGCGACAATGACCGGTTGATTGCCACGCTCAAGCACTTGCGCGATATCGGCAACAGCGTGCTGGTGGTCGAACACGACGAAGATGCGATCCGCTGCGCCGACTATGTGGTCGACATGGGGATCGGCGCCGGCGTGCATGGCGGTGAAGTGATCGCGCGCGGCCCGCTGCAGGACATCCTCAAGAGCAAGAAGTCGCTGACCGCGAAATACCTCAATGGCACACTGGCGATCAACGTGCCGAAGAAGCGCACTGCCGCAGATCCCGAACGTCAGTTGATGATCACCGGCGCGTCCGGCAACAATCTCCGGAACGTTTCGCTGGAGTTGCCGGTCGGTCTGCTTACCTGCGTGACCGGCGTCTCGGGTTCAGGAAAATCGACGCTGATCAACGACACCCTGCATCACGCGGCCGCGCGTCATTTGTATGGCTCGCAGGCAGAGCCGTCGCCGTACGAGTCGATTTCCGGCCTCGAGCATTTCGACAAGGTGATCGCGGTCGACCAGGCGCCGATCGGGCGCACACCGCGCTCCAACCCGGCGACCTATACCGGCGTGTTCACGCCTATCCGCGATCTGTTCTCCACCGTGCCGATGGCCAAGGAGCGCGGCTACTCGGCCGGGCGCTTTTCATTCAACGTCAAGGGCGGACGCTGCGAAGCCTGCCAGGGCGATGGCGTACTGAAGGTCGAAATGCACTTCCTGCCCGACGTGTATGTGCCTTGCGATGTCTGCCACGGCAAGCGCTACAACCGCGAAACGCTGGAAGTGCATTACAAGGGCAAGAGCATCCATGAAGTGCTGGAGATGACGGTCGAGGAAGCACATGAATTCTTCAAGCCGGTCCCGGTCGTCGCACGCAAGCTGCAGACGCTGCTCGATGTCGGCCTTGGCTATATACGCCTCGGACAGAGCGCGACCACGCTGTCGGGCGGCGAAGCGCAACGCGTGAAGCTGTCGCTGGAACTGTCCAAACGCGATACCGGCCGCACGCTGTATATCCTGGACGAACCGACCACCGGTCTGCATTTCCACGACATCGATCTGCTGCTGAAAGTGATTCACCGTCTGCGCGATCAGGGCAACACAGTGGTGATCATCGAACACAATCTGGACGTGATCAAGACTGCCGACTGGATCGTGGATCTGGGACCGGAAGGCGGCGCCGGCGGCGGGCAGATCATTGCCAGCGGCACGCCAGAAGTTGTAGCGAAAACGGCGGCCAGCTTTACCGGCAAGTATCTGGCACCGATGCTGAAAAAGAAATAACGCGATTGCGGCGGAGACGGACATGGCGATACATTTGCGGATCAGCGGCGTGGTACAGGGAGTCGGATATCGCGCCTCGTTCGAGGCGCAAGCGCGTCGCCTGCATTTGGCCGGCTGGGTCCGCAATCGCGTCGATGGCTCGGTCGAAGCGATGGTCGACGGCCCGACCGAAGCCATCGATCGGATCATCGCATGGTCGCGGCGTGGTCCGTCGCAGGCGCACGTTAGCGGCGTACAGGTAACGGCTGCGGAAGACGCCGCATTGATACCGGGACGCTTTGACGTGTTGCCGACCGCTTGAAATATAGGCCGGCTCCGCATCAAGCCGGCAAACCCATCCATAGTCCGACCGGCACGAATGCCAGTGCCGCCAGATTCCCCAGTAAAACGATGGACGCCACCTTGTCCGGCTCCTGCTTGTACTGCTCGGCCACCATGAAGCAGAATACCGCCGGCGGCAGCGATGCGAACAGATACATCTGACCGCGCTGCATCGGGTCGAGCTGCATGACCTGATCGAGCAGCCAGGCAACGACCAGTCCGCCCAGCGGGCAGACAATCGCGCCGACCAATCCGATATGCCAGCTTTTGAAGTTGACATCGAGCATGCGTACACCCAGTGCGAACAACATGATCGGGATACAGGCGTCGCCCAGCATTTTCAGCGCCTGCATCAGCGGTGTCGGCAAGGCGATGCGGAAGATGGCAAAGATCATGCCGACTGCCATCGCCAGCATCATTGGACTGACCAGGAATTTCCAGAACGGAGTGTGATAACTGCGGCCGCTTTCGATGATCTTGATCCCGACCGAAAAGTAGATCAGATTGCATGCCATGAAGAGTGCGACAGCGGCCGGCAGCCCCGATGTGCCGAAGGCCAGCACGGCAAGCGGCAAACCCATGTTGCCGCAATTGTTGTACATCATCGGAGGAACGAAGCTGCGCACATCGTAGCCCAGCAGGCGCGCCACCGGCCATGCAATCAATCCGGAGCCGAGCGAAATCAGCACTCCGGCGAGTATCAGCATGCCGCTGTTCGCAAGGTCGAAATCCTTCGCGGCCAGCGCGGTAAACACGAGCAGCGGACACAAGACATCCATGCTGACCCGGTTGACCGACCCCATGTCGGATCTGACGCGTTCACCCCGAAGCCGCGCATATCCATAGCCGACAGCGATGATGATAAAGACCGGCAAGATGATGCCAAGGATGCGCTCGAACACTTGCATGGGAAATCTTTCAATGAGCTATCCCGGCATTTTAACGAGAGTTCGTCGTTCGCGTTTTCCTGTAGGCAAGTCGCCATACCTTGTCAGCAAGCAGTGCGATTCATCGCTTGACTGCTATGCCCTTATCGTTGCTCACAACGAATTGCTCGATCCGGTCGAGTGTCGGCGCAAGCAGGCGCAAGGGGCGCGACAAGCTAGCCAGCAGTGTGACATGACCGGTCTTGTCGAAATACTCTTCAGTGACATCGATTCCCGCCGCACGCAGTGTGCGCGCCATGCCGCCTGTATTGCGCTCCGGATTGACCACATCGTCTTTGCCCGGCGCTATCAGCAAGGCCGGCGACGCGGACGCCGTCACATGCCTGACCGGTTGTGAATCCGGCGGCGTATTCGGGTGAAAAAATACCGGCTTTACCGCCGGATTCTCGATCGGCAGGAAATCATAAGGACCGGCAAGGCCTATCCAGCCGTGCAACGCCGAAGGGGTCAGTTTGTGGATAGCCAGCAATCGGTGGTCAAGCGCCACCATGGCGGCGTTGTAGGCGCCTGCACTATGCCCCATGACATACACACGTTGCGGATCACCACCGTAGCGGGCGCTTTCCCGTATCGCCCAGGCAACCGCGGCGGCACAGTCTTCCAGGAAGGCTGGATAGCGTACTTCCGGATAAAGCCGGTAATCGGCGATGACGGCAACCATCCCGCGCGAAGCCAGCGCCTCGCCGACAAATTCATATTCGCTGCGGTTGCCGCTGTTCCAGCTGCCGCCGTAAAAAAACACCACGACCGGCGCTGGCTTCGCGGCATCGCGCGGCGCATAGATGTCAAGACGCTGCCGCTCATGCTCGCCGTAGGCGAGATCGCCGGCTTTTCGATAGGAATGACTGGGCGTCAGCGCATTGAGCGTCTGGAGCGGACTGCAGGCGGCCACAGCGCCCGCCAGCAGAACGACGGCAACGCTAAGGTAAAGCAGTTTTGAGAGAGTCATGGAAAATGGCAGCTGGCATGTTCGGGAGTCTTGTCACGTGTATATACGTGCCGATATCCGGATACGGATGCATCCCGCACTCGCCTACTTCAGCAAACGCTCTTCTGCCCGTGCCACGCCATCGGTGGTTCCGCGCAGCACCACAATGTCCCCGGCCTGCAATATGGTGTCCGGCTTGACCTCGATGCGGCTCTTGCCGCGCCGTATGATCGTGACTTCCGCGCCGACTTCGGCCAGTCGGGACGCGCTGAGCGCCTTGCCAATCGCTTTCGCGCCGTCGGTCAGCGTGACCGAATGCAGGCGCACATGCAAATGTTCGTCATCGTCGGGCGCATCGCTGGCGCCATGGAAATAGCCGCGCAGCGAAGCGTACCGCTCGTCGCGCGCAGCCTGCACCCGGTGCACGACGCGGCGCAGCGGCACGCCCAGCATGACGAGCGCATGCGAAGCCAGCATCAGACTGCCTTCGATTGCTTCTGGCACCACTTCCGCCGCGCCGGCTTCACGCAGTTTGTCAAGATCGCTATCATCGTGGCTGCGCACGATGACCGGCAGCTCGGGTGCCAGTTCATGCGCGAAATGCAATACCTTCAGTGCCGATGGCGTGCTGGCATAAGTCACGACCAGGGCCGCGGCGCGGTGGATGCCGGCAGCTACCAAGCTTTCGCGTCGGGACGCATCGCCATAAGACACATTGGCGCCGGCGGCCTGCGCCTCACGCACGCGGTCCGGATCCAGGTCTAGCGCATGGTAGGCAATGCCTTCTTCTTCCAGCAATTTGGCAAGGCTTTGACCGCTGCGGCCGAAACCGGCGATCAATACATGCTTTTGCGTCGTCATGGTGCGCGTCGCAATCTGGGTCAGCGCCAGCGACTGCATCATCCATTCATTGGCCGACAGTTTCATCACGATGGCATCGGACTTGGCGATGATGAAAGGTGCGGTCAGCATCGACAACACCATGGACGCCAGAATCAACTGGATGATCAGCGGGTCCATCAACTGCAGGCCGCCTGCCTGGTTCAGCAGCACGAAGCCGAATTCGCCGGCTTGCGCCAGCCCGAGGCCGGTTCGCAGGGAAACTCCGGTAGAGGCTCCGGTCAATTTCGCCAGCGCCGCGATCAAGGCGAACTTGAGCATTACCGGGCCGGTCAGCAGCAGCAAGACCAGCCACCAGTTTTCCAGCACCAGCTTGATATTGAGCAGCATGCCGACGGTGATGAAAAAAAGGCCGAGCAATACATCGCGAAACGGCTTGATGTCTTCTTCCACCTGGTGCTTGTATTCGGTCTCGGAGATCAGCATGCCGGCGACGAATGCACCCAGCGCCAGCGACAGGCCGGCTTTTTCGGTAATCCAGGCAGCACCGAGCGTGATGAACAACAGGTTCAGCATGAACAGTTCCTGCGAGCGCCGCTTAACGACGATACGGAACCAGCCGCGCATCAGCTGTTGGCCGATCACCAGCAGCAGTACCAGCACGATGCCGGCTTTTAGCATCGCCAGCATCAGCGTCGCCATCAGGTCGTTGGAATCGCGGGCCAGTGCCGGAACCAGGATCAGCAAAGGAACGACCGCCAGATCCTGAAACAGCAGGATGCCGAAAATCTGCCGTCCGTGCTCGCTTTCCAGCTCCAGCCTTTCAGTCAGCATCTTGGACACGATGGCGGTAGATGACATGGCGAGCGCCCCGCCCAATGCGAATGCCGCGCGCCAATCGATATTGATCACTTGCGGCAACCAGCGGCTCATTACCCACCCGAACACCATGGTCGCGCCAATCGTGAGCAGCACTTGCGCCATGCCTAGCCCGAATACGGTGCGCCGCATCGACGACAGCTTGGGCAGCGAAAATTCCAGTCCGATCGAAAACATCAGGAACACCACGCCGAATTCCGCCAGCGTATGGGTCGTCGTGTTTTCACTGGCCAGGCCCCAGCCGTGCGGACCGATCACGATGCCGACCATCAGATAGCCCAGCATCGGCGGCAAATGCAGCATGCGGAAAGCAACGACTCCCAGCACCGCGGCGCTGAGCAGGATGAGCGTCAGTTCTAGAGCTGAAAACATTCTGTATTTAATTGCGTTCCAAGTTGAGCGCCAGTGTGTATTGTTTCGGCTCCATGAAAGCGAGCGTTTTCCCCTAGCGGGTCTTGTCACCCGGCCAACAAGGGTCGGCCCGGCTTAGTGGCTCGACAGGGCAAAACAACACGCCTGTAGAAGAATCAATTTGAGCATCATCAAAACCCAATTTTTTGTTTGGACTGGCAGATTTTTTGCTTTCCCAATTCGTTTATACTTCGGGCATGAGTGTACCTGATGCAAAAACTTTGCCGAAAGCTTTTGATGCGAAAAGTGCAGCCCGCGCGCTGGCACTCGCGCAAGAGACCTTGCAGATCGAAGCCGATGCCCTGCTGGCACTAAAAAACCGGCTCGCACAACAAGTCGAAGGCCCTTTCAGCGAGGCTGTGCGCCTGTTGCTGCAATGCACAGGCCGTGTAGTCGTGTCCGGCATCGGCAAATCCGGCCATATTGCCCGCAAGATTGCCGCCACGCTGGCATCGACCGGTACGCCGGCGCTCTTCGTCCATGCCGCCGAAGCCCTGCATGGCGATCTCGGCATGATTACCGAACACGACGCCGTCATCGCGATCTCTTACTCGGGCGAAGCTGCCGAATTCATCGCAATCATTCCCATCATCAAACGCATGGGCGCCAAGCTGATTGCCATTACCGGCAATGATGAATCGCGCCTGGCCCAGCTCGCCGACGTGCATTTGAATGTGCGGGTCGACAAGGAAGCCTGTCCGCTGAACCTGGCGCCAACGGCCAGTACGACCGCCACCCTTGCACTGGGCGATGCGCTGGCCGTTGCCCTGCTCGATGCCCGCGGTTTCCGTGAAGAAGACTTTGCCCGCTCTCATCCGGGCGGTGCGCTTGGCCGTCGCCTGCTGACCCATGTGCGCGATGTGATGCGCAGTGGCGACGCGGTGCCGGCAGTACGCGCGGATGTGCGCCTGCCATCGGCCTTGCTTGAAATCACCAAGAAGGGCATGGCGATGACTGCTGTGGTCGATGACCAGGGCCGCGCGATCGGTATCTTCACCGACGGCGATTTGCGGCGATTGATAGAAACCGCGCAAGACTTCGGCAAACTGGCGATGGCCGATGTGATGCATGCCAATCCGCGTACGGTTCATCCTGACCAACTCGCGGTCGAAGCCGTCGAAATCATGGAAACTTTCCGCATCAATCAACTGCTGGTAGCGGATGCGGACGGCATTCTGGTCGGCGCTCTGCATATTCATGACTTGACGCGTGCGAAGGTGATCTGATGCAAGATGACACAGTGACACGTGCGGCGCGCGTCCGCCTGATGATATTCGATGTCGACGGCATCTTGACCGATGGCAGCCTGTACTATGGCGCCGATGGTGAATTGATCAAGACTTTCAATGTGCTCGATGGTCATGGCATCAAGCTGCTGCAACAGTCGGGCGTTGCAACCGCGATCATCAGTGCGCGCAAATCGGCACTGGTGGCGCGACGCGCCGCCGACCTCGGCATTCAGCATCTGTTCCAGGGGGTGCACGACAAGCGCGCGGCATTCGAGCAACTGCTCGCGCAAACTGGCCATGCCAAGGAAGCATGCGGCTTCATCGGCGACGACGTCATCGATCTTCCCATCCTGCTGCGCGTCGGTTTTGCCGCGAGCGTACCGAATGCCCATCCCGAAGTACAGTCGCGCGTGCATTTCGTGACGCGCGCGCAAGGCGGACACGGTGCCGCGCGGGAACTATGTGATTTCATCCTGCGCGCGCAGGGAAATTACGAGGCGGCGCTGGCGCCGTATCTGGCATGAATGGCCGTCGCTTCCGACTGATTGCCATCCTGGCGCCGTTGGTTGCATTGGCGCTGGGAAGTTTCTGGCTATTTGAAGTGATGCGACGCGCCAGCGATGAAGTAATTCCCACACCGGAACGCAAAGAACCCGATTTTTACGTGGAAAAATTCAGCTACGTGAAAATGACAAAAAGCGGCAAGGCACAATACCATTTTTCCGGAACAAGAATGACGCACAATCCGCAGGACGATTCTTACGATATCGAACTGCCTGTGGTCAAGAACCTCCGCGGGGCGAACGGTCCGATGACGCTGCGCGCCAAGCGTGCGACAGTCAACAGCGACAATAGTCAGATTCATATGTACGAGAACGTGCGCATGGACCGGCCGGCCACTGCCGACAGCGAGGCGATGCGGCTTTTGTCCGATTACCTGTTGGTGCTGCCGGACGACGACGTCGTCAAGAGTGACAAGCCGGTAGAGATTCACCTCGGTCAGTCGGTACTTACCGGCACCGGCATGTTTGCAAACAACGCGACGCGTGAACTTCGCCTGGCGGGCAATGTTCATGGCACTTATCAAGCTCCTCAGCGCTAATTCGTTATAACGTATGCTTCTCTTCCGGGATTTTTGATGAAACGTTTTTTTTGGATGCTGTTGCTGCTGGGTGCGACTGCCACAGGCAGCGTACAAGCGGAAAAAGCGGATTCCGAGAAGCCGACCAACGTTGAGGCCGATCAAATGGCCTATGACGACGTCAAGCAGATCAATACCTTTACGGGCAATGTCGTGCTGACCCGTGGCACCTTGGTCATGCGTGCGCACAAGCTGGTCGTATCGCAGGACCCGGCCGGATATCAGTATGCGACGCTGACCGCGGCGCCTGGCGGCCTGGCGACATTCCGGCAGAAGCGCGATGCCGGGCCCGATCAATGGGTAGAAGGGCAGGCTGAGCGTATCGAATACAACGGCAAGACGGAAATGGTGAAGCTGTTTTCAAAAGCGAAGATGCGGCGACTGGAAGGAAAGAAGCCAACCGATGAAGTCGAAGGCGAGTTCATTTCCTACGACAGCCGCGCCGAGTTCTTCACGGTCAACAATACACCATCGGGCGAAACCAAGCCTGGCGGCGGGCGTATCAAGGCGATCATACAGCCGCGCAATGACGCAAAGGACAAGTAGCATGGCAAGCACATTGGTCGTTCGCGGCTTGCAAAAGAGTTACGGCACTCGACAGGTTGTGCACGACGTGTCGCTGCAGGTGGAAAGTGGTGAAGTGGTCGGATTGCTGGGCCCGAACGGGGCCGGCAAGACCACGTCGTTTTACATGATCGTCGGCTTGGTGCCATCGGATTCCGGCGAGATCGACCTCGACGGCGTCGCGATATCGCGCATGCCGATTCATCGTCGTGCGACACTTGGATTGTCTTACCTGCCGCAGGAAGCGTCAGTATTTCGCAAGCTGACGGTGGAAGACAATATCCGCGCAGTACTGGAATTACAGCGGGTCAATGACAAGCCGCTGCCTAAAGCGGAAATCGACAAGCGCCTCGGAAGATTGCTGGCCGAGCTGCAGATCGAACGGCTGCGCGAAAACCAGGCGCTGTCGCTATCCGGCGGCGAACGGCGCCGGGTCGAGATCGCGCGTGCATTGGCGACCAATCCGCGCTTCGTGCTGCTGGATGAACCATTTGCCGGCGTCGACCCGATCGCGGTGATTGAAATCCAGCGCATCGTGCGCTTTCTCAAGGAGCGCGGTATCGGTGTGCTGATCACCGACCATAACGTGCGCGAAACGCTGGGCATTTGCGATCGCGCCTATATCATTAACCAGGGGTCGGTATTGGCAAGCGGCCGACCTGACGACATTATTGCCAATGAATCCGTGCGCCGGGTCTATCTCGGCGAGCACTTCCGGATGTAAGGAAGAAGCAGACAGGCATGAAACAGACACTCCAACTTCGCGTATCGCAACATCTCGCGCTGACCCCGCAACTGCAACAGTCTATCCGTCTGCTGCAGTTGTCGACGCTCGAGCTGCATCAGGAGCTGGAACAGATCCTTTCCGACAATCCCATGCTGGAACGCGTCGACGATCCGCTCGATCATTCAGTGCGATTGCTGGCAGATGGTGCGATCAACACGCCGCCGGCCAGCAACACTTCTGAAGCGCCGGTCCAGGAATCGTCTTCGACCACGCGCGAAGAAGGAGAAGGTAATTTTGAGGGCGGCGAAGGCGGCGAGAATGCGACAGCCTCCGACAACGACTGGAGTTTCGACGATGTCGCCCGCACCTCAAAAGCGCCGGAAGACGACGATGCGCGTCCTCAGCTCGAAGCGCATGAAACCACGCTGCGCGAACACCTGCTCGAGCAGATGCGGCTGACGGTGCGCGAACCACGCGATCGCGCACTGGTGGAATTGATCATCGATGCGCTCAATGACAACGGCTATCTGGATGAACCGCTGGAAGAAATTCATGCGCGTCTTCCGGAAGAGCTCGACATCGACATCGACGACCTCAATGTCGCGCTAAAACTATTGCAAAGTTTCGAGCCGGCCGGTGTCGGCGCGCGCAATGCGTCCGAGTGCCTGTCGATTCAAATCCGCCGCTTTCCGAAAGTACCGATGGTGACGCGGCGGCGTGCGCTCGATATCGTGGAAAAGCATCTGTCGTTGTTCGCCCAGCGCGATTTCAATAAGCTGAAAAAAGCGCTCGATTGCGACGATGAAGATCTGCGCGAAGCACAATACGTAATCAAGCAATGCAATCCGCACCCAGGTGCGCTATATGCGTCCGATGCATCAGATTATGTTGTGCCGGACGTGATTGTGAAAAAAACCAAGAACGGCTGGCAAGTCATGCTCAATCACGATGTCATGCCCCGACTGCGCGTCAATGCGCTCTATGCGAATATCCTCAAGCAGAGCAAAGGTGAGGGATCACTCTCTTCACAATTGCAGGAAGCGAAATGGCTGATCAAGAACATGCGTCAGCGTTTCGATACCATCCTGCGTGTTGCACAGGCAATTGTCGATCGGCAGAGGAATTTTTTCTCGCACGGGGCAGTTGCAATGCGCCCCCTTGTCTTGCGTGAAATTGCTGATACACTTGGTTTACACGAGAGCACTATCTCTCGGGTAACAACTCAAAAATACATGCTCACTCCCCATGGCATGTTCGAGTTGAAGTATTTCTTCGGTAGCCACGTCGCCACGGAAGCAGGGGGAGAAGCTTCATCGACGGCGATACGGGCCCTGATCAAACAATTGATAGGAGCAGAAGACCCCAAGAATCCTTTTTCAGATAGCAAAATAGCGGATATGTTGGGGGAACAGGGCATGGTCGTGGCACGACGTACTGTCGCAAAATACCGTGAAGCCCTGAAAATTCCTCCAGTCAATCTGCGCAAATCCTTGTAGTCTTTGTTGTAGTGATGTTGCTGTGTTCCAGCGTAGCCGGTCTACGCATTCCGGGGCACGTTTGCGAACCTCCAGCGACGCCATCCATAGGAGCGCTGTATGAATCTCATAATCAGTGGACATCATCTCGATTTGACACCTGCCATTCGCGAATACGTGCAAAACAAGCTGGACAGGATTATTCGCCATTTCGATCATGTCATTGATATTGCAGTCATCCTCGGGGTTGAAAAGCCCTCTGAAAAAGATAAGCGGCAAAGAGCCGAAGTCAATCTGCGCTTGAGGGGGAATGTCATACATGTGGAAAGCTTTGCCAAAGACCTGTACGCGGCGATCGATACGCTGATCGACAAGCTGGACCGCCAGGTAATCAAGTACAAGACCAAGATGCAGGATCATCAGTGCGAAGCGCACAAACGCATGCCGGAAGCACCGACAGCCGCGTAAATCGTGATCCACGCCGGGCAAACCGGCATCGCAATGAAGGGCGCCATGGGCGCCCTTTTTTGTTGGCGGTATCTTGAATGTCGGCGCCGCGACCGACGCCGCAATCGCATAGCCGATAGAATATGGCGTTTCGAATCCATACTCGCCTCTCCATGACCGAATTCGTCCGCACCGCGATCCATCACCATCTTGGCGTCATCACACTGGACCGTCCGAAGGCGCTCAACTCGCTATCGCTGGCCATGGTGCGCTCCATCACGCAGGCCCTGCTTGCATGGCGCAACGATCCGGCGATACGTGCCGTGCTCATTCACAGCAGCAGCGAAAGGGCATTCTGTGCCGGCGGCGACATCCGCTTCTTCCACGATGCAGGCAGCGCCACGCCACGCGGGGACAGCGCCTTGCTGGAAGACTTTTTTACCGAAGAATATGCGCTGAACCACCTGATCCATTTCTATCCGAAACCGTACATTGCGATCATGGATGGCATCGTCATGGGCGGCGGTATGGGGGTGGCACAGGGCGGTGAATCGAACCGGCTGCGCATCGTTACCGAGCGTACCAAGATGGCGATGCCGGAAGTGAATATCGGACTGTTTCCCGATGTCGGCGGCAGCTACTTCCTTTCGCGCGCACCCGGGCAGCTGGGTACCTATCTCGGCGTGACCGGCGAAGTGATCGGCGCGGCAGATGCGCTGTATGCGGGGCTGGCCGATGTATTTGTTCCTGCGTCGGAGCTGGCCACGCTGCTGGGCTTGCTGGCGACAGCGACCGATGTACGCGCTGCCGCGGCCGAGTTCGCTGCACCGTTCAAGACCCAGATCGATCCGGCTGCCAGCAAGCTTGCGGCACAACATGCATCGATCGACCGCCATTTCGCACATGACAGCGTAAGCACCATTACCGCCTCGCTCGCGGACGATGGCGACGCGTTTGCACAGAATACGCTTGCAGTCATGCAGAAGCGCTCTCCTCTGATGATGTGCGTGACCTTGTCGCAGCTGCGGCAGGGAGCGGCGATGAGCGTGGCCGATTGCCTGCGGATGGAACGCACGATGGTGCGCCGCAGCTTTGAAAGCGGGGAGGTGCTGGAAGGCATCCGCTCGGTGGTCATCGACAAGGACAATACGCCGAACTGGAATCCACCGTCGCTGGAAGCGGTTGATGATGCAATGATTGCACGATTTTTCGAACCGGCGTGGCCAGCATATGCGCATCCGCTACGCGACCTTGCCTGATAGAGATCCGATCTACGCTGAGCAGTGTATGCAGCGTCTGCGAGGCATTCAGATTTCGCCGACGGTGAACAAGCGGCGGTGCTCGCGCATCGCATAGCGGTCGGTCATGCCGGCAATATAGTCGGACACCTTGCGCGCCCGTGCCTGCTGACTGCCGCGTTCGGTTACCTGGTAGTCGGGAGGAAGCAGGCGCGGCTCCGCCATGAATGCGTCGAATAGTTCGCGCACGATGCGGCGTGCCTTGCTGGTCATGCGATTGACCTGATAGTGATGGTAGAGATTGGTGCGCAGAAAGCGTTTGAGCAGCACGGCTTCCTGCTGCATCGCGTCTGAAAAATTGATCAGGGGAGGCACATTGCGCACATCGTCCAGTGTCCTTATCCCTGCATCACCAATTCTGGCCTTCGATGCCTCGGTCAGATCGACGATCAGCGCGTTGATCATTCGCCGTATCGTTTCATGGATCGCGCGCCGGCCGCCGATGCCGGGATAAACCACTTCCACTTCGCGCCGGTGCCGGGCGTAAAAATCGACTTCATCGAGCTGCGCGGTGGTGATGAGGCCCGAGCGCAGTCCATCGTCGATGTCGTGATTATTGTAGGCAATTTCATCGGCCAGATTCGCAAGCTGAGCTTCCAGCGTCGGCTGTTTCTTGTCGATGAAACGCTGGCCGATGTCACCGAGCTTGCGCGCATTGGACATCGAACAATGCTTGAGCACGCCTTCCCGTGTTTCGAACATCAGATTGAGTCCATTGAAAGCGCCATAATGCTCTTCCAGTTCATCGACCACCCGCAAGCTTTGCAGGTTATGTTCGAAGCCGCCAAAATCCTGCATGCATTCATTGAGTGCTTCCTGCCCCGCATGGCCGAAAGGCGTATGGCCGAGGTCATGGGCAAGCGAAATCGCTTCGACCAGGTCTTCGTTCAGATGCAGGTTACGCGCGATCGAACGCGCGATCTGGGCGACTTCGATGCTATGGGTAAGGCGGGTGCGAAACAGGTCGCCTTCATGGTTGACGAATACCTGGGTCTTGTATTCCAGCCGCCGGAATGCGGTCGAATGGATGATACGGTCGCGATCGCGCTGGAATTCGGTGCGCGACGCCGGGGCCGGTTCGCTGAAACGCCGCCCTCGCGATGCCTCTGATCGAGCGGCATAAGGTGCGAGGTGGGCTTCGTAATTCATTGTCTGACGCAGGCTTTCAGGGTGGCGAGAAGCGCATCCTGCGGCACCGGCATGATGACCGAAGTACCGAGCGGCTTGAGCAGGATGAACTTGATCTGGCCGCCTTCGTTTTTCTTGTCGACCTCCATCAGTTCGAGCCAGCGCTCGGTGCCGAGATCCGGCGCAACGACCGGCAGGCCGGCAGCCTGTACCAAGGCGGCAATCCGCTCGCGCGTCGTGGCATCGATGAAGCCAAGGCGGTGCGACAGGTCGGCCGCCATGACCATGCCGCAACCGACCGCTTCGCCATGCAGCCATTGGCCATAGCCGAGTCCCGCTTCGATCGCATGGCCGAACGTATGGCCGAAATTGAGAATGGCGCGCAATCCGCCTTCACGCTCATCCTGGCGCACCACGTCGGCCTTGATTTCACAGGACCGCTGGATTGCGTACGCGAGCGCGGTGGCATCCTTGGCGACCAGGCCAGTGATGTTTGCCTCGATCCAGTCGAAAAACGATGGATCGATGATGGCGCCATGCTTGATCACCTCAGCCAGTCCGGCCGACAATTCGCGCGCCGGCAAGGTATTCAGCGTTCCGGTATCGGCGATCACGGCTTGCGGCTGGTAAAAAGCGCCGATCATGTTCTTGCCGAGCGGGTGGTTGATTCCCGTCTTGCCCCCGACGGAAGAATCGACCTGTGACAACAGGGTGGTCGGAATCTGAATGAAAGGCACACCGCGCATATAGGACGCCGCCGCAAATCCGGTCAGGTCGCCGATGACGCCACCGCCCAATGCAATCAGCGTGGTCTTGCGATCGCATTTTTCGGCCAGCAGGACATCGAACACACGCATCAGGCTGGCCCAGTTCTTTTCTTCCTCACCGTCGGGCAGGACGATGGTGGTGACCAGTTTTTCGGCACCGCCCAGGTTTTTGACGAGTTGGTCGAGATACAAGGGCGCGACCACCGTATTGGTCACGATCGCCACCCGCTTGCCGGGAACGTGGCGGATGATCAGGCTGGCATCGGACAGGAGTGCCTGTCCGATGGAAATCGGATAACTGCGGTCACCCAGGTCGACCTGCAGGGTAATCGGTGAAGCTTGCTGCGTCATGATAAAAATTTTAAGTGGATGGGTCCGGCTGGTCGTCGTCCGCATTGGCTTGCTCAGCCAGTTCCAGCTGGGCGATGACTGTTTGTACAAGCGATTGTACGTTAGGACGCCCGGTTTCCACCACGAAGTGCGCGAGTTCAAGGTATATCGGCTCGCGCTCGCGCGCCAGCTGCTCGATTTTTGCCCGCGGATCGGCGGTCTGCAGCAGCGGCCTGTTCTTGTCGTGGCTGGTGCGCTGGAGAATGCTGTTGACGCTGGCGCGCAGGTAAATGACGGTGCCGCGGCTTTTCAGGTATTCGCGGTTTTCAGGCTTGAGCACGGCCCCGCCGCCGGTCGCGAGCACGATGTCGTCCAGCGCGGTCAGGTCGCGTATGACTTCCGATTCGCGATGGCGAAAGCTGGCCTCGCCCTCGATTTCAAAGATCAAAGGAATAGAGGCGCCGGTACGCGCCTCTATCTCATGGTCCGAATCGATGAACCGTTTGTTCAGCCGCTTTGCAAGGGCGCGGCCGACTGTTGTCTTGCCTGCGCCCATCAGGCCAATGAGAAAAATGTTTCCTGACATATTTAATCGGCGTCTGCTCTTAGCAGCAAGACGCCGGCTTTTCTTGACTTATTGCACTCTAAAGATAAAAGAGGCAGGTACAGGCAGGGCCGATCCCAGTGGCGCCTTTACAGTCAAGTCAAACGATCCTGTTTTTGTCGTCGTGCCTGTAACCGCACAATTGGTTGGTGTCACCTTGACATCATGCAGGGAACCACCTTGGCCGCCAACAAGAGGCCTGCCGTCATACGCCACTGATGCCGGCGATACCGTCACTGTAACATCAGCGGTATTCGCTGCGGAAACCACAGTTCCTTCAGGCAGGGGATTATTGCGATCGTCCGTCGCTTCCACCCTCAAGGTGACCGGCGTGCAGCTCGTACCGAAATTATGGGCAATCGGTCCGTTGACCGACGATTGCACACCAATCGGGGAGACTACCCTGATGTTGGGGAAGGAACCGCTCATGAAGAAGCTGCGGCTAGCCGACAAGGTGCTGGTGGCATTGGTCGCCGTGGCTGTTACGGTAACGACACCGCTGGCAGGCCTCGGATTCTGACTACGCCAGGTAACACTGCACTCGCCCTTGACAGTAAGGCAACGAGCGCCGCCCTCACCGACTATCGCACCGCCATCCGTCGTAAAGACAACCTGGGTTCCATCAGCCACCGCGCCGCCATTTGCATCGGCAAGCAATGCAATAACCTTGTTAGTGACATTGTCAACGTTCATGCCCTCAACATAGAACTTTTCGGCTGACAGCGAGAATGCGGTTTGCACTGCTTGTCCTGTAGTGACGGTAATCGTATCCGAAATCGTGCTGATCGAAGTTCCTTGCACAGCCGCAACGACAGTGACCGTTGTCGGTTGCGATCCCGCGTTAACCGCAACCGTGATGTTGCCGTTCGTGTCGGTCGTACCTGTGGAAGAAGCGAGAGTGACAGAAGTTGTCGTCGGCGTTGAAAACGTGACCGGAACATTCGGTACGCCGCTGCCAGAGCTATCCACAACACGGAAAGTAAGCAACGCAACTTCTGTGCGGCCATTACCGCCTGCACCCTTGATGACAATCGACTTGTCATTGGGAATAGCGGTCGCGAAGCTGATGGCAATTGGCGTGGCCGTGGGAGCGGCGCCAATTGAAAACGCTGTTTTAGCAGTGACCTCGGCCGTGCCGACAGTGGCCTTTGCAGTCACATTCGTTGCTCCGCTACCCTTTCCAGCAGATTTCACGCTGACTTGTGCAACGCCGTTATCATCGGTCAGTGCAGTGCCAGACGACGGCGACAGCACAGCCAGATCGCCATCCAGCGTAAAGGCCACCACCGTATTTTTTACCGCTACGCCGGTAGCGTTCGTCACAGTGGCCTTAACGATAAGCGAATTAGAACCGGTCACCGACGTGCTCGCAGCACCGGAGGCATCAGCTAGTGCCAAGACAATCTTACCGGCAGTCGTCGTCGAACCGTTCCCTCCGGATGTGCCGCCATTGCCAATACCCGTAGTGCCCGGCGAACCGCCGCCGCCGCCGCAAGCGACCAGCAATGTGGTGCAAAGCGCATACATCATCAGCGCAATGTACTTGTTGAAAAACTTGCTCAATGTCGATCCCATATTCTTCCCTGTGCTGTTTTTTTTGATGACTAACCTGCTTTGTTGATTATCGCGCCGAGATGCGTTCCGCAACCACCTTGGGAGTGATGAAAATGAGCAGCTCGGTCTTGTCGCTTGTACGTGTAGTGCTCTTGAACAAATTGCCAACGACCGGAATATCGCCGAACAACGGCACCTTGGTGTCCGCATTCCGCTCCACTTGCTGGAAAATACCGCCCAGCACCACGGTGCCGCCGTTTTCCACCAGAACTTGTGTCTTGACGTGCTTGGTATCGATCGCAAAACCGGAGCGTGTCTCGACTCCAACGCTATCCTTGTTGACGTCCACATCGAGGATGATGTTTCCATCCGGCGTAATCTGCGGCGTGACTTCGAGCTTCAGGTTCGCCTTGCGGAAGGCGATCGACGTGGCGCCGCTGGAAGTGGCGACCTGGTAAGGTAGTTCCGTGCCCTGCTCGATCAATGCCTTGAGCTGGTCGGCAGTTACAACGCGCGGGCTGGAAATGATCTTGCCCTTGCCATCCGCTTCGAGCGCCGACAGTTCGAGGTTGAGGAAGCGGTTTGCCGCTGCAGAGAACAGGCTGATTGCAAGACTGCCCGGATTGACCCCGTTGATACCGGCTGCCGGCAGATTAATGAATTGCGTATTCGGGATATAGCTTTGTTCAGTCAAGACAGCCTGTCCGGTCTGCTCACCGACTCCCAGGTAATTACCAGTCAGCGTGGCACGTGTGCTGCCCGCCACCTGGTAGCCCGGATCGCCGCCGCGTATGCCGCGCAGATCGGAAAAGCCGAGCTTGGCGCCGAGATTGCGGCTGAACTTGTCGTCCGCTTCGACGATTCGCGCTTCGATCAATACCTGTTTGGATGCCACGTCGGTTTTTTGCACCAACTTGCGAATTTCCTCCAGCTTGGATGGAATATCGGTGACGAACAGTTGATTAGTGCGCGGATCGATCACCGCGCTGCCGCGTTTGGACAAAATGGTTTTCTTGTCACTGCCGCCGGCGTTGTCGATACCGAATACCTGCTTGAACGATTCCGCCTTCTGGTAGTTGAGCTGGTAGGTCTCGGTTTTCAGGGGCTCGAGATCGGCAATCTGGGCTTTCTGCTCCAGTTCGAGTTTCTCCTTGGTCAGCAGTTCGTCTTTCGGTGCAATCCACAGGACCGAGCCATTCTTGCGCATGTCCAGACCCTTTGCCTGCATCACGATGTCGAGAGCCTGATCCCAGGGCACGTCTTTCAGGCGCAGGGTCAGATTGCCGCTGACGGTGTCGCTGGTAATGATATTCAGGCCGGTAAAGTCGGCGATCACTTGCAGCACCGCACGCACTTCGACGTTCTGGAAGTTCAGCGACAGGCGCTCGCCGCGATAACCCTGCGTTCCCTGCACCAGCTTGTTGGGATCTTCCTTGATCGGCTTTACTTCAACCACGAGTTGCGTGTCGCTTTGGTAGGCGCTGTGTTCCCACAGACCTTTCGGCTCGATCACCATGCGCACGTTTTCGCCTTGCGGCGCCGTGGTCACGGTCTGTACCGGCGTGCCGAAGTCGGCAACATCAAGCCTGCGCCGCAATACTTCGGGAAGCGTGGCCTTTTGAAAATCGACGACGATATTCTGGCCTTGCTGCCGCACATCGACACCAACCTGGTTACCAGGGAGGTCGATCACGATGCGGCCTTCGCCGCCAGCGCCGCGACGGAAATCGATGTCTTTCAACGCCTGCTTTCCGTTTGCCGCAGCGCGCGCTACCGGTGCGCCCGAAGCATCGACCGCGGTCGCCACGCCCCCCGATCCTTCGATCGTGACGATAACCGTTTTGCCTTCGACCGTAGTTGCGTAGTTCAGCGGGCGCAACAGGTTAAAGACCAGTCGCGAACGTTCGCCTGCCTGCACCACGGCCACATTGCGCACGTCTCCCATGCCGATATCCTGGGTCGACTTTCCCATCGCGTTCGCGGTTCCCGCAAAATCCAGGGCGATGCGCGATGGGCTGGTAATTGAAAAGCCGATGGGCGGTTTGGTGACCGGATTCTTCAGCGTCACCTTGATGATGACATTTGCCCCCTGCTGATTCGCATTGATCGATTCGATCGCATTTTCCTGTGCAAACGCCAGACCGACATGCAGGGAGACGATCAGCAACGCACACTGCCTGAGTGTAGTGCGAGCAATTGCGCCAAGGCCTTTATGGGATGATTTAGCAGCATTCATTTCTTATTCTCCTGCAACTCTAACTTGGCTTTACGCTCGGTCCACTCTCCGGCCGCGTCGCGCACGATTTCCTTCAACTCTACTTCGGCATCGGTGACTTTCGTGATCATGCCGAAATTCTGACCGATGTAATTGCCGACCTTGACCTGGAACACTGATTTTTCGGCTTGCAGCAGCGCGTAGTTCAAGCCTGGCTTTTCGAGTGTGCCGACCATCTTGATGGCATCCAGCGGATAACTTTCCAGTGGTTCGCGACGACGGTCGAGATCGGGTTTGATGGCGCTATCGGTGTTGACTTTGAGCTTGGCGAGCGCGGCCGACAGCTTTGCGGGGCTGTACGGGTCCGGTTCATTCTTGCCGCCATAGACAAACGGACTGAACTTCTTGGGCTCGGACAGTTTTTGCACGGTGACGGGCGTTTGCTTGCGCACTTCGTCCATCCATTGTTTGACTTCCTGCAATCCGCCATCGCCGCAACCGGATAAACCGGCCAGCACGCAGAGCGCAGCAGTACCTCGCATGGTGCGAATCCGGATCATTTCTTCGCCCCCTTCTTGGCCTTTTCAGCGGCAGCCTTGCGCTGCGCATCCACTTCTTCACGATCCAGGTAGCGGAAGGTCTTGGCAACCGCTTCCAGCGTCAATACGCCGTCTTTGCCGGCGTTCAAGCTCATGCTATTGAGAGTCACGATGCGAGGCAGGTTGGCGATGTCGCTGGTAAACGCTCCGACATCGTGGTAATTGCCGGTGACCTTGATATCGATCGGCAACTCGGCGTAATAATCCTTCACCAGGACCTGTCCCGGCTTGAACAACTCGAACTGCAAGCCACGGCCGAGGCCTGCCTGGTTGATGTCGGACAGCAGCGCATCCATTTCAGCCTTGCTGGGCAATTGCTTTTCGAGCGTGGCGACGTATTCGCCGACCTGTTCTTTTTGCTTGCGCAGGCTGTCGAGGTTGATCGCCTGCTGCACCTTGGTCTTGTAGGCTTCGCGCAGGGTCACTTCTTCCTGTTCGCCCCGTTCGAGTTCCTCGAGCTGCCCGCTCAGGTAAAGAAACCATCCGACCACCACCACACCGACCAGCGCTCCGAGTCCACACATCAGACGCGGAATGAGTGGCCATTGGCCCGGATGCCGCCCGTTCAGGCCGCGAAACTGCCCCGCGACCGTATCTCCGATTTGCTTAAAATCTGCCATCGTGCATCCTTCCTGTCAGGGCTTTTTCGAGGCCGCATTAGCCGATACGTTGCGGACGTTGCCCGGCGCAGCAGCGGGTTCCTTGTCGCGCGGGCGCTTGATCCCCACATTGACGGTGAAGTCGTACACTTTCTTTGCATCCTTGCCTTGACCAAGATTGGTGAGCCGGATCTCGATCAGGTCAGGCCGCTCCAGCCAGGGAGAATTGTTGCCGAGGTTGCGCAACAGTTCCGACACCCGCTCGTTCGAGTGGGCATATCCGCTAATGGCGACACGCTGGTTATCCTGTTTGAAACCGCGCAGGTAAATCCCTTCCGGAACCTGCTTGACCAGTTCGTCCATCAGGTAAACCGGCTGATTACGATCGCTCTGCAAGTCTTCCACCGCCTGCTGCCTTGCCTTCAAAGCCTCGATTTCCTGCTTCAGCGTAAGGATTTCCTTGATCTGCGTATCGAGCTTCGCGTTTTCCGCCTTGATGAACTCATTGCGTTGCGTTTGATTGGCGATTTGCGCTGCAATTACGCCGCCGATGCCCAGCACAATGGCGAATCCGGCAATGGCCGACAGCGCCAGCAACTGCAAGAAAGCCGCCTTGCGCTGTTTGCGTTTTTCCTCGCGGTGAGGAAGGAGGTTAATACGAATCATCAGTCAAACCTCCGCATGGCGAGTCCGCAAGCCACCAGATACGACGGCGCTTCGGCTCGGAGCTGTTTTTCGCGCACGTTCGACGCGAGCTGCATTCCCTTGAACGGGCTGACCACCGTACTTGATATCTTGGTACGCTCGGCGACGAGTTCGACCAGGCCAGGGATGATGGAGCAGCCGCCGGCGAGGAAAATCTGGTCGATATGGGTATACGGGGTCGAAGTAAAGAAAAACTGGATCGCACGGGTCACTTCAAGCGCCGCGTTTTCCATGAAAGGCTGCAGCAATTCACGCTCGAAACCTTCAGGCAGCTCGTTCGCCCGTTTCTTCGCTTCGGCTTCTTCGAATGACAGCCCATAGGCGCGCACAATATCTTGAGTAAGCTGGTTGCCGCCGAAAGGTTGCTCGCGTTCGTAGATGGTTTGCCCATCCTGCAATACGGAAACATGGGTGACCTGTGCGCCGATCTGGAATAGTCCGACAATCTGTCCCTGACCGCCTTTCGGCAATTGCGCAGTGATGCGGTCAAGCGCGGCACGGGCCGCATAGGATTCGATATCCATCACCATTGGCTTGAGTCCGGCCGCTTCGGCTACCGCGACGCGGTCTTCGACCTTTTCCTTGCGGGTGGCGGCAATCAGGACATCGACATCGTCCGGCGCGTTTTCAGCGGGGCCGATGACATCGAAGTCGAGACTGACCTCATCCAGCGCGAACGGAATATACTGATTTGCCTCGCTCTCGACCTGCACTTCGAGTTGGTCTTCCGACAGGCCGGCGGGTAAAATGATTTTCTTGGTAATGACAGCTGCGGGCGGCATGCCAAGCGCAACATGCTTTGCGCGCGTACCGCTCTTTTTCCAGACGCGCCTTACCGCTTCGGAAACCTGTTCTATGTTTTCAATGTTGCCGTCGACAACAGCACCCCGTGGAAGCGGCTCGCTGGCAAAGCGTTCGAGGCGGAACTCGTTTTTGCCCAGATCGGACAATTCAACGAGCTTGACTCCCGATGTGCTGATATCCAGGCCGATCAACGGTGGATTCTTCTTGCCGAGCAACGGTCCGAGATCTATGGCCAAGAGTGGTACTCCCCGAAAATGTGGTTTATTGCGTGAACGCACCACTTATTTGTATGTCGAAATCAGCGGACCTGCGGCGATAGGCCCAAAAAAGTGTTTAAAAACCAGTATTTAGGTGATAAATATCCAACGTTACGTTAAATCGTAGCAATAAGCTTGAACCGGTGTAAAGTAATTTCCTAGAGGAAATTTGTAACTTCGTTGCCAATTGCCCACGGCGTATAAAAGTTATCTATATTAAACAATTGATATTTTACTAATATCGGAAGGTATTGCCCACCGTTATAATTCGCTGGCTTACTTTCCTCTTACCAAGTTCTCCGCATGTCCCGATCCAACGCCGCTGGCGACAATTCCAAAGCGCCGCCCAAGCGCTCCTCTCCCCTGATTCTTCGCCTTGTCGTCGGCATGATCGGCGGGGCCGTCGGACTGCTGCTCGTCGGCGCGCTGATCCTTGGCTTTGCGCTATCGATGGCATATCCGAATCTTCCGCCGCTCGACGCGATCACCGATTATCGACCCAAGATCCCGCTGCGGATTTTTTCGGCGGATAACGTGCTGATTGGCGAGTTCGGTGAAGAGCGCCGCACGCTGGTACGCATCAAGGATGTGCCGGACATTATGAAGAAAGCGGTGCTGGCTATCGAGGACGACCGCTTCTTCGATCACGGCGGCGTCGACTACATGGGGATTGCACGTGCAGCGCTGCACAATCTGACCAGCAGCTCCAGACAGGGCGCATCGACCATCACCCAACAGGTGGCGCGCAACTTTTTCCTCTCCAGCGAACAGACATTCAAGCGCAAGGTATATGAAATTCTCCTGGCGTGGAAAATCGAGCAAAACCTGAGCAAGGATCAGATTCTGGAAATCTATATGAACCAGATTTATCTGGGCCAGCGCGCTTACGGATTTTCCTCTGCTGCACAGATTTATTTCGGCAAGAATCTATCGGATGTCAGCATTGCAGAGGCGGCAATGCTGGCCGGCTTGCCCAAGGCGCCGTCAGCGTACAACCCGGTCGCCAATCCGAAACGTGCCCGCACCCGTCAGCAATATATCCTGCAGCGCATGCTGCAACTCGGCTATATCTCGCAGGACGACTATGAAACAGCGAAGGATCAGGTACTCAAGGTGAAAACCTCGAGCAGCGAGTTTGGCCTGCATGCAGAATATGTGGCCGAAATGACACGTCAGCTGGTGTACGAACAATTCAAGGATGAAACCTATACGCGCGGACTGAATGTCTACACAACCATCACCAAGGCCGACCAGGATGCCGCCTATCTGGCATTGCGCCGTGGGGTAATGGATTATGAAAAGCGTCATGGGTATCGCGGACCGGAAGCCTATATGGATATCCCGTCCAACAAGGAAGAAGCCGAGTACGCAATCGAGGTCGAGCTTGCCGAACATCCGGATAGCGACGATATCATCGCGGCCGTGGTGCTGGAAGCATCACCCAAGCTGGTCAAGGCGATGTTGTCTTCCGGCGAAGAAATCGAGATCAGCGGCGCTGGCCTGGGCTTCGCAGCCAACCTGCTTAGCGAGAAGGCGCCACCGGCCCGGCGCGTCAAGCGTGGTGCCATTATTCGCGTTACCCAGGAAAACAAGGCCTGGTCCATCACCCAGATGCCTCAAGTCGAATCGGCCTTCGTCGCCGCCAACACTCAGGATGGGGCGATTCGCGCACTGATCGGCGGTTTTGATTTCAATCGCAACAAATTCAACCATGTGACCCAGGCCTGGCGCCAGCCGGGATCTTCGTTCAAACCGTTCATCTATTCGGCGTCGCTGGAAAAAGGCTTGTCGCCGGCGACCATGATCAACGACGGCCCGCTCAGCTTCGACGCCGGACAGACTGGCGGCCAAGCATGGGAACCGAAAAACTACGATGGCAAGTATGAAGGGCCGATGAGCATGCGCAAGGGCCTGACCAAATCGAAGAACATGATTTCGATCCGGATCCTGCACAAGATCGGCGCCAAATATGGCCAGGAATACGCGACGCGCTTCGGCTTTGAAGCAGACAAGAATCCGCCTTATCTGACGCTGGCGCTCGGCGCGGGCGCAGTCACACCGTTACAGATGGCTGGAGCCTATGCGGTATTTGCCAATGGCGGCTACAAGGTGAGTCCCTACATCATTACCAAGGTTACCGACAGTACCGGACGCATCCTGTCGCAAGTCACGCCCGACCGTGCAGGCGAAGAAGCGAACCGGGTGATCGACGAGCGCAATGCCTTCCTGATGGACAGCATGCTCAGGGATGTCGTGAAATTCGGCACTGCGACGCGTGCGCTGGTACTGAAGCGTCCCGACATTGCCGGAAAGACAGGTACGACCAACGATTCCTTCGATGCCTGGTTCGCCGGTTATCATCCGAAGATCGTCGGTGTCGCATGGATCGGGTTCGACCAGCCCAAGAACCTCGGCAACAAGGAAACCGGCGGCGGGCTCGCCTTGCCGATCTGGATCAACTATATGCAAAAGGCCTTGAAAGACGTGCCGGTCGAGGAACGCGCGATGCCGGAAGGCGTCATCCAGGTCGCGAATGACTATTACTATGCGGAGAACCCGCCCGGGACCGGGGTGCGCAGTCTGGGGTTGAACGACACGCCGCAGGGTGAAGAGGAAAAGGCAAAGGACGAAGTCAAGAACGAACTGTTCTAACGCATCGCCCTGTCATATCTCTTTGCCATGCAACGCCGAAGCCGGTCAAACGGCCTCGGCTTTTTTATGCCCGCAAAATCAGCGGCACCCCGCCCTGCTCGCTGACAATGCGCGACAGCGCGGCAAACAATTCGGACTGATCGCGTGTATTGATCCATTTGCCGTTGTCGTAACGGTAGTGAAATCCACCCGATCTGGCAGCCACCCACATTTCGCGCATCGGCATCTGGCTATTCACGATGACTTTTGAACCGCTGGCGATGAATTCGATTTCCAGCACATTGCCACTGCGACTGCATTCGACATCAAGCTCGCTCTCGCCCGAAGCATCTTCAAGCGCCGATTCGATGCGGGTCAGGGTCTGTTCAGCCAGCGCCTGGAATTCGGTTTCCGTCATGCTACACTCCAATGAGTTTTATTAACCGTGATTTTAATCGTGAAGTCCGCCCAACATTATTTCGTCGCCACTGCCGTGACTTGCATGCTGGCCGGATGCGGCCAAAAAGGCCCGTTGTATCTTCCGGCCAAACCGGCGCCGGTCGCGGCACCGGTCCAGCAAACGCCGCCCGCACCGCCATCCACCTCCCAATAAGCCGTTCCTATACACGCAGTTCTTATCTATGTCGCATTTTTCTTATCAAAATGGCGTACTGCACGTCGAAAATACCTCTTTGACCGATATCGCCAAAGAGTTTGGCAGTCCGACCTATGTGTATTCCAAGGCAGCGCTGACCGAAAATTTTTCCGCTTATGCGAATGCCTGCAAGGCGAATGGTCGCGATGCAACGACGGCGCTGGTGTGCTATTCCGTCAAATCGAATTCCAATTTGGCAGTGCTTAACCTGTTGTGCCGCCTCGGTTCCGGGTTTGACATTGTATCGGGCGGCGAATTGCTGCGCGTGATCGCGGCCGGGGGCGACCCGCGCAAAGTGATTTTTTCCGGTGTCGGCAAAACGCATGAAGAAATGCGGCTTGCACTCTCGCACGACATCCTGTGCTTCAACGTCGAATCGACGGCAGAGCTGGAACGCCTGAACCAGGTAGCCGGCGACATGGGCAAGCAAGCGCCGATCTCGCTGCGCGTGAATCCTAACGTCGATGCAAAGACCCATCCTTACATTTCCACCGGACTCAAGGAAAACAAGTTCGGCATCGCTTACGACGAGGCATTGGCCGCCTATCGCAAGGCCGCCAGCCTGCCGCATCTCCGCGTTGTCGGTATCGACTGCCACATCGGCTCGCAACTGCTGGACGATGCGCCGCTGCTGGAAGCATTCGACCGCCTGACCGAACTGGTCGACCGCCTCGCGCAGGAAGGCATCGAATTGCACCACGTCGACATCGGCGGCGGCATCGGCATCAACTACAACGGCGATCAGCCGGTTGCGGTCGGCGACTATCTGGCACGCCTGTTTGCCAAGGTCGATCAATGGCGCTTGGATCAATACAAGGGCGCACCGATCCAACTACTGTTCGAACCGGGCCGCTCCATTGTTGGCAATGCCGGTGTCTTGGTGACCGAAGTCGAATATCTCAAACACGGGGACGCCAAGAATTTCGCCATCGTGAATGCCGCGATGAACGATTTGATGCGCCCGGCAATGTATGAGGCATGGCATGGCGTGCAAGCGGTGCAGCAACGTGCGACGGCCGCACAAACCTATGATGTGGTCGGCCCGGTCTGCGAATCCGGAGACTGGCTTGCGCGAGATCGGGCGCTGGCGATCGAGCAAGGCGACTTGCTGGCAATCATGTCTGCTGGCGCATACGGAATGACGATGTCATCCAATTACAATACCCGCGGCCGCGCGGCGGAAGTCATGGTCGATGGCGACAAGGTGCATCTGATCCGCAAGCGTGAAGCGGCAAGCGATCTGTTTGCCTTGGAGTCGACCCTGCCCTGAGCGCAGTAGCACAGTAGTGCAGTGCTCAAGTTGGCGCCGGACTTGTCTGGCGCTTTTGCATTTTTGGCTTGAGCACGCTCCAGTACACGCGCGACAGCAACAGGACCGCCACGATGGTGCCGAACAGGATAGGCTCGGCAAAATCGTTCTTGCCCGCTTTCATCCACCAGAAATGCAGGATGCCGAGCGATGCAATCACATAGACCAGCCGATGCAGCAATTGCCAGCGCTTGCCGCCAAGGCGGCGCACCATGGCATTGGTGCTGGTGACAGCAAGCGGAATGAGCAGCACGAAAGCGGTAAAACCGACAGTGATAAATGGCCGTTTGACGACATCCTTGAGCATTTCGTCGATATCGAAGAAGTGATCGAACCACAAGAACGTGGTGAAATGCAGCGTCGCGTAAAAAAATGCGAATAGGCCGAGCATGCGCCTCAGTTTGATCAGCCAATTCCATCCGCTAATCCGTCGCAACGGCGTGACCGACAAGGTCAGGCACAAGAAATACAGCGTCCAGTCACCGGTATTGCGCGTGATGAATTCAATCGGATTGGCGCCCAGTTTGTCGGCAAATCCGAACAACACCAGACGGGCAAGCGGGCCAAGTGCGGCAATGAACAGTACAAGCTTGAACAGGTTGATCTGTTTTGCATTGGGATTAAACATCCGAGCCACCATTCCGTTCAATATTGCAATACCGTGCGCTGCATCGCTGAAGCGCATGCGGAGATACAAATACAAATGCCAGCCGCGCCTGATGTAAACTTTCCATCACCCCGCCCAGTTCGGCGAAAACCTCAGACATTAGAAGAATTTTTTCAAATCCATGCCGGTATAGAGCGATGCAACATCGCTATAACCGTTGAACATCAGCGTCTTGCGTTTTCTTGAGAAGAAACCGTCTTCGCCAATACGCCGCTCGGTCGCTTGCGACCAACGCGGATGATCAACTTCCGGATTCACATTGGAAAAGAAGCCGTACTCCTGCGGCGCCGAAATGTTCCAGGCGGTGCGCGGCTGATCCTTCGTAAAGCGGATCTTGACGAGCGACTTGGCAGATTTGAAACCGTATTTCCAGGGCACGACGATACGCACCGGCGCGCCATTCTGGTTCGGCAGCACTTCGCCATACATGCCCAGCGTCAGCAGCGTCAACGGATGGTTCGCTTCATCCAGCCGCAAGCCTTCGACGTAGGGCCACTCCAGCACGGGGCTGCGCAAACCCGGCATCTGCTTCTTGTCGGCCAGCGTAATGAATTCCACGTACTTGGCGTTGCCGGTCGGTTCCACTTTCTTGATCAGCTCGGACAGCGAATAACCGATCCAGGGAATCACCATCGACCAGCCTTCGACACAGCGCAAGCGATAGATACGTTCTTCCAGCGGCGCCAGTTTCAGCAAGCCGTCCAGGTCGACAGTCATGGGCTTCTTGACTTCGCCTTCGATTGCGACGGTCCATGGGCGCGGCTTGAGGCTGCCGGCATTTTGCGCGGGGTCGGTCTTGTCGGTGCCGAACTCATAGAAATTATTGTAGGTCGTCGCGTCCTTGAAAGCAGTTGGCTTGTCCATCACGACAAAGCCGGGATTCGGCCTGGCGGCGAGTTTTTGTGTACCGCCCGATTGGGCGAAGGCTTCGCGCATGGCCATCTCGGCCAGTGCGCCTCCGGCAATGGAACCAACGGCAAGCTGCTTGATGAAGTGGCGACGCGATTCGAACATCGCGCGTGGAGTGATTTCGGAGCCGAAGGGAAGATCGATACCGTTCGGATTACGTTTGATTAACATGGCCGCTCCGTGCTGTTGGCGAAATTGTCGGTTTTGTCTGTTCAGACAGGACTAACCTTACAACAATTTCACCAACCGACGCAGTAGCGACCTGTCGGCTATTTACAGCGCGCCGTATGAATGCAGGCCGGAAAGGAACATATTGACGCCAAGGAACGCAAACGTGGTGACCATCAAGCCGACCAGCGCCCACCATGCGGCCACCTGACCGCGCAAGCCTTTCATCAAGCGCATATGCAGCCATGCCGCATAATTCAGCCATACGATCAGTGCCCAGGTTTCTTTCGGATCCCAGGACCAGTATCCACCCCAGGCTTCCGCCGCCCATAGCGCGCCGAGGATGGTCGCAATCGTGAAAAAGGCAAAGCCAACCGCAATCGCCTTGTACATGACATCGTCGAGCACTTCCAGCGATGGCAGCCGGTCGACCCAGATACCCTTGGATTTCAACAGATAAGCGATCGATACCATCGCAGCGAGGGAAAACGTGCCATAGCCGATGAAATTGGCCGGCACGTGGATTTTCATCCACCAGCTTTGCAGCGCGGGAACCAGCGGCTGGATTTCCGACGCTTCGCGGCTGATGGTGTACCAGAGCAGGAAGCCGACCGCCGCCGAAATGACCAGCATCACGAAGGCGCCGAGCTGGCGCGTCGCGTACTGCTCTTCATAGTACAGATAGAACAGCGCCGTGATCATGCAAAACAGGATAAAGACTTCGTACAGATTGGAGACCGGGATATGGCCGACGTCGACGCCAACCAGGTAAGACTCGTACCAGCGTACCAGCATGCCGGTAAATCCCAGGATCACCGCAGCCCAGCACAGCTTGCTGCCGACCGAACCGCCAAAGTCCGACTTGGTGATGAGCCCGCCCCAGTAAAACAGGGTGGACAAAAAGAATAGAGTGCTCATCCATAGAATGGCGGATTGGCTGGACAAGGCATACTTCAGGAAAAATTTGCTGTTTGCCGCTTCCAGCGCACCACCGTAAAGCGCTATCGCGGAGAAGGCAAGGATCGCCAGCACCGCCATCAGCCAGCGCACCGGCTTCCATTGCCAGCCCAGCCATGCAAACGTTGGCGCCGACAGCAACAGAATGCCTTTTTCATAGACATCCATGTAAGGGCTGTAGCGGTTGAATGCAAACAGGGCACCGGCAAGAAGCAGCGCGCCGTATAGCCAGTCGATCACGCTCAGGCGCCGGAAGAATCCGGGCGGCGGCGTATAGATATGTGTTTGTGTCAGGTCCATGCTCATTCTCCTTCACGTCCCGTTGCGGCCGTATTGCCTGCTTCGGACGGCTCTGATCAGTCGGAGAGACAGATCAGAAAATTATTTCAAACGTTCCAATCGGTGCTGGTGTCGCAGGCAACAGGGTGCGTACCGGTACTCCGTTTCAAGTCAGTTTACTACCTTCGGCGGCTGCGGACTTGCCTGTGTCAGCTGTGCTTTCAGGATTTCAAACTCTTTTTCAAAGTCCAGCGTTTTACGTTGCGAACTCAAGGCCATCAAGGCATGCGTTCCGCCCTGGCCCTCCGGCTTCAGCCATACCCACAATCTGCGCTCGCGGATATAGAACATGGAAAACACGCCAATGGTCAGCAGCAGGCAGCCAAGATAGACCACATTCTTGCCAGGGGAACGCGTGACCTGCAGGACCGATGCCTTGATCTCTTCGAATTCCCGCAATTGCAGGTACATCGGCGCACCATAAAACGATGCGTCGGAAATCGCATTCGTCGCCAATTGCAGGAAACGCGCATGCTTGTCATCGGCAGTTGCATCCTTCAATCCTTCCTTGGCACGCGCGGCTTGCCATAATTCCCACATGCTGCCATTCAGGATTTTCATGAAAATCTCGGCTGCCTTTTCCTGGTCCGCTTCCGGCACACGCTCAAGAAACTTGGACACCGCAACGAAGCCGGATTCCTTGCCTTCACCGGCAAAGATTTCGAGTCCGCGCAGTGCCGAGCGTTGCAGTTGGTCGCGCAGCGCTGCGGCATTTTCTTTCGAATCAGGCATTGCATGCTGCGCATAGCGCTTCGCCGCTTCTTCCCGCAGCGCGGGGTTGAATACCGCGGCGCGTATGCGCATCCACTCTTGCACTGTGTCTTCATCGTCGGCCGGAATGCGCAGGTAACGGAATGGCTCGCTCGGGGTTTCGCGCATGCCGGTCAGAAATACATAGCTGCCATCAACCTGCACCGGTTGCATATAGTTATGGTATTCCCGCGCTTGGCCGTTCTTGTCACGCAGCTTGTATTGAACGCTCGGCCCGACATTCTTCAGATCCTTGTTATTGGGATCCTTTGCCGCCGAACCGAGTTGCTTGTCGAGACCTGCCGAGAATTTTTCATTGAAGCTTTTCTTCGCATCAACCGCCCGTACGTCTTGTCCGCTCTGCGCCATGTTTTCAACGTTGAAAGGACGAAAGCCGGTCCACTCCACAGTGAGTTCAGCACCTTTGTCGTTGCCAAGTGGCGTGGAACTGCCTACTTCCCCGGATAAGGAAAACGGCTGGTTCAATCCCCCGTTCATTGGGTAGCCGCTCAAATTGAGCCGGCTGCCGCCATCATCGAAACTGGATTGATAGACGGCAATTCCCTTATAAATCAACGGTTCATTGACCTTGATCGTTGCTTCGAAACTTTTGCCGGTAGCCGCATCGCGCACTACCACCTCACTGGCAAACAGCTTCGGCATGCCGGTCGAATAATGCTCGACAATAAACTTCTTCAGCTGAATCGAAAACGGCAGTTCCTGCACCAGGATGCCGCTTTGCTGCGGCAGAATCGCAGTATTGGTGGTGCCGCCTTCAGGAATGAAGGTATTGCCACGGAAGGTGGGATTACCGATGCCGAGGCGATGCTGAGCAGGAATCTCGGCAATCACGCCGCTGCCTCCAAACGGCGTCTTTCCGGCGAACCATTGCTGGAAGCGGATAGGCAAGTCGGAATCGAGCAAGCCGCCAACGCAAATGATCACGATCGCGCTATGGGCAAAGATATATCCCCATTTGTTGGCGGCACCCTGCTTGGCAGCGATCAGCACGCCGCCATCCTTGTCCACCACCTTGACCTTGTATCCGCCGCCAGCGATGCGCTGTACCAGTTGCTGGGCAAAACCGGCCAACGGAGTCGCACTGGTCCATTCGGCCTTGTGATGAAAATTGCGTAGTGATTGCTCACGCACATTTTCACGCCAGCTGCGCATATCTCTGATCATCTTCGGCGCATTGCGCACAATGCACAGCGACGTCGATAGCACCAGGAATGCCATGATCAACAAGAACCACCAGGCGGAGTAAACCGCATAGAGGCCGAGTTTGCCGAATACTTCGAACCAGAATGGACCGAACTGATTGACGTAGTTGGGCATCGGCTCATTCTGCTTCAGCACGGTGCCGATGATCGATGCGACCGCAATCAGCGTCAGCAGGCTGATCGCAAACCGCATTGACGATACCAGTTCGACCACATCGCTGAGCCAGCGGCGCTTGGTGTGGAGTTGCAATCCGGAAGTGGTGACGCTCATGTTTGACTCTGTACCTTCTAAACAAAACAAAAGGGGGTGGCATTTGCCACCCCCTCCGCTTTTTTGTTTCGTGTTTTGCTGTTTTTTGATTACTTCAGACCGGCGATATAGTCTGACACAGCTTGAATTTCATCGTCGGACATACGTTTGGCAATCGTGGTCATTTGAGCGCTGTTCTTGCGCGCGCCGCCACGGAAGCCGATCAGCTGGGCAGCGGTGTAATCTTGATGCTGGCCGCCGAGACGCGCAAACTGGGCGGGAATGCCGGAACCGTTCGGGCCATGGCAAGCTGCACAGGCAGGGACATTCTTTTCAGCGATGCCGGCGCGGTAGATTTTCTTGCCGAGTTCGACCGTATCCTTGTTGCGGGCGGCGCCAGGCTTTTGCTGCTGCTTGTCGAGGTAGGCAGCGATGTTCTTCATGTCTTCGTCGCTCAGCGCCTTGGAGAGCGGCGTCATGACCGGATTATTGCGTTGCGGGGTCTTGAAATCGGCGAGTTGTTTGGCAAGGTATTCCGCATGCTGGCCGGCCAGCTTCGGGTTTTGCGCAATCGTGGAATTGCCGGCGGCGCCGTGGCACGCCACGCAAGCAGTGATGTTCCGGGCGGCATCGCCGCTTGTATAAATGGCTTCACCCTTGACAGGATCGGCCTTGGGCGCCTTTTTCTCTTCCGCGGCAAATGCCACGGAAGAAACTGCCAGCACCGCAACAAACAAGGACTTCATAAACGGGAAAAACGCACGGTTCATTCAAACACCCTGAGACTTGATATTAAAATTCTGGCCTGTAGCGGCGGTCTGTTCCAGCATCTGCAGCGCTCGGGAACAGCAATCTGTTCTCGTCGGCAGAAGTGGCGCGCCTTTGCAGCGCAACACACATAACCTCTTATTGTACAATAGGTTTTTGCTGTTGATGCTTCCCTTCCTGCATTTTCTCTCCTGGCCTTTTCACTTCCTATGTCACTACTTTGGCAAGCCCGTTTCTTCACCACGGTGAACCATCTTCGCGATTTGCCAAAAACGCAAGTTCCCGAAATCGCGTTTGCCGGCCGTTCCAATGCGGGCAAATCCACGGCCATCAATATCCTGTGCAATCAAAAGAAGCTGGCGTTTGCTTCCAAGACACCAGGCCGTACGCAACACATTAACTATTTTTCGATCGGCGGCGCCCATGTCGGGCAACATCGCAAGGATCCGACCAAGGTCGATGAAATCCGCGCACTGCTGGTCGATTTGCCCGGCTACGGCTATGCGGAGGTATCGGGCGACGCCAAACTGCATTGGCAGGAATTACTTGGGGATTATGTTCAGCGTCGTGAGCAATTGGCCGCGCTGGTATTGATCATGGATTCGCGCCGGCCATTTACCGACCTCGATATACAGATGCTCGAATGGTTCGCGCCAACCGGCAAGCCTATCCATTGTCTGCTCACGAAAGCGGACAAACTTAACCGCAACGAAGCCGCCAATGCCTTGCGCCAGGCCCGTACCGTACTTAGCAGCTATGTCGACGAGGAAGGCAAGCCTTTCCCATTTACGGCACAGATGTTTTCCGCTCTCAAGCGGACGGGGCTCGACGAAGCGAACGACAAGATCATTGACTTGCTGGGGCTTGTTGAAGAGACGGAAATCCCTGAAGACGAAGACCGGGAACCATGAGTTGCAGACCGAGCGGACAAAAAAAACCCTGGAGAAAGGGGAAGATCTCCAGGGCAGTAACGCCTTATCGCTAATGCCACGATAGGCCCCGCTCAGGGAGGAGAAGCGGGAGGTGAATGATCACCTATCCCTAAGAGAGACCTTCCCAGGAAAAGTTTCATCGAATCGTATAAAGTTTATTCACCTTATTGATTACGCCTCTGCAGCTTATTCACCATGTCCCAGTCTACTTCCAGCTCCCAGTTCCCTGCAGTGCGGATGCGCCGCATGCGCAAAGATGCCTTCTCCCGCGCGATGATGCGTGAAAACGTGATCACCACGAGCGATCTGATCTACCCAGTCTTCATTCTGGAAGGAAAAAATCAGCGCGAAAAGATCGCCTCCATGCCCGGCGTGGAGCGCCTGTCGGTCGACCTGCTGCTTGCAGTGGCCGAAGACTGCGTTGCGCTCGGTATTCCAGTGCTTGCCTTGTTCCCGGTCATCAACCCGTCGATCAAAACGCCGGACGGTGTAGAGGCGCTAAATCCCGATGGCTTGGTGCCACGCGCGGTGAGGGAGCTCAAGCAGCGCTTTCCGGAACTCGGCATTCTGACCGACGTGGCACTGGATCCATACACCAGCCATGGACAGGATGGCGTGCTCAATGCGGACGGCTACGTACTTAACGATGAAACCAGTTCCCTGCTGGTCAGGCAGGCTTTGGTTCAGGCCGATGCCGGCGTCGACATTGTTGCGCCTTCCGACATGATGGATGGCCGCGTCGGTGCGATTCGTGGCGCACTGGAAGCGCGCGGCGATATCCATACCCGTATCATGGCTTATTCCGCCAAATATGCGTCGGCGTTCTACGGCCCGTTCCGCGACGCCGTCGGTTCGGCCGCCAATCTTGGCAAAGGAAGCAAGGCGACGTACCAGATGGACCCGGCCAACAGCGATGAAGCCTTGCGCGAAGTGGCGCTCGACTTGGCGGAAGGTGCAGACATGGTGATGGTCAAGCCCGGCATGCCTTATCTGGATATCGTGCGCCGTGTAAAGGACGAGTTCAAAGTACCTACCTTCGCTTATCAAGTCAGCGGCGAATATGCAATGATCAAGGCGGCCGCGCAAAATGGCTGGCTCGACCACGACAAGACCATGATGGAATCGATGCTGGCATTCAAGCGTGCCGGTGCCGACGGCGTATTGACGTATTTCGCAAGGGATATCGCGCGCCATCTTCATCAGGGCTAACATCCCGGTGCGGCGCATCATGCGGCGCCGCACCATCCTTCCCGCCGGAAATCCGACGGTTTCTTCTAATTCCCGCCGCTTCAAGTCCGTGTCGTTCCGCTAGCATTGCCAAGATAAGTATCCTCTTGGATTAGCGGAGAAAAGCGATGCAGGAAAAAATCATCACACTGGCAAGCCCGGCTTTCTTCTTGCTGATCTTTGTCGAGTATGTCGTTGGCGTGCTCCGGCGCCGCAATACCTACCGCATCAATGACGCCATCAACAGCTTGAGCCTCGGCGTGCTCAGTCAGGTGAGCGGCGTCTTCATGCAGCTGGTACGTATCGGCATCTATGCATGGACGGTCGAGCATGTCGCTCTATTCACGCTTTCCGCCGACAGTATCTGGGTATGGATGTCGGCCTTGCTGCTGTATGACTTTTGCTATTACTGGCTGCATCGCATGGGCCACGAAGTCAATGTGTTGTGGGCCGCACACGTGGTTCATCACCAAAGCGAGCAATACAACCTGTCGACCGCATTGCGGCAGACCAGCAGCGGCGCCCTGCTCGGCTGGATTTTTTACCTGCCGATGGCACTGCTCGGCTATCCGGTCGAAGTGTTCGTCGTCGTCGCGCTGATCGACCTGCTCTATCAGTTCTGGGTACATACCGAACAGATCGGCAAGCTGGGCTGGTTCGACCGCGTGTTCGTGTCGCCGTCGAACCATCGTGTGCATCATGCGGTCAATGACATTTACCTGGACAAGAACTATGGCGGCATTCTGATCGTGTGGGACCGGCTGTTCGGCACGTTCATCGAAGAGCGCGACGATGAGAAGATCGTCTATGGCACCCGCAGTCCGCTACGCAGCTGGAATCCGCTGTGGGCCAATCTGGAAGTCTACAAGGCCGTTTGGCTGGATGCATGGCGTGCGACGCGCTGGCGCGACAAGCTGCGCATCTGGTTTGCGCGCCCGGGCTGGCGGCCGGACGACGTGACACGCAAATGGCCATCTGTTCCTTTTGATATCACGCGGCCGATGTACGATCCGGCGGCCAGCCGCGCGCTGATGCTCTATTGCGCGCTACAGTTCCTGATCGTGTTGCAGGTAACGACCCACTTCCTGCTTGAGTACGCTACCATGTCATTCACCGAACGCGCCGGCTATGCGCTCTGGCTGGGAGGCGGATTATGGATAGTCGGCGGCCTGCTGGAAGGGCGCGCAAGCCATGTCGCACTTGAGGCGATCCGGCTGATTGCCACTGTAGCGGCGGTGCTGCTGTCAGGGTCATGGTTCGGTGACATCCAGCTGCCGACATGGGCGCAGCTGGCATTGGCTGGATTCGCGGCAGCCTCGCTGCTTGCGCTCTGGCTTGCATTCAAACGATCGCTGTCTGTGCATGGATATTTTTCACATCAGTAGTAACAACGTCAATCAGCTTACCGATGCATCCGTCGAATTGCCTCAACAAGGGTTTCTCTGGATCGATGCCACCCATGAAGAGGTGAGCGCCGATACGCACGCCTGGCGCGACACGGTGCAACGCCATACCGGTGTGCATATTTATGACCCGCATCTGGCGGATGCAACCAATCTCAGCCATCCTTCGTATTTTGATTCGACGCATGATTATGCGATGGTCGTATTTCGCAAACTGGCGCTCGATGGCAGCAATGCCGCCCTTGCTACGGAAGAACAAGCTTCGGTCAAGCGCAAGATTCCTCCCGCGCTGACCAAGCTGGTCACCAGGCCAGTCACGTTCATGCTGCTGGACCGTGCGCTGATCACCGTGCACGCACCGAACAGCCGCACCATTGATGCAACGCGCGCGCGCATGCTGGAACAGCGCAGCCGGTCTAACGGAAATACGCATGCGGGCCGCCTGCCCGCCTCGCCGGAAGAACTGATGCTGCGCTTGCTCAACGCGATGGTGGACCAGTACCTTGCGCTGCGCCAGCCGCTTACCGGGCAAATCGATCGCTGGCAGCGCGCGCTGCTGAATCCACGCAGCGCGTTCAATGACTGGACCGCATTGCTCGACGCGCGCATCGAGTTGCGCAAGCTCGATCATCTGTGCGAAGGCCAGCGCGATGCGATGCAGGAATTGCGCGATTATCTGGTCGACGGCGACCATCCCGGCGATAACAGCCGTGGAAGAGATTTGCTGCTGGTACGTCTGAACGATGTGATGGAACACATCACCCGGGTTCTGAATCACGCGCAGAGACTGGAATCCACGATTGAATCGGCGGTACAAATTCATTTTTCGGCGATGGCGCATCGCACCAGCGAAATCATGCGGACCCTAACGGTGATCACCGCGCTGTTCATGCCGTTGACGCTGATTACCGGCATCTTTGGCATGAACTTTACCGAGATGCCGCTGTTGCAGGATCGGTTCGGTTTCTGGACGACCGTCGGCATGATGGCGGTTGTCGTGGTCGTGCTGCTGTTCCTGTTCAGGCGAAAACGCTATCTGGACGATAAGGCATGGGAAGAGGATCGTTAGATTTGGTTGGAAGTTAGACCGAATGAAAAAAGCGCTCATGACGAGCGCTTTTTTCATTTCTGGATTGTCTGCATTTCACTTGTTTGGTTGCGGTGTCAGTCGCAGATACGGTTTCGGCGCGGTATAGCCTTTCGGATATTTTTGCTTGATCAGCGCTTCATCCTGCACGGTCAGCGGGATGATCACATCGTCGCCATCGCGCCAGTTGCCCGGTGTCGCGACGGTATAGCCGTCGGTCAGCTGCAATGCATCGATGACGCGCAGCACTTCGTCGAAGTTGCGCCCGGTGCTCATCGGGTAGGTAATGATCAACCGTACTTTCCTTTTCGGGTCGATCACGAACAAGGACCGCACGGTGGCACTTTCGGACTGATTCGGGTGAATCATGTCGTACTGCAGTGCGACTTTCTTGTCCGCATCAGCAACAATCGGAAAGCCAACCACGGTTGTCTGGGTCTCTTCAATATCCTTGATCCACTCAACATGCTTATCAGCCGGGTCGACCGAAAGGGCAATTGCCTTGACGTTGCGCTTGTCGAATTCCGGCTTCAGCTTTGCGGTCAAGCCGAGTTCGGTGGTGCATACCGGCGTAAAGTCTGCTGGATGGGAAAACAGGACAACCCAGGAATCGTCGGCCCAATCATGGAATTTGATCTTGCCGATCGAGGAATCCTGTTCAAAATCAGGCGCGGTATCACCAAGACGCAATGTCATTTCACTCCCCTGGAAAATTATCGAACGGATAATATAGTGCGTTGTCGCAGCCGTCTCAAGGACAGAGTTGTCAGCTTCTTATATTGATTGCCATATATTGATTGCCATTTAACCAGCCTGCCGGATGCTCAAAAGCTTGTTGCCAGCGTCAATGAATTCACAAATTTATCCGCATTCTGGTAACCGATTACCCGGCCTCCCGGAATCTCCTTGCCGCTCTTGTCAAAGAAAATAATGCCTGGCGGCCCGAACAGCCGGAAGCGTTTGAGCAAGGCCTTGTCGTCGGCATTGTTCGCGGTGACATCCGCCTGCAGCAGAATCATGTCCTTGAATTGCGCCTGGACGCGTGGATCGGTGAAAGTCAGCTTTTCCATTTCCTTGCACGACACACACCAGTCCGCGTAGAAATCCAGCATCACCGTTTTGCCTGCAGCCCTGGCGATGGCGGCGTCGAGCTCTGCGGCCGAACGGACCCGGACAAACTGCGTCTGATGTGGGGTGCCCGTCAGATGTGCCAACGGAGCAAGGGCATCGCGCCCGCCTGTGGCTACCCCGACGAGCTGCATCAGACCGAATAGCGCAAACAGCGACGCAAATACCTTTGCCACCCAGCCATGCCGTTTGGCGCGCAACAGGTAAGCGCCGTAGCCGATGCCGAGAATTGCCCAGCCGAGCATCGGTACCCAGGCTGGAATCACCGGCGCAACAATCCATAGTGCCAGCGCAAGCATGAGTACGCCAAAGAAAAACTTTACCGATTGCATCCATGCTCCGGCACGCGGCAGCAAGGTACCCGCCGACAGGCCGACCAATAGCAAAGGAACGCTCATGCCAACTGCCATCGCGAATAAGGCAGCGCCGCCGACCACTACGTTGCCGGTCTGGCTGATGTACAGCAAGGCACCGGCCAGCGGTGCGGCGACGCAAGGGCCCACGATCAACGCCGAAATCGCGCCCATGACGAATACGCCGAACATCCGGCCGCCAGACTGCCGGCCCGATGCGGAAGCAAGCCTGGCCTGGATTGCCGCCGGCACTTGCAGTTGATAGACACCGAACATCGAAAGCGAAAGCAGCATCATCAACAGCGCGAATCCACCCAGCACCCAGGGATTTTGCAAGGTCGCCGACAAACCTTCACCGGCCAGTCCCGCGGCCACGCCTAGCGCCGTATAGACCAAAGCCATGCCGAGCGAATAAGCGCCCGATAAGGCGAGGCCACGCCGGCGGCTGGTCGGGGTGCCGTCACCGACAATGATCGACGACAGGATGGGCACCATGGGCAAAACGCAGGGCGTGAAGGACAGGCCTATCCCGAGCAGCAGAAACAGAGGCAGGATGAGTCCGAATTGTCCGCTTTGCAAAGATGCTTCGATGCGTCCCATTTCCGAATCAGGGATGGTTGCCGCGCGTGCCGGCATTGCGTTGGCGCCGCTGGAAAAACCCTCCGTTTCCCTGGATCCCGTCATTGCCTCCAATAAGCCGCCACCGGTTGGGGACAGGCGCATGGTGGATTCCATAGGCGCATAGCATAGGCCCTGGTCCGCGCATCCTTGAGAGGTGACCTTGAGCGTGAAGCTGCCTGCCGCCTCGATCGGCAGGGTGATGGCCAAGGCTTGGCGATAGGTTTCCACATCCTTCTGGAAGGTGTCGTCGAACTTGATTTTTCCCTGGGGCAGCACCGGCTCGCCAAGCGTGGCGCCGTCGGCATGAAACGCGAAGCGCTCGCGATACATGTAATAGCCATCGGCGATCTTGAATGTGACCTCCGCAGTTTTTGAATCCAGCATGCGGGCGGTGAACTTGAAAGCTTTTTCAGGTTCCAGGAAGTCTTCGCCTGCCCATGCCTGCCGGCCCGGTAATACGGCGAATGCCACAAACAGCATGACTGCCAGTGTGCGGACAGCGGATGACACGGTGAACTGGCAAAAAAACTTAAACATCGACATCTTTCTTTGTTTCCGTAGCGATCCAGTTCAGGTAAGCCGGCAAGCCGGCAGAAATGGACATTGCGATAATTTCGGGTACGTCGTATGGGTGAATGGTTTTGATCGCGTCCTGCAGTTCGGGATAGCGTGCAGTAGTCGACTTGATCAGAACAGTGATTTCTTCCGCTTCCTCGATGTCGCCTTGCCAGCGATAGACCGAACGTACGCCAGGCAGTATGTTGACACAGGCAGCCAGCTTCTGCTCCAGCACGTTGCGCGCGACAGCCTGCGCCGTTGCGTGATCCGGAACATTGGTTAATACCAGAATGGGTTCATTCAGATCCATAGTCGTCGCTGTCCTCGAAACCTGACACTACTTCAAAAGACGCCGACGCGTGAAAACCGTCGCGAGGTAAAAACCGGCTACGCAATACGCTACAAGGATCGCCACATCAAGCATAGGATTTAGCGGCCATTCTCCGAGCAGTAGCGGACGGGTCAGTCTGACGGCGGCGCCAAGCGGTAGCACATTGGCGAACCCAAGCAACCAATCGGGCAACTGCGTAGTTGGATAATATACGCCTGACAAAAACACCATGGGCGTCAAGGCGAGTGTGAAGTAATAGGTGAAAAAGTCGTATCCTTTTGCCAGCGCGTTGATGATCAAACCGAGCGAAGCGAAGGTCATTCCGACAAGAAACAGCAAAGGCGGCACCAGCAAGACCTGCGGATGCAAACCAATGCCGAGCATGAAAATAACCAGCAGAATGGCGACGCCGGAAAACAGGGATTTTGTGGCCGCCCAAAGCATTTCGGCCAGGATGACATCATCCAGCGCAATCGGTGCATTGAGCAATGCATCCCATGTTTTCTGGACATGCATGCGGGAGAATGCCGAGTAAAGCGCTTCAAAAGAAGCAGCCATCATGACCGACATGCAGATCGAACCGGATGCGAGAAAGTGGATATAGGGAATGCCGTCGACAGTCTGTAACAGACTACCCAGCCCATAACCGAACGCAACCAGGGTGATCAGCGGATCGGCGATATTGCCCAGCACGCTGGCGACCGCCAATTTTTTCCAGACCAGGAAGTTGCGTTTCCAGATCGGCAAAAACCTGAGCGAAAATGCGGGCATTCGAAGCGCGGTGGAGGTCATTAATCCCTCATTTCTCGGCCGGTCAATTTCAAAAATAGGTCTTCCAGATTGGCGGGACGGTGCAGGTAGCGTACCGCCGGAGTCTGGTGCAGGCTGGCCAGTAAAGGCTGCGCATCGTCGGTATAACAGAATACCGTTTCGCCGCTGACTTCCATCCGCGGCGCTAGCTCCTTACCCTGCGCCTGCGCCCAGGCAAGGGCATGGTCGCCATAAACTTCGACTACCTCGGCTTCAATATGTTGCCTGATGAGATCACGCGGCGGCCCTTCCGCAATCATGCGGCCATGGTCAATAACGGCCAGCCGGTCGCAAAGCCGCTCGGCTTCATCCATGAAATGCGTGGTGAGGACAATGGTTTTGCCGTCATTGAGCAAGCTCTTGAGTCGGTCCCAGATCATATGACGCGCCTGCGGGTCCAGTCCGGTCGTCGGCTCATCCATGAAGATCAGGTCCGGATCGTTGACCAGCGCACGCGCAAGCGTCAACCTTCGCTTCATGCCCCCCGACAGTTCACCAATTTGCGCATCCTTTTTTCCAGTCAGGTTAGCGAATTCGAGCAGGTGAGGGATGCGAGCCTGGATATCGCTATCGCGCATACCGAAGTAACGACCAAACACCAGCAGGTTTTCCGCGACTGTGAAGTCAGGATCGAGATTGTCGGCTTGCGGCACCACGCCGATATGCAATCGCGCGGCGCGCGCCTCACGCGGGACCGGCATTCCCACCAGCCTGATATCGCCGCTGTCTGGTTCGGTCAAGCCAAGACAGAGGCGCAGCGTCGTTGTCTTGCCTGCGCCATTGGGGCCGAGAAGCCCATAGCATTCTCCACGTCGCAGCTGAAACGACAATCCATCTACCACCAGCGTCTTGTCGTGACCATGTCCAAAAGATTTGCGAAGGTCGGCAACGGAGAGAATGTCGAAATCGGCCATACGTTCAAGAAATGTCGACGAAAGCCTCATCTTGCCACAAACGAAAAGCGAGCCAAGTTCGGCGGCGCCTCCCGGTTGCGCAAGGTGGGCAGACTCCGTGCAGAAGTGGAGTTTTTGCCAATTTGCTCAGAGACGGGCAATTCTTTGCCTTTGAATCATGTCCCTGTCATCGGTGATATAGACAACCATCCATCCTGTGCAAAGAAAGCTCGGCCAGGATCAGGCTCAATGCGATTCGAGCGTCTTGAACGGCTGCACGCGGCAGAATGACGGCGGCGAGCGCGCCCCTGGTCCCATTTAGGAAACATGCGCGACACCGAAGGAAGGACGCCGCGACAGCGGCACCCTATCGCCGTCATCGAAAAGCAAAAAGCCAGGCAAGGCCTGGCTTTCTCGGAGCAAACTTTTCCGCGCTTGTGAAGCGCCTGCAAGTTACTCAGCTGTTTCGACTTCTGCCGCCTCGCTGATTTCGGGACGGTCAACCAGTTCAACAAATGCCATAGGAGCATTGTCACCTTGACGGAAACCCATCTTCAGTATGCGCAGGTAGCCGCCGTTGCGATTTGCGTAACGCGGGCCGAGTTCGGAGAACAGCTTGCTGACGATTTCACGATCGCGCAGACGGCTGAATGCCAGACGCTTGTTCGACAGGTTGTCGGTCTTGCCCAAAGTCAGGATAGGCTCGACAACGCGACGCAATTCCTTTGCCTTCGGCAGAGTGGTTTTGATCGCTTCGTGACGCAGCAGGGATACGGTCATGTTGCGCAGCATGGCGAGGCGATGCGACGAGGTACGATTGAGCTTACGGAGGCCGTGACGGTGGCGCATGGTATTTCCTTTCAGTTTTTGAGTTTGACTCCAGCTCTTCTATCGACAGGCGATTGCCTGCTGCGGGCCGGTAAAATTTAATTGATGCCTAAAACGGAACTGCTATTGCAATACAACGGTGTTACATTTTCTCTGACAACTACCGCGCGAAAGCTAAATATGGCGGTCGTCGGGAGCGGCATTATAACCGCTCCCAGCCGGAATTACTTCTCCAGCCCGGCCGGCGGCCAGTTTTCAAGTTTCATACCCAGGGTCAGACCGCGCGATGCCAGCACTTCCTTGATTTCGTTCAAGGACTTGCGGCCGAGATTCGGCGTCTTCAGCAATTCGTTCTCGCTGCGTTGGATGAGGTCGCCGATGTAGTAAATGTTTTCGGCTTTCAGGCAGTTTGCGGAACGGACGGTCAGTTCGAGATCGTCCACTGGGCGCAGCAGGATAGGATCGACCGACGGGGCGCGAGACGGCGCTTCAGCAGCGGCTTCCGTGCCTTCCAATGCGGCAAACACATTGAGCTGGTCAACGAGAACGCGTGCGGATTGGCGAATCGCTTCTTCTGGCGAAATCACGCCATTGGTTTCAATATTAATCACCAGCTTGTCGAGGTCAGTGCGCTGTTCGACACGAGCTGATTCGACTGCATACGACACGCGGCGAACCGGTGAGAACGAGGCGTCGAGGATGATACGGCCGATGGTCTTGTTGGCATCTTCAGACAGGCGACGAACGTTACCTGGTACATAGCCGCGGCCTTTTTCGACCTTGATCTGCATGTCCAGTTTCCCGCCAGCCGTCAAATGGGCAATGACATGATCCGGATTGATCAGCTCTACATCGTGCGGCAAATCGATGTCCGATGCCAACACTGCGCCTTCGCCTTCCTTTTTCAGGGTCAGCGTGACTTCATCACGGTTATGCAGTTTGAACACAACACCTTTCAGGTTCAACAGCATGTCAACGACGTCTTCCTGTACGCCGTCGAGCGACGAATATTCGTGCACGACGCCAGCGATCGTTACTTCGGTCGGCGCATAGCCAACCATCGACGACAGCAATACGCGACGCAACGCGTTACCAAGGGTATGACCGTAGCCGCGCTCGAACGGCTCCATGACAACTTTCGCATTGCCGGCGCCAAGTGCTTCTACTTCAATAATACGGGGCTTCAACAGACTGTTTTGCATGAAATGTCCTTTTCAATACCCTCGGCTCGTTACACCGATAAGGCTGATGGCATTACAAAGAAACCGCCCCATCGTTTGATGGGGCGGGTGGGGAAACGGGATTAGCGGGAATACAATTCGACGATCAGCGATTCGTTGACGTCGTTGGCGATCTCGGTACGATCCGGCATGGACTTGAATGTACCTTCCATCTTCTTCGCATCGACGGAAACCCAGGATGGCATGCCGCTCTGTTCTGCCAGCGACAGCGCCTCGATGATGCGAGCCTGCTTCTTGGACTTTTCGCGTACGGCAACTACGTCGCCGGCTTTCACTTGGTATGAAGCGATGTTGACGACTCCACCATTGACGGTAAATGCCTTATGGCTGACCAGTTGGCGAGCTTCGGCACGAGTCGAGCCAAAACCCATACGGTAAGCAACATTGTCCAGACGGGATTCGAGCAGCTTCAACAGGTTCTCACCGGTGTTGCCCTTGCGGCGGTCCGCTTCAGCAAAATAGCGGCGGAACTGGCGCTCAAGAATACCGTACATGCGCTTGACCTTTTGCTTTTCACGCAGCTGGTTACCATAGTCCGACGTACGAGCGCCAGAAGTACGGCCATGCTGGCCCGGCTTCGAATCCAGCTTGCACTTGGAATCGAGCGAGCGACGTGCGCTCTTGAGGAACAGGTCGGTGCCTTCGCGGCGGGAAAGTTTTGCTTTTGGTCCAATATAACGTGCCACGTTAATTTCCTTTTATTCAATGACGCCCCGATTAGATCTAATGAATAGACGATCTGCCAGGCGCTAGTCTGTTTCAACTACAAACAGACAGTGGTCTTAAGAACAAAACCCGCCAAGGGCTTTGGCGGGCAGCTTACTACGATACTGCAACTGCAATCGGCTACTAAACGAAATCCGATTAGATACGACGACGCTTCGGCGGACGGCAGCCGTTATGCGGGACCGGTGTCACGTCTTGAATTTGCGTAATCTTGATACCGAGATTATTCAACGCACGAACTGCGGATTCACGACCAGGACCTGGGCCCTTGATGCGAACTTCCAGGTTCTTCACGCCGCACTCGATGGCAACTTTGCCAGCCGCTTCCGCCGCAACCTGCGCTGCAAACGGTGTCGACTTACGCGACCCCTTGAAGCCAGCGCCGCCAGACGTCGCCCAGGACAACGCATTGCCTTGACGGTCTGTGATGGTAATGATGGTGTTGTTAAAGGACGCGTGGATGTGCGCGATGCCTTCGGCAACGTTCTTTTTTACTTTCTTGCGCACGCGTGCTGCTGCGGCGTTATTCGGGGCTTTTGCCATGGTAATTTCCTTGAATCCGACTACGAGTCAAACTGCGCTGGATTATTTCTTCAGCGACTGAGCTGCCTTACGCGGGCCCTTGCGAGTACGCGCATTGGTGCGCGTACGCTGACCACGGCAAGGCAAGCCTTTACGATGGCGCAGACCGCGGTAGCAACCCAGGTCCATCAGACGCTTGATGTTCATCGAGACTTCACGACGCAGGTCACCTTCGACAACGAACTTGCCAATTTCGTCGCGCAGCTTTTCCAGCTCGTTATCGTCCAGATCCTTGACCTTCTTGGTGGTCGAAACACCAGTCAGCTTGCAAATCTGCAGCGAGCGGGACAACCCGATGCCGAAAATTGCGGTCAAGCCGATAACGGTGTGTTGGTGATTGGGGATATTCACCCCTGCAATACGTGCCATTCGTTATTCCTCGATCAATAACGTTAATTAACCTTGGCGCTGTTTATGACGCGGTTCGGTGCAGATGACACGAACAACGCCTTTGCGCTTGATGATCTTACAGTTGCGGCAGATCCGCTTTACTGATGCGAGCACTTTCATTTTTGCCCTCTTTCTTACAGTTCTAGTTACTTTACTTGGTTCGGAACACGATGCGTGCCCGGCTCAAATCGTAGGGTGTCAATTCCACCGTCACTTTATCCCCTGGAAGAATGCGAATATAGTTCATTCGCATTTTTCCTGAGATATGTCCGAGCACCACATGCCCGTTTTCCAACTTGACTCGAAATGTCGCATTCGGAAGATTCTCGAGAATCTCACCCTGCATCTGAATTACGTCGTCTTTTGCCATTCGTTCTGCTCGTTATCCTGGACTATCCACAACCGCCTTAGCGTGTCGGGATGCCGCCCTTGAAATTCGCTTTACGAAGGAGCGATTCGTACTGTTGTGACATCACATAATTTTGCACTTGGGCCATGAAATCCATTGTCACAACGACGATGATCAACAGCGAGGTTCCACCGAAGTAAAACGGTACTTTCCAACGTGCGATCAAGAACTCAGGCAGCAAACAAACCAACGTGATATACACAGCACCAACCAGCGTCAGACGCATCAAAATCTTGTCGATGTATCGCGCGGTTTGGTCGCCCGGTCGAATACCCGGAACAAACGCACCACTCTTCTTCAAATTGTCCGCGGTCTCTTTGCTGTTGAATACCAGAGCGGTATAAAAGAAGCAAAAGAACACGATTGCCATAGCGTACAGTAAAGCATGGATCGGTTCGCCTGGTGCCAGTGATGCCGCCAAATCTTTCAAGAAGCGGACAAACCCGTTGTTCGTGTCACCGGACGTGAACCAGCTCGTAATCGTTGCTGGAAACAAGATGATCGAAGACGCAAAGATGGGCGGAATTACACCAGCCATATTCAGCTTCAGCGGCAAATGGCTACTTTGCCCACCATAAATCTTGTTTCCAACCTGGCGTTTTGCATAATTCACCAGAATTTTTCTCTGGCCCCGTTCGATAAACACGACCAGGAACGTTACAGCCGCCACGATCACGCAGATCAAAATCGCAGACAGTGCATTCATTGAACCGGTACGAACAAGTTCAAACAAACCACCGACGGCACTGGGCAAACCTGCCGCGATACCCGCAAAAATAATGATCGAGATTCCGTTACCCAATCCGCGCTCGGTGATTTGCTCACCCAGCCACATCAGGAACATCGTACCGGTCACCAGAGTCACCACTGTCGTGAAACGGAACGCCAGACCAGGATCAATCACCAAGCCCGGTTGTGATTCCAAAGCTACGGCAATACCTAGGGCCTGGAACGTCGCCAACACCAATGTCCCGTACCGCGTGTACTGCGTTATCTTACGGCGCCCTGCTTCGCCTTCCTTCTTCAGCGCTTCAAGCTGCGGCGATACGATTGACATCAATTGCATGATGATCGACGCCGAGATATACGGCATGATCCCCAATGCAAAAATTGTGAATCTCGACAACGCACCGCCAGAGAACATGTTAAACATGCCCAGAATACCGCCCTGGTTCTGCTTGAACAATTCTGCCAGCTGCGCCGGGTCAATGCCCGGCACAGGAATGTGCGCGCCGATACGATATACCACTAACGCCGCAAGGAGGAACCAAAGACGGCCCCAGGGAAAACCGCTTGCTGCACTCTTAGCGAGTTGGGGTGTGGTCGCCAATTATTGCTCCGAACAAATCGGCTGCTTACGCAACCGAACCACCAGCGGCTTCAATGGCAGCCTTGGCGCCTTTGGTAGCGATCAAACCCTTGATCGTTACTTTTTTGCTCAGCTCGCCTGCTTTGATCACACGAACCACACGGGCGAGTTCAGACACCAGCCCAGCCTGCTTCAAGGCCAACATGTCGATCTCAGCAACTGGAAGCTTCTCCAGGTCACCCAGACGCACTTCAGCCTTGAACGGTGTTGCCAGCGATTTGAAGCCACGCTTCGGCAGACGACGCTGCAGTGGCATCTGACCGCCTTCAAAACCGACCTTGTGGAAACCGCCCGAACGCGACTTCTGACCTTTGTGGCCGCGGCCGGCGGTCTTGCCCAGGCCCGAACCGATACCACGTCCGACGCGACGCTTGGCATGCTTTGCGCCGTCTGCGGGTTGGATTGTATTCAATTCCATGATTTGCTCCGTTCGCAAGCGCTTGGCTTACGACACCACTTTCACGAGATACGAAACCTTGTTGATCATGCCGCGTACTGACGGCGTGTCTTGCAGTTCCGAGACCGAATTCACACGACGCAGCCCGAGGCCGCGTACGGTGGCGCGATGGTCCTGGCGGGTACCAATAAGGCCCTTAACCAGTTGCACTTTAATTGTGTTTGCCATTCGGATCACCTCAACCCAAAATTTCTTCGACCGACTTGCCACGCTTTGCAGCGATCTCGGAAGGCGTATTCATCTTCGACAGACCGTCGATCGTAGCACGAACCATGTTGTAGGGATTGGTCGAACCGTTCGACTTTGCCACCACATTGGTAACACCCATCACTTCGAAGATTGCGCGCATTGGGCCGCCGGCAATAACGCCAGTGCCGTCTTTTGCCGGCGAAATCATCACAGACGAAGCGCCATGCTTACCGGTAACTGTGTGCTGCAATGTGCCGTTCTTCAAGGTGACCTTGATCATCTTGCGACGGGCTTCTTCCATTGCCTTTTGCACAGCCACTGGCACTTCTTTTGATTTGCCTTTGCCCATGCCGATGCGGCCATCGCCGTCACCAACAACTGCCAGCGCTGCAAAACCCATGATACGACCACCCTTGACCACTTTGGTCACACGGTTTACCGCGATCATCTTTTCGCGCATGCCGTCGTCGCGCTCTTCGCCTTGCGGCGTCTTTGCTTGCATTTTTGCCATGACGATTTTTCCTTAGAACTTCAGACCGGCTTCGCGTGCCGCTTCTGCTACTGCCTTAACGCGGCCGTGGTAGCGGAAACCGGAACGGTCGAATGCGACTTCGGCGATACCTGCCTTCAAGGCCTTTTCTGCAACGCGCTTTCCAACCAGCGCGGCTGCGGCGGCGTTGCCACCCTTGCCCGATTTGCCAGCCAGTTCCTGACGCACTTCTGCTTCCAACGTCGAAGCGGATGCCAGCACCTTGGCGTCCGGACCGATGATGTTTGCATAGATGTGCAGGTTGGTACGATGCACGGCCAGGCGATTCACCTTCAACTCTGCGATTTTCGCGCGAGTCTGACGTGCGCGGCGCAGGCGTGATTGTTTCTTGTCCATGATCAACCCCTTTACTTCTTCTTCGTTTCTTTGAGCGTGACCACTTCGTCCACGTAGCGGACGCCCTTGCCCTTGTAAGGCTCGGGGCTGCGGTAAGCACGGACTTCAGCAGCGGTCTGACCGACCTTTTGCTTGTCTACGCCTGTGATCACGATTTCAGTCTGCGACGGTGTCGCGCACTTGACACCAGCCGGCATCTGGTGGACCACCGGATGCGAAAAACCGAGTGACAGGTTCAACTTATCGCCTTGCGCCTGAGCACGATAACCCACGCCCACGAGCGACAGCTTCTTTTCGAAACCCTTGGTCACACCGTTCACCATGTTGTTGACCAGTGCCCGCAGCGTGCCGGACATGGCGTTCGCTTCGCGACTTTCGTCGGCTGGCGAGAACAACAGAGTGTTATTTTCATTGACAACTTTTACCAGGCCGTTCAGCGGCATGGACAGGGTTCCGAGGGAACCCTTGACAGTAATCCTGTCTGCAGCGATCGTCACTTCCACGCCAGCGGGAAGTGCGATGGGCATTTTACCTATACGAGACATCTTGCACTCCTTAGGCCACGTAGCAAATCACTTCGCCACCGACACCGGTTGCGCGCGCTTTGCGGTCTGTCATCACACCCTTAGGCGTGGAGACAATTGCCACACCAAGGCCATTCATCACGCTCGGGATGTCGTCCTTGCCCTTATAGATACGCAGGCCCGGACGGGACACGCGCTCGAGGCGCTCGATAACGGGACGTCCGGCATAATATTTCAGCCCGATCTTCAGTTCCGACTTACCTTCTGCTTCGGATACCGCGAAATCTTCAATGTAACCCTCGTCCTTGAGGACGTTGGCAATCGCCACCTTGACTTTGGACGACGGCATAGCAACCGTTGTCTTTTGTACGCCTTGGGCGTTGCGAATGCGGGTCAGCATATCGGCGATAGGATCGCTCATACTCATTGCTTGTTCTCCTATTACCAGCTAGCTTTAGTGATACCCGGGATTTCGCCTCGCATAGCGATTTCACGGATCTTTGTACGCGCCAAACCGAATTTGCGGAATGTGCCGCGCGGACGACCGGTCAATGCGCAACGATTGCGCTGACGGGTCGGATTCGCGTTACGCGGCAGCGCCTGCAACTTCAGGCGCGCTTCATAGCGCTCTTCTTCCGATTTGGTTTGATCGTCGATGATTGCCTTCAACTCGGCACGCTTGCCTGCGTACTTCTTTACCAGGTCGGCGCGCTTTTGTTCACGGTTAATCAGTGCCAGTTTTGCCATGGCAGCCTCAGTTTCTGAACGGGAATTTAAATGCGGCGAGCAGAGCTTTCGCTTCGTCGTCGGTCTTCGCAGTCGTGGTGATACTGATGTTCATGCCACGCAGCGCGTCGATCTTGTCGTACTCAATTTCGGGGAAAATAATCTGCTCTTTCACACCGATGTTGTAGTTGCCACGACCATCAAACGCACGACCGGAGACACCACGGAAGTCACGAACGCGCGGCAGCGCGACCGTGATCAGGCGATCCAGGAATTCGTACATGCGCGCACCACGCAGGGTCACCATGCAGCCGATCGGATAGCCTTCGCGGATCTTGAATCCGGCGATAGCCTTACGGGCCTTGGTAACTACCGGCTTCTGGCCAGCGATCTTTGTCAGGTCGCCAACTGCGTGCTCGATGATCTTCTTGTCCGCAACAGCTTCCGACAAACCCATGTTCAGGGTAATCTTGGTCAGGCGCGGGACTTCCATCACAGACTTGTAACCAAACTTGGTGGTCAGGTCGGCGACGACTTTTTCTTTGTAAAATTGTTGGAGACGGGCCATGATGTCTTACACCTTAACGACTTCGCCGCTGGACTTGTAAATGCGGACTTTCTTGCCGTCCACATCTTTGAAGCCCGCACGATCTGCCTTGCCAGTCGCCGCATTGAACAATGCAACGTTGGACACGTGAATTGGCATCAGCTTGTCAACGATGCCGCCAGTTGTACCGGTCATCGGGTTTGGCTTGGTCGCCTTCTTGGCGACATTCACACCCTCAACCACGATGTAGTTTGCATCGACGCGCTGCTTGACCACACCGCGCTTGCCCTTATCCTTACCGGCCAGGACGATGACTTCGTCGTTTTTCCGAATCTTATCCATGACGACTCCTTACAGAACTTCAGGCGCGAGCGACACGATTTTCATGAAGCGCTCGGTACGCAACTCGCGCGTTACCGGGCCAAAAATACGTGTACCGATCGGCTCAAGCTTGGCATTCAGCAACACCGCAGCATTGCCATCGAATTTAACCAGCGAACCATCCTGGCGGCGCACACCCTTGGCTGTACGAACGACCACGGCGTTATAGATTTCGCCTTTTTTAACACGACCACGCGGCGCAGCGGATTTCACCGTTACCTTGATGACATCGCCAATGCTGGCATAACGGCGCTTAGAACCGCCCAGCACCTTAATGCACATGACTTCACGCGCACCCGTGTTGTCGGCTACTTCGAGCCGGCTTTCAGTTTGAATCATAGTATTTTCTTTCCCAACTTAATCCGCTCTTCGCCCAACGCGGTTTGCGGTCAGTCTTGGTCCTGTCAGCCGACTTAGCAAAGCCGTGCCGATTAGGTGGACGGTTACAAAAACTACTGCAGCACAGTCATACTTCAACTGCGCGAATTTTTCGAACTGCAGGGCACTGCAACTGGATCTACGCAAATGACTTTGCGAGAACCAAGCCCAGCATTATGGCAGCATAACGCCGGGCTCGCAACAACTAATTTCAGACAAATTAGACGATCTGTGCGACTTGTACCACACGTGTTACCGACCATGCCTTTGTCTTGGAAATCGGACGACCTTCTTGAATTTCAACGGTATCGCCTTCTTTCGCCTGATTTGCTTCATCGTGCGCGTGATACTTGTTGGAACGCACAATGATTTTGCCATACAGCGGGTGCTTGACGCGACGCTCGACGAGAACGGTCACGGTCTTGTCCATCTTGTCAGAGACCACCTTGCCAATCAGCGTGCGCTTGAGCGACTGTTTCACTTGATCGTTCATTACTTGGCGTCCTTCTGATTCATGACGGTTTTGACGCGCGCGATGTCGCGACGCACCTTCTTGAGTTGAGCGGTGTTGTTCAGCTGCTGCGTTGCAATTTGCATACGCAGACCGAATTGCGCCTTGAGCAACTCGTTAAGCTCCTTTTGCAGAGCCGCCTCATCCTTGCCGCGGAGTTCAGATGCTTTCATATTTCACTCCTTTTATTGGCCGACTTGACGGACAACGAAGGTAGTCAACAGCGGCAGCTTGGCAGCGGCCAGGCGAAAAGCCTCGCGTGCCAGTGCTTCGTCAACACCGTCCATCTCGTACAGCACTTTACCCGGCTGGATTTCAGCCACGTAGTACTCCGGGTTACCCTTACCGTTACCCATACGCACTTCAGCAGGCTTATTGGAAATCGGCTTGTCCGGGAAAATGCGGATCCAGATACGACCGCCACGCTTGATGTGGCGCGTCATTGCACGACGCGCTGCTTCAATCTGGCGGGCCGTGATACGGCCGCGTCCAACCGCTTTCAGACCAAATTCGCCGAACGACACCGCGGTGCCACGCTCATGCGAAATGCCCTTGTTACGGCCTTTTTGCTCTTTACGATATTTTCTGCGTGCTGGTTGCAGCATGATTATTCTCCTGCTTTCTCAGCCGGTGCAGCGCCATCAGCCTTCTTAGGGGCACGAACGCGCGTGGCAGCCGGTTTGGTGCCCGGGGCTCCGTCGGCGGAACCTTCAGGCTTCCTGGGACGCGGACGGCCGCCCGGCTTACCATCATCACGACGTGGGCCGCGACGCTTCTTGTCGTCGTCAGCCGGTGTCTCGATGGTCGGAGCTTCGCCGCTGGCGAGACGATCGCCTTTGTAGACCCAGACTTTGATACCGATAATGCCGTAGGTCGTTTCGGCTTCACCGAAACCGTAGTCGATGTCGGCACGCAGAGTATGCAGAGGTACGCGACCTTCGCGATACCACTCCTTACGCGCGATTTCGATGCCGTTCAAACGACCGGAAGACATGATCTTGATGCCTTGAGCACCCAAGCGCATGGCGTTCTGCATCGCGCGCTTCATCGCGCGACGGAACATGATGCGCTTTTCGAGCTGCTGTGCGATCGAGTCGGCGATCAGCTGTGCATCGACTTCCGGCTTGCGGATTTCTTCAATGTTGACATGAACCGGCACGCCCATCAGCTTGGTCAGATCGGACTTCAGGACTTCGATGTCCTCGCCTTTTTTGCCAATCACAACACCCGGACGGGAGCTGAAAATGGTGATGCGCGCATTCTTCGCCGGACGCTCGATAACGATGCGACCAACCGAAGCGTTCTTCAGTTTCTTCTTCAGGTAGGCACGAACGTCCAGGTCTTCGTTCAGCATGGTGGCAAAATTGCTATTGCCAGCATACCAACGGGAACCCCAGTTACGCGTAACCGAAAGACGGAAACCGGTTGGGTGAATTTTCTGTCCCATCGTGACTCCTTAGTTACCGACAGTCACGTAGATGTGACAGGTCTGCTTCGAGATGCGATCACCACGGCCTTTGGCACGCGCGATGAAGCGCTTCAGGACCGCACCTTTTTCGACGTAAATCGTCTTGACTTTCAGCTCGTCGATGTCTGCACCATCATTGTGTTCAGCGTTCGCAATAGCGGACTCGAGCACTTGCTTGATGAGAACAGCGCCTTTCTTCGGGCTGAATGCCAGGATGTTCAACGCTTGGTCGACTTTCTTGCCGCGAATCAGATCCGCGACGAGGCGACCTTTCTGTTCCGACAGGCGTGCACCGCGGAGGATAGCTTTAGTTTCCATCATCGCACCTTATTTCTTAGCCTTTTTATCGGCGGCGTGACCCTTGAACGTACGGGTCAGCGCGAATTCGCCGAGCTTGTGACCGACCATGTTTTCAGACACATAAACCGGCACGTGTTGCTTGCCGTTGTGTACTGCGATCGTCAGGCCAATGAAATCCGGCATGATGGTCGAACGACGGGACCAGGTTTTGATCGGCTTCTTGTCTTTCGTCGCTTGCGCGGCTTCGACCTTCTTGATCAGATGGGCGTCACAAAACGGCCCTTTTTTCAATGAACGTGTCATGTGTTACCCCTTATTTCTTGCCACGGCGCGAGACGATCATCGAAGTCGTGCGCTTGTTGCGACGCGTCTTCTTGCCTTTGGTCTGCTGGCCCCATGGTGACACCGGATGACGACCCGCTGCTGTACGGCCTTCACCACCACCGTGCGGGTGGTCGATCGGGTTCATGACAACGCCACGAACGGTCGGACGGACACCGCGCCAACGCATCGCACCGGCCTTACCGATCTTGCGCAGGTTGTGTTCACCGTTGCCGACTTCGCCAACCGTTGCACGGCATTCGATGTGCACGCGACGAACTTCACCGGAACGCAGACGGACCTGCGCGTAAGTACCTTCGCGAGCCATCAGCACAACGCCAGCACCAGCCGTACGTGCCATCTGAGCACCCTTGCCTGGCAACATCTCGACGCAATGCATCGTTGTACCAACCGGAATATTACGGATGGGCAAGCAGTTACCAGACTTGATCGGCGCCTCGGCGCCGTTCATCAGTTGATCACCGACAGCAACGCCCTTCGGGGCGATGATGTACTGACGCTCGCCATCTGCGTAGCACAGCAATGCAATGTGCGCGCTGCGGTTCGGGTCATATTCGATACGCTCGACCTTTGCCGAAATGCCGTCCTTGTTGCGACGGAAATCGATCACGCGATAGTGATGCTTATGGCCACCACCGATATGACGAGTGGTGATATGACCATTATTGTTACGACCGGCGGACTTGGACTTCTTTTCGACGAGGGCGGCGAACGGACGGCCTTTGTACAGGTCGGGATTAACGACCTTGACCATACCGCGGCGACCGGCCGACGTCGGTTTCATTTTCACGAGTGCCATTATTTAGCCTCCTCGGTGAAGTTGATTTCCTGGCCTGGCTTCAGACAAACATAAGCCTGGCGTACGTGGTTGCGGCGACCGGTGAAACGGCCTGCGCGCTTTTGCTTGCCCTGACGATTCAACACCTGGACAGACTCCACTTGTACCTTGAACAGCAACTCGACAGCGGCTTTGATTTCCAGCTTGGTTGCATCAGGCATTACACGGAAAACTACTTGCTCGTTTTTCTCAGCGACGAAGGTTGCCTTTTCCGAGATAACCGGAGCCAGCAGCACTTTCATCAGGCGCTCTTCGCTATGCTTTACATTCGCGTTCATGCCAGCATCTCCTCAATCTTTGCCAATGCCGGCTTGGTGATCAGTACCTTCTTGTAGAACACCAGCGAGACGGGATCAGCATGACGCGGCTCGACGACCAGCACGTTCGGCAGATTGCGCGATGCGAGCAAGAGGTTTTCGTCGAGATTGTCAGTAATGACGAGCACGGACTCAAGGCCCATGCCTTTCAGTTTCTGCGCGAGCAGCTTGGTCTTGGGCGCATCTACCGACAGACTCTCGACGACCGAAAGGCGACCCTCACGTGCCAACTGAGACAGGATCGAGCAGACGCCTGCGCGATACATCTTCTTGTTCAGCTTGTGAGAAAAATTCTCGTCAGGAGAGTTCGGGAAAATGCGACCACCACCACGCCACAATGGCGAAGACGACATACCGGCACGAGCACGACCCGTACCCTTTTGACGCCATGGCTTCTTGGTGGTGTGGCTAACTTCTTCACGGTCTTTCTGCTTACGGTTACCGCTGCGAGCGTTAGCCTGGTAAGCAACAACGACCTGATGAATCAATGCTTCGTTGTAATCACGACCAAAAATGGTATCCGGCGCAGCGACGTTCGATGCAGCTTGACCCTGGTCATTCAGGAGCTTCAGTTCCATCGTTTAGGCTCCCTTCTTTGCTTTGACTTTGATAGCAGGAAGAACGATCACTTGACCGTTCTTCGCGCCCGGTACCGCACCCTTGACCATCAACAGCTGACGCTCAGAATCAACGCGTGCGATCTCGAGATTTTGCACCGTGGTGGTGACGTCACCGAGGTGACCGGTCATACGCTTACCGGGAAAAACACGACCCGGATCCTGCGCCATACCGATGGAACCCGGAACGTTATGCGAACGGGAGTTACCGTGCGTCGCACGCCCGGAAGCAAAGTTATAGCGCTTGATAGTGCCGGCATAACCCTTACCGATCGACACGCCTTGCACGTCCACTTTCTGACCAGCCTCGAACAGACTGACGGCAATGGTATCGCCGGCTTTCAGTTCAGCAACTTTCGCAGCATCGATACGGAATTCTTTGAGGACGGTACCAGCTTCAACACCCGCCTTAGCAAGGTGACCGGCTGCGGCTTTATTAACCCGCGATGCACGGCGCTGACCATATGTGACCTGAACAGCGGTATAACCGTCTGTTTCAGCAGTTTTGATTTGTGTCACACGGTTGTTGGATACGTCAAGCACGGTAACTGGGATTGTATCCCCGTCATCCGTGAAGATGCGCATCATACCAACCTTGCGACCAACAAGGCCTAGGCTCATTGTTTTCTCCATTCCTGCCTACGATTGGGCAGGGCTGATGTTTGTACAACTAAAACGTCATGGCACGGAATGTCCGTGCCATGACCGAAGCCGAGCATTATAACCCGCGATTTTTCATTGCACAACCCACCAAATTGGAAAGTTGTGGTATGTGCGGGCTTACAACGTATATCCCGGGTATTACTGCAATTTGATTTCGACGTCGACGCCAGCCGGCAAATCCAGCTTCATCAGCGCATCAACAGTCTTGTCTGTCGGATCAACGATGTCCATCAGACGCTGATGCGTACGAATTTCGAACTGATCACGCGATGTTTTGTTCACGTGCGGCGAACGCAGAATGTCGAAACGCTGAATACGCGTAGGCAGAGGAACCGGACCTTTGACAACTGCACCGGTACGCTTGGCCGTATCAACGATTTCCAGGGCGGATTGGTCGATCAGGCGATAGTCAAACGCTTTCAGGCGGATGCGGATCTTTTGTTTCAGAAGCCCCTGCTTCGGTGCATTTGGGTTGGTTGTGGACATGATTTTCCTTTAAAGAACGAACCGCGAGCTGTTGACCGCTCGCGGCGGTTATGAACTGACAATCCTGCTGAATTACTCAATGATTTTGGCAACGACGCCGGCGCCGACGGTACGACCGCCTTCACGAATCGCAAAGCGCAGGCCTTCTTCCATCGCGATCGGATTGATCAGCTTCACCGTGATCGACACGTTGTCGCCCGGCATCACCATCTCTTTGTCCGCCGGCAGCTCGATCGCACCCGTCACGTCCGTGGTACGGAAATAGAATTGCGGACGGTAGTTGTTGAAGAACGGCGTGTGACGACCACCCTCATCCTTGGACAACACATAGATCTCACCAGTGAAATGCTTGTGCGGCTTGATCGAACCCGGCTTGGCCAACACTTGGCCACGCTCGACGTCTTCACGCTTGGTACCGCGCAGCAGTACGCCAACGTTGTCGCCGGCCTGACCCTGGTCCAGCAGCTTGCGGAACATTTCCACGCCGGTGCAGGTGGTCTTCTGGGTGTCGCGAATACCAACGATTTCGATTTCTTCGCCAACCTTGATGATGCCGCGCTCAACACGACCGGTCACCACGGTGCCGCGGCCGGAGATCGAGAACACGTCTTCCACCGGCATCAGGAACGCACCGTCAATGGCACGCTCCGGCGTCGGGATGTAAGTGTCAAGCGCTTCAGCCAGCTTCATGATGGCCTGCTCGCCCAGCGGACCAGTGTCGCCTTCGAGCGCCAGCTTGGCCGAACCTTGCACGATCGGCAGATCGTCGCCAGGGAATTCGTACTTGGACAGCAACTCGCGCACTTCCATTTCGACCAGTTCGAGCAATTCGGCGTCGTCCACCATGTCGCACTTGTTCAGGAACACGATGATGTACGGCACACCAACCTGACGGGCCAGCAGGATGTGCTCACGGGTTTGCGGCATCGGGCCATCGGCGGCCGAACACACCAGGATCGCACCATCCATCTGCGCAGCACCAGTGATCATGTTCTTCACATAGTCGGCGTGGCCAGGGCAGTCAACGTGCGCATAGTGGCGGTTCGATGTCTCGTATTCAACGTGGGCGGTATTGATCGTAATACCGCGCGCCTTTTCTTCCGGCGCCGCGTCAATCTGGTCGTAGGCCTTGGCTTCGCCGCCAAACTTCTTTGACAGCACGGTGGCAATCGCTGCAGTCAGCGTGGTCTTGCCATGGTCAACGTGACCAATCGTGCCCACATTCACGTGCGGCTTGGTCCGCTCAAATTTACTCTTTGCCATTTATTTTTCCTTCAAAAAGAACGAATTATTGATTTGTACTTACATATAACGCGGTTTAACAGTTACGGTCCATCTGAACCGTAACTGCAGACCGTCTTACTTGCTCTTCGCGCTGACGATTGCGTCAGTGATGTTTTTCGGCGCTTCGGAGTAATGCTTGAATTCCATCGTGTACGTTGCACGACCTTGAGTCAGCGAACGCAGTGTTGTGGAGTAGCCAAACATTTCAGACAGGGGCACTTCGGCGCGAATTACTTTGCCGCCACCGCCAGGGATGTCGTCCATGCCTTGGATCATGCCGCGACGGGAGGACAGGTCGCCCATGACGTCACCCATTTTTTCTTCCGGCATTTCAACTTCAACCGCCATCATTGGCTCCAGAATGACCGGGCTGGCCTTGCGGCAGCCGTCCTTGAATGCCATGGAAGCAGCCATGCGGAACGCGTTTTCGTTCGAATCCACGTCATGGTAGGAACCGAAGAACAGCGTAACCTTGACGTCAACGACCGGATAGCCAGCCATCACGCCGGAAGTTAGTGTTTCGCGCACACCCTTTTCTACTGCAGGGATATATTCGCGCGGCACGGTACCGCCCTTGATTGCGTCAACGAATTCAAAGCCCTTGCCCGGCTCTTGCGGTTCGATTTTCAGAACCACGTGGCCATACTGACCGCGGCCACCCGACTGCTTGACGAACTTGCCCTCGATTTCTTCGCAAGTCTTGCGGATCGTTTCGCGGTAGGCCACTTGTGGCTTACCGACGGTTGCTTCGACATTGAATTCACGTCGCATACGATCGACAATAATTTCGAGGTGCAACTCGCCCATACCGGAAATGATGGTCTGGCCCGATTCTTCATCGGTTTTAACGCGGAACGACGGGTCTTCCTGCGCGAGGCGGTTCAATGCAAGCCCCATTTTTTCCTGGTCTTGCTTAGTCTTTGGCTCAACCGCTTGCGAAATCACCGGCTCCGGGAAAACCATGCGTTCGAGCGTGATGACCGAACCCGGATCGCACAGCGTGTCACCGGTTGTCGCTTCTTTCAAGCCCACCGCAGCAGCGATGTCGCCGGCGCGCACTTCCTTGATTTCTTCGCGCTGGTTTGCATGCATCTGCAGAATACGGCCGAGACGCTCTTTCTTGCCTTTAACCGGATTGAATACCGTGTCACCGGAATTGACCACACCCGAGTACACGCGGAAGAAGATCAGCTGGCCAACGAACGGGTCGGTCATGATCTTGAATGCAAGAGCGGAGAACTTTTCTGTATCTTCCGCTTTGCGGCTGATCGGCTCTTCGTTCTCACTGACGCCTGTCACTGGCGGAATGTCGGTCGGCGCCGGCAGGTATTCAATCACGCCATCGAGCATGGCTTGAACGCCCTTGTTCTTGAACGCAGTGCCGCACATCATCGGCACGATTTCACCCGCAATCGTGCGCTGACGAATCGCCGCCTTGATTTCAGCTTCGGACAGATCGCCTTCTTCAAGATACTTGTTCATCAACTCTTCGTTGGCTTCAGCAGCGGCTTCGACCATCTTCTCGCGCCACTCGGCGCAAGTTGCCTGGAGCTCGGCCGGAATGTCGCGATAATCGAACTTCATGCCCTGCGATGCGTCGTCCCAGTAAATGGCTTTCATCTTAACCAGGTCAACTACGCCTTCGAAGTCTTCTTCGGCGCCGATCGGCACTTGCATCGGGACCGGATTTGCCTTCAGGCGGCTACGCATCTGCTCGTAGACCTTGAAGAAGTTGGCACCGGTGCGGTCCATTTTGTTAACGAAGGCCAGACGCGGCACGCCGTATTTGTTGGCCTGGCGCCATACGGTTTCAGATTGCGGCTGCACGCCACCCACTGCGCAATAGACCATGCAAGCACCGTCGAGGACGCGCATCGAACGCTCCACTTCGATGGTGAAGTCAACGTGACCCGGGGTGTCGATGATGTTGATATGGTGCTCGGGGAAGTTGTTGGCCATGCCCTTCCAGAAGCAGGTTGTCGCGGCGGACGTAATGGTAATGCCGCGCTCTTGTTCCTGCTCCATCCAGTCCATGGTCGCTGCGCCGTCATGCACTTCACCGATCTTGTGGTTAACACCGGTGTAATACAGGATACGCTCGGTAGTGGTTGTCTTACCGGCATCGATGTGAGCGGAAATACCGATATTGCGGTAGCGCTCAATAGGGGTCTTGCGAGCCATATTCAATCCTAAGTCTTTTAAGGTAGAAAACCGAGCGCAACTTTTTCAAGGGATGCGCCCGGTTTTGACCAAATTACATTGCAGAGCCTTCAACTATGCAAAGGCAACTATTAAGTTAATTCTTTTAGAAACGGAAGTGGGAGAACGCCTTGTTGGCTTCTGCCATGCGGTGCACTTCGTCACGCTTCTTCATCGCGCCGCCGCGGCCTTCTGCGGCTTCCATTAGTTCGCCACCGAGACGCTGCGGCATGGATTTCTCGCTGCGCTTATTGGCGGCCTCACGCAACCAACGCATGGACAAGGCCATACGACGAACCGGACGCACTTCGACTGGCACCTGGTAGTTGGCACCACCAACACGACGGGATTTCACCTCAACCATCGGCTTGCAGTTGTTGAGAGCAGCGGTAAATACTTCGAGCGGATCCTTGCCGGACTTTTGCTTGATATGGTCAAACGCGCCATAAATGATGTTCTCGGCGACCGATTTTTTACCGGACAGCATCAGGACGTTGACGAACTTGGCAACTTCAACATTGCCGAACTTTGGATCTGGCAGAATTTCCCGCTTGGGGACTTCACGACGACGTGGCATTTCTATTCCTTTCACTCTTCAGTTGAGCGACGGCACTGAGTGATTTACCGCTCGCTCGCGGTGGTCATCATGACCATCCACTTACTCGACCCATTCGGGGCCGACTCGCATTCCGCGCGGTGACATAACACCTGGCGGAAAATGAATTACTTCTTCGCTGCCTTGGCGCGCTTGGCACCGTACTTCGAGCGTGCCTGCTTACGGTCTTTGACGCCTTGAGTATCCAGCGCGCCGCGAACCATGTGATAACGCACACCGGGCAAGTCCTTCACACGACCGCCGCGGATCAGCACGACGCTGTGTTCCTGCAGGTTGTGGCCTTCACCGCCGATGTACGAAATAACTTCGAAACCGTTAGTAAGACGAACCTTGGCGACTTTACGAAGCGCAGAGTTTGGCTTCTTCGGCGTGGTGGTGTACACGCGAGTGCAAACGCCACGCTTTTGCGGGCTGTTTTCCAGCGCCGGCGACTTGCTCTTCACAACCTCGGAAACCCGGGGCTTGCGAATCAGTTGATTGATGGTTGGCATCGGTCTTTAATCCAACAAATGAAACGTTAATAAAAATACAGTCCCGAAAACGATTGCCCGGAACCGAGGGGAGAAACCATTGCGACAAAAGTCTCGCATCGATTTGAAACTGAAAAAGGAGAAGCGTTGCAAGAGGCGGGAAAGACTGACCAAAGAACGCTTAAGCTCCTGTAGAGCCTAAAATCGAGAACTCGCGAGTATATGCCCATTGCTGAGCTGCGTCAACCATGCTAGGCGATAAGGTAAGGAGTTTCAAGGTCGTCGCCATCCCCGTGTAAATAAAACAATTACTCTTTCAAAATCAATGGCTTAATCCATGTGCAATTTTGCACCGATTCCGGTTTTATTCCGTGTGGCCATGGCGCCGAATCTTTTCCGGTAATAAACTTTGATTTTTCCTACCGGAATCTCGCCGTAACTGCGGCGTCGTCAAATGCGTCTGCTGTTACGGCCTGCCAATCTATTTCTCGTCGTCTCCTATCTCATGATATCGGCGGTTCCATTTGCGCCTCTGTTAGGTGCACGTGGCGTTTCCGATATGACGCGTATTTTGGCAATGGAGTTTGTTGCCTGGGTGGCCGTATGGAGTGTCTTTAGACGGCCGGCCTGGTTCCAATTGCTTGCTGCTGCCGGCATACATCGCACTTCCGGTCGAGCTTTATCTGCATAGCTTTTACGGTCAGGGTATCTCCACTCATCACTTGGGACTCATCGCAGAGACAAGCCGGCAGGAAGCGCTGGAGTTTCTCGGCGATCGGATATGGCCGCTGGTGCTTGTCATGGTGTCGATATTTGCATGGTGGCTGTCTGGTTGGCTGATTGCGCTAAGGACTCGTGACTTGGACTGGGACGACCGCTCGAGGTGGGTCGCCATAGGCGTGTTGACAAGTGCGGTGCTTTTATGGGGTTACGGCGAAAAATTTGGTGTTTCGCGATCGACCAGCCCAGATAATGCAGGCAAACGGAGTGTAGGGCTGTTTGGCTTCGGATTTCCTGTGTTACCGGAATGGGCGCTTGTCCCATTCAGCCCGGAGGCGTTTGCGCGGACGTGGCCTTTCGGCATCGCATTAAAGGCACAGGACTTCTGGCGCGAGCGACGGTATCTGGCAGATCTCGCGGATAGAAGCGCGATATTCCGGTTCGGAGCGCGCGCGACGGATGCAGAGACGTCACCGCAAGTAGTGATCATGGTGATCGGCGAATCGTCGCGCTACGACCGATGGAGGTTGAACGGTTATCACCGGGACACCAATCCTTTGTTGAAGCAAGAAGGCAATCTGGTCAGTTTGTCGAACGTGGTGACGGCAGTTTCGGCAACCCGCTTGTCGGTACCTGTTCTGGTGTCGCGCAAGCCGGCACATCAAAGCCTGAAGGCCGGGTTTTCGGAACGGTCCTTCCTTAGCGCGTTCAAGGAAGCGGGATTCAAAACGTGGTGGCTATCGAATCAGATGTCATTCGGCAAGTTCGACACACCAGTGTCGGTATTCGCCAAAGAGGCGGATGTTACGCAATTTCTTAACTTTGGTGGTTTCCCGGGCAACGCCAGCCACGACGGCATTCTGCTGGCCGCTTTGAAAGCAGCGCTGGATGATCCATCGGAAAAGAAGCTGGTGGTGCTACATACATTGGGTAGTCATTGGAATTACAGTCATCGATATCCGAAGGAATTCGACAAGTGGCAACCTTCGCTGTATGGCGTTGAGAATCCGGCATATACGGACATATCTATCAAAATCCCGCTAAACAATAGCTATGACAACTCGATTTTGTATACCGATTGGTTTCTGTCGAAAGTCATCAGCAATCTGAAGGCGACACGGCGTCGTGCAACGATGATGTACGTGTCGGATCATGGCCAGACACTGTATGACGGTAGCTGCAGACTGGCATTCCATGGCCACAATACGCAGTTTGATTTTCATATCCCGGCGCTGGTCTGGTATTCCGATCAATATCTGACTGTGCATCCGGAAAAAGTGCGCCAGTTACGGAAAAACAAGAATGCCCGGCTAACGACGGAAAACGTGTTTCATTCGCTGCTTGATATGGCCGAGATTCGCTATGACACTGAACAGCTGGATCGGAGTGTCGTAAATCGGAAGTTCAGGCCGCATAAACGTTATGTAGACAGTTATGGATGGACGGATTATGACAATGCGACGTTCAAGGGAGACTGCTGCGAAGTGATTGGCAACGGAAAGCCGCTAGCCCAGGAAAAATGATGTATTCAGCCACATTTTTGGACGGTGGCGACGAGCCGGCCCCAGTTCGCTATTGGTCAAATTGAAGGCCTGCGGGCAAGAAAAAACGGCACTGAAGTTTCCTTCAGTGCCGTTTTCATTTGAAGCGCAATACTTATGCTTCGTTGCCGTCCGGAGCGCCGCTGTCCGTCGTGACTTCGGTTGTTGCTTCCACTTCGGCTGCACGGGCCGTTTCCTCGGCTTGCAACAGCGCGGTACGCTCTTCCGCTTCCCACGACTCTTTTTCCTTGCGGGCACGGTGGTAGGCCAGACCGGTACCAGCCGGAATCAGGCGGCCAACGATGACGTTTTCTTTCAGACCGCGCAGGCCGTCCTTCTTGCCCATGATCGCGGCTTCGGTAAGCACGCGCGTGGTTTCCTGGAACGACGCCGCAGAGATGAAGGAGTCGGTCGACAGCGATGCCTTGGTAATACCGAGCAGTACGTTTTCGTACGTGGCCGGCAGTTTGCCTTCGGCAGTGACGCGATCGTTTTCGTCCAGCAACTCGGAGCGCTCGACCTGCTCGCCAGGGATGTAAGCGGTATCGCCTGCATTGACAACCTGAACACGGCGCAACATCTGACGCACGATCACTTCAATGTGCTTGTCGTTGATCTTCACGCCTTGCAAGCGGTACACGTCCTGGACTTCATCGACGATGTAACGCGCCAGCGCTTCGATACCCAGCAAGCGGAGAATATCCTGCGGATCGGCCGGGCCGTCCACGATCATCTCGCCCTTGTTCACCACCTGGCCATCGTGCACCAGCACTTGCTTGTCCTTGGTAATCAGGAACTCGTGCTTGTTGCCATCCATGTCGGTGATTTCCAGACGCTGCTTGCCCTTGGTCTCCTTGCCGAACGCCACTGTACCGGTAACTTCCGCCAGCATGCCGGCGTCTTTCGGTGAACGTGCTTCGAACAATTCGGCCACGCGCGGCAGACCACCGGTAATGTCACGTGTCTTTTGCGACTCGGTCGGGATACGCGCAAGCACTTCACCCACCGATACCTGCTGACCGTCCTTCACCGTGATCAGCGCGCCGACCTGGAAGCCGATCGTCACTGCGTGTTCGGTACCGGCGATCTTCACTTCTTCGCCCTTCTCGTTCAGCAGCTTGACCTGCGGACGCATGACCTTGGTGCTCGGTCCGCGACGCTTGGCATCGATAACCACCAGCGTTGCCAGACCGGTCACTTCGTCGATCTGCTTGGCGACCGTTACGCCCTCTTCGACGTTCTCGAACTTCACCGTACCTGTGTACTCGGTGATGATCGGGCGTGTCAGCGGATCCCATGTTGCCAGCGCAGTGCCGGCCTTGATGGTCAGTCCATCCTTGACCAGCAGGGTCGCGCCGTACGGCACCTTGTGGCGCTCGCGCTCACGGCCATGGTCGTCAGTGATCAGCACTTCGCCCGAACGGGAAATGACGATCTGTTCGCCCTTGCCGTTGGTTACGTAACGCATGGTCACGGTAAAGCGGACTGTACCGTTCGACTTCGCTTCCACCGAGGACGCAACCGCCGCACGCGACGCCGCACCACCGATGTGGAAGGTACGCATGGTCAGCTGGGTACCCGGTTCGCCGATCGACTGCGCGGCAACCACACCGACTGCTTCGCCGGAATTGACCATCATGCCGCGGCCGAGATCGCGACCGTAGCACTTTGCGCACAGGCCGTAACGGGTGTCGCAAGTCAGCGGAGTGCGAACTTTGACTTCGTCGATGCCGAGGCGCTCGATCTCTTCAACCGAATCTTCATCCAGCAGCGTACCGGCTTCGTACAGTGTCGCCTGTGTTTCCGGATTGACCACATCGTTTGCAGCGACACGGCCAAGGATACGGTCGCGCAGTGCTTCGATCACTTCACCGCCTTCAACCAGCGCCTTCATCGATGCGCCGTTGGCTGTGCCGCAATCGTCTTCGGTCACGACCAGATCCTGGGTCACGTCGACCAGACGACGTGTCAGGTAACCGGAGTTCGCTGTCTTCAACGCGGTGTCGGCTAGACCTTTACGAGCGCCGTGGGTCGAGATGAAGTACTGCAAAACGTTCAGGCCTTCGCGGAAGTTCGCGGTAATCGGTGTTTCAATGATCGAGCCGTCCGGCTTTGCCATCAGGCCGCGCATACCGGCGAGCTGGCGGATCTGGGCGGCGGAACCCCGGGCGCCGGAGTCGGCCATCATGTAAATCGCATTGAACGATTCCTGCGTGCCTTTGCTGCCGTCGCGCTTGGTAACGTCTTCGACCTTGAGTTGTTCCATCATGGCCTTGCCGACTTCGTCGCCAGCCTTGCCCCAGATGTCAACCACCTTGTTATAGCGCTCGCCCGCCGTGACCAGACCGGAAGCGTATTGCTGCTCGATCTGTTTCACTTCGTGTTCGGCCTGGGCGATGATGGTGTGCTTCTGCGGCGGCACCAGCATGTCGTCCACGCAAATCGAAATACCGGCGCGGGTCGCGAGGCGGAAACCGGACTGCATCAGCTGGTCGGCAAACACTACCGTCGCACGCAGACCGCACTTGCGGAATGACGTGTTGATCAGCTTCGAGATTTCCTTCTTCTTCAGCGCACGGTTCAGCACGCTGAAAGGCAGACCTTTCGGCAGGATCTCGGACAGAATCGCGCGGCCGACCGTTGTTTCGTAACGTTTGACGGTTTTGACAAACTCGCCGCTTGCCGCATCCTTCGGATACTCGGTGATACGGACCGTGATACGGGTGGTCAGCTCGACTTCCTTGTTGTCGTAGGCGCGGATGACTTCCGATACGTCCGGGAACATCATGCCTTCGCCCTTGCCGTTGATTTTTTCACGGGTGGCGTAGTACAGACCCAGCACGATATCCTGGGACGGCACGATCGACGGTTCGCCGTTCGACGGGAACAGGATATTGTTGGACGCAAGCATCAAGGTGCGGGCTTCCATCTGCGCTTCGATCGACAGCGGAACGTGGACAGCCATCTGGTCGCCATCGAAGTCGGCGTTGAACGCCGCGCAGACCAGCGGGTGCAACTGGATCGCCTTGCCTTCGATCAAGACCGGCTCGAACGCCTGGATGCCCAGACGGTGCAGCGTCGGCGCACGGTTCAGCATCACCGGATGTTCGCGGATCACTTCTTCCAGGATATCCCAAACTACAGGTTCCTGAATTTCAACCAGCTTCTTCGCCGCCTTGATGGTGGTCGCGAGACCCATCAGTTCGAGCTTGTTGAAGATGAAGGGCTTGAACAGTTCCAGCGCCATCAGTTTGGGCAGACCGCACTGATGCAGCTTGAGCTGCGGACCCACCACGATGACGGAACGGCCGGAGTAGTCGACGCGTTTGCCCAGCAGGTTTTGACGGAAACGACCGCCTTTACCTTTGATCATTTCTGCCAGCGACTTCAACGGACGCTTGTTGGCGCCAGTCATCGCCTTACCGCGACGGCCGTTATCCAGCAACGAGTCGACCGCTTCCTGCAGCATCCGCTTTTCATTGCGGGTGATGATTTCAGGCGCGCGCAGTTCCATCAACCGCTTCAGACGGTTGTTACGATTGATAACGCGGCGGTACAGGTCGTTCAGGTCGGAGGTCGCAAAGCGGCCGCCATCCAGCGGGACCAGCGGGCGCAGTTCCGGCGGCAGCACCGGCAACACTTCCATGATCATCCAGTCCGGCTTGATGCCGGAACGCTGGAATGCTTCCAGGACCTTCAGGCGCTTCGCATATTTTTTGATCTTGGCTTCGGACTTGGAATCCTTTAGTTCCTGGCGTAGCGTCTCCACATCGCGGTCGATGTCGATCGAGCGCAGCAGTTCACGGATGCCTTCGGCGCCCATGAATGCGGTGAAGTCGTCGCCGTACTCTTCGTACTTGGCAGCGTAATCGTCTTCCGACATGATCTGGCACTTCTTCAGCGGAGTCATGCCGGGATCGGTCACGACGTACGCTTCGAAGTACAACACGCGTTCGATATCGCGCAGTGTCATGTCGAGCACCATGCCCAGACGCGACGGCAGCGATTTCAGGAACCAGATGTGCGCGGTCGGCGAAGCCAGCTCGATGTGGCCCATGCGCTCACGGCGCACTTTTGCCAGTGTGACTTCAACGCCGCACTTTTCACAGATGACGCCGCGATGCTTGAGACGCTTGTACTTGCCGCACAAGCATTCATAGTCCTTGATCGGGCCAAAGATCTTGGCGCAGAACAGGCCGTCGCGCTCCGGCTTGAAGGTACGGTAGTTGATGGTTTCCGGCTTTTTGACTTCGCCGTAGGACCAGGAACGGATTTTTTCAGGCGACGCGAGACCAATCTTGATCGCGTCGAATTGTTCGCTTTGCTGAACTTGCTTGAATAGATCGAGCAGTGCTTTCATGTATCACTCCAGGGTGGCGTGAATAAAAATATCTCTTGCTTCTTTGCTGCATGACCGGCGACGGGATACTCGCATCGCCGGCCGCGGTTTCCCGCTGCGTCCTACTTAATCGCGTTCCAGATCGATGTCGATGCCGAGCGAGCGGATTTCCTTCACCAGCACGTTGAAGGATTCCGGCATGCCGGCGTCAATGACGTGATCGCCCTTGACCAGGTTCTCGTACACCTTGGTCCGGCCGGTGACGTCGTCGGACTTCACTGTCAGCATTTCCTGCAACACGTACGACGCGCCGTAGGCTTCCAGCGCCCAGACTTCCATCTCGCCGAAACGCTGGCCGCCGAACTGCGCCTTGCCGCCCAGCGGCTGCTGGGTAACGAGCGAGTACGGACCGGTCGAACGCGCGTGCATCTTGTCGTCGACCAGGTGGTGCAGTTTCAGCACGTGCATGTAGCCGACGGTGACGGTACGCTCGAAAGCTTCGCCGGTGCGGCCGTCATACATGGTGACCTGATTCTTCGACGGCGTCATACCAAGCTGCTTGGCGACATCGTCCGGATATGCAAGGTCGAGCATGCGGCGGATTTCTTCCTCATGCGCACCGTCGAACACCGGCGTCGCAAATGGCACGCCGTACCTCAGGTTGTTGGCCAGTGACAGGATTTCTTCATCGCTGAAGCTATCCAGGTCTTCCGACTTGCCGGACTCGTTGTAGATCGTGGTCAGGAACTTGCGCAGTTCGGCTGCCTTAGCTTGCGCCTGCAGCATTTCACCGATACGCAGACCCAGACCCTTCGATGCCCAGCCGAGGTGAACCTCGAGCACCTGACCGACGTTCATACGTGACGGAACGCCCAGCGGGTTCAGCACGATATCGGCCGGTGTACCGTCTGCCATGTAAGGCATGTCTTCCACCGGTACGATGCGCGAAACCACACCCTTGTTACCGTGACGGCCAGCCATCTTGTCGCCAGGCTGCAGACGACGCTTGACGGCCAGGTAAACCTTGACCATCTTTTGCACGCCCGGTGGCAATTCGTCGCCCTGCGTGAGCTTCTTGCGTTTTTCTTCGAAAGCGAGGTCGAACTGGTGACGCTTCTCGGCGATCGACTCCTTGATCGCTTCGAGTGCTGCCGCGACGTCGTCTTCGGCCGGACGGATATCGAACCAATGGTACTTGTCCAGATCGTCCAGGTATTCCTTGGTGATCTGCGCACCCTTGGCAAGCTTCTTCGGACCGCCGTTGACAACCTTGCCGATCAACATTTTTTCCAGACGCTGGAAAGCATCGCCTTCGACGATACGCAACTGATCGTTCAGGTCAAGGCGATAACGCTTCAGTTCATCATCGATGATCTGTTGCGCACGCTTGTCGCGCGGGATGCCTTCGCGGGTGAAGACCTGTACGTCGATGACGGTGCCAACCATACCGGACGGCACGCGCAGCGAGGTGTCTTTCACATCGGAGGCTTTTTCGCCGAAGATCGCGCGCAGCAGTTTTTCTTCCGGCGTCAGCTGGGTTTCACCCTTCGGTGTCACCTTACCGACCAACGTGTCGCCGGCTTCGACTTCCGCACCGATATACACGATGCCGGATTCGTCGAGACGGGCAAGCTGGTTTTCCGCCAGGTTCGAAATATCGCGGGTGATTTCTTCCGCACCGAGCTTGGTGTCACGCGCAACCACCGACAGTTCTTCGATGTGGATCGAAGTGTAGCGGTCATCCGCCACCACGCGCTCCGAGATCAGGATCGAGTCTTCGAAGTTGTAGCCGTTCCACGGCATGAACGCGACCAACATGTTTTGACCAAGGGCGAGTTCGCCCAGGTCGGTCGATGCACCGTCGGCGATCACATCATGCTTGGCAACACGGTCGCCCACCTTCACGATGGGGCGCTGGTTGATGTTGGTGTTCTGGTTGGAACGGGTGTACTTGATCAGATTGTAGATATCGACACCGACTTCGCCCGCAGCCGCCTCGTTATCGTTGACACGAATCACGACACGGCCAGCATCGACGTAATCAACGATACCGCCACGCAGGGCCTGAACGGTGGTTCCGGAGTCGACTGCCACCGTACGTTCGATACCAGTACCAACAAATGCTTTTTCCGGGCGCAGGCAAGGTACCGCCTGGCGCTGCATGTTGGCCCCCATCAACGCGCGGTTCGCGTCATCGTGCTCAAGGAACGGAATCAGCGATGCCGCAACCGAGACAACCTGGCCAGGAGCGACGTCCATGTACTGGACTCGTTCCGGCGACACCAGAATGGTTTCACCGGCTTGACGCGCGGAGACCAGTTCGTCGGACAGTTTGCCGTCGTTGTCGATGGTCGCGTTCGCCTGGGCGATTACATAGCGTCCTTCTTCGATCGCGGACAGGTAGTCGATCTGGTTCGTCACGCCGCTGTCGTCGACCTTGCGGTACGGCGTTTCGAGGAAGCCATATTCGTTAAGGCGCGCATACAGCGCGAGCGAATTGATCAGGCCGATGTTCGGACCTTCCGGTGTTTCGATCGGGCATACGCGGCCGTAGTGGGTCGGATGCACGTCGCGGACTTCGAAGCCGGCACGTTCGCGGGTCAGACCGCCCGGGCCGAGCGCGGAGACGCGGCGCTTGTGCGTGATTTCCGACAGCGGGTTGGTCTGGTCCATAAACTGCGACAACTGCGACGACCCGAAGAACTCGCGAATCGCAGCCGAGATCGGCTTGGAATTGATCAAGTCATGCGGCATCAGGTTATCGGCTTCGGCCTGGCCGAGACGCTCCTTCACGGCGCGCTCGACACGCACGAGGCCGGCGCGGAACTGGTTTTCAGCCAGTTCGCCGACGCAACGCACACGACGATTACCAAGGTGGTCGATATCGTCGACTTCACCACGGCCATTGCGCAATTCGACCAGGATCTTGATGACGGCGAGGATGTCTTCATTCGACAACGTCATCGCGCCAGTCAGTTCATCACGGCCGATACGGCGGTTGAACTTCATGCGGCCGACAGCCGACAGGTCGTAACGCTCTTCGCTGTAGAACAGGCCGTTGAACAATGCTTCAACAGAATCTTCGGTTGGCGGTTCGCCAGGACGCATCATGCGGTAGATCGCTACGCGGGCGGCCATCTGGTCGGCCGTATCGTCCATGCGCAGCGTCTGCGAGATGTAGGCGCCCTGATCCAGATCGTTGGTGTACAGCGTCTGGATATCGGTCACGCCCGCTTCGCGCAGGCGGGCCAGCACGTCTTCGGTCAGTTCGTCGTTGGCATTGGCAATGACTTCGCCGGTATCTGCATCGACGATATTCTTCGCCAGCACGCGGCCGAGCAGATAATCTTCCGGTACCGAAATATGCTTGATGCCCGCAGCGTCGATTTCACGCACATGCTTGGCATTGATACGCTTGTCCTTGGCGACGATGACTTTGCCGGACTTGTCGGCAATGTCAAAACGTGCGACTTCACCACGCAGACGCTCGGCGACGAATTCCATTTCACCGCCATCGGAGCGGATGGTGAAATTGTCAAACACGAAGAAGTTCGCGAGGATCTGTTCCGGCGTCATGCCGATGGCTTTGAGCAGGATTGTGACCGGCATCTTGCGGCGACGGTCGACACGGAAGAACAGGATGTCTTTCGGATCGAACTCGAAGTCCAGCCAGGAGCCGCGGTAAGGAATGATACGCGCGGAAAACAACAGCTTGCCGGACGAGTGTGTCTTGCCGCGGTCGTGTTCAAAGAACACACCCGGGGAACGATGCAGCTGAGAAACGATCACACGCTCGGTACCGTTGATCACGAAGGAACCAGTGGTCGTCATGAGCGGCAATTCGCCCATATAGACTTCCTGTTCTTTCATTTCCTTGACGACCGGCTTGGTCGGCGATTCCTTGTCGAGGATTACGAGCCGAACCTTGGCGCGCAGCGGCGATGCGAACGTCAGTCCGCGCTGTTGACACTCTTTTACGTCGAAGGGCGGATCACCCAACACGTATGAGAGAAACTCTAGCCGAGCAAAACCATTGTGCGATACGATTGGAAAAATTGAGGTGAAGGCGGACTGCAAACCTTCGTTCTTGCGCTGCGATGCGACTTTATCGGCCTGCAGGAAGCTCGTATACGACTCGAGCTGGGTCGCCAGCAGGAACGGAACGTTGTGAACGTTAGCGCGCTTCGCGAACGATTTGCGAATGCGCTTCTTCTCAGTAAATGAGTAGTGCATGGACACTCCGTGAGTGACAGGAAGGATGGAGATTTCAGGTTTCACTGCTGGTTGCGGCACTGCCTGCCGCCATCTGCGAAACCTCAAGTCTCGGCCCTTCGGGCTTGACTAGACTGCTATCACCTGATCCGGCTGCATCACCGCGTTCTGGTTCGGCCTTGCAGGATCTGGCACCGGCTACAACAACGCACTATCATCACGTGCGCTTCTTTCTACAATTTACTTCTACGGCTTTTATCAACTTTTTGTCCGGCTCTTGGTCGTAATACCTGGAGACGGGATAAGGCTATTCAAAAAACGAAAACGACAAAGGAGCCAAGGCCGAACCCGCTCTTTCGAGGGGGTTCCGAGCCTTGACTCCGGCGATGATCAGGTCGCCCTGGCAAGCCGATATTACTTGAGGTCGGCCTTCGCGCCAGCTTCTTCCAGCTTCTTCTTTGCAGCTTCTGCATCTGCCTTGGCGATGCCTTCCTTGACTGGCTTCGGTGCACCGTCGACCAAGTCTTTGGCTTCCTTCAGGCCCAGGCCGGTGATTTCGCGAACTGCCTTAATCACGCCAACCTTGTTTGCGCCAACTTCAGCCAGGACAACGGTGAATTCGGTCTGCTCTTCAGCTGCTGCAGCAGCGCCGCCGCCAGCTGCCGGGCCAGCGACTGCCATTGCAGCTGCGGACACGCCAAATTTTTCTTCAAAAGCCTTGACCAGGTCGTTCAGGTCCATCACGGACATCTGGCCTACTGCTTCAAGGATATCGTCTTTGCTAATTGCCATTTGAAACTCCTAAATTTGATTCGGTAATTACATCTAATCGGTACTGACGCAAAAAGGGCTGAAGGCAGCTTACGCGCCTTCTGCTTCCTTCTTGGCTGCGAGAGCAGCCAACGCACGGGCAAAGCCGGAAACCGGAGCCTGCATGACACCCAGCAACTGGGAGATGAGGACTTCACGGCTCGGAATGCTGGCCAACGCGGCAACGCCTGCTTTATCAAGCGACTTGCCTGCGAAGTTGCCTGCCTTAACAACCAGCTTGTCATTGCCTTTGGAAAAGTCGAAAACGACTTTAGCTGCGGCAACGGCGTCCTCGGAGATCGAGTAGATCAACGGGCCGGTCATTTCAGAGGCGAGGCCAGCAAACGGCGTACCTTCAACGGCGCGACGTGCGAGTGTGTTTTTCAACACGCGCATGTAAACGCCTTGGGCACGCGCTTTGGCGCGCAGTTGTGTCAAGTGACCAACCTGGATGCCACGGTATTCGGCCACAACGATAGTCTGCGCAGTTGCTACTTTTGCGGCGACTTCGGCGACGACGGCCTTTTTGTCATTCAGATTGAGACTCAAGATCAACCTCCAAAAATGATGCTTGGCGAATGCCTTGCATCGGTTCGAACACGGCGTCCGAAGTTCAGGAGTTCAGTACTGGCATACAACAATAAAACGCACAGTGTTGAGACTGCAAAAACTTGTTCGGGTCACCATCTGCGTTGGGTGCCGTAGCTTGCGCTAACGGGGTTTAACTTTGCGCATCGGTTTTGCATGCACGCCGCCCAACGGTCTTTGATAATCCGGCCCTGCTCCATTGCTACCAAAACAGGACCAGCCCAAAGATTCGCCCCATGCGATGTTGCCGCACGAGGACTTGATTCTTGCTTAAGCTGCCAGAGACGCTTGATCTACGCGTACACCTGCGCCCATTGTGGACGAGATTGCAACGCGACGCAGGTAAACGCCCTTGCTGGTTGCCGGCTTGGCTTTGTTCAGCGCTTCGATCAGCGCGAGCAGATTGGATTTCAGTTCTGCATCGCTGAACGACTTACGGCCGATTGTGGCGTGGATAATGCCAGCCTTATCGGTACGGTACTGAACCTGACCTGCCTTGGCGTTCTTGACTGCAGTTGCAACGTCCGGTGTCACCGTGCCGACCTTCGGGTTCGGCATCATGCCGCGCGGACCAAGGATTTGACCAAGGGTACCAACGATACGCATGGTGTCCGGCGAAGCGATCACGATGTCAAACGGCATGTCGCCCGCCTTGATGCGCTCAGCCAGATCTTCCATGCCGACAATGTCAGCGCCTGCGGCCTTGGCGGCTTCGGCCTTGTCACCGGATGCAAATACCGCAACGCGAACAGTCTTGCCAGTACCAGCCGGCAGAACGACGGAACCACGAACAACTTGGTCCGACTTCTTGGCATCAACGCCAAGCTGGACTGCAACGTCGATCGACTCGTTGAATTTCGCAGTTGCGCATTCCTTGACCAGGGAGATTGCGTTGTCGAATGGGTACACTTTCGTACGATCGACCTTTGCCTTCAGTGCTTGTGCGCGTTTGGATAACTTAGCCATTACAGACCCTCCACCGTGATGCCCATGGAACGTGCCGAACCGGCGATTGTACGCACGGCGGCTTCCATGTCAGCTGCCGTGAGATCCGGCATTTTTGTTGTAGCGATTTCTTCCGCTTGCTTGCGGGTGATCTTGCCAACCTTGTCGGTATGCGGCTTTGCCGAACCCTTTTGGATACCGGCAGCCTTTTTGATCAGGATGGTTGCCGGCGGCGTCTTCATCACGAAAGTGAAGGACTTGTCGGCGAATGCAGTGATCACAACCGGAATGGGCAGACCAGGCTCGACGCCTTGTGTCTGGGCATTGAATGCCTTACAGAATTCCATGATGTTCAGACCGCGCTGACCCAGCGCCGGGCCGATCGGAGGAGATGGGTTTGCTTTACCAGCTGGCACTTGCAGCTTGATAAAACCGATAATTTTCTTTGCCATGATGGCTCCTACGTTGGTTGAGTAGTAGCGCCCGGTCGCATCCTTGCGGCTTACTAGTGGGGCTCCTCTTTACTGCCTGGAATTACGGTTTTTAGATTTTGCAAACGGCAAAGCTTGCGGCACTCTAAGGGCGCTTAATTCTTATTCCGTACGGGAAGGGCGTTATACCTTTTCGACCTGACCGAATTCCAATTCAACCGGTGTAGCGCGGCCAAAAATGGTGACTGAAACACGGACGCGGGACTTTTCGTAATTAACTTCTTCGACATTGCCATTGAAGTCAGTGAAAGGACCATCTTTGATGCGCACCAGTTCGCCAACTTCGTACAACACTTTAGGACGCGGTTTTTCAACGCCTTCCTGCATTTGATGCAGGATTTTGTCGACTTCGTGAGGAGGGATCGGCGTCGGCTTATTGGATTTTCCACCAATGAAGCCCGTTACCTTGCTCGTATTTTTGACCAGGTGCCAAGTTTCGTCGGTCATTTCCATTTCGACCAGCACATAGCCGGGAAAGAAGCGACGCTCAGTGACAGATTTCTGACCGTTCTTGACTTCGACAACTTCTTCAGTCGGCACCAAGATCTGGCCGAATTTGTCTTGCATCCCGGCGCGATCGATGCGCTCCATCAATGCACGTTGCACGCTCTTCTCCATCCCGGAGTAGGCGTGCACGACATACCAGCGCTTGTTTCCGCCCGATGACTGAGCCACTGCGCCTTCTTGCATGTTTTCGCTCATTTAATTCTTCCAGCCCAGGATCAGGTCGTACAACACAATTTCAAGGATCTTGTCGGTGCCCCAGAGGAAGATCGCCATGACAAGTACAAAGCCAAAGACGACTGCAGTAATTTGCATCGCCTCTTTGCGTGTGGGCCAGACAACTTTTTTTGCTTCGCGAATGGATTCCTTTGCAAAACCAAGGAAGTCACGTCCAGGCTGCGAAGTCCAGGCGACAGCAACTGCCACGAGCAAGCCGGCGACCAAAGCGGCGGCACGCACCACCGTGGATTTATCCGATAAAAAATAAAAACCGACGACACCCGCGATGACGGCACAAATAGCAAGAGCGACCTTTGCCTTGTCGCTCGATGCACCAACGGTTTCTACGGGTTGGTTAGACATACTGTTAATTTCTTTCGGTGCCCTGCACCTTGATATCGGTGGCAGGGGCAGAGGGAATCGAACCCCCAACCTTCGGTTTTGGAGACCGACGCTCTGCCAGTTGAGCTATACCCCTACGCGCAAACTATGCTTGAATTCACAGCATTGCGACCCCGGACGTTGTCCATGGACCGCAACGCGGCGATCCAGGAATTACTCAATGATTTTGGCAACGACGCCGGCGCCGACGGTACGACCGCCTTCACGAATCGCAAAGCGCAGGCCTTCTTCCATCGCGATCGGGTTGATCAGCTTCACCGTGATCGACACGTTGTCGCCCGGCATCACCATCTCTTTGTCCGCCGGCAGCTCGATCGCACCCGTCACGTCCGTGGTACGGAAATAGAATTGCGGACGGTAGTTGTTGAAGAACGGCGTGTGACGACCACCCTCATCCTTGGACAACACATAGATCTCACCAGTGAAATGCTTGTGCGGCTTGATCGAACCCGGCTTGGCCAACACTTGGCCACGCTCGACGTCTTCACGCTTGGTACCGCGCAGCAGTACGCCAACGTTGTCGCCGGCCTGACCCTGGTCCAGCAGCTTGCGGAACATTTCCACGCCGGTGCAGGTGGTCTTCTGGGTGTCGCGAATACCAACGATTTCGATTTCTTCGCCAACCTTGATGATGCCGCGCTCAACACGACCGGTCACCACGGTGCCGCGGCCGGAGATCGAGAACACGTCTTCCACCGGCATCAGGAACGCACCGTCAATGGCACGCTCCGGCGTCGGGATGTAAGTGTCAAGCGCTTCAGCCAGCTTCATGATGGCCTGCTCGCCCAGCGGACCAGTGTCGCCTTCGAGCGCCAGCTTGGCCGAACCTTGCACGATCGGCAGATCGTCGCCAGGGAATTCGTACTTGGACAGCAACTCGCGCACTTCCATTTCGACCAGTTCGAGCAATTCGGCGTCGTCCACCATGTCGCACTTGTTCAGGAACACGATGATGTACGGCACACCAACCTGACGGGCCAGCAGGATGTGCTCACGGGTTTGCGGCATCGGGCCATCGGCGGCCGAACACACCAGGATCGCACCATCCATCTGCGCAGCACCAGTGATCATGTTCTTCACATAGTCGGCGTGGCCAGGGCAGTCAACGTGCGCATAGTGGCGGTTCGATGTCTCGTATTCAACGTGGGCGGTATTGATCGTAATACCGCGCGCCTTTTCTTCCGGCGCCGCGTCAATCTGGTCGTAGGCCTTGGCTTCGCCGCCAAACTTCTTTGACAGCACGGTGGCAATCGCTGCAGTCAGCGTGGTCTTGCCATGGTCAACGTGACCAATCGTGCCCACATTCACGTGCGGCTTGGTCCGCTCAAATTTACTCTTTGCCATTTTAGACTCCTAACGATTTGATGAGAATGTCCAGGCACGTGCCCGACCGCCTTGCGTATGGATAAACCAAGAAAACTGGTGCCCTTGACGTGGATTGAACACGTGGCCTCTCCCTTACCAAGGGAGTGCTCTACCACTGAGCTACAAGGGCATTCAGGGCTTTCGGAGATTTCGCGCGACGCAAGACCTCTTCAAGACCTCTATTGTCCGTAACAGATATACGCACAATCTAAAAACTGGAGCGGGTGAAGGGAATCGAACCCTCGTCATAAGCTTGGAAGGCTTCAGCTCTACCATTGAGCTACACCCGCAAGGACTATCTACTTCAGCCGCACTACTTTCCCGCGGTACCGCTGGTGGAGGGGGCTGGATTCGAACCAGCGTACTCGTAAGAGGGCAGATTTACAGTCTGCTGCCATTAACCACTCGGCCACCCCTCCGCGGGGAACCCCAAACTATAGGCGAACACCTTTGAGGTGTCAACTGCAAAATCTGTTTTGGGAGTAATTTTGTTAATCGTTAAAACGCGATGTTATTAAGATTATCATTGAGCTTGACATTTATGCCACTAAAACCGCGTTTCCCGCGCTGCGGCAAGAAAATCATCAAGGATAGGCGTGCAGTCAAGCAGTTGTGCGCTGCCACCGCGGTGGAATTCAGGATGCCACTGTAATCCCATGACAAAGCGTGCCTTTTTGTAGCGCACGGCTTCAACAATGTTATCTTTCCCGGAAACCGCCTCCACCACGAGGTCCCGCCCCAAGTCTTTCACCGCTTGATGGTGGATGGAATTGACGAGCGCCTCTTGCCGTGATGGAAAGAGATTGCGCAGCGCCGACCCTTGCGTGAACTGAATCACATGATAGTGGCTATCGTACAAATCATTGACGTGTTCAATAGCCGTCGGGACATCGGATGCAATATCCTGATAGAGCGTGCCGCCGAAGGCAACATTAATAAGTTGACAACCCCTGCATACTCCCAGAACGGGTTTTCCGGCTTCTATAAACTCATGAAGGAGTTCAAGTTCATACATGTCGCGTGCACGGTCGCCGGTCCATTCGGGACGCGTCGCAACTTCCGAGTAAGTCTGAGGCGATACATCGGCGCCGCCCTGAAGCACCAGTCCATCCAAGTGCTTCGCATAATCTCGCAAACGGATATTGCTTGGGTGAAGGATGCCGTTGGTATTAACGGTGGGAATCATAAAAACAAGGACATCCCGTGACATGACCCATTGAGCGATGGACTCTTCGAGATATTGAAGGGTCTTGCTTCGCAAACCTTTGGCACCTGCTTCAGGGTGAAAAATTCTGGCGGATACCCCGATTTTTAGAGTCCTTTGGGTGATGCGCCTGAGAATACGATCCGATGCTGCGCGCAAGCGCGCGCCGATAATGCGCTGGGTTTGCGTCCAAGGCGATTCGTTCTTACGTGCCGGTTGCGGTTGTGGAACGCTGGGAGCGGAAGCAGGAGTAGCTTCAGAAAGCCTGTCCGGTACGGCGCTGTCATCAGAGTTGTTTTTTTCAGGCATAGACAGAAGCACAAGAATGTCGCGATAGACCCGGAGATAATTGCACGGCGATAGCCGAACTAAATCGCCGATTCGTTTTTCTGACACAATCAATTGCGGCGGGTTCAATGCCGGCATTCAAGCTTATGGCATGCTGGATTTTACTACCCGCTTATGTTCCCATGGAGAGCGTTAGAATGCTCGGTATAAACAACGCCGATTGTTATTTGGAATCATGCTAACCATCTATCACAACTCCAATTGCTCCAAATCACGCGAAGCTCTGGTTCGTGTCGAACACTATGCGCGCCAGCACGACTTACCGGTCAAAGTAGTCAATTATCTGGAAACGCCTTTAAACATGACGCAGTTAAGCTCCTTGCAAGAACTGCTTGGTGTTGGAGCGCATGACTTGGTGCGAGCAAATGAAGAGGAATATGCTGCTTTAGGCTTGGAACAGGCGGACGACATTACGTTGTTGAAAGCCATTGCTGCAACTCCGAAACTTTTGCAGCGGCCTATCGTCGTCTTTGGGGAAAAGGCAATCATCGCACGACCACCCGAACTTCTTGGCCGCTTGCTGCCGCAAGAATGACGCATTGCCATTTTCTTAACTGATACTTGGCGGCTTGATGCCGTATTTTTTTTGGATCGCTTGATACAGTTCCCCAAGCGGCGCCAGACGAGGATTGTTGGGATCAAGCCGGCGCGCCGATTCGATGTAACCGCGCACCTGTTCACCGCGTTGATTATCCCAACCCACATTTTCAAGATATTTTAAAACTGCAACAGCGGCATTGAAGACTACCTGCGGGTTTTCCGGAAGCTTGCGCACCGCGGCGGTCATCAATGCAACTGCCCCCTCGAAATCGCCCTGTTTCGCTTTTTCGGCCCCGGACGATACCAGTTCCACAACCTGTTTGCGGCTTTCCTTGGCGACTTTTTCCGCGAGTTCGCGACGCCCAGCCTGTTCAAAGACTTTCATCGCCTTTGCCAGCGCAGTTTCATCCGCCGCATTGCTCATCACGTCGCGCATGACTTCGGACGCGCCTTCATCCAGGTTGTGGTGGAGGCAGTTTTTTGCCAGTTCCATCTTCATGTCATTGGAAATGCCATCCGTCTGGCGGCATGCCGCCACGGCCACTGCCAAATCCTGCGCAGCTTGCTCGGCGTTACCCAACTCCGTTTGTACCAATGCCGATGAAAATGCGCGGCATGCGGGCGTCTTGTCGATGTTGTTGAGCGATTTCTCCATATCCCGGATCACCGTCGACGCCTGCTGGGTATCGCCTTTCTTTACCAGCGTGCGGATCAGCCGCACATGATCTTCGGGATCGCGGAATTCGGAATACTTTGCCTTTGCGACTACCTTCTGGAAGGACTTTTCTGCGGTCTCGACATCGCCCGTTTCAAGCGCGACCTCGCCGAGTTTGCGCAGGCGGCGCACTGCATGCGGCGAAATTGCGACTGCGCCGGCGAGCACTTCTTTTGCTTCCGGCAACTGGTCGATCGCCACATGGGTCTTGGCCAGCCAGTCATAGGCATCCATGTATTTGCTGTTCTCTTCCACCAGCGTTTTTAACAGCATTTCAGCTTCGCCGAATTTCTGCTGCATGAAAAGCGTTTTGGCTAGTCCCAGACGTGCCCACGCGACCACCTTGGTAGCAAGCAAGGCCTGATAGATCGCTTCCGCGGCCTCTGCTTCGCCGAGAATGACATGCAGTTCGGCACGCAAACGCATGAAATCGGTCGCATAGCGCCGGTATTTTTCTTCGCCGACTTGGCAGATTTCGATGGCTTCGTGCAGGTTGCCGTGCTCCATCAAATGGTAAACAGGAAGAAATGCCGTGCGCTTTTCGATCGCCTTGCCTATCCGGTCCAGCAGTGTGTCGGCAGTAAACGGCTTGAGGATATAGTCGGTCGGCGCAAGTTCAGCCGCACTGACTACCTTTTCGTACACGCGCTCGGCTGTGACGATAATGAACACCGTCCATAGCGGAATCAACTTGTTGTGCCGCAGGTCTTCCAGCAATTGCTGACCGTCCTGGCCATCGCCCAAGTCGTATTCGCACAGTATCAGGTCATAGGATTTGTTTTTGAGCGGACGGATCGCCGTGCCGGAACTGACTGCATGATCGATCTTCGTAATGCCGCACAGATTGAGCATGTTATGCAAGTTCGCACGCATGCCGGACTGCGGTTCCACGATTAATGCGGTCAAACTTCGAAGCGAGGTCATGTCTAGAGTTCCGTGCAATGCAAACTGATCAGTAGCAGGGGCACGAAGGCTGAAGCCGGCCCGGGGAGCGCACAGCAGCCCGCGCTCAAACCGTCAAAATACCATTGTCATGCGGAAATGCAAGCCTGCCGTGGTCATGCAGGCTCAGGCGCCTGCTCCGCCGCCGGGCGCATGCGCCACGCTGCCAGAACCGCGGCCGCGCACAAGATCGCCACCAAGAGAAAGGTTTCATTGAAAGCCTGCACCCGCTCGCCTTCCTGCGCCACGGACGCGACTTGATGAACGGCGAGCCGCCATTCGAGCACGATGCCGACCAAGCTGACGCCAATGGCGCCGCCCAGCTGGCGGACGAAGTTAATGATGCTCGATCCCTGCGCAATCATGCCGAAAGGAACGCCGCGCATGGCGCCCAGACTGAGCGCCGGCAGCACAAAACCGAGACCGATGCGGCCGATGATGGCAATGCCCATGAGCGCGATATAGCCGGTATTCCTGGAGCCTGCCGCCATCATCCCGAAAGAAAGCGCAAGTAATGCCAATCCGATGGATACGAGGATATTAGGTGGAAACCGGTCGGCAAGTTTGCCCGCCAGGATAATCGTTACGGCCAGAACGATGCCGGCCGGCAGAAGGACCAGGCCTGCTTGCGAGGGCGCATAGTGCAGCGCCATTTGCATATATACCGGCAACAGGTAGGTGGATCCGAACAAGCCTGCGCCATAGATAAAGGCGACCAGCGCGCCCATCGCGAACTGCCGATACCGGAACAGTTGCATGTTCATCAACCCATCTTCGGTGCGCAATTGGTAAACGACGAAGCTTGCAATAACGGCAATGCCCGCCAATAGCAAGGCTACTGCATGGAGCCCGTCGTCGTGCAAATGCACCAGGCCGTTCAACAGCATGATGATGCCGCATGCCGCAAGCACCAGACCCTTCCAGTCCAGCGGACGGGGATCCCCGATCATCGGCGAGTTGACAGCAAGCAGACGTCGCACCATGAACAACACCAAAAGACAGAATGGTACGACCACAAAAAAGATTGAGCGCCAGCCGAACAGCTCGACCAGAAAGCCGCCGACGCTAGGCCCGAGCGCCGGCGCGAGAACCACGCCAAAGCCGAATACCCCCATGGCGCGGCCCTGCTCATGCGGCTCGAACGCCCGCAGTATAACGATCGCGGGAATCGGTTGCAGGATGCCGGCGGCGAGCCCTTCGACCACGCGCATGGAAAGCAGCATTGGATAATTGAGACTGAATCCGCCGACAATCCCGCCAAACAGCAGCAGCAGGATCGCTCCCGAATACGTACGGCGCAAGCCGAAGCGCAACAGCAGCCAAGGGGTAGTCAGCATCGACAGCGTCATGGCAAGCATGAATCCCGCCGATACCCACTGCGCCCGTTCCTGGCCCAGCGTGAAGTGCCGGCTCAGGTCGGGCACCGCGACGTTGACAATTGTTGAAGCAAGGATGGATGCCATGGTACCGATCATCACGGTAATCAGCACCAGCCATTTATAGCGTGCGCCATAGCGCTCGCGCAGTTGTTCCAGGGTCGGTTGCATGCAAGGGACGGAAGGTTGATCCAGCCGGACAGTATATTTGTTCGAGCATCAACACGTTTGCGCCGGGTATAACGATGACAATGGCTCTAACAGAACGCGCAAGTCCAGCTGACGACCTCGGCGATCAGGAATGCGGCCAGTGACCAGATGACGGCGGATCCGAAAGGCAGGCAAAACACGACGCCGCGGAAACGGAAACGAATGTCGGCCGGCATTCGCCCGACACGCAAGCGATCGAGGAAAGGCAGTAGCGGATAAAACACCACCAGGGCAAGAAAGATCACGACAACCCAGCGGATCATGAAGCGCCTTTCTAGCGCAGCAAGCGCGCCACCACGACGACCACCATCGAGAGCAACAGTGTGGATGCGAACGGCAGAAAGAACTTGCGGCCGAACAGCGTGAACCGGACATCACCCGGCAAGCGTCCGACGCCAAGCTTTTCCAGCCAGGGCAAGGCAGCCGAGAACACGACCAGCGCGATAAAAATGGTGAGCACCCAACGGATCATGCGCAATTCCTCGGCAATGTTTTATCGACGACCGTATCGGCGGCAGCGTGTGTCTTCACAGTCGATAGCTCCTGTCGTTGCGATGAAAATGCTCCGGCAGGGCCACATGCTTGCCTGTCACGAGCACCTTGAACAATTCCCCCATTTCAGCCGGCGACATCAGCTTTTGCATCGCATTGGCCTGCGGCAGGTAGCGCTTCGCATCTTCCGCGGGTGTGCGCACCAGCAGGTCGCCGATACCGGCATCGATCAGGAAGGCAGCCTGGCTGGTATAACCCAGCACATCAAGACCGCCGTCGATGGCCGCTTGCGCCATCGCGCTGAAATCGACATGCGCGGTCACATCCTGCAAGCCCGGCAGGTAAAACGGGTCGGGGTGCGCATGATGTCGATAATGGCACATCAGCGTGCCTTGCGAACGTTGCGGATGATAGTACTCATGTGCCGGAAAACCGTAGTCGATCAGGAGCGCTGCGCACCCGCGCCCGGATTGCGCATGGCCGGCTGCAATCATCGCGCCGAGCGAACGCATGAAGGCTGCGGCGACTGCATGCGTCTCGGTGAGGTAACCGGGCGGTAGCGATTCCTGCTCGGGAATCTGCCTGTGCAGCACAGCTCCACAGGGCTGGTCACAAAACCGGAAGCTGCCGTCGGGCGCCAGCGCGACGCCGCGCTCTTGCCAACCGTCGCCGGTCTTGACGACCAGATCGACCGGCATCGCGTCGAGCACTTCATTTCCCAGCACGACACCGGAAAAGGCTTCCGGAAGCTGCTCCAGCCAGGTGACTTCGGGAAAATCACGCAAGGTCTGTTCTTGCCGGGCTCGCAACTCGCCGGATACTTCAACGATGGCATAGCGCTCGACGGCGATCCCCATTGCCTGCAATTCCGTCAACACATCGAACGCCAGCCGACCGGTTCCAGCCCCGAATTCAAGGATTTGAAAGCCGGTTTGCTGCATCAGGCCGGCAACGACCCGCGCGATCGCCCCACCAAAAAGCGGCGTGATTTCGGGCGCGGTTGTAAAATCCCCTTCTTTACCGAGTTTTGCAGCCCCGCCGCTGTAGTACCCCAATCCCGGCGCATACAAAACCAGTTCCATATAGCGAGCGAACGAGATCCAGCCGGACTGGCGTTGGATTTCGCCGGAAATCAGCTGATGGAGTGTGGCCGAGGCGGCCAGCGCGTCGGCGGAAGCTTGGGGCAATTGCAGTTGCATGCCTCGTATTGTATTGAAATCGGCCGGAAGCTTGGAAATTAATCCGATTGATCCGCTGATAAATTCATTGCGGATACGCAGATGCGGCAAACGCAAGATTGAACCATCATTGACAGCTAAAGCATCATGACAACAGGAAACGGCAAAGTTGCTCTTGTGACCGGCGCAGGCAAACGCATCGGACGCGTCATTGCGCTCGCGCTTGCACGTCGTGGCTGGGATGTGGCCGTTCACTATGGCCGTTCGGAAGCAGAAGCCAAGGCGGTGGTACAGGAGATCGCCATGCTGGGTCGCGGTGCCATGGCGATCTCCTGCGAGCTGTCTGACGAGCAAGCGGTCAAGGCCTTGCTGCCGCAAGTAACGCAAGCGCTCGGACCGGTTGGCTGCATTGTCAACAATGCCTCGCTATTCGCCTATGACGACGCGGCCGGGTTTTCGCATGACTTGCTGGACCGGCACATGCATGTCAATGTCGCCGCCCCGCTGCTGCTGGCGCAATCCCTATACGCGCATACGCCGGATGGTGCGCAGTCGGTGGTCATCAATCTCCTTGACCAGAAACTATTTAACCTGAACCCGGACTTTCTTTCCTATACGATGTCGAAAGCTGCGCTGCACACCGCAACCACGATGCTGGCCCAAGTGCTGGCGCCGAAAGTGCGGGTCGTCGGCGTCGCTCCCGGAATTACCCTGGTATCCGGCGAACAGAACGAGGAAGGTTTCGCCAAGGCGCATACGGTCACGCCTCTTGGCCGGTCGAGCACGCCGGATGATGTGGCTTCCACTGTCTGTTTTGTCGCCGAGTCGCCCGCGATTACCGGCACCACGCTGGTCGTCGATGGCGGCCAGCATTTGATTCCCCTCCAGCGCGACGTCATGTTCGTCGCCAAATAACCTGCTTACATTATGCTTTCCACCCTCTCGCATCCCAGCCTCACTGACTGCCGTCGCCTGTTCCTGCGCAACTACGAAGTGATGATCAATATCGGCGTTCACGAATTCGAAAAAAAAGGCGAACAGCGCGTGCTGGTGAATGTCGACCTATTTATTCCGTTGGCCGAATCGACTCCGAAAGGCGACCATCTGCATGAAGTCGTCGATTACGATTTCATGCGCGACACGATTGCCAAGCGCATGGCGCAAGGCCATATCCATCTGCAGGAAACCCTGTGCGATGACGTGGCCCGTGAAATGCTGAAGCATCCGAAAGTGCGTGCAGTGCGCGTATCCACCGAAAAGCCGGACGTTTATCCCGACTGCGACAGCGTCGGCGTCGAAGTCATTCACATCAAGTCATGATGGCGGAGCAGGCAATGAATCAGGTGATGAACGAGGATCCGAGCATCAGCATCAAGAAGGCGGAAAAGATCGCCTACGAAAACAACAAGTTGCACAAGCGGCTATGCCGCCAGGTTGGTCAAGCCATTGGCGACTTCAACATGATCGAGGCAGGCGACAAGGTGATGGTCTGCCTGTCGGGCGGCAAGGATAGCTACGGCTTGCTCGATATCCTGTTGACGCTGCGCGAGCGCGCGCCTATCGATTTCGACATCATCGCGGTTAACCTCGACCAGAAGCAGCCGAACTTCCCTGCCCATGTGCTGCCCGCGTATCTGACCAGGATCGGTGTGCCATTTCATATCGAAAACCAGGATACCTATAGCATCGTCAAACGCGTGATCCCTGAAGGGAAGACCACTTGCTCGCTCTGTTCGCGGCTGCGGCGCGGCATCCTGTATCGGGTCGCTGATGAACTCGGCGCGACCAAGATCGCGCTCGGCCACCATCGCGACGATATCCTCGAAACCTTTTTCCTCAACATGTTTTTCGGCGCCAAGCTCAAAGGCATGCCGCCCAAGCTGCAATCCGACGATGGCAAGCACATCGTGATCCGCCCGCTCGCGTATGTGAAGGAAGCGGATATGGAACGCTATGCCGAGGTCAAGCAATTCCCGATCATTCCCTGCGACCTGTGCGGCAGCCAGGAAAACCTGCAGCGCAAACAGATCAAGGCCATGCTGCGCGAATGGGAAAAGAAGCATCCGGGCCGCGTGGAGAATATTTTTTCATCCTTGTCGACGGTCGTGCCTTCGCATCTGATGGACAAGGACATGTTCGGTTTTGCCGATCTGAAGGCGACCGGAGAAGCGGTGAGCGATGGCGACATCGCGTTTGACGAGGAACCGTGCGCGCCGCCGACCGCGAATGTCGTGCGCTTCGGCGGGCTCGAGGACTAATTTTTGACAGGCCAGGTTTCAACTGGGGCGCTCGCAACAGGCCCCCTGTTCTCGCCCTGATACCGGCCTTCACCTTGCTGCCAGCGTATGGCAGTCATCGATCCAGCCTTGCAGCCGCTTGGCTGCGTGCGCGCGCTGCTCGGGTGTAGCCACATTCGCCATCACCGCCAGCATGTTCGACGCGCTCGTTCGCGTGTTATCGAAAAACTCCTTGTTTTCGGCATAGCTGAAATTTTCGAAGCTGCGTTCGACATACTGGCGCAGCATCGCCGAGACTGCTTCCTGCGACGGCTGTTCCGCCTGGATTTTTTTCAGGATGCGCAGCAACTCCTGTTGCCGCAATTGGCGCTCGGCCGCCCATAGTTCGTTATCCAAAGGACGCGCATCGGACGCTGCCCGTATCTGCGCTTCCTGTTGCGCATCGAAATCGCCGAACCAGTATTTGGCCTGTTTCATGACTTTCTTGAAACGATGGAGTTGACGGTCCTCAAGGTCGCCCTTCAGGTACTCTTTACGATAAGCGTCGTTGTTGGCGGCGAACTTCTTTTCCAGGCGGGCGATTTGTTCAGGCTTCAAGTCCATGGCCAGCTTGCTTAACTCGGGCAAGGCTTTGTCGACGACCAGCATGACGCGCTTTCTGGTTGCCGCATAATCGCCCATGACCTCTTCCGGCGTGACGCGCTGCTGGATGCGTTGCTGAACCTGTGTGAGCCATTGTGCATAGTCGTTTAATTGGGTCTTGCGGTGCCATCCCATCAACTGGTCGATATCGGCCTTGATCCAGGGTTTTTGATCATCGGTGAAGTCGATATACCCGTTGAGCCACCAGTACATCACCGTATCGCCATTTGCATAGCCGAGTCGTATGGCACTGCAGCCGGCCAGCATGAAGGCGAATAGAAAAACAGTCAGCCAGGGTAGAAAGCCACGGTTAAGGCGCATGATAAAATTTTGCATCACTCTCATTGGTATTCTATGAACGTTGTCATTCTCGCTGCAGGCATGGGTAAGCGCATGCAATCTGCATTGCCCAAGGTCTTGCATCCGCTCGCCGGCAAGCCGCTTCTCTCCCATGTCATCGATACCGCGCGCGCATTGTCGCCGACGACACTGTGCGTCATTTACGGCCATGGGGGCGACGCAGTGCCCGACACGGTGAAAGCGCCGGACATCGCCTTCGCAAAGCAGGAACCGCAACTCGGCACCGGCCATGCGGTCATGCAGGCAGTACCGAATTTGCAGGACGAGGTACCGACGCTGGTGTTGTATGGCGATGTTCCGCTGACAACAAAGGATACGCTTCGGCAATTGTTGGACAGCGCCGGCAGCAATAAGTTGGCGATCCTCACGGTAGAGCTTGACGATCCCACAGGATATGGCCGTATTGTGCGTCGCCATGGAAACATCGTCGGCATCGTTGAACAGAAAGATGCAAGCGAAGACGAGCGCGCAATCCGCGAAGTCAACACCGGGATCATGGTGGTTCCAACCCGCAAGCTGAAAACCTGGCTCTCCACGCTTTCCAACGATAATGCGCAAAAAGAGTATTACCTGACCGATATCGTCGCCCGCGCGGTGGCCGATGACGTCGCGGTGGTATCGGCCCAGCCAGCGGCAATATCGGAAACATTAGGGGTCAACAGCAAGGTGCAATTGGCGGAACTGGAACGCATCCATCAGCGCAACCTTGCCAATGCCTTGCTGGAACAGGGTGTCACCCTTGCCGATCCGGCGCGCATCGATATCCGCGGCGCGCTGACTTGCGGCCGCGACGTGACGATCGATGTCAATTGCGTCTTTGAGGGCAAGGTCGAGATCGAAGACGGCGCAACCATCGGCGCGCACAGCGTGATCCGCAATGCGCGCATCGGCAAAGGAGCAAGCATCAAGCCGTTTTGCCATATCGAGGATGCCGTCGTCGGCGCCAGTTCGCAAATCGGGCCGTATGCACGTCTGCGTCCAGGCACTGAACTCGGCGAAGATGTCCATATCGGCAACTTCGTCGAAGTCAAGAACAGCCAGGTGGCCGCGCACAGCAAGGCAAATCATCTGGCTTACATCGGCGATACGACGGTCGGGGCGCGCGTCAACATCGGCGCCGGCACCATTACCTGCAATTACGATGGCGCCAACAAATTCCGCACCGTCATTGAGGACGATGTATTCATCGGCAGCGATACGCAACTGGTGGCGCCGGTACGGGTCGGCAAGGGCGCCACGCTGGGCGCGGGTACAACCTTGACGAAGGATGCGCCGGAAGGAAAACTAACGGTATCGCGCGCACGCCAAACCACCATCGATGGCTGGCAGCGGCCGGTCAAGGTCAAAAAATAAGTTCCGCCGCGAACGGCATCGGGCATGCGCCGGATGCCGCTCGCAGATCTCATACCGCGATACGCGTTTCGAACTTGCTGCGGTGGATGGAAAAGAAACTGCGCACGTTCCGTACATTCGCATGCGATGCGAACAACCGATGCGCCAATGCATGGTAAGCCGGCATGTCGGCCACTTGCACCACCAGCACAAAATCCGGGCCCGGCGAAACACGGTAACACTGCAATACGGCTGCTTCGTTCGCAACCAAGGCTTCAAACTCGGTCATGTTCTCCGCCGCCTGCCGGTCCAGGGTAATTTCGACAATAGCCGTCAACGCGGCGCCAATCATTTCCGGTGCCACAATCGCCACCTGACGCGCGATGACCCCGGCATCAACCAGACGCTTGACACGACGCAAGCATGTCGGCGGGGAAACATGCACACTTGCTGCAAGTTCATTATTTGTCTGAGCCGCGTTTGTTTGCAGCGCATTCAAAATGCGACGGTCTAGCTCATCGAGCACAAATAATTCACTCATTTAACAAAAATATAGATGGTTTTTGAAATTATATTTCACATACCAATGAATGAGAAATATAAGTTCACATATCGATTAAATTAGACAGCATATTTCATGCGCGCTCTTCTACGATACAACCGTCAATCTTGAACCACGAAGGGAGTCAACATGTGCGGCATAGTCGGCGCGGTAGCGCAACGTAATATCACCCCTATCCTCCTGCAGGGCTTGAAGCGCCTGGAATACCGCGGCTATGACTCCTGCGGCGTCGCGCTTCATGTCGATGGCAAGTTGCAGCGTTCACGCAGCACCTCGCGCGTTGCCGACCTCGAAATGCAAGTGGAAAAAGCCAGCCTGGAAGCCTTTACTGGCATTGCCCACACCCGCTGGGCAACGCATGGCGCGCCAGCCACCCACAATGCCCATCCGCATTTTTCGCGCGAGCGCATCGCTCTGGTCCATAACGGCATCATTGAAAACCACGACGAGTTGCGCGCCGAACTGACTGCTGCCGGCTATGTATTCGAAAGCCAGACCGATACCGAAGTCATTGCCCACCTTGTCGACCACATGTACACCGGCGATCTGTTCGAGACCGTGCAGCAGGCAGTCAAGCGCCTTCATGGCGCCTATGCGATCGCCGTATTCAGCCGCGACGAGCCGCATCGCGTCATCGGTGCGCGCCAGGGTTCGCCGCTGATCGTCGGCGTCGGCAAGGGTGAAAACTTCCTCGCATCCGATGCGATGGCATTGGCCGGCACCACCGACCAGATCATCTTTCTGGAAGAAGGCGACGTGGTCGATCTGCAATTGCAGCGCTATTGGGTGGTCGACCATGCCGGCAAGCCGGTGGAGCGTGAAGTCCGCACCGTGCATGCGCATACCGGCGCGGCCGAACTCGGCCCCTATCGCCATTACATGCAAAAGGAAATCTTCGAACAGCCGCGCGCGATCGGCGACACGCTCGAAGGCGTTTCCGCGATCATGCCGGAACTGTTCGGCGACAAGGCATACACGGTATTCAAGCAGATCGACTCGGTCCTGATCCTGGCCTGCGGCACCAGCTATTACGCCGGCCTGACCGCCAAGTACTGGATAGAATCGATTGCCCATATCCCGGTCAATGTCGAAATCGCCAGTGAATACCGCTATCGCGACAGCGTGCCGAACCCGAATGCGCTGGTGGTCACGATTTCCCAAAGCGGCGAAACCGCCGACACCCTTGCCGCGCTCAAGCATGCGCGCGCGCAGGACATGGTCAATACGCTGACCATCTGCAATGTATCGACCAGCGCAATGGTGCGCGAATGCATGCTGTCCTATATCACGCGTGCCGGCGTCGAAGTCGGCGTCGCGTCGACCAAGGCCTTTACCACGCAGTTGACCGCATTATTCCTGCTGGCGCTGTCGCTGGCACAAATACGCGGTCACCTGAGCGATGAACAGGAAGCCGCGCACCTGAAAGCCATGCGCCATCTGCCGGTATCGGTTAGCGCGGTACTGGCGCTGGAGCCGCAGATCATCGCCTGGGCCGAAGAGTTTGCACGCAAGGAAAACGCCCTGTTCCTCGGGCGCGGCCTGCATTATCCGATTGCGCTCGAAGGCGCCCTCAAGCTCAAGGAAATCTCTTACATTCACGCCGAAGCCTATCCGGCCGGCGAGCTCAAGCATGGCCCGCTCGCACTGGTGACGAAGGAAATGCCGGTGGTCACTGTTGCACCGAACGACACGCTGATTGAAAAGCTCAAATCCAACATGCAGGAAGTCCGCGCGCGTGGCGGCGAACTGTATGTATTTGCCGATGCGGATTCGCGCATCACATCGAGCGAAGGCATTCATGTGATTCGCCTGCCGGAACACTATGGGGCGCTGTCGCCCATCCTGCACGTCGTGCCTTTGCAGTTGCTGGCATATCACACCGCGCTGGCGCGCGGCACCGATGTCGACAAGCCACGCAACCTGGCAAAGTCGGTGACGGTGGAGTGATGCACATGCCGCCTGAAGGCGGTTGAAGAATTCCAATTGTGTCTGTAATTTTTCTAATAATGTTTGCAAGTTTCAAATTGGGTTTGTAAATTTCCTCATATACATAACTGAGAAGGCGGGATAACGCATCGCCACCGGCATCCCAGCCTTCCGGGTCGGCATGCGCCGCTGTCTCAGTGTCGGTTGGTCCAAAGGCGCAGGACCATCTTGTTGAAAAGCAGTCACAAACAGTAGCAGGCCGGTGACCCAAGTAGAACGGGCGACTTACTGAGCGTTCAGCCGGTACGTGACAAACAGATAGCGTATAAAGAGCGAATGACCTTGCACTAGCAGGAGGTTATTCCATGGCAACGAAGCGAACCAAGCGCGATTTTCTGGCGCTGGAAGAACGACGTAAAGAGGCAGCCCAACTCCTGGCCCGAGGAATGAAGCACGTCGACGTGGCGCGTGTCCTTCAGGTCAGCCAGCAAAGCGTGTCCGTATGGACCAAGGCGCAAAGGCTTGACCCGCAGGCGTGGCGCCGCAAGCCTCTGGGTTCGACACCCGGCTTGGGGCCAGCGCAGCGACAATGGCTCGGCCAACTTCTGGTCCGGGGCGCCGAAGCGAACGGATTTCCCGCCGATGTCTGGACGCTGCGACGCATTGGACAGGTGATCCATCGCGAATTTGGTGTTGCGTATGGAAGGACGAATGTTTGGTTGTTGCTCAAGACAATGGGTTTTTCCTGTCAACGTCCGACTGGACGGGCCAGCCAGCGCAATGAAGAAGCGATTGGGCAGTGGCGACGCGAACGCTGGCCGACGCTCAAAAAAAGGCCTGTCAGGAAGGCAGGACCATCCTCTTCATCGACGAGAGTGGCTTGAGCGAGTATTTGATACGGCCTCGTTCCTCTGAATCTACACCCATAACTATTAGATAGAATCTATAAGCGCTGTACTACCGTACAGGCCGGATTAAGCCTTTCATAATCGTCCGCCGCAACTTTATACGATACTCCCTGTATAGCAATAACCTGCGTCATCCCGACCTCACAATTCATCACAAGGACTTCGTATTCATGACTTCCGATCGGGACTTCATCCTGCACGCCCCGGCGTGGCTCGAATTGTTGGTCAGTCATCGCAGTAGTCATTTTTCTCGTCTTGGTAATTGGAATCACTTGCGTAGCGTTGCGGAAAATTCTTCTCGGAGAGGCTTAGGGCGCCTATCAAAATGCGTAGCGGCCTGCCTCGGGTTGAGCAGTAACTTTGAGGAAGTGCGCGCACTACGAGGCGCTGAAAGACATGACCATAGGCCCTCTGCTATTTATATATGCCGACGGCAAATCCGAGCTTGTCGTACGATTCGACGTAGGTTGTCTTGTCATCGACGCCCTTTGTCACGGGGTTGGGCCACTTGTAATTAGCCCAACCTTTGGAGCCAGCCTGGACGATCTTGAGGAGTTCAAAAGCAAAAGGGTTTCCGTCTGCGTCCTTCAGCAGCGCCATCGACTTTCCCACTATTCTTGCGTTATCTCCGTGGGCGAGCATGGTACCGTCCAGATCGGCGATGAACACATACAAGTCTTTGTATCTGAATTTGTCGGATTTGCCGTTTACCTCCACCAATGTCTTTTCCAAACCGTTCTTCTTGTAATAGGCGATAGCGGCTTGAGCAAGCGCTACTGCCTCTTCCTTCGTGCCATGCTCCTGCGCCATGGTTGATGTCGACGCCGACAAAAAGACCATTCCAGCGACAAAGAAATTTTTGAACAATCCCATAGTCTATTTCCTTAAAAAATAATCGATCAATGATCCGATGTGGATGGGTTATTGATTTCAAATAACAGAGCGAAGTGCATTTTGTACATGAGCGATATGAAACGCTTAATGACTCGAGAGCTTATAGTTCCGCCAGTCTCCTCAAATATCGCGTATGTCCGTCGACAGCGTTGCCGAAGCTTGCGAGTGCGGCTCCCTCGCCGTGGGTCTTCAGCAACTCCTTGTTTTCCCAGAGTTCATGCAAATAAAAAGCGTGTGCTTGCTTGATGTCCTGGTGGGGCTGATATGAGATGCACCCAGCTTCCGATCGGGAATCGCGGGCAAGCTTGTTAAGTTCTGCGGCGACAAATTCCGTCGATTCCGGCTTTGCCTGTCATTACTTTCGACAATGTCGGCCCCCAACAAAACTCGCACAGCCAGTGCATCCTTGAGCAACAAGAGTTTGAGAAACCCATCATCTCGCCACGCTCACTATAATCACGCGTGGTCATGCCAGACAACGGGACTCCCTCGCTTAAACCATTGGTCATAGTGTTTTCGGTAATGCGCCTCCAGCGCATTTCGCTTGAGCTTGAGCGTAGGAGTGACCAAGCCCGCCTCCACTGTCCATTGCTCCGGGACAATGGCCACAAACGATAGGTGTTCATGCTGATCTAGCTCAGCGTTGATCCGCTCTACATGGGCAGACACCTGGGATGTGAACTCAGATCGCGCGCCCGGATTGCGCATGGCTGACCACCGCCCTTCAGGCAACATCACAATGGCGAACGGCTGATGCGACTCCGCACCGCCGGTGACAAGGCATGCCTCAATACCAGCCAACGCTGCAAGTTTGCTCTCTATGGGAGCAGGTGCGACGTACTTGCCCTTGCTTGTTTTGAACTGTTCCTTCATGCGGCCTACAATTCTCAATCGACCTTGATCGTCAAGTTCTCCGCAGTCGCCTGTCTTGAGCCAGCCATCCTGCGTGTATGCGTCACGGGTTTGCTCTGGATTCAGGAAGTAGCCCTTCATGTGCGCCGGCCCACGGGTCAGAACCTCTCCCTGATCAGAGAGCTTCACGTCACAGCAAGCAATAGACTCACCGACAAAGCCGACACGCATCCGACCGGGCACCGATATCGTCGCAAAGGCAAACTGCTCCGTCATCCCATAACCCTCAAGCAATTCGAGACCAAGATGCCTATACCAGGCGACAACCGAAGGCGGTAATGCTGCCGCGCCCGTCCCCGCAAAGCGCACAGAGTCAAGCCCCAGGCCATGCAACACTTTCTTTCGTACCACTCGACCCAGCACTGGCAGGCTCAACAGCAGATTGAGCTTTCGGGACGGCATTTTCGCCATCACGCCCTGTTGGAACTTCATCCACAAGCGCGGCACGGAGAAGAAAAGCGTCGGCCGCGCACGTTGCAGATCCTGCACAAAAGTATCCAAGGACTCGGCAAAGAATACCGGCGCGCCAGTATACAAACTGAACCCCTCTACCAGACACCTTTCAGCCACATGGGCTAATGGCAGGTAGGAGAAAAACCGGTCTGCTTGCGTTCCTCGGAGAAGTTGATGGAGCGCTTTGCTCGTATGAGCAAAGGCTGCAAAATCGTGCATCGCTCCCTTGGGGAAGCCTGTAGTTCCGGAGGTGTAAATAACGGTTGCCAATGCATCGGATGCAGGTGTGTGTTTGCCTTGCAGCGGCTGCGTAGTGGCGACAATGCTTTCCCAAGATTCTTGGGTTTTGATAGCACACAACGGCGTGCCGACTTGGGCAACGGAACGAGGAATGCCCTCGATCATGGATTGTGGATCGTCCAATTTGCCCACAAACACCAGCTTGGAATCGGAATGCTCCAGGATTTGGCGAACCGAGTCCGATTGCAGGTTAGGGTAAATTGGCACACTCACATAACCGGCCATCCAGATCGCGAGGTCGGCCATGATCCACCAAGCAGTGTTCTTGCTCATAATGGCTACGCGCGCCCCCTGCTCCCAATCTTGCGCCTTCAGCCATGCTGCCATTCGACGTGCTTCATTCATTGCCTGTGCCCAGGTCCACTCGCGAATCTTCCCCTCTCCCATGGGCTGGGACAAATAGACACTGTTCGCGCGCTTCTTCTCCCAATAGAAAGCCCGCTGCAAGGGAAGATCTTGCATCGTTATGGTGGTGGTAGTAGCCATGCTCTGTCTCCTTAGTTTTAATTTGCTCATAGGCCGTCGCGCTTGCTGAGAGGAATGCTCTTGCCTCCCCGGGGTACTGCGTAATTCCCTTCCGAGCCCCGATGCGACTATGTAAGCTGTTCTTGGGGCCACGCCGCGCAGCGGGGATCTTTTGCTTCCTTCAGCACAAGTATTCGATTGATCGCATCCTCTCCAGCGCGAAGACAATCGTGCATCTTTAGTACATTGCCCTCGCCCAAATCACGGTTCGAAGCGCCCGGGACCGACTGCCAAATCAAAGCAGCCTGTCCATACTTGTTCCGCCCCTCGGGCGTGAGCGAGACCAAGCGCGTGCGGGACACCGGACCTATCGACTGCACGACCATTGGCTTCGGATCCACGCTGATCGAGGTCGCTTCATACAAAGCGGCTGAAATCAGGCTTACGCTTACGGAAGAAGGCCTCAAGCGCTTCCCTGGCCTCCGCTGAATGCAGCAACTGGATGAAGCTGTCACCCTCCTGGCGGAAGCGCAGGGCTGCCTCCTCCTGGGTTTCCTGCTTCAGCAGGGCCTTTGTCAATCTGACGGCGGCTGGGGGCAATTGCGCCACCTTGATAGCCTGCGCCATTGCGATATCAACTACCTTGTCGTCGTCGACGACGCGATTCACGAGCCCCGCTTGCTGAGCCTCCTCGGCGCCAAAACCTTCACCAATCAGAAGCATCTCCGACGCTCTCTGGTGCCCGGCAAGGCGCGGAAGCAAAAGCGAGGCCGCAGCTTCCGGGCATAAGCCAAGCTGCAGAAACGGCAAGGAAAATGCAGAGCCACGCGCGGCGTAGACCATATCGCAGTGGAGCAAAATGGTGACCCCGATGCCAACCGCAAAACCTCGAACTGCCGCCACAATGGGTTTGTCGAAGTCCATGATCTCCCGAACAAATTTGAACGCAGGAGCGTCCTGGTCTTTCGCCGGAGAGTTCTTGAAATCGTCGAGATCGTTGCCAACCGTAAAATCCTTGCCACCCTTTATGAGTACACAGCGCACCTGGTTTTGCTGCGAAGCACGTTGCAGAGCCTCGGTCATTGCAACGTACATCTCGTGGGTGATGGCGTTCTTTTTGTCCGGACGATTCATCGTCAAGATGAATACGCCATTTTTGATTTCAATCTCGATACTCATGGGGGGCTCTTTCGGCTGAAGGGTTTCATCAAGAAAAGCTGACGAGGTTCACGGGAGAAAATTCGCAAGGCGAGAGTGAACGATGGTGCGCGCATCTGTAACCATCCGGTCGATCAGTTCCTGAACCGTTGGAACATCGTTGATGAGACCCGCAACCACGCCGCAGCTCCAGGCGCCCGAATCCATCTGCCCATTGACCATGACCTTCGGATAGACGCCAGCGACTTGCTCATAGATGTCCGATATCTTCAAGTCGCGGCCCTTTTCCTTCTCAATTTCAAGCAACTTGTCGACACCCGGATTGCGAAGGACACGCTCTGTATTGCGAAGCTGACGCATCACCAGACGCGTGTCGAGTTCAGTGGCTCCGACAATCGCTTTCTTGACGTTCTCATGGACGGGCGCCTCTTTGGTCGCGAGGAATCGGGTGCCCATATTAATGCCATCAGCCCCGAGCGAGAGCGCCGCAACAAGACCACGCCCATCGGCGATGCCACCCGAGGCCACGAACGGGATACTGAGAGATTCAGCTGCACGAGGCAGCAGGATCATGTTGGGAATATCGTCTTCACCGGGGTGCCCGCCGCATTCGAAGCCATCAACACTAACCGCGTCACAACCGATCTGCTCGGCCTTCATCGCATGGCGAACTGAGGTGCACTTATGGATGACCTTGATTCCCGCAGCTTTGAACTGCGGCATGTACTTCTCCGGGCTTCGGCCCGCAGTTTCTACTATTCGTACACCCCCGTCCTTGATGGCGGCGATGTACTCTGCGTAGGGAGGGTCTGAAAATGTTGGAAGAAAGGTAAGGTTCACCCCAAACGGCGCATCAGTCATGCTGCGGCAACGGGCAATCTCTTTAGCCAGGAGTTCGGGAGTTTTCTGAGTCAGCCCGGTGATGATTCCCAGGCCGCCGGCATTGGACACAGCCGATGCGAGTTCGGCAAAGCCGACATAGTGCATGCCACCTTGGATGATGGGGTAGCGAATGCCAAACAGTTGGGTAATGCGGGTCTTCACCAAATGCCTCTTTTAAGTTTCATTCGAAAATCCGCCAGCCCATGATGAAGCCAAGCTGGCACCCAGCACTCGAAGTACTGCAGTGGTCACTATTGCGACCGGACTAATTGAGTAATTAAACGACCTCGAAAAGACCTGCCGCGCCCATGCCGCCGCCAACGCACATGGAAACAACGACGAACTTCACACCGCGGCGCTTGCCTTCGATCAGCGCATGGCCGACAAGGCGAGCGCCGGTCATGCCATATGGATGACCGATGGAGATGGCGCCGCCGTTTACGTTGTAGATTTCCGGATCAATGCCGAGTTTGTCGCGGCAGTAGAGAACCTGACAGGCAAAAGCTTCATTGAGCTCCCACAAGCCGATGTCCTCCACCTTCAGGCCATGCTGCTTGAGCAATTTAGGGATGGCGTAGATGGGGCCGATACCCATCTCTTCAGGCGGACAGCCAGCGACGGTCATTCCACGATAGATACCCAGCGGCTCCAGGCCACGACGCTCCGCGAACTTGGCTTCAGTAAGCACACAGGCAGAGGCACCATCAGACAACTGACTTGCATTGCCAGCAGTGATGATGCCGCCTTCGAGCACTGTTTTCAGGCTCGCCAAGCCCTCGTAGGTTGTGTCCGGTCGGTTACCTTCGTCCGCGCTAAGCGAGATGTCTTGGTAACTTATTTCGCCGGTGTTCTTGTCGGCAATCTTCATCCGTGTTTGGATGGGGGCGATCTCGGCGCTCAGGCGGCCCTGCTCTTGTGCCAGGGCGGTGCTGCGCTGCGACTCCAGAGAGTAGCGGTCCTGCGCCTCGCGAGAGATGCCGAACTTCTTGGCCACGTTCTCAGCGGTATACAGCATGGGCATATACGCATGAGGAACCTGTGCAACCACGTTGCTGTCCGCCTCCCGCCCGGCCCAGGCGAAGTACTCGTTTTGGACCGCCGAGATGTTGTCCTGCCCGCCTGCAATGCAGGCTTCCATGCCATCGAACGTAATTTGCTTGGCGGCCGTGGCGATGGCCATCAGGCCAGAGGAACATTGACGGTCAAGCGTCTGCGCGGAAACAGAAACGGGCAACCCAGCAGCGAAGACGGCCATGCGCGCCAGGTTGCCACCGGCAGTACCAGCGCCCAGCACTGTGCCGATAACGACATCTTCGAAGACTTCTCCTTCTAGACCGGAGCGCTCAACGGCATGCTTGATAGCATGGCCCATCAACGTGGGCGACTTGGTGTCATTGAACGCGCCACGATAAGCCCGGCCAATAGGCGTACGGGCGGTAGAAACGATAACTGCTTCACGCATTTTGCAATTCCTTTATAAGCATGGATGGGGCTCAGTGGGCGGCGGAGGCCTTGGTGACGAAGCGCATCGTCTGCTGCGTTGCACCTTCCAAGACGTGCTGGACCGAGGGATCGGAGATCGCCTCAAAGTGGGCAGCAACTCCCTCGGGCGTACGCTCCTCCTCAGGCAGATATACGCCTTCGGTTTCGTAGATGTAGCTGCGCGCAAAAACGCCGCAACCTGCACCGAGAATGACCTTGGACGGAGCTTGTTCGCTCGCCAGAAAGAGCACGCCAGGAGTGACAGTTTCCGGAGCAAGCAGGGGTTGGACGTTCGGAGGAATGAGACCTTCGGTCATCCGGGTCGCTGCCGTGGGAGCCAAGACATTCACGCGAATGTCGACCTTCTGGCCTTCCTGATGGAGCACATTCATCAAACCGACCATGGCAGCCTTGGCAGCACCGTAGTTCGACTGCCCGAAATTGCCGTAAATGCCAGAGGCAGAAGAGGTCAAAATAATGCGGCCATACTTCTGCTCACGCATGGTCTCCCAGACAGCCTTGAGGCAATTGACAGTGCCTTTGACATGCACATCCATCACTGTCCAAAAATCGCTCAGCGGCATCTTCGAGAAACTGGCGTCACGCAGAATGCCTGCATTGGCAATCAGGATGTCGACTCTCCCCCAAGCGGCCTTGGCTTGTGCAAACATGGCCTCTACTTCCTCATAAACCGCTACGTTCGCACCATTGGCAATTGCTTCTCCCCCCAAATCGCGAATTTCTTTTGCGACGGCTTCTGCGGCCAGGAGACTACCGCCATTGCCGTCGCGGGCACCACCGAGGTCATTGACCACTACTTTTGCGCCGCGCGCTGCCAAACCAAGCGCATGGGATCGCCCCAGCCCATTGCCTGCGCCGGTGACGATAGCGACCCGTCCGTCAAATCGAATGGTCATCACTTGCCTCCCGCGTTCACCAGACCGATGGCGATCCACTCGGCGATGAGGGCCGGCTTGTCCTCGCCCTCAATCTCCACGGTGACGGTCGTGACCTGCTGATAGCGCCCCGGAGCAGGCTCCGTGAACTCACTGATCACGAAGCGGGCACGCACCCGCTTGCCACTGCGCACGGGGGACAGAAACCGGATCTTGTTGTAGCCATAATTCACCGTGACCTTGACGTCATCGGGAATTGGCACCGACTTTTCGATCAGCGCGGGCAGCAACGACAGCACCAACAATCCATGTGCAACGGTCCCTCCAAAGGGGCCGTTCTTGGCGCGCTCTGGGTCAACGTGGATAAACTGATGGTCACCCGTAACGTCGGCGAAACTATTGATACGCGCTTGGTCGACCAGGGTCCACCCGGACGGATCGAGCTCTTTGCCCACCAGGGAGCGAAGCGCCTCGGGATTGATTCTTTGGATACTCATGATTTCTCTCCTACTTCAGCGCGTGGTGGAGTAGCCACCGTCCAGAGGAATTACGGCGCCAGTGATATAGGCAGATGCGAGGGACGCAAGGAAGATCGCGGTCCCTGCTACGTCCGAGGGCAAGCCCGTGCGCCGGCGCGGAATCACCGAAACGATCTTGTCGCCCGCTTGTTTGAGCATCTGCGCCGTCATCTTGGTTTCAAACGGACCGGGGGCAATCGCATTAACGCTGATGTTCTCCGCAGCCAGGTGCTTGGCCATGTGCCGCGTGAGGTGGTGCACGGCCGCTTTGCTGGCCGAGTAGGAGTAGTTCTCCATGTCCGGGCTGGTCAACCCATCGATGGAGCCGATATTGATGACGCGGGCGGGGTCTTGCGCCGTGGCGGCGGCACGCAACGCCGGCGCAAGCTGCTGGGTCAGAAAGAAAATGGACCGTACATTAAGATCCATCACTTTGTCCCAGCCACTCTCGGGGAACTCGGCGAAGGGTGCCCCCCACGTCGCGCCCGCGTTGTTGACGAGGAGGTGAATCTTGGGCTCGCGCTCCAGCATGGAGTTGGCAAACTGGGCAACCGCGGTGGGATCGCCAAGATCGGCGCTGAGGCCAATGGCCGTCCCATGCTTGCTCAGAGACGCTGCTGCCTCCACGCAGGCGTCGTGCTTGCGTGAGACCACATAGGTTTTGACACCCGCCTTGACCAAGCCTTCGGCAATCATGTAGCCGATGCCACGCGTGCCACCGGTGACGACCGCGACCTTCCCTTGGAGGTCGAACAAGGATGCAGTACCAGACATGTAAGTTCCTTTGAAAAACGAAAAATCAGATGAAATCCAGCTCATGAGCGAGCAAGGCGTCTTGCACTTCGCTGGCAGCGTTGAGGCGTGCGGCGCGCACATCGACCTCAGGGTGAACAAAGGCAAAGTAGAAATCGGCTTCTGCACGTTTGCTCTGCGCATTGATGGGCAACTTGTCGCCCTGGTCGATGGTTTGCAGCGTCCGCAGCCAGAGCACTCCCATCACTCCATGGCCCACCAGCCACAGGAATTCGCGAGCCATCTCCAGCGCGGAGAACGGTGAGGCTTTGAGCTGCCCGGCCAATGCCACTGCAGCGCCCTCGATCAAGTCCAGCGTCCTCGAGACTTGCGCTGCACGCCTCCCCTGGGGCAGGAAGGCGACTTGTCCGCGCATCCAGGCCAGCAGCTCCGGACAGCCTTCTTCCAGACGTCGCAGCACGATGTCTAGCGATTGCACATCGTTCGTGCCTTCGTAGATGGGCAGGATCTGCACGTCTCGCAGCAGAACCTCGACGCCGCTCTCGCGAATATATCCGTGGCCGCCCAAGGTCTGCATCGCGGCGGTGGCGACCTCCACGCCATACTCGCTGGCGACCACCTTGGACAGGGGCATCAGCATGGACAGCAGACGCTCCGATTGCACGGCCAGGGCCGGGTCTGGACTCGCGGTCGTCTCCTGGGTGATGCTGGCGAAGAAGGCCAGCATGCGCGCACTGGACGTCAACGTACGCATGCGCACCAGTTCACGGCGGATGTTCGGGTGCTCGATGATAGGCACGGAGCCCTTACGGCCACCCACCAGATCGCGGCCCTGGACGCGCTCCCGGGCATAGGCCAATGCCTTTTGGCTGGCGATCTCGGCCACGCCGATGGCTTGGAACGATGTCCCCAGACGGGCGAGTTTCATCATGATGAACATGCCCGCCAGGCCGGTGCCGGGCGTGCCGACGATCCAGCCATGTGCGTCTTCAAAGAGAAGCTCGGCCGTGGCGGAAGCGTGAATGCCCAGCTTGTGCTCGACACGGGGGCATCGCACCCCGTTGGGCACCGTCCAGGCTCCCGATGCGTTTTTTCGGAACTTGGGAACGATGAACAGGCCTAGGCCCGCCAAGCCCGAAGCACCGCCCTGGACACGCGCGAGCACCAGATGCGCGATGTTCTCGGTCAGATCGTGGTCGCCACCCGTGATGAAGATCTTTGTACCAGAAATGCGGTAGGTTCCGTCTCCCGTATCGGATGCGGTCGTGCGCATCAGGGAAAGATCGGTGCCGCACTGCGGTTCGGTTAGACACATCGTGCCATTCCATTCGCCCGACCCGATGCGACTCAGATAGTCTGACTTCAGTACATCAGATCCCAGGGCATCGATCACTTTGTACACACCCAGCCGAAGCGATGCGTAAAGAGCAAAAGACATCGACCCGCTGCTCAGCACTTCGTCGCACGCCAAGCCTGCGGCCAACGGCAGACCCTGCCCGCCATGTTCCGGCGCAACATGCAATGATGCCCACCCTGCGGCAGCCAATTCCTTGTAGACCTCCGGATAACCCCTTGGCGTGCGGACAGAGCCATCGGCCACAGTACAGCCTTCTTCGTCAGCCAGAACCGACAGGGGTACCAAACGTTCTGCGACGAATGTACCTAGCGTGGCCACGATCTCGGATAGAGTGGCCGCGTCAGCATCTGCAGCGCCAGGCATCTGCAGATACTCCGGCGCAAGCACGTGCCCCGCGAGGAAGCGGTAGTCGGAAGAAGGCGCAATGTAGTCAGACATTTCTTCTCTCCTTGCCCTTAAGTACCGCTGAAGGTCATGCCCTTGAAAAGGGATTCGATGCCTTTTTCCTGGACCCTATTGACCGCGCTCTTCATGTCATTGGTATCGAAGGTCGCCGGGGCCAGGGCGATAGTCATGTCATCGGCAGCACTCAGGCCGCTTGCTGCCGACGCGTTCACGATGGCCTTGTTCACCGCATGGGCAATCGTAGGGCCTTCAGACAGTTGCTTGGCGTAGGAACGTGCTTTGGCCTCGACTTCGCTGTCAGGAAGAATGCGATTGATGAGGCCCCACTCCAGCATGGTCTTTGCCGGGTACGGGCTCGCAGAAAACACCATCTCCTTGGCACGCGTTAGCCCAATCCGTTGAACCAGACGCGGCCCGCCACCCAGAAGCGTTGCCGTACCAATGCGTGCTTCCACCTGCCCAAATTGGGCAGACTCCCCCGCCCAGATGATGTCGTGAATCTGCGCAAGCTCCAGACCGCCCCCCAAACACATGCCTCGAACGGCGACCACGGTGGGAAACGGCAGTTTCTCGAAACGCTGAGTCAGCAAGTAACTACGGTTGAGCATGCGACGACCGTCGTTTCCGTCCTTGTTGAGGAAGTTCTCCGTCACATGTGCGCCACCGCAGAAGTGTTCGCCGGTTGCCAGTGTGAGCAACGCACGTGCCTTGTTTTTGACAGCCAGCTCCATGCCCTCTTCAAATCCCGCGAAGGCAGAATTGCCAAGCAGATTTAAAGGCGGGTTATCGAACGTTACGATTGCAAGATTTCCATCCATTTCAAACTTGATGCCCATTTCTATACTCCTTCAGGTGGTATGGGTGCCGTATGGGCGGCCCGGGTTAAGGCCCGATGGGCCTGGTCAAAAAAATAAAGGTTGATTGACTGCCCCCTGCCGAGGGGCAGTGACGGCTATCCGACTTGGCGGCTCTGATTAGCCCAGTAGGGCTCACGCAAGTGACGGCGCAGAACCTTCCCAGTCGCATTTCTTGGAAGCGCTTCCACGAAATCAATGGATTTCGGAACCTTGTAGCCAGCGATGAGCTCTTTAAGAAACGTGAGAATCTCTGCCTCGGAGGTGATTGCCCCGGACTTGAGGACGACCGCAGCCTTGACTGCCTCGCCCCACTTTAGGTCTGGCACCCCAAATACCGCCGCCTCTGCGACCGCCGGGTAGTTGAAAAGCGCGTTCTCCACTTCCGCGGGGTAGACGTTCTCTCCGCCCGAAACAATCATGTCTTTCTTGCGGTCATGAAGAAAGACGTAACCCTTCTCATCCATGTAACCAAGGTCACCGGAGTAAAGCCACCCATTACGAAGAATCGCAGCGCTGTCCTCGTTACGATTCCAGTAGCCCTTCATGACCTGGGGGCCACGTCCGACAACCTCGCCAACCTCACTGCGCGGGAGCTCGACACCGTCGTTGTCAACAACCTTGACCTCGGTATCAGGCAGCGGACGGCCACAGGACAAAGTGAGATGGATGTTGCCGGCGGCGATCTCACGATGGTCCGAAGGAGACAGATAAGTGATGGGTCCATTGGTCTCTGTCAATCCGTACACTTGGCCAAATTCCGCCTGAGGAAACGCGGCCATCGCTTGCAACAGAGACTCAGTGGCCATGGGTGCCGCACCGTAAATCACCAACCGAAGACTCTGACAGTCGCGAGAGCCCTTAGGCAATGCGGCAACCAGCGCGCGAATCATCATAGGAACCATCATGAGAACAGTGATGCCCACGGACTTGATGGCTTGAACCAGCGTGACTGGATTGAAGTCCTTGAAAACCACCAAGGTAGAACCCGCATACAAGCCCGCCAGTCCCGCACCTGCCCCTGCGACATGCCCATGGGGAAGAATACACAACACCACGTCGGCAGGGTTCATGCTCGTCCACGGAGAAGGCACACCAACGTCAAGTGGAGCGAACGCGCTCGTTACATTGGCGTTGGTCAGCTGAACTCCTTTTGGCTTCGTGGTCGTTCCACTCGTGTAGAGCTGGATGCAGACTTCATTTTTCTTGGATGTTGTAGACGGCTCAGTGGCCGACTGTGAATTTCTCCAACGGGTGAACTCATCCCCGGTAGGAATCACCTTCTCGACGAAGCTCAGTTCCTCTTTTGCCTGTTCGAGCATAGGAAGATATGCAACGCCAGCAAACACCACCCGCGCGCTGCAATCCGATATCACAGTCACTGCTTCAGATTGTGTTGACCGTGAATTCATCGGAACAACTACAGCGCCGATGCGCGCTGCACCAAGCCACACCTCATAAAACTGGTCGCTATTTGTATCCAATAGGACCAGACGCTCGCTGCTTTTTACGCCCAATGCCAAAAGCCCGTTCGCGACTTGGTTAACACGTTGATTCAGTTCTTTGTATGTGGTGCGGCGATCTTCAAACACCAATGCAATCTGCGCTGGTCGCTCATGGGCATGATGGCGAACCACATCCGAGATGTCTTGAGTAATCACTTTGTCCCCTCCTCATCGCAAGTCAATGCGTTTCGTTTTGATGAGGATGAGTATAGGAATGGATGCGTCTCGACACCGTCGGCTAGCCGACACTTGGGGGGCAGATACCCCATAAAGTTTACGATAGTGCAGGCGGCAGTCGCCTACACGGCCTTGCGGGCCCGAGATGAGTACTCCCGCAGTCCCGCCAGGTTTTTGACAATGATTTTCCCGTATCTCGTCTCTATGAAACCTTCGCGCTTGAGCTCATTCACTATAGCGCTAACCGTCTGACGCGTTGTTCCAATCATGAGCCCGAGATCTGCTTGAGACAGTTCAAGTTCTTGACCATTCTCCGTCAAGTATTGATGTTCAGCCAGGATGACTAGATGGGATGCAACCCGCGATGCAACCGGAAGGGTCACGAGTTCCTGAATGATCTGCAGAGTTCCCCTTAGGCGATGACACGCTTGCGTTGCAATGGCGATGTCGTATACAGGGGAGACCGCCCTGAGCTCTATGAGGTCCTGAACAGTCCATACCCGCAGCAAGGTCTCGCCTTGGGTGGCAATAGTCACGGGATAAGGGCTTCTGTCGAGGGCGGAGCTGTCTGCAACCACATCGCCTTTCCCGTAGACGTACAGCAGCACTTCCTGGCCTGCATCGTCCAGAACGTACTTTCGGATTGACCCATCAAGGATTTGAAAAAACTGATGGGTGATGTCGCCCTGCCGGTAAAGAATCGTCGAATCAGGGAGTTTCCTCAACCTTGCCCTGTCCAGCAGGTTTTTTCTTGCCTCGGGCCCTAGGGTTTCAATCCAGTTAAATCCAAGGTATTGCATGACATCTCCTTGGGCATCCAGAGGCGCCCCCGTTTATCGTTGTCATCAAACGCTATTAGGTACTCCGAGAGCTGCATCATTCGCTCGGATGTGATCGCAATTTACTTAGCGACGTTGTCCAGCGAGAGGATGGCGATATGCCCATCCATTGTCATGGTCACCTGCGATTTGCTTTGCTTGTCATCATTCATGATCAATTCCACCAGATGCAATAGTTCTGGACTTAGTCGTGTCATACCAAAACGCCTCGAATGGACCAAACAGTCTACAGCATGATCAAAGCGAAAAGCTATGATGGCGAGACACAGCCCTCTGTTAGATCAGGATACCCGCACCTGCTCCCACTTTTCCTAATGGAGCCAACACAAATGCCCGCTGGCCCAGGCAAGAAATCGGTGCCCCGTGGTCTCCGCTGGTGTCGTTCTTGAGGGAGTGCGGCATGCGGCGCTCCTGTCATTGAATGTTGCGATAGAGATATCGCCATTGCCCCCAGTTTTCCTCGCGCGAATGATTATTTCAATGATCAGTTACAACCCAATTGCTTGTCATAGTTAGCATTGCCTTTACCGATATGCGTGCTATTCTAAGTTATCTTTTTCATTGTAATGATTACTGGAATGAGCATCTTGATCGAAATGGCAGGCGCACGCAAGGCCGCCGGGTTGGCGCAGGAAGCCGTCGCCGAAAAGGCCGGCTTGAATCGCATGACGGTACAGAAGATCGAGGCGCAGACTATCGACCCGAAGCTTTCGACGCTGGAAGTGCTGGCGCGCGCCTTGGGTATGGAAATCATGCTGGTGCCCGCAGCGCTACGGCCCAGCCTGGAAGACTTCGTGCGTGCCGGTGGCAAAGTCTTGGGGCAACCGGCCGGCCTGGAAGCGCCGAGATCGGCGGTCGATGAATTGGTGCATCCACGCATGACGTTGCCTAAGGGTCGCCCATGAGCACCGCGATCCGCTACCTGCGGCTGTATCTGCATAGCCCACAAGGCAAACGGCCGATCGGCTACCTGTCGCAGTACGGCGACATCTTGCGCGTGTCGTTCGACCTCGATTACATCCACGATCCGCAGCGCCCGATGCTTTCCTTGAGTTACCTCGGCAGCACAGAAGGCGGGACGCGGCAGATCCTGAGCGCCGCGCGCGATGAGCGCTTGGCCCGCAACGATGGCAAGTGGCCGGCATACTTCCAAAATTTGTTGCCGGAAGGGCATAACCGCGACCGTCTCGCGCAACAACGCGGATGCCGGCCGGAAGACGAATTTGAACTCTTGGCAGCAGCAGGGCACGATTTGATGGGCGGCATTGAAGTCGCACCGGTGCCAGAAAATGAAGGGGTGCCGACCGTGGTGCGCCACTGGCATACCGCACTCGGCCTGGATGTGCTGGAGCCCGGCTTTGTTGAGTTTCCGGTGGAAGACGCCGCCGCGCTGCCAGGCGTGGTCACCAAGTTTTCCGCTGTGCATGACGGCCGCCGTTATGTGGTCAAGCGACACGGCGCGGCCGGCTCGTTCATCCTAAAGCTTCCCAGCTCCCGCCATTCCGACCTGGTGGCCAATGAATTCATGGGTTACCAGCTCTGCCAGGCACTTGATCTGGATTGCTCGCACGCCACGGTGATCTCGCGCGATGAGGCAGAACTGCCTGAGCAGGTGCCGTTCAATGACATTCTGGCGGTGACGCGCTTTGACCGCAGGGTGGACGGCACACGGCTGCACATGGAGGAATTCACGCAGGTGCTGGGCTACGAACCGCGCCACAAATACGGCAAAGGCTTACAGGCCGATTATTCGGCCATGCTGAGCGTGCTGAATCGGTTCTCCGGCAACCCCGCCACCGACGTCCAGGAATTCGTGCGCCGGTTTGTGGCATTCATCCTGATGGGGAATACGGATGCGCACCTGAAGAATTGGGCGGTAATGTATCCGGACGGCGTCACCCCGCAGTTGACGCCCCTGTACGATCCGGTGTGTGTGACCGCCTTTTTCGATGATGTGGCGGAGAGCGAGTATGCGTTGAATCGTGCGATCGACGCGAAGGTGCGCGCGCTAAGCTGGGAGGACGTCGAGGCCTTGTTGCGGCAAGCAAAGGTGCCGCGCCTCAGCCGCCTGCTGCAGATCGCCAAGAGCACCGTCAAACAAGCGCAGGCGGAATGGCCGAAATTGCTAGAAGGCGCGCCGGTGAATATGCAGCGTGCGATCACAGAGCGACTGAGCGGCGGTGTTACGCTGACCAAATGACGTGGCGATCCCAGAGACAACAAAGCCACCGGTTTTCCAGTGGCTTTGCTTTTTACCATCGCGACAGTCGATTCAACACGTTTAACCGACCGGCCCGCTTGCGGAGTGCCGATCATCCGACAGACTTTATTTGTCGTGATCAGCGGCATTTATTCTTCTAGCATCGCTGCAATAGGTCAAATACGTAGATGGGTATCGCCGGTCCGATTGCCTGCATCGCGAGCTTTTGTTGCAGCTCAACACAGCTCTTCGGCAGAGGGTGAAGACTACGCTTTTGTACTCAAAGCGATATAAGCGAATGATGCATTAAGAACATGTTTTTTAAACATGTTCTTATTACCTGCCATGTTGGTTCAGGTGGCATGTCATTTTTCGCTGAAGCTACCTACGTTAATGAAAATTGCCCAGGTTGCGCCAGTTTTTGAACGCGTCCCGCCCAAGGCTTATGGCGGTACAGAACGTGTGATTTCTTATTTGACCGAAGAACTGGTGCGGCAAGGTCACGAAGTGACGCTTTTCGCTTCTGGCGACTCGATCACCCGAGCCCGACTGTTATCCGCCATGGAACAAAGCCGTCGATTCGATGCGAGGGATCACGAATGGTTGATGTATCAAACCATTGCAATGGACCAAGTCAATTCACTGGCAACGGAATTTGACGTCATTCATTTCCATACCGATTATCTGCATTTCCCGCTTACCAGAAAACTGGCAGTTCCTCATGTCACTACTTTGCATGGGAGACTGGATTTGCCTCAACTCGTGCCGCTATACCGCCATTTTCATGATATCCCTTTGGTATCAATATCCGAGAGCCAACGCCTTCCCTTGCCGGGGGCGAACTGGCGCGCGACGGTGCACCATGGCTTGCCAAGCGATCTATACGAATTTCATCCGCAGTCAGAGGGTTACTTTGCATTTGTCGGCAGAATCTCGCCCGAGAAACGTGTCGACCGGGCGATCGAAATCGCCGTGCGCTGCGAAAGACCGTTATACATTGCGGCAAAAGTCGACAAGGCAGACGAACCGTATTTCAACGAACAGATCAAGGCACGGCTAAATCATCCACTGATTGAATATATCGGCGAAATTGGCGACCAGGAAAAGCAGCGTCTGATTGGAAATGCCGCAGCACTCCTGTTTCCCATTGATTGGCCCGAACCATTCGGGATAGTGATGATCGAATCGTTCGCTTGCGGCACTCCGGTCATCGCCTACAGGCACGGTTCTATTCCAGAAATCCTGCGACACCGTGCGACGGGCTTTGCCGTAAGCAACCAAGAGGAAGCCATTGCGGCTGCCACATGCATCGGCGAAATCGATCGAGAGGTTTGCCGAAAGGAATTCGAGCACCGCTTCACTGCGAAACACATGGCGGATAATTATTTACGCGTCTATCAGCAAGTGCAGCAGGACTACGAAAGCGCGGGTAGACGCATTCAATAGCTGGATAAGATCATGATCAAGAAAGTCCAACTTGGTGATCAATGGTACATTTTGGCGACTGCATCGCCTGCGGATGAACGAAGGCGTGTACTCAAATATAACGATACCTTCGCCATCTTCGATCGTTTTGGCGATGTCCAATGCATTGGCATGGGGGAAGAGGGTATTTACCACGGCGATACGCGTTTTCTGTCACACCAGGATTTGCTGATCGCCGGGGTAAGGCCGATGTTTTTGAACTCTGCAGTCAAGGAAGACAACGGGCTGTTCGTCATCGAATTGATGAACCCCGATATCCCGCTTGCCGGCGGTGGCCGAATCGAAAAAGGCTTGCTTCATATTTTCCGGGCCAAGCTTTTGTGGGATGGCGCCTGTTATGAACATGTGCGCGTCGTGAACTTTGGGCTGGAAGCCATCGAGACATCCATTTCCATGGAATTCGGTGCGGATTATGCCGATATCTTTGAAGTGCGGGGATTTGAACGCAACCGGCAAGGCGAACATTTTTCGCCAGCCGCCACCCGCAACAGCCTCGTGTTCGCATACCGAGGAGCGGATGGTGAAACGCGCAAGACGCAGATCGACTTCGACCCCGAACCGGAACGCATCGCCAATCACCGCGCCGACTTTCGTGTGGCATTGGCTCCCAAGGAGGAGGCACATTTCTACGCTACCGTAAGGTGCCAGCTCGACAGCCAGCCAATTCAGGCACAGGATGAGACAGGGGATTATTTGTCGGTATTGAAGCAGGCCAATACGGTGCTCGGCAAACGCTTGAACGAGTCTTGCAAGGTGACGACATCCAATCCCTTGGTCAATCACTGGATCGATCGCTCCTCGTCGGACCTGGTCATGCTGACTTCGACGCTACCGCTAGGAAGGTATCCGTATGCCGGCGTACCCTGGTATTCCACTACCTTTGGACGCGACGGCATTTTGACTGCGTGGGAATGCTTGTGGATCGATCCCGACCTCGCCAAGGGCGTACTGAAAATACTGGCGGCGACCCAGGCCACCAAGGAAGACCCGACATGCGACGCCGAGCCGGGCAAGATATTGCACGAAGCGCGACAAGGCGAACTGGCCATCCTGGGCGAAGTGCCGTTTCGCCGGTATTACGGCACTGTCGACGCGACGCCGCTCTTTGTCGGCTTGGCCGGCGCCTATCATGAACGCACCGGCGATATCGGTTTCATCCGGTCGATCTGGCCAAATATTCGCCGTGCTCTCGACTGGATGGACCGCTATGGCGACGTCGATGGCGATGGCTTCGTCGAGTATGCACGGCGCAGCGAAACGGGCTTGGTACAGCAAGGCTGGAAAGACTCGAATGATTCGGTATTCCATGACGACGGACAGCTGGCGGACGCGCCGATTGCGCTATGCGAAGTGCAAGGCTATGTGTATGAGGCGAAGCGCTATGCCGCCAGGATGGCCACAGCACTTGGCGAGAGCGCTTACGCGGACCAATTGCAGAAGGCTGCACAACTGCTGAAGAAAAATTTTAACGAGGCTTTTTGGTGTGAAGCCATCGGCACCTATGCGTTGGCGCTGGACGGCAAAAAGCGGCAATGCGCGGTGCGCTCTTCCAATGCTGGCCACGTCTTGTGGAGCGGGATCGCAGATCCTGTTTTGGCCGAGCGTGTTGCGCAGCAGCTGGTCAGTGAAGAATTCTTTTGCGGCTGGGGTATTCGCACCCTTTCCAGCAAAGAGGTGCGCTATAACCCAATGGCCTATCACAATGGCTCGATCTGGCCGCATGACAATGCCTTGATCGCGGCCGGCATGGCCAGATACGGTTTTACAGCCCACGCGATGAAAGTGTTCTCCGGTCTGTTCGATGTCAGTTTATTTGTCGATCAACATCGTTTGCCTGAATTATTTTCCGGTTTTAATAAACGCGCGGGGGAAGGACCGACACTGTATCCGGTGGCATGTTCTCCCCAGGCATGGGCAGCCGCAAGCGTCTTTTCTTTGTTACAGGCATGTCTTGGACTATCGTTCAATCCCGAAACTTCCGAAGTGCGATTTCGTCATCCGCATCTGCCGGAATTTATCGACACTCTTGAAATCCGCGGCCTGACCATCAACGATGCCGTCATGGATCTGCGACTGCAACGTTATCCGAACAACGTGGGTATCAACGTTCTTCGTAAAGAGGGTCATGCCGAGGTGGTTGTCATCGCCTGACGGGAGTGTTTACTGCATCGAATGCAATCCGATCATATTGCCTTCGGTATCGACGATCAGCGAGATGAAACCATAGGGACCGATGGAGGTTTTTTCTTTTTCCACCTTGCCGCCGGACGCCAGCGCCCGGCCTTCCTCCACCTTGCAGTCGGCACAGCTGAAGTAGACCAGCACACTGTTCGCGCCCGAAGCAAAGCCCGGCATGCGGACAAGCGCACCGGCCGCTCCATACGCTTCGTTCTGCATCGGGAACGCCAGCATTTCCAGATCCGGGGCGTCGAGGTTTGTGAGCTCGATACCTAATACGTTCTCATAGAAAGCCTTGGCGCGCGCCATGTCTTGCACATAGATTTCAAACCAGCCAACGGGATTGTTATTCATTACAAGATCCTCTCAGGATGAAAGAAGAAGAGACGGAACAAAACAGCGATGCGGCAAAGCGATGCCGCCGCGGTTACTCAAAGATCGACCAGCATATCGAACCCGCCATAGATCATCCGCTTTCCATCGAAGGGCATGGCGCCAGGGTTCATCATGTCGGCCATGCGCGGATCCTTCATGACTTTGTCATTGACTTCATCGCGATGGGCGCGCGACTTGAACACGATCCATGAAAACACCACGGTTTCATTGTCTTCAAGATTGACGCTTTGCGGAAACGAAGTCAGTTTGCCCGGCTTCACATCCTCGGCGATGCATTCACGGAATTCCAGCGCACCATGCTCGCGCCAGATCGCTCCGGCCTTGGTCGCCATCTCGCGGTAAGCATCGAGATTCGTCTTCGGAAGCGGAAGCACAAAACCATCTACATAAGCCATGACATTCTCCTCGGGGAATAGATTTTCAGGATTTGAGACAGGTAGGAAACGAGCGTCCGCGACCGATTGCACGGCTTTTCTTTCGCATGGCGTATCGAAAAACCTTTCGGACACCTGACACCAGCTTAACCTCAAAGAACGAACGCGTCTTCATCTCTATCAACAGGCCGCTCACATAACAAAAAGCACCACATTCCATCATGGAATGTGGTGCTGTATGTGGTGCTCATCGCTCATAAAAACGCAGCGGCAGGCTACATGCACACTATCGCATTAAAAACCGCTAGGCCTTCCGCGCCAAGCCCATGCTTTCAATCAATTCCTTCTCTTCCTTGAAGGTATCCTGCGCAAACTTGGTATAGGTTGCGCTATCCATGTAAATGATAGGCTGGTCGAATTTTTCCAGCGTGGAGACGACGAGCGGGTCTTCCAGGGTTTTCTTCAACGCATCCTGCAGGCGCGTCACCAGCGCCGGGTCCATGCCTTTCGGTCCGCCGATGCCGAATGGCGAATCGGAAACGGTCTGGTAACCGAGTTCCTGCAGGGTCGGCACGTTCGGCCAGCGCTTGGTGCGCTTGCTGCCATAAGTCACCAGCAGGCGCGCACGTCCCGCCTCCACTGCCGACGCCCAGCCGGTCGCATCGCTGTGCGCCATCACATGTCCGCCCAGCAAACCCTGCATGCCGTCCGCGTTGCCCTTGAACGGAATATGCAGCAACTTGATACCGGCGCGCTTGGCGAACTGTTCGACCACCAGATGCGGCGTGGTGCCGGTTCCGGTGGAACCGTAGCTGAAGCCGTCCGGGTTCTGCTTCGCGTACTCCACCAGATCCTTGACGCTCTTGATCGGCGAATCGGCGCGCACCACCAGGCCGAAGGTATAGCCGGTCAGGCAAGCGATGTAGGTCAGGTCCTTCATCGGATCGAAGGCAACCTTTTGCATGTGCGGCAGGCGGAAAATACCGAGTGGCAGTTGCGACAGGGTATAGCCGTCAGGACGTGCATTGCTCAGTTCAACGGCACCCAGAATACCGCCGGCGCCCGGTTTGTTTTCGATTACCACGGTGCCGCCAAGCTGTTTCGACAGGCTGTCTCCGAACGCGCGCATCACGACGTCGGTGGAACCACCGGCCGGCCACGGGCAAAGCAGACGCACTGGCCGGTTCGGATATTGGGCCTGTGCAAGGGAGGGAACGGCGATCGTGGCGCCTGCAGCCACGGAGGCCTTGATGAAATCGCGGCGGGTGATCCTGTTTTGTGTCATATCTGTCTCCTCGTACAACGAATGAACGCAAATAATGCGTTCCCTAGAATAGCAAAAAGGCCCGCATCCGACAGGATGCGAGCCGTGTTACGAAAAAAACGATCAGCGTGGAGCCGATACCGGCGCTGCGGCAATCGGTTGACCACCGCCGGCGCTGAAGTTCAGCGCTCCTGCGGCTTCCTGCTGGGCTACGCCCGGCTTGCTCCAGTCGCACACGCCACCCGGGAATACTGCCTGCATGCGCTGCAGTTGTGTCGCGCTCAGTGCCTGGGGAGCGTAATCCGCAACATTGAGCGGCTTCAACTGGCACTTCAGGATGTCTTCTGCCAACGGTCCGCCCGCAATCTGGCGCGGCGAACTGGCCGGACGCAGGAACGGATCGGTATCGCACTGCGCCCGGTTGGTGACCTTGGTGCTTTGCGTTGCATCACTGCTCAGGTAGCAGAAATCGAATGCTTCGGCCGGCTTGGCTTTGACCACTTTTTGCTCGATTGGCGTCGCGCTGGTGTCAGCCTTCAGGTTGGTCAGCCACTTGTCCATGGTCAGGAAGGAATCCAGCGCCACTGCAGTGCTCGGCACGAAACCGGTACGGCCAAAACGCCACATCACATGGTTGTCGTGATTGCCGTTGGCCTTGTCCATACGCTCACGCAACTGGAAACTGCGCCAGGTGTGGTGAATGCCAGTCAAGCCTGCAGCGGATCCCGCCAGACCGATAGGCAGCGGGATGATGGTCGAATCGTCCCAGCCGCGCATATCGATGATGGCCGTCTTGGCGAGCTGCTTGCCGCTGGTGACGATACCGGCACGGTAGGCAATCGCCAGTCCCTCCTGATCGGCAATCGTCCTGCTGGCAGACAGCACCGAATCACGGGTCGCGCCGCCGATCCTTTCATTCAGCGTCACGAACTCTTCGGCAGTGATGCCGCCGCTGACGAATGCCTTCAGGCCATATTGCACCCCGACATTGTCACGCGTATCGCGCGGGTAGATGGTGCCCGGCACTTTGCCGAAGACAGCGACCGCACTGTCGAGCGCTCCGCAACGCGGACCGTTCGGGTTGGTGACCGGATCGTAGACGACCGAAGCCGGCAATCCGCAATTGTTGACCGATGTCGGCAACTGGGTGATGGCGCCAGTTGCGTTATCGCTGACGACACGGGCAAAGAAGTTACCCGGCTTGCCGTTGTTGCCGAACAGGTTGTTCCAGGCATGGCAGGCCGTCTGGTCGACATGGCCGTTGATCGCTGCCTTCTTCGCATTGATCTGCGCCTGGGTATAACCGGAAGCCGTCATCAGCGCCAGCCATTCCGGCTTTTGATAAGCCTCGACCAGCAGGACGCAATCCAGCACTTCCATGGTCGTGGTTTCCGAGTCCGGATAGGTACAGGTCGGCTGGATGCCATCCAGCAGGCCCGGCATGATCGACGATGCGGTGTTCTGGTTGATCGAGCCGCCCGAGCAGCCTGCGCCCATGGTGAACTTGATTTCGCCGTAATTCTTGGTGATGCGTTCTTTCATCATCATGACGGTTTCCGTCATCAGCACGCGATTCGAGTTGTATTGCGAATCGGTCAGACTGTTTTGCACCACCATATAACCGCGCGACAGCGACTTGTCATCGGCCCAGGAACCTTGCGGACGGAATTGCTTGCGCGGCTGGCCGGTGCTGGAGCCGAACTGGTAGAGCACCTTGCCGTTCCATGTGGATTGCGGCGCGGTTGCGGTCCACGGCTTGCTCGGGTCGAACAATACCGCGATATCGTAAATGCCGCGATTGACGGTACCGCGCTCGCGCCGAACGATATACGGAACGGTCACGCCGGCATCGGTCGTGGTGGTCGCCAGGTCGGCTGGCGCAGGCGCCGCCGGATCGTAGGGCTTGAAGCAGGCGGTGGCTGGCGCAGTCGCCGGCGGTGTCGGGTCGGGCAAGACGTTGGTGCAACCCGCCGTTCTGGTTTTATAGAAGTAGCGGGTTTCGGTCTTGATATTGCACTGAGCGTCGGTTGCGGCGCTGGACAGGCCGCTGCCATTGCTCGACGGCGTGGTACCGGATTCCGGCTGCGCGGTCGAGGTCGCACAGACCCAGGGCTGTACCTGAGGACCGGAAATGATAGGGCCGCCGATCGGGAAATTGGTGACTTTCAGGCTGGAAGGCTTTATGCCGTTGCCTTGCGCGGTAATGGTGTTGTCGCCGTTAGCCAGTCCGGCGACTACGCCGGTCAGGCGGCCATTACGCAGCGCGAAAGCACTGCTGACATCGCGTCCGCCGACGTCGACCTTGATGTCCGACGCATTGACGCCTGCCGGAACCGCGACCTCGACCAGCGCATCGCCGCCGCTGACGAAGTCGGCGCGGCTGGACAGCACCTTGATTTCCGGCGCTGGCGCATCATTGCCGCCGCCACCGCAGGCGGTTAGTACGAGGCTGATGGCGGTCACGGGGACTGCCCGCAACCACGGCATGTTGTGAATCATGTTGTCTCCTGTATTAGTTTTTAGTCGCCCGAGAGCGCTCCGCGGCACACTGTGTCGCAGATGCAAAAATGATAGGAATTGACAGCCTTGCAAGCAAGTCGGAAAGCGCATGCGGCGATGTCAGATAGTTCTGACATCGCGCGCGCGGCAGTGATGGTGCGCTGCGATTTTGCGTGATCGTCGGGCTAATCGCGGCAAAAGCCATGGCATGGATGCGCGCGCATCGGTCAGCGAGAATCGGTTATTTGATATTTGTCAGATGCGGGCGCGCCACAACGACGAGGCGGGAGGCTTAAGCGCCGCCTTAATCGATCAGGTTGTTGCGCACCGCGTATTGGATCAATTCCGCATTGGTCGTCACGCCACGCTTTTCCAGAATGCGGCTGCGGTAGGTGCTGACTGTCTTCACGCTGATCGACAGGCGCGATGCAATCATGGTCAGCGATTCGCCGCGCACCAGCAATTCAAAGATCTGCGCTTCGCGGATCGACAGCTTGCGCGGTTCCGAGGGATCGTCGGTCGAACCATTCAGTGACGAGATCAGCATCTCGGTCACTGCCGCCGACATGTATTTTTTGCCGTTCAGGACCGTGCGCACCGCACCGATCAGGTCGGAGGCTTCCATATCCTTGGCCACATAGCCATGTGCGCCGGCACGCAAGGCGCGCAATGCATATTGCTGTTGCGAGTACATGCTGAGCATGATCACGCGCAGCGCGGGAAATTCGGCATGGATGACCTCCAACAGATCGAAACCGCTGCGTGCGGGGAGATTGATATCGAGCAGAACGACATCGAGTTGTTCGTGACTGCGCAATTTCGCCAGGCCCTCGGCCCAGTCGCCCGCTTCATCGACCACCTGAAAATCCGGTTCGTCCTGCAGCATTTTTTTCAAGCCGGAGCGAAACATCGCGTGGTCGTCAATGAGCATCAGCTTAATCAAGTGGCAGTTCCTCGTTTGCATCAAGTGGCGCAACCAGGACGATGCACGTTCCTTGCCCGGGTGCGGAATCGATGCTCAGCGTACCACCCAGCTCACGCGCGCGTTCTTTCATCGACAGGATTCCAAAGCAGGGCGCGCTCAGGTCGGGCGTCGCATTGGCGCGCAGGGGCATGCCGATGCCATTGTCGCGAATATCGACACGGAACATGTCGGCATCGATCGCTGTGACTACCGTGACCTCGGTGGCCTGCGCATGGCGGGCGATATTGGTCAGCGCTTCCTGCAATATCCGGTACGCCATGGTGGCGCGGGAATTGGTCAAAGGCAGATGCAACTCGGTCGGATGCATCGTGACGCGGATACCGGAACGCTTTTCGAAACGCTCCAGATGACTTGCCATTGCCGTCGTCAGCCCCAGGTATTCAAGCGCCTGCGGATGCAGCGACTCGGAGATTTCGCGCACGTTATTGATGGCTTCCTGCAGCAAGCCGTTGAGGTCGTCGGCGATTTCGCGTATTTCGTGCTGCTCGCCGTGGTCGGTGCGGCGCAAGATACGTCCGACATTGAGCTTCATCGAGGTCAGCAGGCCGCCGAGCACATCATGCACTTCGCGCGCATAGGCCGAGCGCTGGCGCTCGCGCACCGCGATCAGATACGCGGCAAGTTCCTGGTACTGCTGCCGCGACTCTTGCAACTGCCGGGTCTGTTCGAGCTGCTCGGTGACTTCGATGCCGACGCCGACCACCGCCGGGCGGCCGCGATATTCGAGCGCCATGCCATGCACATCGATGAAGACGATGCTGCCGTCGCGATGCAGGCCGCGCACGATGAAGCGCATGCTCGGCTCGATACCCGAGACGCGGCGGTGATAGCGTGCGCTGACTTCGGCCGCATCTTCCGGCGGCACGAAGCGCGACACCGGCTGTCCGATCAGTTGTTCCGGCACATGGCCGGTCATCGCGGCCCAGGTCGCGTTCGAGTACTGGAATACTTCATCCTGGATGATGTAGACGCCGGCCAGCGCCTGTTCGACCAACCCGCGAAACGGGATGCTGGTCACGTCGAATCCCTGCGACGCGTCCCCCGTGTCGATTCCCGGGCCGCACATCAGTCGAGCTTGGCGCCGGAGCGCTTGACCACGCTTTCATAACGCCGGTTTTCGCGGCGCACGAGGTCGGCGAACTGTGCCGGCGTGGTGGGCGCCGGCTCTGCCGCCAGTTTCTGCATCCGCTCGCGCACCGCCGGCGAGCGCAGTGCCGCAGTGAATTCCTTGTTCAGCCTGTCGACGACCGCCGGCGGTGTTCCGGCCGGCGCAAAGATGCCGAACCAGGTGCTGATATCAAAATCCTTGAAGCCCGCCGCGCCGCTCTCGGCAATCGTCGGCAGGTCGGGATAGGCGGATGCGCGGCGCAAGGTGGTGACGCCGATCGCCTTGATCCGGCCATCGCGTATGCGCGGCGCGGCCGAACCGAGATTGTCGAACATCAGCTGCACATCGCCGCTGAGCAGCGCGGTCTGTGCCGGCGCCGCGCCGCGATACGGTATGTGCACCATGAAGACGCCGGCCATCTGCTTGAACAGTTCGGCCGCCAGATGGCCGCCGCTGCCATTGCCGCCAGAGGCGAAATTGAGCTTGCCGGGATGGCGCTTGAGATAAGCAATCAGGTCGGCAACGCTGCGTATATTGTTTTGCGCGGCGAAATCGGCGTTCAGCACCAGCACATTGGGCAGATCGGCCACCAGCGTAACCGGCTGAAAATCCTTCAGCGGATCGAAAGGCATGCGTGGATATAGCCAGGGATTGATGGCGTGCGTCGACAGCGCGCCCATGCCTATCGTGTGTCCGTCCGGGGCCGCTTTCGCGACCACATCCATACCGATATTGCCGCCCGCGCCGGAGCGGTTGTCAACCACGACATTGCCCAGCGTAGGCCGCACGGCTTCGGCCAGGATGCGGGCGGCGGCATCGAGCGGCCCGCCGGCCGGAAATGGCACGACAAAGGTGATCGGTTTGCCGGATGCAGAAAAATCCGTGGTTTGCGCACTGGCCCACGGAGCTTGGGCAGCCAGTGCCAGCACGGCGATGGCCAGGATGCGGCGGCGCAGGCTAAACGATGCATTGCGCTTTAAGTTCATGCGGGACTCCAGGATGAAAAGGATGGTGAAGAGACCGGAAGAGTATAGCGATCACTTGCGTCGGGCGCACAGGTTCCGGTTTATGCATGCGGCGACAGCATGCTGTGCGCAGCTGCAGCACCATACAACCTGGTGAATTGTTAACAGGTCCTAATGCAAGTCCTTGGAGGCCAGGACTTCATGCGTTCCCGGAACCCGATTCACGCGCGACCAGCTGCCGTTGAGCATCAGCTCTTCAAACTCGTGCGCCGGCACCGGCGGACTGAAGATGAATCCCTGCGCGCCGGTGCAATCGCGCGCCTTCAGATAGGCGAGCTGTTCAGCGGTTTCGACGCCGCCCGCCACCACCCTGATGCCCAGATTGTGGGCAAGGCTGATGATGGCCGAGGTGATCGCGGAATCTTCGCGCCGGTGCGGTATGTGCTGGACGAAGGCCTTGTCGATCTTCAGTGCATCGATCCCGAAATCCTTGAAATCGATCAGCGCAGTCGCCCCGGTCCCGAAATTGTCTATCGTCAGGCGGATGCCCAATGCCCGCAGGTTCGACAGTTGTTCCTTGATTTCGGGGTGCTTGGCCAGCATCGCTTCCGGCACTTCCAGTTCCAGGCTGGATGGCATCATGCCTTCGTCTTCCAGAATGAAGGGAATCATCGCGACGAATTTCGGATCGTTGAATTGCCGCGCCGAGCAATTGACCGACAGGCGCAAATCGCTCAAGCCCCGCGCCTGCCAGCGTCGCACCTGGTGGCAGGCTTCGCGCAGCGCCCACTCGCCGATCTCGACGATCAGTCCGCTCTGCTCGGCGATTTCCAGGAATTCGCCGGGCAGTACGGTTTCCAGCTCGGTCGCATTCCAGCGCAACAGGGCTTCGACGGTGGCGATTTTCCAGCTGCTGAGATCGACCAATGGCTGATAGTACAACTCGAATTGATGATTTTTCAAGGCGCCGCGCAGCGCGGCTTCGCGATCTTTTTTCCAGGTCTGTTCGGAGAACAGGTCGGAGGTATAGAGCTGAAAATTATGCCGGCCGAAATTCTTTGCGCGGTACAGCGCCAGGTCTGCACGTTTGAGCAATTCGACCGAATTCTTGCCATCCTTCGGAAACACGCACAGGCCGATGCTGGTGCCGCTGATGACTTGCTGGCCGTCGAGCTCATAGGGACGTGCGAGTTCCAGCACCAGCTTGCGCGCCAGCGTCTCGGACGCATCCGGCTGCGACACATCGGTTTGAATAATGACGAATTCGTCTCCGCCGAGCCGCGCGATGAAATCGGACTCGCGAATCGATGAACGAATCCGCAATGCCACTTCCTTGAGCAAGAGGTCGCCGGTATGGTGGCCGAAGGTATCGTTGACGTATTTGAAACGGTCGAGATCGAGCAGCAGCAAGGCCAGCGGCATCCCGTTCCGTTGGGACAGCGCGAGTGCCTGATGCAACTGGTTGCTGAAATAGACGCGGTTGGGCAGGCCGGTCAGCGCATCATGGTTGGCAAGGAAGTGGGTCTGCTCTTCAGCCAGGCGCTGCGTGGTCTGGTCGCGCAGGATCTTGACATAGCCGCGCACCAACCCATCGGTACTGCGCAGCGGCGTGACGGCGCCGGTCGCCCAGAAGCGGTTGCCGTCCTTGCGCCGGTGCCAGCGGTTGGCGTCGGAACGGCCGCGGACGCGCGCTTCTTCCAGTTCGCGCATCGGTTCGCCTACGGTGCGATCCTCCTTGGTGAACAGACACTCCATATGCTGGCCGATCGCCTCCTGCACCGGGTAGCCAAAAATATGACTGGCACCGGAGTTCCAACTGAGGATGCGCCCCTCGATATCGATCATCATGATCGCGTGGTCGGTCGACGCCTCCACCAGCAGGCGAAAGTCCTGCTGCGACTGCTTCAACGCGCGCTCGACCTCCACCTGCTGGGTGATATCGGCATTGGTTTCGAGATAGCGCGACGGCTGATCGGCGTGAAATTCGAGCGCCCATTGGCTGAACACGATGATTTCGCGGCCATCCTTGGCGACGTGGATCACCTGCCCTTCCCAATAGTGCTCGCGCTGTACGATCGCACGAATCTCGTCCAGTGGAATCGGAAAGCGCGTGCGCAGCAGCACATGACTGACCTGGCCGATCGCCTCGTCGCGGCAATACTGGTAAAGCTTTTCCGCGCTCTGGTTCCAGTAAGTGATCACATCCTCGGTCGTTCGCGCCAGGATCGCATCGCGTGCCAGATCAAGCAGACTGGCCTGTTCCTGCAGCAGGCGCGACTGACGCGCCGTATCTACCGCGCGCCGCCGCAGCTCGGTAATGTCGTGGAAAACCGCGACGCCGCCCACCAGCGCGCCCTGGCTGTCGAGCAGCGGTCGGGCGTTAGCGCTCACCCACACACCGGCGGCATCGCTTCCACCCGGAATGAATGCCAGCAAACCATCCACGTGTTCACCCCGCAGTGCGCGCGGGATCGGACGTTCCTGATACGTATAGATGCTTATCTGATCGGGCCGGTACAAGGTGATGGCGTCGAGCGATTTTCCTTGGCTCAGTTCGGTGCCGTCGATACCGAACAACTGTTGGGCGGCTGGATTGACCATGATAAGGCGTTCGGACAAGTCTGCCACGACCACGGCGCCCGCCATACTGTTGAGCACAGACATCGTGATGGTGGCTTGCCGGTGCAATTCCTCTTCCAGCCCCTTGCGCTGGGAGATGTCCCGTAACGACGCGAAGAAGATCACCCGGTTCGGCGTCTCCATCGATGTCACCGTCAACTCGACAGGAATTTCGCTGCCATCCTTGCAGCGCGCCGGCATTTCCACGCGCCGGTTCAGTATCCGCGAGGCACCTCCGTCCAGATAGCGCTTCAGGCCCGCATCATGGCTGGCCCGAAAGCGTTCCGGAATAATGGTCTGGGTCAGCGGGCGCCCGACGGCTTCCTGTCTGGTCCAGCCAAAGATTTCCTCGGCATGGTCGCTCCACTCCAGAATGCGGCTGTCTCTATCGATAGCGATAAAAGCGTCGAGCGAATGGTCGATGATGAGCCGGTAGAGTTCGTCTGCCTGGCTTGCATCCTGGAACAAACTTTTCATTGAATTGGTCGGGATCGGCGCAGTACGCATCCTGATCTGACCATGGCTTGCGCCGGCGGGTTCGCGGCATCTGCAGCATCGGTGAGAATCCGCAATTTCCCGCCCGCAAAGAGGTTCAAACCACACTCATCCTTTTGGGCGGCCGCGCTCCGCAAATGCCTGCTTGAACGCATTCAGGGTTTCTTCGGCTTTCAGCAGGTCTTCCGCGATCTCATTGATCTTGCGTCGGCGCGAACGGGCGTGGTCGCGCAAGACGTCGAATGCAGTGTCACGGTCGCTCTGGAACCGTGCCATCAGCAGCCCGACCGCCATGCTGATCTCGCGTCCGGCGGCCAGCGCGACCCGCCTTCGGCAAGCATTGCAAATCGCCCTACACCGGCAAGGCACTGCTGTTTTCGCCGGGATACCACACTGCAACGACATAAATACGACAGGCGTCTACACTTTTGCCGATTCGGGATAGAATAGCCGCAAGCTGTTACCCACAATAACTAAAAGTATGGACTGGTTTCCACGCTGCAGTGCAGTAGGCAACCGCTTCGAAAATATCGCTACTGCTCACAAGAATCAGGACCATCCGCTTTCATGCTGAACCCATTCTGCGCAAAAGGCCGGCAGCACCTGGTTCACTATCCTCTCTCCGGACAACCAGGATCTTGACCATGGAAGCGCTGCTCAAGCACCTGGTGGACATCACCTGTCAACGCGACCATACCTTGCTCGACAGTTCCATCGTGTCGGCATTGCATGAACTGGTGGGGGCTTCCCAGGTCTGCGTGCATGAGCTATTCCGTTTTCGCGATGAATTGTATGTCCGCCCGCGAGTGGGCATGCAGGATGGCAAAATTGTAGCTATGGAAGAGTCGCCGGATAACAACGGAGAACCGATCTCCCGCTATCCGGCACTGCTGGCAGCCATCAAGCAGCGCAAGACCTGCATGGAAGAGATGACGGCAAACGGCGACCGCATCCTTTGGCTGCCGGTATGGCTGAATGACAAAGTCAGCACTTGCCTGAAAGTGAGCAACCCGACTCCGTATGGCAGCGGAACGCTGCCCATGATGGAAGGCATCCTTAGCGTCTACCGCAATTATCAAAACATCCTCGATTACAGCGAACGCGATTCGCTGACCGGCCTGTTGAACCGCAAGACCTTCGATGAAAAGTTTTCACGTCTGTTGTCCGCCAACACGCCGGAAAACTCGCTGCAAAACCAGGAAGAACGCCGGCATCAACCGGCCGAGGGCATCGGGCAATGGCTGGCGGTGGTCGATATCGACCATTTCAAGCGCGTCAACGACCAGTTCGGCCATTTGTACGGCGATGAAGTGCTGATTCTGGTCGCGAACTTGCTGCGCCAATCATTCCGCGCGCAAGATAGGGTGTTCCGCTTCGGCGGTGAAGAGTTCGTCGTATTGCTGCGTTCGACCACGCTGGAAGACGCCCGCAAGATTTTCGAGCGCTTCCGTGCGAATGTCGAACAGCACGACTTCCCCCAGGTCGGCAGGGTAACGGTCAGCCTGGGCTTTGCCAGTATTTCCACCGAATCTCCGGTAGTCATTCTCGGCCACGCCGATCAGGCGCTCTATTACGCCAAAGCCAACGGCCGCAACCGCGTCTGCTACTACGACGAACTGGTCAGCAGAGGCGAACTGCATTCCGAAGTCTCGAACGACACCGTCGAATTCTTTTGACGTTTCGTTGACATCTTGCGGCCGCGTCCGCCTTTCCACAGTTCGTCATCCGCTTCCAATGCTATTCAATGCGCCGCGCGCTTTACCGTCGCCATCAGCGCGCCCGCCAGCATCAGCAATGCACCGGCGGTGCGATTACTGGCTGTCACAAAGCGCGTGTTGGCGGTAAAGCGCTGCGTCTTGCTGCCCAGCCATGCGTACAAGCTATACGCGGCGGTATCGAGACCGATGCAGGTAATGCCGAAGATCAGCAATTGCCGGCCAACCGGCTGCGCCGGGTCGATGAACTGCGGCAGCAAGGCGACGAAATACAGCAAGGCCTTGGGATTGGACAACTCGACCACCATCGCCTGCCAGAATGCGCGCAAGCCGCCAGTGGCCTGGCTGGCGTCGCCGGTTACGGTCAAGGCGCTTGCCTTGCTGCGGATCGCAGAGATGCCCAGATAGAACAAGTAGACGACACCCACCCATTTGATGACGGAAAACAGCGTTGCGCTCGCCACGATCAGGGCCGCCACCCCGGTAGCCGACAAGGCGAAGTAAATGGCATTGCCGACCGCGATGCCGGCAATCGCCCAGTATGAACGCCGGAAGCCGTTCGACATGCCCTGCGCGACAACCAGCAATGCAGCTGGCCCGGGCGTCAGACAAACGACCGCCGTGGTGACAAAAAATATGAAAAAACTATCCCAGCTCATCTTGCTCTCCTATTAGTGGCTGTAGTGGGTGCGACATTCATCCGGTTTACGGATATCAAGTGTAGGTATCCAAAAGAACAGTTTGAATAGATAATTAAAGTTAAAAATGATGAATCACCTTGTCTTTAACTGAAATTCTATGGAATCACCATGAAGATTGATTTTGATGTAATGGATGGCCGTATCCTGGAGATCCTGCAAGCCGATGCGCGGATCACGCTTGCTGAAATCGGCCGACGCATCCATATGAGCCAGCCGGCCGTGGCCGAACGGGTAAGGCGCATGGAAGCTGCCGGCGTGATCACCGGTTACCATGCGCGGGTCAACCCGGCCGCGCTGGGTTATGGCATTACTGCATTCATCCGCGTCTCCAAGCGCAGCCATGAAACGCCGGTCGAAGTGGTCGCCGCCCAAGTGCCGCAGATTGTCGAATGCCACTCGATCACTGGCGACGACTGCAGCATCGTCAAGGTAGTCGCGACCTCGGTCGGTGAGCTGGAAAAGGTGATCGTCGAACTGACGCGCTGCGGCGTCACCTCGACCTCGCTGATCCTGTCTTCCTTCATCGAACGCAAGGCGATCAAACCGTCTGCCTAAAGCTCTAGCGAGAAACCCGGTTATCATCCGCCCATGGAACTCCGCCAACTCCGCTACTTCGTGGCAATCGTCGATCATGGCTCGTTGTCGCGCGCGGCACGGGTGCTGCATGTCGCCCAGCCGGCGCTGACCCAGCAGATCCAGCAGCTGGAAGACGAGCTGGCGGCGCAGCTGCTGCACCGCTCGGCGCAAGGCGTACTGGCGACCGATGCCGGCAAGACGTTTTACGAACACGCGCTGGCGATCCTGAAGCAGGTCGAGGATGCCCGTTCCGCGGTGGCGCAATCCGCCGACAAGCCGTCGGGAACGGTTGCGCTCGGCATTCCGCAAAGCGTTTCCAGCGCACTGGCCTTGCCGCTGCTCACGGCGGTCCGCCATACCTATCCGGAAATCTCACTGCAGCTGACCGAAGAATTGTCGGGCACCCTGATCGACCAACTTAAATCGGGCCGCATCAATCTCGCGGTCCTGTTCGACGACGGACAGCTCGGCGCCTTTGCCACCACGCCGCTGGTCGAAGAAGACATGATGTTCATCGCGCGCGCCGACTCGCGGTATGCGCCGGCCGGCACCAGCATTCCGCTCTCGCTGGCAGTCAAGGTGCCGCTGATCCTGCCCGGCCTGCAGCATGGCGTGCGGCCGAGGATAGAAAATTGCGTGCGTGCCGCCGGCCTGTCGGTCGACAACGTCATCGACATCAATTCGGTCGCGATCCTTAAATCCGCCTTGCTGGCCGATCTCGGCGCGACCATCTTGCCGGTCGCGCCGCTGCTGAGTGAAATCGAGCGCGGCCAGCTGATCGCGTATCCGATCGACGGCGTCCACATCTCGCGCACCGTGTCGCTTTGCTCGTCAAAGAACATTCCGCTCACGAATGCCGCAGCTGCGGTAAGAAAGCTGGTGCTTGCGGTGGCCAGAGATCTTTGCGACAGCGGTCAATGGACCAGCGCTCAGGCGCTCGGCGCTTAATGGGTATGATTTTGGGTATCATTTTTTCTTATACCCCCATCCGGATTCCATATTTGCATCTTCATTCGCCCCGCCCTACACTTGACTCCATAGCAAATTCACACCCGAAGTTGCTGTAGGGACCCGACAACGGTCCAGCGACATTGGCATGTCATCCGCCTTATCCGGCGGCCCAAATGCCAAGCGCAATCTGAAATCACCATTTTGGAGACGAATGTAATGCAAGCCGATACAGCAGTGGCCACTGCTGGGCTGACAGACGCCGCACCTGCCGGCGCTTCTGCTCTCGCCCCCGTCAAACTCGACGACAAATACATACTTACATCAGGGAAGATTTTCCTATCCGGCATACAGGCGCTGGTGCGTTTGCCTTTGATGCAGCGGCAGCGCGACCTTGCCGCCGGGCTCCATACCGCCGGTTTCATTTCCGGCTATCGCGGCTCGCCCTTGGGCGGACTCGATGAAACCCTGTGGAAGACGCAAAAGATCCTTGATGAAAACCACATCAAGTTCGTTCCCGGCGTCAACGAAGACCTGGCTGCGACCGCAGTCTGGGGTACCCAGCAAGTCGATCTGATCGGGCCGGCCAAATACGATGGCGTGTTTGCCATGTGGTATGGCAAGGGACCCGGCGTCGACCGCTGCGGCGATGTGTTCAAACACATGAACCATGCCGGGACCGCCAAGCATGGCGGCATCCTGCTGGTGGCCGGCGACGATCACGGCGCTTACTCGTCGACGCTGCCGCACCAGTCCGACCATATTTTTTCCGCCTGCATGATTCCGGTGCTGTATCCCTGCAATGTGCAGGAATACCTCGACCTCGGTTTGCATGCCTGGGCGATGTCGCGTTACTCCGGCTGCGCGGTCGGTTTCAAGGCGCTGGCCGATACCGTCGAATCGACCGCCTCGGTCGATGCCGATCCATTCCGGCTGCAGATCGCCTACCCGACCGACTTCATCATGCCCGAAGGCGGCCTGAATGCAAGGCTGTCGACCGACACGCTGGGCGTGCAGGCACGCAAGCAGGAAGCGCTGATGCAGGATTACAAGATCTACGCGGCCCTGGCCTATGCGCGCGCCAACAAGCTCAACCACACCACCATCGACAGCCCGCAGGCGCGGCTGGGGATCATCGCATCAGGCAAATCCTATCTCGACGTGCTGGAAGCGATGGAAGAACTCGGCATCAATGAAAAGATGGCGGCGGAAATCGGCATCCGGCTGTTCAAGGTCGCAATGCCGTGGCCGCTGGAGCCGGACAGCGTGCGCGAATTCGCGCAAGGCCTGGATGAAATTCTGGTGGTCGAGGAAAAGCGCCAGATCGTTGAATATCAGTTGAAAGAACAGTTGTACAACTGGCGCGACGATGTGCGTCCGCGCGTGATCGGCAAGTTCGATGAAAAGGGCGAATGGGTGCACCCACGCGGCGAATGGCTGCTGACCTCGAAAGCCGACTTTTCGGTGGCCCAGATTGCGCGCGTGATTTCAAGCCGCATCGCGCGTTTCCATACCAGCGATCTGATCAAGGCCCGCCTGGCCTTCCTCGAAGCGAAGGACCAGGTGCTGACCAAGGCCGTCAACACGCCACCGCGCCCCGCGTATTACTGCTCGGGCTGCCCGCACAATACCTCGACCAAGGTACCGGAAGGCAGCTTCGCGTTGGCCGGCATCGGCTGCCATGTGATGGCCACGGCGATCTACCCCGAATTCAACAAGACCACCACCCATATGGGCGGCGAAGGCGCGCCATGGATCGGCCAGTCGGCGTTTTCCAAGGTGCCGCATGTATTTGCCAACCTGGGCGACGGCACCTATTTCCATTCCGGCTACCTGGCGATCCGCGCGGCGGTCGCGGCCAACGTCAACATCACTTACAAGATCCTGTACAACGATGCGGTTGCGATGACCGGCGGCCAGCCGGTCGACGGCATCACGTCGGTGCCGATGGTCGCCCAGCAGATGGCAGCCGAAGGCGTGAAGCGGATTGCGCTGGTGACCGAAGACCTGACCCGGTACAGCGACCGCTCGGAGTTGCCGGCCATCGTCACGCTGCATGATCGCAAAGACCTCGATGCGGTACAGCGCGAATTGCGCGAGCATGCGGGCGTGTCGGTGCTGATCTATGACCAAACCTGCGCGGCAGAAAAGCGGCGCCGTCGCAAGAAAGGCGAATACCCCGACCCGAACAAACGGCTGTTCATCAACGATGCGGTATGCGAAGGCTGCGGCGATTGCGGCGTGCAATCGAACTGTACCTCGATCCTGCCGCTGGAAACCGAATTCGGCCGCAAGCGCACGATCGACCAGTCGTCGTGCAACAAGGATTATTCCTGCGTCAAAGGCTTTTGCCCCAGCTTTGTCAGCGTCGAAGGCGGCACGCTGAAAAAATCGAAGACCGGCGCCGCGCAGCAGGATGATTTCGGCCCCTTGCCGGAACCGGCGCTGCCGGGCTGCGACGCGCCGTTCAACATCCTGTTGAATGGGATCGGCGGCACCGGCGTCATTACCATCGGCGCACTGATCGGCATGGCTGCGCATCTCGAAGGCAAGGGCGTCTCGGTGCTCGACATGACCGGCATGTCGCAAAAGAATGGTTCCGTCACTTCGCATATCCGCATCACACGCGTACCGGGCGCGATACGCGCGCAGCGCATTGCGACCGGCGAAGCCGACCTGATCCTCGGCTGCGACATGCTGACTACAGGTTCGCAGGATGCGATCTCGAAAATGCGCGCCGGTCGCACGCGCGCGGTCGTCAATACGCACCAGCAGCCGACTGGGCATTTTGCAAAGAAGCCCGACTGGCAATTCCCGTTCGAGGACGTGCAGGCGCTGATCAATGAATCGGTCGCCAACCGCGCCGACTATATCGATGCGACCCGACTGGCAACCGCGCTGATGGGTGATGCAATCGCAACCAACTTGTTCATGCTCGGCTTCGCGTATCAGAAAGGCGCGTTACCGGTGTCCGAAGCAGCGCTGCTGCGTGCGATCGAACTCAACGGCGTGGCGATCGACTCCAACAAGAAAAGCTTCCTGTGGGGCCGCCGCGCGGCGGTCGATCTGGCACGCGTCGAGGGCATTGCGGTGCCGGTCAAAACGGTCACGGTGCAACTGCCGCAAAGCCTCAACCACCTGGTCAAGCAGCGTGTCGCCTTCCTGACCGCTTATCAGGATGCAGCCTACGCAGCGCAATACGAGAAGCTGGTCAACAGCGTGCGCAACGCCGAAGCCCAATTCGGCAAGGGCGACAAGCTGTCGCGCGCCGTTGCGAAATCCTACTTCAAGCTGCTGGCTTACAAGGATGAATATGAAGTAGCCCGTCTCTACACCGATGGGCAGTTCGTCGACAAGCTGAAGCAACAGTTCGACGGCGACTTCACGCTCAAATTCCATCTTGCTCCGCCGCTGCTGGCCAAGAAGGATAGCAAGGGTCATCTGCTCAAGGCGCAATACGGGTCGTGGGTGTGGCAGGGCTTCCGTCTGCTTGCTAAGCTGAAGAAATTGCGCGGCACGCGGCTGGATGTATTTGGCTATACCGCGGAGCGCCGGATGGAACGGCAATTGATTGTCGAATACCACGACATGATTCTGTCGCTGCTCGATACCCTCAGCGCGGACAAGCTGGCACTGGCGGCCGATATCGCAGCCCTGCCAGAAAAAGTGCGCGGATTCGGCCATGTGAAGGAAGCGGCCGTTGCGCAGTATCAGGCCGAACGAAAGGCCATGCTGCACAAGTATGCGGCGCACCAGCCGGGATTGCCGCACGCGGCATGATCGATGAAAACGGCGGGCGTCACATGCCCGCCGTTTTTATTTGCGCTTATACCTGAATCGCGCTTATCCCTGAAAAGTACGCAAGCCGTCGAGGTCCAATACGACGATGGCACCATACTCGGCACGCACCAGCCCGGCCTGCTCCAGCACGCGGATCGCACCATTGACCCGCTGACGCGATGCACCGCACAGGTAACCAATCTCTTCCTGGGAAATTTTCAGCTGCGGGCTGATGCCGGGATTGAGGTGCGGATTGAACAGTGCTGCCAGACAGCGCGCAAGCCGCGCATTGGTATCAAGCATGCGGTCATACTCGACCAGCGAGATGAACATGCTGAGCCGCTCGTTCAACAGCGTCATCACAAAACGGTTGAAGCCGATGCTGCTGTCGAGCAGCGACTGAAAGGTAGCACGCGGCATTTCCGCCAGGCGGGTATCGCGCAATGCCACCACATCGTATTGCCTTGGCCCGGTCTTGAGCAGCGAACCTTCGCCGAACCAGGCGCCGCCCAGCACGCCGGTAAAGGTGATGGCCTTGCCTTCCGGCGAGACACTGCTCATTTTCAGCAAGCCGTCGATGGTGCCGATCCAGTGGTTCACCGGCTCGCCCTTGCGGCACACATAGCCGCCGGCCGGCACGAAGCGTTCGACCACGTCATGCTCGACTTGCGCCATTTGTTCGGCGGTCAGCGATTGCGCCCATGCAGCCTGACGAATCATGGTGATCAGGGAAACCGGGGGCGAAGTCATCGTTTGTGTAGTGGAAGCCATGCGGTCGATCATATAACGGTGGTGCTGCGCGTGCCAAGCGCGATCAGGAAAGCTGATCATATCGGCAATTGTCCATTCTTGCGCATGACTCGGGGCAGGCAACGCGGCCTCCGGCGATTGCTGACATAATGAGCAACGCTGCACCGTTGCGCCTGCCGCGCGACACGTCCTCTCCCTTCAACCATATCACCATGAATCCTGGAATACTATACGCCGCCACGGCCTATGCGTTGTGGGGCATTTTCCCGCTGTACTTCAAGGCTTTGCAGGAAGTGCCTGCTTTCGACATTCTTTTGCACCGGATGATGTGGTCGCTCGTCTTTGTCGTCGTGGTGCTGGGCTGGCGCCGGCAATGGGCGTGGCTGGGCGAGGTCATGCGGCGTCCCAAGGTGCTGGCCGGTTTTGCCGCCAGCGCCGTGCTCTTGTCGAGCAACTGGTTCATTTATATCTGGGCGGTCAACAATGGCAACGTGGTGGAAGCCAGCCTCGGCTATTTCATCAATCCGCTGTTCAATGTGCTGCTCGGCTCGCTATTCCTGCGCGAACGGTTGCGTCCGATGCAATGGACCGCGGTGGCGCTGGCGGCCTGCGGCGTCGCCTGGCTGACCTGGCATGGCGGACAACTCCCCTGGATCGCGCTGATGCTGGCGGCGACATTTGCCCTGTATGGTTTGCTGCGCAAGACGGCGTCGCTCGGCGCGCTGGAAGGCTTGACGCTGGAAACGCTGCTGCTGTTCCCGTTGGCATTCGGCTGCCTACTCTTTCTCGCCGCCCGGGGCCAGAACAGTTTTGCAGCGGCATCGACCGCTACCCAATGGCTATTGGCCGCCGCCGGACCGATCACCGCGATCCCGTTGCTGCTGTTTGCAGCCGGTGCGCGCCGCATACCGCTGTCGTTGCTGGGCCTGCTGCAATATATCGGTCCGACCATCCAGTTGCTGCTCGGCGTGTGGCTGTACCACGAACCGTTCAGCGGCGTACGGCTGGCCGGCTTTGCCTTGATCTGGGGCGCGCTCGCGGTGTATTCGCTGGAAGGCTTGTGGCAGGCATGGGGCCGCAGACCGACCAATGCCTGAGACAGGCCGTTGCCATTGAAGCGTGTTCAGATCGTGATCTGCGTGCCCAGTTCGATCACCCGATTCGGCGGCACCTGATAATAGTCGGCGGCGCCACGCGCATTGCGTGACATGCCGACGAATAAATGTTCGCGCCATGGCGCCATGCCACGGCCGGGACCATGGATTACGGTCTGGCGGGCGATGAAGTACGAGGTTTCCAGCGTTTCGAATGTCAAGTTGAATGCTTCGGCGGCTTCCAGTGCGAGCGGAATATTCGGCTCATCCTTGAAGCCATAATGCACATTGAGCTGATAGCATTCCTGTCCCAGCGCATGCACGCGTACCCGCTCCGAGTCGGGCACCCAGGGCACTTCATGGATGATCACGGTCAGGAAAATCACCCGTTCATGCAAAACCTTGTTGTGCGCAAGATTGTGCAGCATCGCATGCGGCACACCATCGGTTTCGCCGCGCAGGTAAATCGCCGTTCCCGGCACGCGCAACGGCGGCGCGACGAACAGCGACTCCAGGAAAGCTTCCAGCGGTATCGCATGCTTTTGCAAATTGTCGAATATCAGTTCGCGCCCATGCTTCCAGGTCAGCATCACGGTAAACAGCACCACGCCCAGCAACAGCGGGAACCAGCCGCCATGCAGAATCTTGAGCACATTCGAGGAAAACAGCGATACGTCGATCACCAGGAAAAAGCCCGTCGCGAAAAAGCACAACGGTAGGTTGTAATGCCAGCGATAGCGGATCACGAAGAAAGTCAGTACGGTGGTGACCAGCATGGTCGCCGTCACCGCGATGCCATAAGCCGCCGCAAGGTTGGTCGAAGAACCGAAGCCGATGACTGCAAGCAGCACAACCGCAAGCTGCAGCCAGTTCACCATCGGCAAATAGATCTGTCCCATTTCGGAGGCCGACGTATGCTCGACCCGCATGCGCGGCAGGAAGCCGAGTGCGATCGCCTGCTTGGTCATGGAAAACGTGCCCGAGATCGTCGCTTGCGATGCAATGACCGTCGCCACGGTCGACAGCGCCACCAGCGGATAAATGCTCCAGGGACCGAGTTGCTGGAAGAAGGGATTGTCGACCGCTTCGGGATGCGCAATCAGCAGCGCACCCTGGCCAAAATAATTGAGTGCCAGCCCGGGAAAGGCGACCAGGAACCAGGCCATGCGAATCGGTTTCGATCCGAAGTGCCCCATGTCGGCGTACAGCGCTTCGGCTCCGGTAAACGCCAGCACGACTGCGCCCAGCGCAATGAATGCCACCAATCCGTTCTGGCGCATGAAATCAAGCGCATGCAAGGGGTTCAACGCGGCAAGCACTGCCGGTTCGGCGATGATATTGATGATGCCCATGACCGCCAGCGCGGCGAACCAGACCACCATGACAGGACCGAACCATTTGCCGATACCGGCGGTTCCGCGCGCCTGCAACGCATACAGCCCCACCAGCACGATCACCGTAAGCGGCACGACGAAAGGCTGCAGCCCGGGTGCGGCGACTTGCAAGCCCTCGATTGCCGACAATACCGAAATCGCCGGCGTGATCACACTGTCGCCATAGAACAGTGTGGCACCGAACAAGCCCATCACCATCAATGGAAAATAAAAAGGCCCGGTCTTGCTGACCGAGGACAGCGCCAGCGCCATCAAGGCCATGATGCCGCCCTCTCCGCGGTTATTGGCGCGCAGCACCAGCGTCACGTATTTGAGCGAAACAATGATCGTCAATCCCCAGAAGATCAGGGAAACGATGCCGAGCACATTATCGAAAGTCAGCGGCAGACCATGCGCTTTCGAAAAGACTTCCTTCATTGTGTAGAGGGGACTGGTACCGATATCGCCGTAGACGATACCGACGGCAGCAAGGGTCAGGGATGCAAGACCGGATTTCTGATGGGATTCAGCCACGTGGTTTGAAATATTGTTATGGTGCAACGCACAATAAGCGGCACGTCAAAAAATGACAAGCGGTTTTTCAGGATGGCGGCGATGAACAAAGGCAGCGTTGAGCATGCTCAATTGCATTGCTGCATTGCCAATGGGATTTCGCAACGGTGCCGACAGTGCGCCCGCAATGGCCACCTTGATCGCATTGATGTGTCTGTTTCATGCCTGCCGTGGGCATCATCGGTTATGCTTGCGGTCTTCCCTTTTTTCGCATGACTCCCTGATATTTCTATGGCTCAATACGTCTACACCATGAACCGGGTGGGCAAGATCGTCCCGCCCAAGCGCCAGATCCTCAAAGATATTTCGCTCTCCTTTTTTCCGGGAGCCAAGATCGGCGTGCTCGGCCTGAATGGCTCGGGCAAGTCGACGCTGCTGAAAATCATGGCGGGTATTGACAAGGATATCGAAGGCGAAGCGATACCGATGCCAAACCTGAACATCGGCTACCTGCCGCAAGAGCCGCAGCTCGATCCCGAGCAAACCGTGCGTCAGGCGGTTGAGTCGGCGCTGGGCGAAGTCTTTGAAGCACAGGCCAAGCTGGATGCGGTGTATGCCGCCTATGCGGAACCGGATGCGGACTTCGATGCGCTCGCCGCCGAACAGGCGCGGCTGGAAGCGATCATCGCCGCCAGCGACGGCAACAACGTCAATCTGCAGCTCGAAATGGCAGCCGATGCGCTGCGCCTGCCGCCGTGGGACGCGAAGATCGGCGTCTTGTCCGGCGGCGAAAAGCGCCGCGTCGCGCTATGCCGGCTACTGCTGTCCAAGCCAGACATGCTATTGCTGGACGAGCCAACCAACCACCTGGATGCGGAATCGGTCGACTGGCTGGAGCAATTTCTGCAGCGCTTCCCCGGCACCGTGGTCGGCATCACCCACGACCGCTACTTCCTCGACAATGCCGCGGAATGGATCCTCGAACTCGACCGCGGCCATGGCATTCCCTGGAAAGGCAACTACAGTACTTGGCTGGAACAAAAAGGAGCCCGCCTGAAGCAGGAAGAAGCGACCGAATCGGCACGTCAGAAAACCATCGCCAAGGAACTGGAATGGGTGCGGCAAAATCCGAAAGGCCGCCAAGCCAAGAGCAAGGCGCGTCTGGCCCGCTTCAATGAATTGTCGGAACACGAATACCAGAAACGCAACGAAACCCAGGAAATCTTCATTCCAGTCGCCGAGCGGCTGGGCAATGAAGTGATCGAGTTCAAGAATGTCAGCAAGGCTTTCGGCGACCGCCTGCTGATCGACAACCTGAGCTTCAAGATTCCGGCTGGCGCGATTGTCGGTATCATCGGTCCGAACGGCGCCGGTAAATCGACACTGTTCAAGATGATCGCCGGCAAGGAACAGCCGGATAGCGGCGACCTGGTGATCGGACCGACAGTCCGCCTGTCACTGGTCGACCAGTCGCGCGAACAGCTGGAAAACAAGAAAACCGTATTCGAAGACGTCTCGAACGGTGCCGACCTGTTGACCGTGGGCCGCTTCGAAATGCCGTCGCGCGCCTATCTGGGCCGCTTCAACTTCAAGGGTGCGGATCAGCAAAAGATCGTCGGCAACCTGTCCGGCGGCGAACGCGGCCGCCTGCATCTGGCCAAGACCCTGCTGATGGGTGGTAACGTGCTGCTGCTGGACGAACCGTCCAATGACCTCGACGTCGAAACCCTGCGCGCACTCGAAGATGCGCTGCTCGAATTTGCCGGCAGCGTGATGGTGATCTCGCACGACCGCTGGTTCCTCGACCGGATCGCTACCCACATCCTTTCGTTCGAAGGCGATTCGCAAGTGGTGTTCTTTGACGGCAATTACCAGGAATACGAAGCGGACAAGCGCAAGCGCCTGGGCGAAGAAGGCGCAAAACCGAAGCGCGTACGCTACAAGCCGGTCACGCGGTAAGACGATGTGGGGTTGCAGTGAACGCTGGCTCGCCGCGGCCCTGTCATAAAAAATGCCTTGTAAATGCCTCGTTCAACGAGGCATTTTTTCGAGTACAAACTCCTACCTTTACAAACTTGATGATGCTTGAGCCGGCTCAACGGCCGGCCTTCCGCCCTGCCAATTCGAACGTCAAGTTGCCCCAGAAACTGTCCCAGTCGATATCCGGCGTATCGGTCACCGGCACCATGTGCACCACGCTGATCATCCAGGCGCCGGCATAAGGCAAACCGAAACTGACCTTGCCGTCCGCGCCGGTGCGCGCACGAATCATCAGCGTCTGTCCATTGCGCTGATGCCATGCCTTGACCAGCGCATTGGGGAGCGGCTTGCTGTCAAAGAATAGCGTCAAGCCTAGTGTATCGCCGGCGGCTTTCGCGAGCGGATCGGAAGTCGGGACGATTTCCAGCCGCTGTCCGGTCAGCGCAGCAAAGCTGCCATCGGACTTGCCGCCGACCCGCAACAGCGTCTTCACATGACGGCGGTACCGTTCCCGCCCCGGAGCAGTCGCGTTGCCGGCACTCTCGCGCTGGGCGATGATGGCGTCCAGACCTTCTTCATGCAGGTAAGCATGGAACTTGTCGGCGGATAGCGTGATTTCGTTCGGATTGCCGTCGAACGCAAGCATATAGGTGCCGGAATTGGGAAACACCATTTGCAGTTCCGGCAACGGAGTTTCGGGCGGCAACTGAGTAACCAGGTCACGTGGCTTGCCCTTCGAATACAGCAGCAAGGCAGCGCTCTGCGTCGCGGCAAATGGAATCAGGTCGCCGCTGAAATATTCGCCGACATGCAAGGTCATTGCAACCGGTGCACCGACTGCCGGCGAAAAAGGCTTTGCCATCATCCAGAATTCGTGCGCGGCTGCCGGCAATGAGGCCAGCACCGCAAAGGCAGCGCACATGGCGCGCAGACTATTGTTCATCTTCACTGTATAGGTAGTCGGTACGATAGCGGCTGATCCATGATGGACGATACCATCATGCAATTCTACGCAAGCCGGCGTCGCACAGATTCAAATCGGCAGGTCAGGCATCTTCGGGCTTGCGGATCATCAGGAAGAAATGGGCTTTGACACCGAACACGCGCTTGTGCCCGACATCATGCGGCGGTGCGCCGGGAAGCATTTCGGCAAAGCGATACAGCGCCGGCGCATCAACCAGATTGAGCACCGATTCAGATGACCAGTCGCGATGGCCGGTGTGCGCAAGAATGCCGCGCCACCATGACGCAGGCAGCAAATGCAGCAACGGTATCCCGGTATTGAATTCGATGGGATGGCGGCGGTTGGAAGTCGACACGAAAACACCTTTGCGGGCGACGCGGTACAGTTCCTTGATCAGTGCGAGCTGGTGCACATTGCCGCCGACATGCTCGATCACTTCATTGCAGGCAACCCAGTCAAATGCACGGTCGGAAAACGGCAGGTGCGCTTGCTCCTGCCTGGATATGCGCATCGTCTGCCGCTGCGCATCGCCGGTCTGCGGCGGTTCGATCTGGTAAGACAGCATGCGCGCCCGTTCCTTCTGGTCGCTCCAGGAATTCAGGTAGTCGGGCTTTTCGAACAGGGCGGCGGGCATCATGCCGATATTGAGGGTGGTGTCATTCGGATTGCCTTTCTTGAATTCCATGAAGGCATCGAATATTTTTCGGCGCTGTGACTCCAGTATCCTGTCAACCACGCCGCTCGCCGGTGCGGCGCTGTATCGCGCATTGATTGCGTTCTTCATCTGATCTCCCGAAATGACAAGCTCGGTGGCCGTGGCTGCAAGGGTGGCGGCAGGGTGGACGGCTTGCCGGACTTCTCCTTGCCCATTATTCAACACGTCGCCCCTGCGGCGGTTGTGAAAACACAAGCGTGCATGTGTTCGGTCCGGATCACCGAATTAAATATTTCCATCGGGAACATTGCTTAAGAGAACCGGTCTATCCCGCATTCTTGCGTTACGGGTAGAGCGGGTTCAGAAATCATGGAACAAGTATTAAGCGTGTTGTACGGCGTATCCGGGTGTGCGGCGACAGTGCTGTATGTTCCGCAAATTCTGCGTTATCACCGCGACCATAGCGCCCGGCAATCGATATCGCTGCTTACCTGGAGCGGCTGGATCATGGTTACGCTGGTCACCGTGCTTTACGCGTTTTTTGTCGTCAAAAGTCCATTATTCGCCAGCGTTGCCGCATGCAATGCGATTGCACAGCTGATTGTGCTTGGCTACGGCCTTGCAGCGCGTCAGCGGCAATGGCTTGGCAGCAGCGGACAATAGCGGCGCCACCGGTTCAGCTTGATGCCAAGCGGTATGATCCTTCCCGCAGTTTTATAATCGGATTTCAGCCTCCTCAGGCGCAGCCACATCGCTGCGGCTCCATCCGCAGCGATACACGACGATATGTATTCGATACGCAGCTTCATCATGGCAGCAATTGCACCGCAGCGGCGACGCAGGCAAATTCAGGCATTGATCGCGGCTGCCTCGCTGATGGCCGCATCGGTGTTTGCTGCACCAGCCACCCCATTGATCGATCTGCAAATCGGCGTCGGCCTGACAAAGCCGCCATACATCCTCGGCCCAGGCGCCGGCGGCATGGAATATGAAATTGCCGACAAGGCATTGGAAGCGGCCGGCTATCGAATGGTGGCCCAACATCTGCCGCCGGCGCGCGCGCTTGCGCTGTTACGCGTGCGTCGTCTTGACGGCATGTTGTCGGTCGCGGAAGGCATAGGCGGCGAGAATTATTTTTCCGAGCCTTACCTGCATTATCAAAACGCCGCCATTTCACTGCGCAGCCGTGGCATCCGGCTGCGCGGCATGGACGACTTGCGCCTGTATTCGGTCGCCGCTTTCCAGAATGCCAGCCTGATTCTGGGCGACGAATTCCGCAGCGCGATTGCGCGGCATCCGGACTATAAGGAATATCCGCAGCAGCTGACGCAGAACAAGCTGTTGTTTACCGGGCGGGTAGATGTGGTGATCGGCGACCGGCTTATTTTCCGCTATCTGAGCCGGCAGCTTGAATCGCCGATCAATGTTCAGCAAGCACTTACCTACCATCCCTTGTTTCCACCCAGTCCGCGGATGGCAGCATTTCGTGATCCGGTGGTGCGCAATGCATTCAATGCCGGCCTGAAAACCATCAGACATAACGGCACCTACGGCGCGATTCTCAAGAAATACCAGGATTACATGCAGCCGTGATCGTACCGCCGTCAGTCAATGACGGCGAGAGCAGTTTGCCGTATCCTCACTCCAGCCGAAGGCTGGAGCGGTACTCGATCATTGCAGGCTGATGACTCCGCAGGCAACCCGCTTGCCTGCGTTTCCGGTCGGTTGGGTCTTGTAATCGTCGGGGTCGGCGTGCACGATGAGCGCCTTGCCGACGATGCTGTTGGGCGCACCCCTGGAAAGCGAAAAATCGCTGGCCGCCACCGCCAACTGCAGCACCGCGTTGCCCGCGGCATTCGCATTCAGATTACCTAGATCCCCGGCGTGATGGTCTGCATGGGCAGGATCGCCGTGGGATTTGGTGGAAGGATTGAAATGCCCGCCGGCACTCATCGCATCCGGCGCGCTGCAATCGCCCTTTTCATGGACATGGAAGCCATGCAGGCCGGGGGTCAGCCCGTCGATCCGCGCATCGACGAGTATCTTGTCGCCCTTTTGCATGAAACTGACTGCACCGTTGGCTTGGTTGCCTTCGGTCGGCTTCAACTGGGTCACCGCGATCGGGGTAGGCGCCTGGCTGGCCTGGTTTGCCGTGCCGGCGCAGCCGGAAAGAATAACGCTGCCAAGCAGCACGCTGGATAGGATGCGCATAGAAAACTCCTTTTGTTAAATTTTTTTTATAAAAGCAATGAAATGATACCCCGTGCAAGATAATCGCACGCAATTGCGCCTTTATCCGTACGCAGGGCCGGCCGCTTGATCTTGCTCAGTCGGATCGCACGGGTAAAATCGAGCGCGATATTCCCTAACAATTATTCAGGAGGATGCTTGAATAAACGCAAATTCATCGCAGCCGCGCTGGCCACCGGTGCGGCATTGCCTGCCAGTGTCATGGCCACGCCTGCCAATACCAGGCGGCAGACACCGACACTGTTGACGGTGACCGGCGCGATCGGCGCCGGCAATCGCGGTCCGCTCGATCCAGCGCTTGACCAGATGATGAAGAAGCAAGGCGTGAAGTTCGACAAGGCGCATGGCTTCGACTTTGCCGCATTGACCGCACTGCCTTCAGTCGCCATCCGCCCGACGCTGGAATACGATGCCAAGCCGCACGCATTGCGCGGTCCCCTGCTGCTGGATGTCGTCAAGGCTGCCGGCGCCGCTCCGCGCGACGATGCGCAACTGCTGTTGCGCGCAATCGATGGCTATGCAGTGGCAGTCACCGTGGCGGAATTGAAGAAGCACCGTTTCATCGTGGCGACGCACATGGATGAGCATCCGATGCCGCTGGGCGGTGTCGGACCGCTATGGGCCGTCTATGATGCGGACCGCTTTCCGGACATGGCTGCGCGCCCGCTCAACGAGCGTTTCGGATCATGCCCTTGGGGCCTGTACCACATTGAAGTGCAATAGTTGAGCTGTAATCCCGCTGCGCTCTAAGGTTTCAGCACGGGCGAATTCCCGGCGCGCTTGATGCGGGGAAGGCAGGATGGGTGGAACCACAGAGCACCGGCGCCGTGCCGGTAGCGGTACGAAGGGCCTGGAAGTAAACTTCAGGGATTGTCCTGCCGTTCGCCCTTTTCGCGTCCGAGAGTAGAGACCTGTTCGAAGGTTTCCCAATCCAGTTCGGTGACTTCAGGCTTGGGAATGTGGCGGTAGTGTTCAAGACCCTCGTTGATGTACTCGTCCGAGGTTTCATCCGGCTTGGCGGCATCGCTGCCGGCTTCGGCCGGCATGTCGCCCGGCTGGGCCGGCGCGGCTTCCTTGATCGGGAAGCGCCAGTAGACTTTTTCCAGTTGCAGACTGCAATTCTTGCGCACATGTTCGCGCAGCGTCATTTCGATGATGTGCGAGAGCCGGAAACGCTTCATCGGTTCGGACTCGACGATGGCGGTAAACGCCTTGCGGCCGGCCAGACGGGTGCTGTCGCAGGCAACCTGCACGCCGCTGCGCCGGAAGTAATCGATGATGGTTGCGTTGATTGCGGCGATATCGCGTTGCGCACGGCGTGCCTTGGCCTTGACGGTGATACTGAAGGCGATGATGCCGATGACAAGCGCAGCGAGCAGCACAAGCAGTGTCAATGTAATTACATCAGCATTAAATGGCATTCTTGTTCGACCTCACTGGCAGTGGCGTTGTTCGCATACTTGTATGCTGCATCGATTTGATCGCTTGTTCTGCTTGTTCTATTTCCTCGATGCGCAGATACGCCGTCGGATCATATCATCGCCTGCAGGCGATTGAATTGAATTGATGCAATACGGGCCAACGATAGGATTTGCCTGTAGGACTGAATCCGACATCGACCCGTCATGATCGGCTCTTCAGTCAGGCCGACTTTGCCAGCAAGCTGAAATGTTCGACCACGGGCGGCGCGGCAAAGTACGGACCGACGATCGCGCGCCATTCCTGGAACGCCGCCGATTCGCGGAAATCGACGGTATGGTTTTCCAGCGTGTCCCAGAAAATCGTCAGGATATAGCGTTCCGGCGATTCAATACCCTTGTTGACTTTATAACCCTGAAATCCCTTTGCCTTGGAAATCACTTGCTCAAGGCCGCGCTGAATGGCAGCGTCGAATTCGGTTTGTTTGCCGGCTTGAATGCGGATATCCGCGAGTTCGAGAATCATGTTATTCCTTTGTGCAGTTGCGTGATCCTCGATTATTGCATCTTCCGCAGTGGAAATTGCAGCAAACCACATAGCGGCACGGAAAGCCGATGCTTGCTAACCGGCCGCCGACGCACGGGAGGGGCCGGAATGCCACTACTGACTACTGTAAACATGCAAGCTATACCTACCGTCCGGGAAGCTAGAACGAAGAACCCTTTTCCTGCAGAAAGGCGATTTCTTCCGGCGTCGAGTCGCGGCCGAGTATGTGGTTACGGTGTGGAAAGCGCCCGAAACGCCGGATGACTTCGCGATGGCGAATAGCAAAGCCATAGAAGCCATCGAACGCCGTCCGATGCAAGGGCAGGGCCTTTGCTGCGAGTTCGCTGAACAGGCTGACCGCGAGATCCTGGTCTGCCAGCGATTCGGAATGCTCAAGCGGCAGGTAAAAGAAAACGCGTTCTATCGGCCTGAGCGTTGCATGCATACCCTGGTGCAAGCCCTGCTTGCACCAGTCGCGCGCCAGCTCATCGAAGGCAAATGATTGTGGCGTGTCCCGATACATATTCCGGGGAAACTGGTCGGTCAGCAGGATCAGTGCCAGCAGTCCGGCCGATGTGTCGGCCCAATCGTCGAGCGCATGTGCAGCGGCATCGCGGGTCGCGCCAGCGAAGCGTTCACGCATGTCGGCATCGAGCGCCGTGTTTTTCGACCACCATAGTGCCGCCTGACGGTCGGCGACCGCCCTGTCATCCTGTTCGCTACCGAACCAGAAATCGATAATCGTTACAGCATTAATGTCCACGTAGGTCTCTCTTGTTGAATGACATGCAATCCGGCTCATACGCCGACCGGAGCCGCCGCGGTCTGCGTATGACGCTCGGCCGACACGTCATCGGCGAGCGGAATCGTGATCTGCAATACCGTGCCATGCCCGGGCGTGCTTTCGATATGCAGTTCGCCGCCCAGGATCGTGATGCGCTCCTCGATGCCGACCAAGCCGTAGCGGTGCGCCTTGCGCCGGTCTCCGGGATACATGCCCACGCCATTGTCCTTGATCGCCAGGGTCAGCAAGCGCGGGTCAATGCGCATTTCAACGCGCACATAGGTGGCGCGCGCGTGGCGGCCTATATTGTTGAGCGATTCCTGCAAGATGCGGAAAGCAGCAGTTGCATGGGCATCCGGTACGGATTGCCCATGGTCAGTCAGGAACAGCTCGCACAGAATCGCGTTGCGTGCCTCGAATTGCCTGACCTGCCATTCGACCGCCGCCGGCAAGCCAAGGTCGAGTACCGACGGCCGCAGATTGTTCATGATGGTGCGAATCGATTTCATCGTGGTATCGATGTATTCCAGCGCGGTCGCGGCGCGGCGCTGCAGAACCGGATGTCGTTCGCTTGCCCGTTCATGCAGGCTGGCCACATCGAGCCGCAATGCAAGCAGGTTTTGGCCAAGCTCGTCATGGATTTCGCGGGCGATCCGCTTGCGTTCGTCTTCCCGTATACGCTCCTGATAGGCGGCCAGCTCGCGCAAGGTGGCCTGCGATTCGCGGGCTGCGGTCTCGGCTTTCTTGCGCTCGTCGATTTCATGTTCAAGCTGGTTGATCACTTCCTGCAACTGTCGATTCGCCGGCAATAGCACCGCCTTCGGTATCACCGGCCACAGCAGCGCGGCGGCCGCCATCGCGACAAGGGCGGCCGCCGCATTCAGCACGGTAACGAGCATTTGATCAGGGTGCCAGAACGTCCAGACGGAAGCGATATGGGTGGTACCGGACAAGAAGATGAACGCCGCGAACATTCCGAACATCCAGCGGAATGGCGTGTACCGCCGCTTGTGCATGAAATACAGCAAGGCGAATGAAATGATGTAGTAGGCGATGCCGATCGCGGCGTCTGAAAACATGGAAATCCAAAGCCATTTCCCGCTCCACGACAAACAAGCATCCGGCGGCTGCCCGCCACTGGCGCAAAACCCTTGGGCTAACACATTCAACACGCTGCTCCTCCCCCGTCTAGATCACTGTGTTACGCGAGCCGATGTCCTTATCGCTTACATGATGCCTTAAACCCGGTGCGCATGTCTATTTATCAACAAAACTTGTTGATGCCGCTTGGCAATATGAAACGCCAAAAAGCGCGCCCAATAAAAAAGCGGCGCCGAAGCGCCGCTTTTTCCTGAACTCATTTTTAGCCCATCAGGATGGCTGCTTGTCCCGTTGCGATCAATAGCTCGTCACGGCAACCGGTTGCTGGTTCTTGAACGTGAAAATGGTCACCGGCGACTGCTTCATGTTGCCCTTTTCGTCGAATGCATAAGTGCCGGCAACACCCTTGTACGAGCCCTTCTGCAACTCGGCGTTGACCTTGGCGGCATCAACCGAGTTGGCCTTTTTCATCGCATCGGCATACATCATCATGCCGTCATAGAACGATGCCGCATACACTTCCGGCTCCTGGTTGAAGCGCTTTTTATACTTGCCCTTGAATTCAGGACCGCTCGCGGCCTTGTCCAGAATGGCGCCGCCTTGCGCGCAGAGCACGTTTTCACCGACCGCGTCGCCACCCAGACGACCCATTTCCGCCGCGCAGATGGTGTCGCCGCCCAGCAGTTTGGCATTGACGCCGAGCTGTTTCATCTGGCGCGCCATTGGGCCGCCCTGCGGTGCATAACCGCCGAGGAAAATCGCCTCGACCTTTTTCGCTTTCAGGTTGGTCAGGATCGCGGTAAAGTCCGACGCCTTGTCATTGGTGAATTCATGGCCGAGCACATTCATGCCCGACGCCTTTGCCTGCTTCTTGAATTCTTCGGCGACGCCCTGGCCGTAGGCGGTGCGGTCATCGATGACGGCAACGTTCTTCAGCTTCAATTCCTTGGCTGCATACAGCGCCATCTTGGAGCCCAGCTGCGAATCGCTGGCATTGATACGGTACAGGCTCTTGTAACCCTGCTCGGTGATCTTCGGGTTGGAACCGACGGTCGCCATGATCACGCCGGCATCGTTGTAGACGCGCGAAGCGGGAATCGCCACACCGGAGTTATACGGGCCGACGACGAATTTGACGCCGCTGTCGATCAGCTTCTGCGCCACGTTGACGCCGGCTTTCGGATCGGCCTGATCGTCTTCGCTCAAGAGTTCGAACTTGAGCTTCTTGCCGCCGACGGTGATCGGCTTGGCGTTCAATTCTTCGATGGCGAGACGAACGCCGTTTTCATTGTCCTTGCCGGCAAACGATTGCGCGCCGGAGAGCGGGCCGCTATGGCCGATCTTCACGACGGTTTCTTGTGCGTATGCCATGCCGACCAGGCCAGCCAGGGCGAGGCCGCCGATAATCTTGTTCAGGTACATATTGATTCCTAGTTTAAGTATCCCCAAGGCACTTCCGATCATGTCGGCAGGGCCAGCGTTATGAACGGGTTAAGTTCTGGATGGGATTATGAGCAAGGTAGAAGCAAATTATCTTGCGTTCTTTTCACGGAAAATCGCCCTTTGTAGCGATTTATTTCCCTGACCATGACAATTTCAAATTAAATTCGGCTTGCGGTGAAAGCTGCCGCAAAGACACGCTTGGCTAGAGCCCTTTCGTCCTGAGTGGACCAGGCAAGGCCGAGGCGATTTGGTTGCGGAACAAGGCGCGGCGACGCGACATGGCGAGCCATGGCAAGGAAGCCTCGGCGGCCCCTCGCAACGCCGTGCCGCAAGCAAATCGTCCGGGATTGACGGTACAGTCAGGACGAAAGGGCTCTAAACATAGACTTCAATTGCATCGATTGCATGAACATCAACAATCTATATCACGGCTTGCCCTCAGCCTTGCCCGCTGAAATGATCGAAACGCTGGCCGGCAACAACCATGTCCGCATCGAACGCATCGTATCGCGCGGCCACTGTTCTCCGCCCGGATTCTGGTATGAGCAAGCCGAAAATGAATGGGTCATCGTGCTCAAGGGCCAGGCGCGGCTGCGTTTCGAGCGCGGCGACCGGGTGCTGCTGCTGAACGCGGGCGATCACGTCGACATTCCGGCCGGAGAACGTCACCGGGTCGACTGGACCATCGATGACGGCACGGACACGGTCTGGCTGGCGGTGTTTTATCCGGAGCCACCGCAGCAATAGCTGATATTGTTTATCCCGGCCGACGTCCGGCGACACCGCTCCTTTTGCCCAATTTTCCCCATGAACCGTGATCTGCCCCCACCTTTTTCTCCCTTGCCCCTGCCGTTCGGGAAACCTGACGGGGGCTGGCGGCTTCGCCTGTACACCGTCATCTTTGAAGCCGATACCGACGCCGGACGCCGTTTCGACAAGGCCTTGATCGCCGCCATCCTGCTGAGCATCCTGGTGGTGATCCTCGATAGCGTGCAAGCGATCAGCGCACGCCACGACCGCCTGATGGACGTGCTGGAATGGATATTCACCCTCGGCTTTACCGCCGAATATGCACTGCGGCTGGCCTGCGTGAAGCGGCCGCTGCGCTATGCCACCAGTTTCTTCGGCATCATCGATCTGTTGTCGGTATTGCCGACTTACCTGGCCTTCTTTATCCCCGAAGTACATGCCTTGCTTGATGTGCGCATCCTGCGGCTGATCCGCGTTTTCCGGATCTTCAAGCTCACGCTGTATGTGCAGGAATATCAAGTCCTGACCAGCGCGATCAGCGCGAGCCGCCGCAAGATCATGGTATTTCTATCCATTGTCCTGATGGCGGTGCTGGTGATGGGAACGCTGATGTATGTGCTCGAAGGGCCGGCTCATGGCTTTACCAGCATTCCGAAATCGATGTACTGGGCGATCGTGACGATGACCACGGTCGGCTACGGCGACATGACGCCGCAAACCGATGTCGGCAAGGCGCTGGCGTCGATCATGATGCTGCTGGGCTGGGGCGTGCTGGCGGTGCCGACCGGTATCGTGACCGCGGAAATGACCACGCAGCGGCTGACCGCCACGCCGAAGACGGCATCCGGTTCGCGCAGCTGTGCGGCATGCGGCAGCACCGGACATGACGAGCATGCCCGCTTCTGCAAGAATTGCGGGGCGGAGATGGCGCCGACTCGGCCGGCATGACAACGTAATCCCAACACGGGGACACTGCATGGACCTGATCATTCGTAACGCCACGCTGCCGGACAATACCCGCGTCGATATTGCGGTGGCCGACGGCTGTATCGCGGCCATCGGCACCGATCTGGCGCTGCACGCGGCACAGGAAATCGATGCCGGCGGCGACCTCGTCACGCCGCCCTTCGTCGATGCGCATTTTCATATGGATGCCACTCTCAGCTATGGCTTGCCGCGGGTGAACCAGTCGGGCACGCTGCTGGAAGGCATCGCGCTCTGGGGTGAGCTCAAGCCGATGCTGGCGCAGGAAGCCCTGATCGAGCGTGCGATGCAGTATTGCGACTGGGCCGTCGCGCGCGGCCTGCTCGCCATCCGCACCCATGTCGATATCTGCGATGACCGTCTGCTGGCGGTGGAAGCCTTGCTGGAAGTGAAGCGCCGGGTCGCGCCCTATATCGACATGCAGCTGGTCGCGTTTCCGCAGGATGGACTGCTGCGCAGCGCGTCGGCCTTCGACAACCTGAAGCGCGCGATCGCGATGGGGGTCGACGTGGTCGGCGGCATCCCGCATTTCGAGCGCACCATGGCCGATGGCGCGGAATCGGTAAGACTGTTGTGCGAGTTTGCGGCGGAACAGGGATTGCGGGTGGACATGCATTGCGATGAATCCGACGATCCGCAGTCGCGCCATATCGAAACGCTTGCCTATCATGCCAACCGGCTTGGCCTGCATGGCCGGGTGGCCGGCTCGCACCTGACGTCGATGCATTCGATGGACAACTACTACGTCAGCAAGCTGCTGCCGCTGATTCGCGAGGCCGGCGTGGCCGCGATCGCCAATCCCCTCATCAATATCACCTTGCAAGGCCGGCACGACAGCTATCCGAAACGGCGCGGCATGACCCGCGTGCCGGAACTGATGGCGGCCGGCATCGATGTCGCGTTCGGCCACGACTGCGTGATGGATCCCTGGTATGGCCTCGGGTCGGGCGACATGCTGGAAGTCGCGCACATGGGATTGCATGTCGCGCAAATGACCGGCCAGCAGGCGATGCGCGCCTGCTTCGATGCAGTGACGGAAAATCCGGCGCGCATACTCGGCCTGGAAGGCTACGGCTTGCAGCCGGGCTGCCATGCCGACCTGGTGATCCTCGACGCCGGCAATGCGATCGAGGCGATCCGGCTGCGCGCGGCGCGGCGTTACGTGATACGGCGTGGACGCATCATCAGCCAGTCGCCGGCGGCACGGGCGACACTGGATTTGGCGGGACGGCCGAAGCAGACCGATTTCCGGCTTGGCCGATAAATATTGCCTCCAGGATACAAAATCTGCAAACTGCTATACTTCTGGCAACCATTCACCGCAGGGCAAACCGGTCGAAAGACCGGGACGCAAAGCTTCCGGCCTAAAAGAGAATTTCTCTCATGGCAGCGGGGCCGCCTTCCGAAGCGAAGCCAAGCTTCCGCCTTTGGCATGCCTTGCACTTTTGTGAGCAGACATGCCGAAATCCACCATAGCCCTTCTTGCTACCGCCCTCCTGATGCCATTGGCGGCGTCTGCCGCGTGCGGCTTCGTGCAATCGGGCGATACGATGACCATCGTGGTGGGAGAACATGCGACATCCTGCTTTTCGTCGGCCGCCTTCCGTGAAGCGTTCAAAGCCAATGTGCAGGCAGCGCTTGGCGAGAGCGACACGGTCGCGAGCGAGCAGAAAAAACCCTTCGACCATCGCAGCAGAAATGGCAATAAGCTGTGGGCACTGGCCGAGCGTCAGCATCAAGCCACAGGCGGGGGCTATTTCGGCCAGGGGCGTTAGCGGTCCGGCCGTTCAGTACCGATCCTGCCCGTCGAACGGCGGCTTGCGTCCTACCAGTGCTTCCAGCATGACCAGCTCTGCATCGGTGTGATTGATGACACCGGCCGGAAGCATCGCGTCCTGAGCGGCGCTGGAACTGATGATGAGCGGTTGCTCATGATGTCTGGTGCGCAGGATTTTACTCATGGCCGGGTTGGCGTTCGGCTGCACTACCGCTCCTCCATAGCACAGGCAGAAATAGGTTCGATCCGGTTCGGCCTCGATATAGCAGCCGGTTCCGCGGATACCGATCGTTGCCGTCGGCGTAATCAATTGCTTGGCCCCGGTGCCGAACACGCTCAATATCTTCCCGGTCAGGTAGCGCAGAACCACGATGCCGGCACCGCTTTCCATGCCGAATTCACTGTTTTCGCGCTGCAGGAATGCATCGTCGCCGATCACGAACACGGCTTCGCCGTCGCCCGCGGTGACGACGCGTTGGCCGGGACCGACCTGCTGGCCGATGATCGCCGGCTTGCCATCGATCGTGACCCCGCCCTTGACGCTGCGCATGCCGGTTTTCGGATTGTCCGCCAGCGCCTCTCGCAGCATGCCGAAAATACCACTACCGATCGCGCCGCTGGCGGCAATGTGCCGCAATGCGTCGCGGCGTCCCGTCCAGCAAGTCTTGTTGTCCATATCCCTCCCTATGTTGTCACCGCATCGCCGATCATCGAACTGCGCAAAACATGGCGATTTGCGCTAACGTAGAGTCCTTCGGGAGGAAATGCAAGATGTCGCTTTCAGCAGCACAGATCGAACAATTCAGACATGACGGCTACCTGGTCTTCAGGCAGCTGGTGTCTCCTGCCGCCTGCGCCGCCATGCTGGCGGTCACGCAGGAGCATTTGCGGCAAGCGATTGCGCCGCTCGAGTATGAAGCCGAGGTCGGTTATGACGGCGCTCCCGCCTCGCTCGACGCCCCCGGCGGCCGCACGGTGCGCCGATTGCGCGCCGCTTACCAGCGCGATCCGGCCTTCCGCGCCTGGGCCGAAGATGCGCAACTGGGCCGCTGGCTGCGCGAGCTGATCGGAGAGCGCGTGTTCCTGACGCTTGCGCATCACAACTGCGTAATGACCAAGCATCCGAACTATGGCACGGCCACCGGCTGGCATCGCGACATTCGCTACTGGTCGTTTGCGCGCAACGATCTGATTTCGGTTTGGCTAGCGCTGGGCAGCGAAAAGGAAGCCAATGGCGCATTGAAGGTCATCCCCGGCTCGCATCGGCTCGACATCCAGCGTTCGCAACTCGATGACCTCGATTTCCTGCGGCCGGATGTGGCGGAAAACCAGGCGATCATGGCGCGCGGCGTGACGGTTGAACTGGATCCAGGCGACGTGTTGTTCTTCCACAGCGGCTTGTTCCATGCGGCAGGCAGGAATAACGGCGATAGCGTGAAGACCTCAGTCGTGTTCGCTTACCGCGGCGAGAGCAATTTGCCGCTTGCCGGCAGCCGCTCGGCTGCGGCCGGCGACGTTGCGATCGGCAGCTAGGGACGTCGTCATATCCGCATGCCGAACACATCTTTCAATCCCTCCCGGCCGGACGGCGTCAACTGCAGCACGCGCGCCTGCTGCCCCTGCAATAACCAGCGCTGTTCCAGCATCCGCTGCAGCAGCGCGGCGCCAAGCGCGCCGCCGAGATGGAACTGGCGCTCGCTCCAGTCCAGGCAGCCACAGGCAAACTGACGTTTGGCGCCGCGCAAGGTCGAGAGGTCGATGCCGAACTGCCGGAACGCTTTTTCGCCGCGCGCCGACACCTCAAAAATTTTGTCGCTGCGCGTCAGCAGCGCCTTATCTTCCAAGTGCGTCAACAATCCGACCGCCAGTTCGCCGGCAAGGTGATCGTAACAGCTGCGCGCAAAGCGCAAGGCCGGCGGCGTGCCTCGTGACGCCGGTACCGCGCGCAGGACCGGACGCGGCGCGATGGCGGCCAGCGATTCCAGCGCGACGCCGATCGTGGGATTGGCAAAGCGATAATAGCGGTGCCTGCCCTGCGTATCGACTTGCAGCAGCTCCGCATCGACCAGCTTGGCCAGATGGCCGCTGGCGGATTGGGCCGATGCGTTGGCGGCAAATGCAAGCTCGCCGGCGGTGCGGGCGCGACCATCGATCAATTGCCACAGCATGGCGGCACGCGCGGGATCGCCGAGCAATGCGGCAACTTTTGCGATGTGGATGGCGGATTCCATGCTTCACCTCACGATGAACTGTCCAGAGATTGGCCATCGTACCATTGCTGCATGATCAAGGGAGGACACCATGTTTGCAGTTGTATTTGAAGTATTGCCGTCGCCCGCCGGCTACCAACGCTATCTGGATACCGCCGCCGCATTGCGACCGCGGCTGGATGAGATTCCCGGATTCATCTCGATCGAACGCTTTCGCTGCAGCACGCATCCGGGTTGGATCCTGTCCTTATCGTTTTGGGAAACCGAAGCGGCGCTGGTGCAGTGGCGCGGGCATGGCGAGCATCATGCCGCGCAGTCGGCCGGACGCACCGCGATTTTCGATGATTACCGGATTCGCGTCGTGCGCATGTTGAGGCAAGACGAAGCTGTGCCCGCCGGCACGCCCTTGCTGGTCTTGCAGGAATATCCGGTTGCGGGCGAGAAGCCGCGCAGCAAGCGCTTTGCAAGCCTGGTATCGCCGGACAAGGACATCGACCTGTGGGATGCCGATCCCGCATTCGCACCGCAATCGGTGCAGGAAACACCTGCTTCGCGCATCTGGCGCGGCACGGTAATGCGCGACTATGGATTGTTCGACCGGCAGCAGGCGCCACAGCATTTTCCAGCCGTAACAAGGGAGCACCAATGAAAAAAGCCTTATTCCTGCAATCCGACGTCGCCGACCCGTACGTCGTTTATGCGAAGCAGCGCCAGCATCACTCCATTGTCTGGAACGAAACGGATAGCCTGTGGGCAGTCTACAGCCATGCGGCGTGCACGAGCTTGCTACAGGATGCGAGCGCCTGGATTCCACCGCAACATGCGGACAGGAACCGCTTGCTCAAAGATGCCGGGCGCATGCTGGTCGCGCATCTGGCACGTCTGGCGAACCCGCCTGCGCATCTGGCTTTCCGGCAGGCAGTCATGGCCTTGTTCGCACAGTTGCAGCCAGCGGCAATCGATACGATGCTGTCGCAGTTGCTCGGCGACGCTACAGAAACGGACTGGGTCGCAACGGTATGCCGCACGCTGCCGGCGCTGGCGGTGATGAAGGGCTTGGGTTTGGCGCAAACGGATATTGAACGCATCCTGCCGCATACCGAGTGCCTGACGAAAATCATGCTGCCCGCGAAGACCGAAGAGCAAGTAAACGACATCAATCCGGTGGCGGAAGAGGTTTTCTCCATCGTCAGCCGGCATATTGTTGCGACGCCGGCGCTGCGTGCGCTGGCCCCCGATGAAGCAACGCTGAATATCTACACCGCGAACTTCATCGGGCTGCTGATCCAGAGCGTGGATGCCGGCCGCGGCCTGCTGAGCAATAGCCTGGTGCAGGCGTTGACACGGCGCGCCGACGATACGCGCCCAGGCCGGCAATACTGGCAGCAGCTTGTGGTGGAAACACTGCGCTTTGATCCGCCGATTCACAACACGCGGCGCGTCGTCACGCAAGACACGCAACTCGACGGGCAATGGCTGCGTCAAGGCGATCAGGTGCTACTGGTACTGGCAGCGGCGAACCGTGACCCGGCCATCTTTGCGCATCCGAATCAATTCGATCCTGCGCGGGCCGGCAACGACCGGCATTTGACCTTCGGCGCGGGCAATCACGCTTGTGCGGCGCGCCACTGGTCAGTCGCGCTCGCAGCTGAAACGCTTGCCACGCTGTTTGAAAAGAAAACAGTGCGCCTGCTGCCGCAAGAGATTTTGTATGCGCCGCTGGTCAATGCGCGCCTGCCGCAACAGCTGAGAATTGAACTCGCTTGATCGTCAATCGCGGTGGCTCCCGAAGGGTGCGAGCAGCAAGCGGGCAATGCCGAACATCTGTTTCAGGAACACCGCTTGCGCATCGGCGACCATCCGCTCATAAGCCTGCCGATCAATCGCACCCTCGCAATCCTGCGAGCTCAGCCGGCCATCCTGATAGCGCGTCTCGTGCATCTTTACATGCAGTTCACTACCGTGCGAAAACACTTCCGTCGATGTATAGCGGAAGGTAACAAAGCCGGCCGGTCGCTGAAATGAGGTAGGTTGCGCTGCCTGCGCAGGCACATCATGCGCATGCTGCTGCACCAGGTCCAAGCGTGTACCGTCTTGCTGCAAGGTTTGATTCCGTTGCCGGTTCAACTCTCGATTCATACCGTATCTCCAATGATGAAATGGCCGAGCGCTTCATGCATGGCATCGTCCACCGTTTCCAGCCAGACAAAGCGCAAGCCATTGCGCGCGGCCTCCGGAATGTCGTCCATGTCCTTGCGATTGCGGGCCGGCAGCATCACGACCTTGATACCGGCCTGCAGCGCCGCGAGTACTTTTTCCTTGACCCCACCGATCGGCAATACCAGTCCGCGCAAGCTGATCTCGCCTGTCATCGCGCAGGCATGGTTCACCGGCCTGTCGCGCACCAGCGAAACCAGTGCGATATACATTGCAACGCCGGCGCTCGGTCCGTCTTTCGGCATGGCGCCGGCCGGCACATGGATATGAATGTCATGTTTGTCGAAGACTTCGGGATCGACCTGAAGTTCAGCGCAATGCGCCTTGACCAAGGTCAGCGCCGCCTGCGCGCTTTCTTTCATTACATCGCCAAGTTGGCCGGTGAGAATCAGTTTGCCAGGACCGGGTGCCCGGCTTGCCTCGATGAACAGGATATCGCCACCGGCCGGCGTCCATGCGAGCCCGGTGGCAACGCCGGACAGGCTGGTGCGCAGCGCCAGTTCGCTTTCGAATTTCCTTGGTCCAAGTATGTCGGCGAGATCGGATTCATTCACCTTTACCTGCTGCGCCGAGCCCTCGGCAATACGCATGGCCGCGTGACGGAATACATTGCCGATTTCGCGCTCCAGATTGCGCACGCCGGCTTCACGCGTGTAGTCGCTGATCAATGCATGAATCGCCTCTTCGCTGATCGCGCATTGCGCCGCGCTCAAGCCGTCGGCCTCGAGCTGGCGCTGGATCAGGTAACGGTGCGCGATCTGCATTTTTTCTTCTGTGGTGTAACCGGGCAGATGCAGGACTTCCATACGGTCGAGCAAGGGACTGGGGATGGTATCGAGCATATTGGCGGTACCGATGAACATGACTTTCGACAGGTCGAAAGGCTGCGCCAGGTAATTGTCGCGGAAGCTGGCATTCTGTTCGGGGTCGAGCACTTCAAGCAGCGCAGCCGCAGGATCGCCATGCATGCCGCCGCTGCCGAGCTTGTCCATTTCATCGAGCATCAGGACGCAATTGTTGGTGCCGGCCTTGCGCACCGCTTGCACGATATTACCGGGCAATGCGCCGACATAGGTGCGCCGGTGGCCGCGAATTTCGGCTTCGTCATGAACGCCGCCCAGGCTGACACGTGCAAACTTGCGGCCGGTCGCGCGCGCAATGCTTTGCCCGAGCGAGGTCTTGCCGACGCCGGGCGGACCGACAAAGCACAGGATCGGGCTTTTGCCGTGCGGGTTCAGCTTGCGGACCGCGAGGTGTTCGAGAATGCGGCGCTTTATCTTGAGCAAGCCGAAATGATCCTGGTCCAGGATCGTGCGCGCCGCGCCGATATCGATGCGGTCTTCCGTGCTGGCCGACCACGGCAGTTCGCTCATCCATTCGAGATAGGTGCACAGCATCGAATATTCGGCGGCGACTTCCGGCATGCGCTTGAGACGCTGCAATTCCTTGCGCGCATGCGCTTCCACTTCCTGCGGCATGCCGGCGCAGGCAATCGCTTCGCTCAATTTGTCGAACTCGGCATTCGCGCTTTCCGCTTCGCCGAGTTCATCCTGTATCGTCTTGAGTTGCTCGCGCAGCAAAAATTCGCGCTGGCGATCTTCCATGCGCTCCTTGGTTTGCGCGCTGATTTGCTCTGAAAGCCGCAACACTTCGATGCGTGCGGACAGCGCTTCGAGCACCCGGTCCAGACGTGCGGGCAGATCGGTGGTTTCGAGGATTTCCTGTTTCTGTTGCAACGGCACATCGACCAGACCGGTGACGAAATCAGCCAGCGCCGATGCCGAACTCATGTTTTGCGCGGCCGATACCAGTTCGGCCGAAGCCTGCGGCAGCAAGTCGATGACTTCGGCGGTCAACTGCTTGAGCGGGATCATGCGCGCCTCGACATCGGCGCTATGATCCACAGGGTCTTCCAGTCGCTCGACGCGCGCCACATAAAAAGGAAAGCCGTCAAGAAATTCTATGATGCGAAAACGCTGTTGCCCCTGACACACGATGTAATGCCCGCCGTCTTCCGAGGTGATATAGCGGACGATGCTGGCCGCGGTGCCAACCCGATACAACTCGTCGGTGCGCGGCGAATCGACTTCGGAATCGTGTTGCAGCAGCAAACCGATGTCGCTATCGGTGCGCACCGCTTCCTGTGCGGCGGCAATCGATACTTCGCGTCCCATGCTGATCGGCACGACCATCCCGGGAAACAGCACCAGATAGCGCACCGGAATGATGACCATCGCATCCGGCGGCAATTTCGGCAGCACGGCCGGCGCGGCCTTGATGTTGGCCATCGACCTGGCGCCATGTCCGCCCAGGCTTGCTTCAAGGATGTGTATTTGCTCGGGCTTGATCATGGCGCGTTCCAAGGTGAATGCGTGGAACGGCCGTGCAATTCAATCCGTTCTTGGCCCTTCTTTGACCAGCAAGCATAGGCACCGTTCCGGCGAAGGGACGAATGCCGCCGTTGCCGGAACAAATTGGAACAGAGTTAAACGCCGATCAAACAAGCGAACGGAATGCAGGGTGGAGAACGCCGGCAACCGCGTGTCGATCTTGCCTGTTTGCGGGATCAGGCAACGCAGGCTATGACTAGTGGGTCACTAGTCTATCCATGAAGATCAGACCAGCCCATCGAACATGATGACGTCGACCGGATCGCCGGCATTGACGCTGCCCTGCTCATGGTGCAACACGACCATGCAATTGGCTTCCGACATCGAGCGCAGAATGCCCGATCCCTGTGCACCGGTAATGCGCACTCTTTGCACGCCATCGTTGCCCGTTTCCACGATGCCGCGCTGATATTCGGTACGTCCAGGTTTCTTGCGGATAGCCGATTCCGATACGACGCGCAGCAGCGGCAACGGCGTATCGTCGGCGCCCATCATGCGCAGCAAAGCCTGGCGTGCAAAGAAATAAAACGTCACCATCACCGCGACCGGATTGCCGGGCAAGCCGAACAGATAGGCACTGCGGCCGCCCGAGGCAATCTTTCCGAAAGCCATCGGCCGTCCAGGACGCATGCCGATTTTCCAGAAGGTCACATCGCCCAGCGCCGCCATCATCGTTCTGGTGTAATCGGCTTCGCCAACGGACACGCCGCCGGAAGTAATCACCGCATCGGCATTTTCACAAGCGGTGCGAAAAGCCTGTTCCAGCGATTGCGGGTCATCCTTGACCACGCCCATGTCGATCATGTCGCAACCTAAGCGGGTCAGCATGCCATACAGCGTATAGCGGTTGCTATCGTAAACACAGCCCGCGTCCAGCAGTTCGCCGATCGAGCGCAATTCGTCGCCGGTCGAAAAAAAGGCGACGCGCAGACGGCGCTGCACCGGCACTTCCGCAATGCCCAGCGAGGCAAGCAAGCCGAGATCGGCGGGGCGCAGCAGCTTGCCTTTCAACAGCGCGGGCTTGCCTGCCATCAGGTCTTCGCCTTGCAGGCGACGGTTATCGCCGGTCTTTACGACACCTGGCGGAATGGTCACTGCATGTTCGGACGCGGCTTGCGTGAATTCCTGCGGCACCACGGTATCGCAGCGCGCAGGCATCGGTGCGCCGGTCATGATGCGCACCGCTTCACCGATAGCAACGGGACCGTCGAAGCGTCCTCCGGCATGAATGGTGGCAATCACATTCAACGTGGTCGCACCGCCGGCGGCCAGGTCGGCGCTACATAGCGCATAACCATCCATCGCTGAATTGTCGTGTTGCGGTACATTGATCGGCGACACGATATCCTGCGCCAGCACGCGGTCCAGCGCCGCCCGGATCGTGACCTTTTCCACCGCATGGACCGGCGCGATCACATCGCGGATGATTTGCTGGGCCTGCGCAACCGGCACCGCGTTGGGGTCATAACCCGACAGGCAACTGATGACTTCGGACAAGCTGGGCATAGGGATCAGGTCGCTTCGAAGCGACGTAGTTCATCGAGGGTATTGATATTGCGAAATGCACTCTGGTCCGGAAAATGCACTTCGACAAACTTCAGCGAGCGATACCAGCTGTCGATCTTGCGTCCGCCCTGCTGCAGGAAGGCATTGAGACTCGACAGCACCGATGCCTTCATCAGGCAAAACACCGGATGCGGCTGGCGCTTGCCGTCTTCCTCGGTGACCGCAACCGCGAGTTCGGCGTCGTGATCGGACAATGCCTGCGCCAGACGCGCAACCAGGTCGTCCGGCAAAAACGGCGAATCGCAGGGCGCGGTGACCAGGTAATCGGTATCGCATTGCGACAGCCCGGTTTGCAGCCCGGCGAGCGGGCCTTCGAAACCGGTCAATTGATCGGGCCAGACCGGCAACCCGAAACCTTCGTAAGGACCAAGATTCTGATTCGCATTGATCATCAGCATGCCGACCTGCGGCGACAGACGCATGATCACATGCAACACCATCGGCACGCCGCGAAAGCTTTGCAAGCCCTTGTCCACGCTGCCCATGCGGGAGCCGCGGCCGCCAGCGAGAATCAATCCGGTGATCTGTTGGGTATCTATCATCATGTAGGCAATCAGTGGAAGAGCAAGAGGCATTGTAAGTCGTGCATCGTTTGTCTGTCGAACCAATGGCGGACTCGATGGCAAACTGACAAGCTCGCTACTGCAAAACTTGCAAGCGCGCCGGCTGCAATCTGGTTTAGACTTCCCTCATCTAATCAGGAGAAGTAATGAGCATTTCGATTGAATCCGTCAAAGCGGCCCTGTCGCAAGTCATCGATCCCAATACCGGCAAGGACCTGGTCAGTTCCAAGTCCGCCAAGAATATCCGTCTCGACGGCGCCGATGTCATGCTCGACGTCGAACTCGGCTATCCGGCGAAAAGCCAGCTCGATACGATCCGCAAGGCGACCATCGCCGCCATACGCGCGGTTGAAGGCGCCGGCAATGTCAGCGTGAACGTGCACGCGAAGATCATTGCCCATACCGCGCAGCGCGGCGTCAAGCTGATGCCGAACGTGAAAAACATTATCGCGGTCGCCTCCGGCAAAGGCGGCGTCGGCAAATCGACGACGGCGGTCAACCTGGCGCTGGCGCTGGCGGCCGAAGGCGCAATGGTCGGCATTCTTGATGCCGACATCTACGGCCCTTCGCAGCCGATGATGATGGGCATCAATGGACGTCCGGAAACGGTCGACGGCAAGACCATGGAGCCGCTGGAAAACCATGGATTGCAGGTATCGTCGATCGGTTTCATGATCGACCCGGACGAACCCATGGTCTGGCGCGGCCCTATCGTGACCCAGGCGCTGCAGCAATTGCTGGAGCAAACCAACTGGCGCGACCTCGATTATCTGATCGTCGACATGCCGCCGGGTACCGGCGATGTGCAACTGACGCTGTCGCAAAAGGTTCCGGTCACCGGCGCGGTGATCGTCACCACGCCGCAGGACATCGCGCTGCTGGATGCGCGCAAGGGCCTGAAGATGTTCGAGAAGGTCGGCATCCCGATTCTGGGTATCGTCGAAAACATGAGCACGCATATCTGCTCGAACTGCGGCCATGCGGAACCGGTCTTCGGCCACGGCGGCGGCGAAAGGATGTGTGCCGAGTATGGCGTCGAATTCCTTGGTGCGCTGCCACTGACCATGTCGATTCGCGAACAGACCGATTCCGGCAAGCCGACGGTGGTCGCCGATCCGGACGGACAAATCGCGACGATTTACAAGACGATCGCCCGCAAGGTTGCGGTCAAGGTCGCGGAAAAGGCAAAGGACATGAGCAGCAAGTTCCCCAGTATTGTAATCAAGAACGATTGATCCCCGCATGACGCAAGAACGGACATCACAGATGTCCGTTCGCCGAAGCCTCTGCAAGGGCGAACATGCAACGCCTTGCAAACACTCCTGCACAAATCCGTTTTTTGGCGCAATATGACGTCATAGCGTTATTAAAAAAACAGGTGCGCCAGGCACCAGCGGAGACATGGAGACAGAAGCCCTGAAGGTCGCGGTGGTCATGCAACGCGTTCCGCTTGCGAACCGCTGGCAACCCTATCAATGGAAGCCGATCGAAATTTCGGCTGACGCCGTTTTACCGGACGGCGGCGCACACTGTTTGCGTGACGACGAAATCGACACGCGCTGGCTGTTCGCCGGCTTCGAGATCCGGCTCTATTCCGATGAAGCCGAAGGCTATTTCCTCAATATCGATTCTCCCGCGCCGTGCTGGTTTGTGATGTCGCGCATGGAAGAAGTCGACGGTGTCGACGTCGCCGTGCCCAAGCAGGTCACGCTGTCCTATAACGAAGCCGCGCGGCTGATGGATGGCGGCGAACGCGTCGACACCCTGCCCGCCTCTCGCGACATTATCGAGCACATGGCGCGCTTCGTGCAGGAGCACTATCGCCCCGAAGTGAAAAAGAAACGCCGCAAGCCTTCGTTCGAAGGCGGTGCCGGCGTCGAACAGATGGCGCGCGCCGAAGGAGAGCAGCATGGAAGCTGAAAGCTTTTTCGCGCGCTGGAGCAAGCGCAATGCGGAAGCGGCGCAGGAAAAGCAGGCCCCGGCAACCGACCTGCCCGAATCGCAGGAAACGCCAAAACCGCCCCCGACCATCGAGGATGTCGCAGCGCTGACCCCTGAATCGGATTTCAAGCCGTTTGTCGCACGCGGCGTCGATGAAACGGTGCGCCGTTCAGCCATGAAAAAACTGTTTGCCGATCCGCATTTCAATGTGATGGACGGACTCGATGTCTACATCGATGACTACAATACCTTCGACCCGATCCCTCCCGCCATGCTGGCGATGCTTAATCACGCAAAGGGTTTGCTCGATCCGCTTTCGCAAACCGAGCATCCGCTGATGCGCCTGCTGCAAACCGTGCCCGACTCCGCGCAGGCGGAAGAACCGGCGACCGATGCATCCCCAGATACGCCGCCCGAAGAACAGGCTGCAAGCTCCTCCGTCGACGTCGATCAAGACGCGCATACAACTCCGGACCCGACATCAGATGACAACCCAGTTTAAAGTCTGCAGTTGCAATCAGACCATGCCGCTCGACCCGGCGGCCGGCGCAGCACTCGGTGCCGCGCTCGATGCCGGTGTGCTGCATCCCGCATCGCAACTATGCCGGCGTGAAATCGGTGCGTATCTCGACACCCTTCAGGGCGTCGACCAGGTGGTTGTCGGCTGCACGCAAGAGCAGGCATTGTTTACCGAAGTGGCGCAACAAAAGGAAACGGTTGCGCCACTTCGTTTCGTCAATATCCGCGAAACGGGTGGCTGGGGCGCGCAGGCGAAACAGGCATTGCCGAAGATGGCGGCGCTGCTTGCTGCAGCCGCATTGCCCGACCCGGAACCGGTGCCGACGGTGGAATACGATTCAGGCGGCAGCGTTCTGCTGGTCGGTCCGGCGGAACGGGTACTGCCCTGGGCCAAACGTTTGAGCGGGCAGCTGAGCGTGAGCGTGCTGCTAACCTCGGGCCATGCCGGCGCGATGCTGATGGAGCGCGACGTCCCGACCTTTTCCGGCAGCCAGATCGGTATCGACGGCTGGCTGGGCGCATTCAAGGTCAGCTGGCAGCAGGCCAATCCCATCGACCTGGAACTATGCACGCGCTGCAATGCCTGCATCGAAGTCTGCCCCGAAAACGCGATCGATTTCAATTACCAGATCAATCTGGATGCGTGCACCTCGCATCGCGACTGCGTCAAGGCATGCGGCGCGATCGGTGCGATCGATTTTCAGCGCGAAGAAACGCAGCGCAGCGGCGAGTTCGATCTGATCTTCGATTTGTCGGACCAGCCCATCATCACGCTGCACCAACCGCCGCAAGGCTATTTCGCGCCCGGCGCCGATCCGCTCAAGCAGACCGATCACGCGCTGCAGTTGACCCAGCTGGTCGGCCAGTTCAGCAAGCCGAAATTCTTTGTCTACAAGGAAAAGATTTGCGCGCACAGCCGCAACACGACGGTTGGCTGCAATGCCTGCATCGAAGTCTGCTCGGCTGCGGCGATCACGCATAACGGCAATCACATCAAGGTCAATCCAAATCTGTGCGTGGGCTGCGGCGCCTGCACCACGGTCTGTCCATCCGGCGCGCTCAGCTATGCGTATCCACGGCCGACGGACCTCGGCACCCGTATCAAGACCATGCTGGCCACCTACGCCAAGGCGGGCGGTACGCACCCTGCGCTGCTGCTGCACAGCCAGGAACAAGGCCTGGAACTGATCAATCGCCTGGGCCGGATGGCGGCAACCGGTGCATTGCAAGGAATGCCGGCACGCGTGATGCCGATCGACCTGCATCATGTCGCATCGGTAGGCATCGATACCTGGCTGAGCGCCATCTGCTATGGCGCATCCAATGTGCTGATATTGAGCACCGGAGACGAAGCGCCGCAATATCTCGCCGCGCTGGAACAGCAGATCAGCTTCGCGCAAACCATCCTGTCGGCACTCGGCTACCAGGGAACTCATATTGTTTTGCTGAAAGCGCAGACCCCTGCCGAACTCGATAAGCAACTGCATGCACTGACACCAGCGCAAGCGCCCGGCCAGCGCGCGCTGTACAACATTGCGGCGGAAAAACGCGGCACACTGGATTTCGCTTTCACGCACTTGCTCAAGTATGCGCCAACCGCGAAGGAAGAAATTTCGATGCCGGCCGGTGCGCCATTCGGCATGATCGCGGTGAATACTTCAGCTTGCACGCTGTGCATGTCCTGCGTCGGCGCCTGCCCCGAGTCGGCTTTGCTGGATAATCCGAACATGCCGCAATTGCGCTTCATTGAAAGCAATTGCGTGCAATGCGGATTATGCGAAAAGACGTGTCCGGAAAATGCGATCACGCTGACGCCGCGTCTGTTGCTCAGCGATGCAGCCAAGAAGCCGGCCGTGCTCAACGAAGCGCAGCCCTATCACTGCATCCGCTGCGGCAAACCCTTCGGCACCTTGCAGATGATTGACAACATGGTGTCCAAGCTGTCCATGCATGGCGCCTTTGCCGGCAATATCGACCGCCTGAAAATGTGCTCCGATTGCCGCGTGATCGACATGATGGAAAACAAGAAGGAAACCTCGATCCTTGAAATGAAGCGCTAGTTTTATCCGCGCAATGACTTGCACACGACCACATGACCACTGCCCAGCCGCTTAAATTCGAAGCTCCCGATCAAGGCGAGGAAACCGCCCGCGCCGACCTCTACGGTGTGCTCGCCGCGCTGTTCTATGCGCCACCGTCGCAGGAATTGCTGAGCGCCATCGCGGCCGCGCCGGATGAAGGCGACGGCGTCCTGCGGCATGCCTGGCGCGAACTTGCGGCCGCATGCGCGGGCATGACGCCCGACCGTACGCGCGACGAATATGAAAGCTTGTTCATCGGCGTCGGCAAACCGGAACTGATCTTGTACGGCTCGTATTACCTGAGCGGTTTCATGATGGAAAAGCCATTGGCTGCCTTGCGGACCGAGCTTGCCACACTGGGACTGCAGCGTGGCGATAAAGTCACCGAAAGCGAAGACCATATTGCGAGCTTGTGCGAAGTCATGCGTTACCTGATTGCGTCCGAAGAAATGTCGCAGGCCAGCGTTGCGTCGCAGAAGCAATTCTTTGGGACACATCTACAGCCTTGGGTGATCGATATGTGCAGCGCGATTGAGGCCCACCCACAAGCCATTTTTTATCGGCCAGTCGCTCGGCTGGCAAAGGCCTTCTTTGAAGTAGAGATGCAAGCATTCGACATGTTTTAAGCCATTTCGTCGGGCAGCGTGTCGATGTATTTGGTTTTCATGAACAAACGTTTTCGCGCAATGCAAACCCGCGAAAACTGTGCTAACTTGAAGAAATATTAGAAAAGGTAACAAGATTACTTACCGCACTTCTGCACTTGGAGACAAACATGGCAGAACAAAGCAAAATCGCCCGCCGCACCTTTTTTGCGGGTCTCGGGCTGGCCGCCGCAGCTGGCGTTGCCGCAAAACTTTCCCTGAAGTCCGTGGTACCTGAAGCGATCGCACCTTCCCCCAATGAAACACAGGGAAACGGCTATCGCTTGACGGAACACATCAAGAAGTACTACCGGACGACCACTATCTAACCGTCGAGGGAGACGATCATGCTGTTGACTCGCAAAGGCCAGTCAGGCCAGCGTTCGCCCAATCGTTTTACTTCTAGCCTGTCGGAAAGTCTATCGCGCGCCTTGCCGACGATGGATCGCCGCACTTTCCTCAAACGCTCGGGGATAGGCATCGGTGCCGGCATTGCCGCATCGCAGCTTAACCTGATCCAACAGGCGAAAGCCGCGGATGGCGCCAAGGCGGCCGGTGGCGGCAAGATCGAAGTCAAACGTACGGTCTGTACCCACTGCTCGGTCGGCTGCGCGGTCGACGCAGTGGTGGAGAACGGCGTATGGGTGCGCCAGGAACCGGTGTTCGATTCACCGATCAACCTCGGTGCGCATTGCGCCAAGGGCGCGGCCTTGCGCGAGCACGGGCATGGCGAATACCGGCTCAAGTATCCGATGAAGCTGGTCAACGGCAAGTATCAGCGCATCAGCTGGGACGTGGCCTTGAACGAGATTTCCGCGAAGCTGCTCGATATCAAGAAGGCGAGCGGACCGGACTCAGTATTTTTCGTCGGTTCCTCCAAGCATAACAACGAGCAGTCGGCGCTGTTGCGCAAGTTCGTCTCTTTCTTCGGCACCAACAACACCGACCACCAGGCGCGCATCTGCCACTCGACCACGGTCGCGGGCGTCGCCAATACCTGGGGCTATGGTGCAATGACCAACAGCTACAACGATATGCAGAACTCCAAGGCGGTTATGTATATCGGCTCGAATGCAGCGGAAGCGCATCCGGTATCGATGCTGCACATGCTGCATGCAAAGGAAACCGGCACCAAGATGATCGTGGTCGATCCACGCTATACCCGCACCGCGGCCAAGGCCGACCAGTATGTGCGTATCCGCTCGGGCTCCGACATTCCCTATCTGTACGGCATGCTGTACCACATCTTCAAGAATGGCTGGGAAGACAAGCGCTACATCAATGACCGCGTCTACGGGATGGACAAGGTCAGGGAAGAAGTCATGAAATGGACGCCGGACAAGGTCGAGGAAGCCTGCGGCGTGCCGGAAGCGGAAGTGTTCAAGGCAGCCGAAACCATGGCAAAGAATCGCCCGTCGTCGCTCGTCTGGTGCATGGGCCAGACCCAGCACTCGATCGGCAATGCGATTGTGCGCGCTTCCTGCATCGTGCAGCTGGCTCTGGGCAACATCGGCGTGGCCGGCGGCGGCGCCAACATCTTCCGCGGCCATGACAATGTTCAGGGCGCCACCGACGTCGGCCCCAATCCCGATTCCCTGCCCGGCTATTACGGTCTGGCGACTGGTTCGTGGAAGCATTGGGCGACGGTCTGGGGCGTCGACTATGAATGGATCAAGAAGCAGTTCGCATCGCAGGCGATGATGGAAAAATCCGGCACCACGGTATCGCGCTGGGTCGATGCGGTGATGGAAAAGAACGAACTGATCGACCAGGACCACAACGTCAAGGCAGTGCTGTTCTGGGGCCATGCGCCGAATTCGCAGACGCGCGGCCTCGACATGAAGAAGGCGCTCGACAAGCTCGACATGCTGGTGGTGATCGACCCGTATCCGTCGGCGACTGCGGCGATGGCGGCGATGAAGGTCGACGGCCAGGAACTCAACCCGAACCGTGCGGTGTACCTGCTGCCGGCGGCGACGCAGTTCGAGACCTCCGGCTCGGTGACCGCATCGAACCGCTCGCTGCAGTGGCGCGAAAAAGTGATCGAACCGCTGTTCGAGTCGCGCACCGACCATATGATCATGTACCAGCTGGCGGAAAAACTCGGCTTCGGCAAGGAACTGGTCGCCAAGATCAAACTGGTGCCGGGCAAGAGCGGCATGATGGAGCCGGAACCGGAAGACATGCTGCGCGAAATCAACCGCGGCACCTGGACCATCGGCTATACCGGCCAGTCGCCGGAGCGGCTCAAGGCGCACATGCGCAACATGCAGTTGTTCGATGTGAAAACGCTGCGCTGCAAGGGCGGCAAGGATCCGGTATCCGGCTATGACATGACCGGCGACTATTTCGGTCTGCCCTGGCCTTGCTATGGCACGCCGGAAATGAAGCATCCGGGCAGCCATATCCTTTACAACACGAATCAGCATGTGATGGATGGCGGCGGCAACTTCCGCGCCAACTTTGGCGTCGAGCGCGAAGGCGTCAACCTGCTGGCCGAAGACGGCTCGCATTCGGCCGGTTCCGATATCACGACCGGCTACCCGGAATTCGACCATGTATTGCTGAAGAAGCTAGGCTGGTGGGACGACCTGACCGAAGCGGAAAAGAAAGCAGCGGAAGGCAAGAACTGGAAGACCGACCTGTCGGGCGGCATCCAGCGTGTCTGCATGAAGGTGCATGGCGTTCATCCTTTCGGCAATGCCAAGGCGCGCGCTTTGGTCTGGAACTTCCCCGACCCGGTGCCGCTGCATCGCGAGCCGCTGTACGGCACACGCGCCGACCTGATGGTCAAGTATCCGACGCATGACGACAAGAAAGGCTTCTGGCGCTTGCCGACGCTGTACAAGTCAGTGCAGGAAAAGAACATCGAGGCCAAACTGCATGAGAAATTCCCGATCATCCTGACCTCGGGACGCCTGGTCGAATACGAAGGCGGCGGTGAAGAGACGCGTTCGAATCCTTGGCTGGCCGAGCTGCAGCAGGATAACTTCGTTGAAATCAATCCGACGGCTGCGGCCGATCGCGGCATCCGCAACGGCGAATATGTGATTGTGTCGACGCCGACCGGGGCACGTATCAAGGTCAAGGCATTGGTGACGCCGCGCGTCGGACCTGACACCGCGTTCATCCCCTTCCATTTCTCCGGCTGGTGGCAGGGCAAGGACATGCTTGAGTTTTACCCGGAAGGCGCGGCCCCCGTGGTGCGCGGCGAAGCGGTCAATACGGCCACGACCTACGGCTACGACTCTGTGACCATGATGCAGGAAACCAAGACCACGATTTGCAACATCGAACGCTTTACTGCCTGACGGAGAACTGACATGGCACGAATGAAATTCATTTGCGACGCGGAGCGCTGCATCGAGTGCAACAGTTGCGTCACCGCCTGCAAGAACGAGCATGAAGTTCCTTGGGGCGTGAATCGCCGTCGCGTGGTCACCGTCAACGACGGTGTGGTCGGACAGGAAAAATCGATTTCGGTCGCTTGCATGCATTGCTCGGATGCGCCCTGCATGGCGGTATGTCCGGTCGATTGCTTCTATCGCACCGATGAAGGCGTGGTACTGCACAACAAAGATACCTGCATAGGCTGCGGCTATTGTTCGTATGCCTGCCCGTTCGGCGCGCCGCAATTTCCATCCAGCGGCAATTTCGGCTTGCGCGGCAAAATGGACAAATGCACGTTCTGCGCCGGCGGTCCGGAAGAAAACGGTTCCAAGGCGGAATTCGACAAATACGGCCGCAATCGCCTGTCCGAAGGCAAGCTGCCGGCTTGCGCCGAAATGTGCTCGACCAAGGCGCTGCTCGGCGGCGACGGCGACATGGTTGCCGATATTTTCCGCAACCGGGTGCTCAGGCGCGGCAAGGGTAGCGAAGTCTGGGGCTGGGGCACCGCCTATGGCAAGCCACCGAATGCAGAAACCAAGCCGGAAGGGAAAAAATCATGAGGAAGCTGTGGATGCTGGGCGCCTGCATGGCGCTGCTGGGCGGTTGCGGCGAAATGGACCAAAGCAAGACGGCAGGCACGACCAACCGCAGCGATGTGGCACCGTGGCAAGGCGCGAAGAATGCGTATGTCATCCAAGGCTGGTCACCCGGCGATCAGGGCAGCTGGGAAACACAGCTGCGCACGCGCGGGCAGTTGCAGAACGAGTATGTGAAGGTGAATTGATTCGGGTATTGCCTGTTCATTCTACGGATTTGATTCGTTCTGACAGTCGGGTTCCTTCCCCCTACGCCGGGCGCCCCTGCAAGGGGGAAGGAACC